>CANIRZ010000019.1 GCA_947470185.1 Sphingomonadales bacterium | reverse complement strand
GCTGTGCCGGAGAAGCCGGTGCTAAATCTTTTTGGATCATCAAAGCCGCTGGCCTGTTGATGACAAGCAGCACAGGACGTTGTATCGTTTACGCTTAATCTTTTATCGTAAAACAACACCCTACCAAGGGTTGCTATCCGGTCGCTGGTCGCGTTGTTGTTGGGCGTGTTGTCCAATGCAGCCACGGTATTATCATAATATGCTGGCAACACTGGATTAGCGTAATTATCCAACCTGTTGACATCAATCGTGGTGAAATCAACAATGCCGGATACAGTTGGGGGCGGCGGCGTTGCGGTAGTTGTCGGGGCGGCCACTGTTACCACGGGAGTCCCCCCGCTTGTGGTTGTATCACCACCGCAGCCAGACAAAACCAGGCTTAGCGGAAAAATAAGTCCCAATGCGGTCGGTATAATCTTTTGCACAAATAGCCCCCGTTGACCCTCCAAGCAACCAAACACGTCCACCTTTGTTACGTCAATATTTGTTTTTCATTAATAGTGTGAGATATTTAAGCTGCGGCGGCGCGTACAAGAGAGATTGCGCGACTAAGCCATGCTGGACAGCCTTAGCGATAGCTTCTAACGTCTATTCTTCCCCGGGGAGTCGCATGACTGAGAGGCGGTGCTGCAATGCCCGCGACCCGCTGAACCTGATCCCGTTTGTACGGGCGTAGGGAGGTGAGACCGCAGCCAGTCCGGTGGACTGGCGAGGACCGAACCCGGTCTTCACGCCTATCGCTCTCCTTATGTAACTTGGAGAGTTTAAATGGCAGATGTTCCCGCACGCACTGAAATAGGCGTCACCACTGGCCCCATTCGCGGCAGCAAGAAAATTCATGTGGGTCCATTTAACGTTGCCATGCGCGAAATCTATCTTGAGCCAAGCTCCGGTGAGCCGCCAGTGCGCGTGTACGACCCCAGCGGCCCTTATACCGACGCCAATGCGCATATAGACATCAACGCGGGCTTACCCGAAATCCGCCGTCCGTGGATTATAGAGCGCGGCGATGTGACTGAAGTCACCCAGCGGGAGGTCAAGCCCGAAGACAATGGTCAGCTTGGCCCCGACCGCAGCGGCGGCGTCGCGCCATTCCCTAATGTCCGTAAACAAGTGCTCCGCGCCAAGCCCGGCATGAACGTCAGCCAGATGCATTATGCCCGTAAAGGCATCATCACTCCCGAAATGGAATATGTTGCTGAACGCGAGAATCTGGGTCGCGTGCGCCTTGCCGAATATAAACGCGATGGCGAGAGCTTTGGCGCATCGATCCCCGATTATGTCACGCCCGAATTCGTCCGCGACGAAATCGCCCGCGGCCGTGCGATCATTCCGAATAATATCAACCACCCCGAATCCGAGCCGATGGCGATTGGCCGCAATTTCCTCGTCAAGATCAACGCTAACATCGGCAATAGCGCGGTTGCATCGAATGTGGCGACGGAGGTCGACAAGATGGTCTGGTCGATCCGTTGGGGCGCGGACACCGTGATGGACCTGTCTACTGGCCGCAACATCCACGACACCCGCGAATGGATCATCCGCAATTCGCCCGTTCCCATCGGCACCGTGCCGATTTATCAGGCGTTGGAAAAGGTCGGCGGCGTTGCTGAGGACCTGACATGGGAAATCTTCGCCGATACGTTGATTGAACAAGCCGAACAGGGCGTCGATTATTTCACCATCCATGCCGGTGTCCGCCTGCCTTATGTCCCGCTCGCGGCAAAGCGCATGACCGGCATCGTTTCGCGCGGCGGCAGCATCATGGCGAAATGGTGCCTCGCGCATCACAAGGAAAGTTTCCTCTACGAACGCTTCGACGAAATCACCGAGATCATGAAGGCTTATGATGTCGCTTATTCGCTCGGCGACGGCCTTCGCCCCGGCAGCATTTATGACGCCAATGACGAAGCGCAATTTGCCGAGCTGTATACGCTGGGCGAGCTAACCAAACGCGCATGGGCGCAGGATGTTCAGGTGATGATCGAAGGGCCTGGCCATGTGCCGATGCACAAGATCAAAGAGAATATGGAAAAGCAGTTGGAGGCGTGCGGCGAGGCACCATTCTACACGCTTGGACCGCTCACAACCGACATCGCGCCGGGATATGACCATATCACCAGCGGCATCGGCGCGGCGCAGATCGGTTGGTACGGCACCGCCATGCTTTGCTACGTCACGCCGAAGGAGCATTTGGGCCTGCCCGACCGTGATGATGTGAAGGTCGGTGTGATAACATATAAGCTTGCCGCACATGCCGCTGACCTTGCCAAGGGCCACCCCGCCGCGCAGGTGCGCGACGATGCGTTAAGCAAGGCGCGTTTCGAGTTCCGCTGGCGCGACCAGTTCAACCTGAGCCTCGATCCCGACACGGCGGAGCAATATCACGACCAGACGTT
Source organism: Sphingomonadales bacterium (assembly GCA_947470185.1). GTDB lineage: Bacteria > Pseudomonadota > Alphaproteobacteria > Sphingomonadales > Sphingomonadaceae > Sphingorhabdus_B. Next base: position 35,884 of record CANIRZ010000019.1, on the reverse strand, counting down.
GCCTGCAGAAGGCGCAAAGTCCGCGCATTTCTGTTCGATGTGCGGGCCGAAATTCTGCTCAATGAAAATCAGCCAGGAAGTGCGCGAATTTGCCAAGCTGCAAAACCAGCCCGCCGATGCGTTCATTGCGACCGAAGAGGCAGAGGCCGGCATGGCACATATGAGCAAGGTCTATGACGAAACCGGCCGCGAATTGTATATGGGCGCGGGCGACCGGGAGCATGATTAAGCGTTAGACAGCACCCGAACGGCTAATCGCTTCCTCGATCCACAAACGTACATCGGGGAAGCTGCGTTCAACTTCTGGCAGGTCATTGACGCATAGGAATTTAATCGCGTCCCATTCGCGGCCGCATAAATATCCGCGGACATCATCGGCGGACCAAGCATCCACTGCGCCGACGGCGACATGCAGATAATCGCGCGTGTCCAATATCGCGACGCTTCCGTCGGCAAGGCAGGCATGATTATGCAGGCTTTGGGGCAGAAATTGCCCAGCGTCGCGAAAGCGGAAACTGGCGTTGGAGATAAACGCGTCGCGATAGGTATCGAACAATTCCGCCATTACTGAACGCTGCATTGGGTGGACGACATGCGCACTTTCAAATACTTGATCGGCGGTATAGCCAATCATCTGCGCGGCGTTGATCTGATTAAAATGGTTCAGCAGGCTGGCCTCGTCCCGCCGCGCGCCGCACGCCACAAGGTCGCTGTGGTCCGCCCATTGGCCGCGCAGCACTGGGCCATCGCCCGCAAAGAAATCCGAGCGCGTCACGGGCGCGGTTAGGAAGACGTCGTCGTTGAAATACAGGAAATGTTCGGCAAGGCCGGGGATACGCCACAGCATTGTTTCAATCGACAGGGAATTGAATGTCGGTAACGCGTCGTCATATCCCGCAAAAATCTCGCCGTGATCAACGATGCTGATCTTTGCGGCGATTTCGGAGGGAAGCTGCATAATTTCCGGCGTCTGCTTATCGGTAACGATCCAGATCCGCCGCACCCAAGGCGCGTTGTTGGCGATGGAGCGCACACAATAATTCAGCTCGTCACTGCACAGCCACCGATGGGGGTTGGTGCCATTGTCATGCAGCGGCGCTCGCGCTTGAGCCACCGCGTCAGCCTGTGCCAACGCCAGATGCCGCTCCCGCTTCGCCCGATGCAAAGGGTCCGCCCCGTCCACCCAAGTAATGACTGCATCAACTTCAAACATGAAACTCGTCACAAAAATGTAATAGCGGCCCTTAGGAGTGTGCGGTGGTTTTGGGAAATGGAAAGTGTGAAGGTGGGAGGCGGCATGTGGGGGCGTGTCATCGTTAGGATATGATGTACTACGCGGCGCTCATGCCGGACAGCCCCTCTTCATTGCCGCGTGACATTCTGGCGGGGCGGGTTAGGGTAGCTCATGACCACGACACCCAAAACCCCCAACTGGTTCGACATTGGCATGGATGCTTGGGCGCTTGCCGCGGAATCGAACATGGTGATCGCGATGCGCATGGGCAGTCTGGCGCTTGGCGGGCCGAATGCAGCGCTGGAGGCGGAGCGGATGGTGACGGAGAAGGTCGCGGCGAATATCACGCTTGGCTGTGACCTGATGCGCGGAAAGCTTGGTAGCAGCCCCGAAGCCATCGTCAGTGGCAGCATCGCGCATTATTCTAAAACTGTCGTCGCCAACCGGAAACGATTGGGTGATACGCTTGCTCCACAGGTGCCTGAAAGTGCCGGTGAGCGGTCATAAGTGGCTATTTTCCGCTTCTGTTTGCACATTAGGTAAATGAAGCGTATACCGATAGAACGCTATCGTCGACCGCGACGGAATTTGAAGCACGCATCGGGTCAGATGATCGGAACGTGCAACGTCTTTCCTACCACGACTTGGCTACCCACTTGGCGCTGTTGTCAGGTGGTCACCTGTTTCGTGAAAGGAACATATTATGCCAGTAGGCACCGTAAAATTTTTCAATGCAGACAAGGGCTATGGCTTTATCGCGCCTGATGGCGGCGGTGATGACAGCTTCGTACACATCTCGGCAGTTCAGGCAGCCGGCATGCACTCGCTTGATAAAGAACAGCGCGTGAATTTCGAAGTCGAAATCGGCCGCAACGGTAAGGCTTCGGCCATTAACCTGTCTTCAGCTGATTAATCAGCCGAAATGTTAAAAAAAGGGCTGCCGAAAGGCGGCCCTTTTTTTGTGTCACGCGCCGACGTTTAGTCGAACAGCTCTTCAAGAAACGACTTTCTGCGCTTTTTATACGGGTAGCCATGCCCATAGCCTTGGTGTTGCTGCCCATAGCCTTGCGGTGCGAACCCGCCTTGGGGTGGCGGCGCTGCTTGCGGGGCAGGGGCGGGTTGCGGGGGCATTTCTGCAGCAGCGCTGCGCTCGATAATTTTGTCGAGCTCCCCACGATCAAGCCAAACGCCACGACATTGCGGGCAATAATCAATTTCTACACCTTGGCGATCGCTCATCACCAGCGCTACCTTGCACACAGGGCACGGCATTCCAACGGCTGCATTCATATCAGGACTCCTCTTGTGATTATAAAAGCGGTCCGACATCGCCGTCACATGACGACCAGAGGGGCCCGGCCCGCTAACGAGAACTGGGCATTAGGCCATGAATTTTCAAGAAGGGCATGCGCTAATTTCGTGAGGCGCCTGTCATCCACATTGCGGATAAAACGAGAATTGCCCGCAAAAGGGAAATGGCGACTATGAACCGCAGGCCGACATGCAGAAAAACAGAAGAAGGCGTGAATGGTTAACGCGACTTACCAAATGGCCAGTTGGTGACGTGCCCGACCCAAAAAGCGAGCCAGATCAGCACAGGCTGAAATGCCAGTCGCGGACCATGATACCACCAACTCAGCGTTTTTCCGTCAAACGCGATGCCGTTGAGCGCATGGTTGAAGTTGGCTGGCCATACGCACAAGGCATAAAGCGCAAGGCCAATTGCTGCCCATTTGCGCGTCTGCGGGATCATTAGACCAACGGCTCCAGCGATTTCGGCAACGCCAGTGAATGCGACCACGATCTCTGGGAAAGGCACCCAGTGCGGCGTAATGGCCAAAAATCCACCTGGCGATATGAGATGCAGGATGCCTGCCACGAGGTAGAACAAGGCGAGAATTACGCGGAGGCTGGAGCGGATCATTATCGTTTCCGCACGAACTCGGCGCGCAGCACCAGGCCCTTTATACCGTCGAAACGGCAATCAATCTCCTGCGCATCGCCCGTCAAGCGGATAGACTTGATCAGCGTTCCACGTTTCAAAGTCTGTCCAGCGCCCTTGACGGTTAGATCTTTAATCAAGGTTACTTGGTCGCCATCCATAAGCAGATTCCCAACCGCGTCGCGCACTTCGACGGCACCGTCTGCCTCAGTTGCTGTCTTGGCAGCGGCGGCGCTTATCCATTCACCAGACGCCTCGTCATAGACATAATCTTCGTCATTTGCGTCGCTCATGATGCACAATTCCTTATTGGCCTCCCACTGCCGTAGCGGCATTTCACATGACGCGAAAGCCGGTTGCAATTTGCAACGATGTCAGTAAGATTTTCTCATAAAATGGAGAGGCATATGGCGCAGGCTGAGACGACTATAGATGTTTTGATCGTAGGAGCGGGATTGTCCGGCATTGGCGCTGCGGCGCACCTCACAATGCAATGCCCGAACAAGAGTTACGCCATTGTTGAGCAGCGCGCCGATATGGGTGGTACATGGGATCTGTTCCGTTACCCCGGTATCCGGTCTGACTCCGACATGCACACTTTGGGATATCGCTTCAAACCATGGTTGCATGAAAAGACGATTGCGGATGGTCCATCCATTCACGAATATGTCCATGAAACCGCCGAGGAATATGGAATTTCGCAGCATATCCATTTTGGCCATCAAGTTATCTCGGCCAATTGGTCAAGCCCAGATGCGCGCTGGCATGTAACGGCAAAGGCCGTTGATGGTGGCAAGGAACGTCACTTTGCGGCGCGTTTCCTGTTCATGTGCGCTGGCTATTATGACTATGATAAGGGTTATAAGCCCGATTTTGCAGGCGAAGCCAACTTTGGCGGCCAAATTATCCATCCGCAGCATTGGCCGAAGGATTTGGATTATAAGGGCAAGAAGGTAACCGTTATCGGCTCAGGTGCGACGGCTGTTACGATTGTTCCTGTTATGGCTGAACAGGGCGCGCAGGTGACCATGCTTCAGCGTTCGCCAACATATATGGTTTCGCGTCCTGCCATCGACCCATTTTCAAAATTCGTGCGCAAGATTATGCCCGAGAAACTGGCCTACGCGCTTACGCGGTGGCGCAACATAAACATGCAGCGCTTCACCTACTGGTATGCGCGCCGCAATCCCGCGCAGCTGGGTGAGAGACTGGTCAACATGGCGCGCGAGGCTTTGCCTGCATCGGTGGATGTAGACACACATTTTGTGCCAAAATACGGCCCGTGGGAACAACGCTTGTGCCTCATTCCCGATAGCAACATGTTTACTGCGATTACCGAAGGCAAGGCTGAAGTTGTTACAGATCACATCGACCACTTCACCAAAACGGGTATTCAGTTAAAGTCGGGCAAACACATTGAATCCGACATCATCATTACTGCCACTGGCCTGAATCTGGTGACGATGGGCAAAACCGCGATCAGCGTCGACGGGGAAGCCATAAATTTTGGTGAGCATTTCAATTATAAGGGCGTGATGTTTAACGACATCCCCAATTTCGCTAGCGTTTTTGGTTATATCAACGCGTCATGGACGTTGAAGACCGACATCGTCGCTGATTATGTCTGCCGCTTGCTTTGGAAAATGGACGATAAAAACGCGCTTGTGGCAACACCGGTTCTTGATGATCCAGATATGCCAAAGCTGCCATTCGTAACCGATTTTAGCTCTGGCTATTTCGCACGTAGTTTCGACTCATTGCCCAAAAATGGTGATCGTCATCCATGGCGGGTTCTGCAAAATTATACGGCTGAGAAAAAAATTCTGACCCAAGATCCGGTTGACGATGGCGTTATGATATTTTCAGCACCCGCCTTCGCTGGCACACATCGGGAAGCCCAAGAGACGTTGATCGCAGCGGAATGATGCGCTCTGACGGGCGCTTATAACGCCCGTCAGCTGCGTTTATCTTGGACAGTGTTAATTCTGAATACCTGCAGCTGCATGCCTATGCTGCGCGCCGCGCGCTTTGGCGGTGGGGTTACAGACAGACAGCCCGATGTTCGCAATCATAACCATACACATAAAAATGCGCGACGTTCCTAAAACTTCTCCCGTTCGCGCGTCATTGCCGCTATCGCTGCGTATATGCAGTATGACAATCTAATCCAGTCTGACAACGGGCAGGCCGCAACCCTCATTCATGTAACCGACAAAAGCCGATTTGAAGCGTGGCTTGCGCTTCAACCTGATGCCGTGCGCACTGCGGTCAAGGCACAGAAGTTCGAAGGTGGCGCCAACGATATAGCTATCTTGCCCGCTGATAAATCTGGCGAATGGTCTGTAGCGGCGGGTGTGACTGATGTTTCGGCACCAAGCTTGTGGCATTTGGCAAAGCTGGCGGACAGCTTGCCCGAGGGTGTATATCGGCTCGCCGATTATGATGCGAGCGAGGCTATGCTTGGCTGGATGTTGGGGCAGTATCGCTACCATGAATATCTGAGCGAACCGAAGCTGACAGGACCACGGATTTTGTTGGTGAAGGAGCCTGCGCGCATTGCCATGGCCGCGTTGCAGGCAGCCGCTACGGCATTGGTGCGCGACCTTGTGAACCGGCCAGCGGGGGACCTTGGGCCAAACGCGCTGGAGGCAGAGGCAAAACGGATCGCAAAAGCGCATAAGGCAGAGGTTACGGTGACAGCTGGTGAGCCTCTGGAAACCGGATATCCGCTCATTCACGCGGTTGGCAAGGCGGCAATGCGCGAACATGCGCCGCGTCTTATTGAGCTTGAGTGGGGCGACCCGCGCCACCCGCGCGTTGCGATTGTCGGCAAGGGGATTACTTTCGACACGGGCGGGCTGGATATCAAGCCTTCGACGGGCATGCGCTTGATGAAAAAGGATATGGGCGGCGCGGCGCATGCATTGGCGCTGGCCGAGCTTATCATGGCGGCGCATTTGCCCGTTCGTTTACATATGCTTGTGGCCGCTGCAGAAAACAGCATATCGGGCAACGCGATGCGGCCGGGCGATATCATTAAAAGCCGCAAGGGTATTACCGTTGAAATCGACAATACCGATGCCGAAGGACGCTTGGTACTGGCCGACGCGCTGACCAAAGCGATAGAAGATAAGGCGGAAATGATCATTGATTTCGCCACGCTGACCGGTGCGGCGCGTGTCGCGCTTGGGCCCGACTTGCCGGCGATGTTCAGCAATGATGACAACATCGCGATTGGCCTTCTTGCCGCATCGAAAGCAGCGACGGACCCCTTATGGCACATGCCACTTTGGGCGCCATATATGGAAATGCTCGATAGCGACATCGCCGACATGTCGAACAGTGGCGGCGGATTTGCAGGCGCAGTTACTGCCGCGTTGTTTTTACAGAAATTTGTCCCCGACAATGTGCCTTGGGTGCATCTTGATACATTCGCTTGGCGACCCAGCGGCAAGCCCGGCAGGCCAAAGGGCGGAGAGGCCCTTGGATTGCGTGCGGTCTTCGGCTATCTGGCGGAAAGATATCCGGCGCGTTAGGGCGCCATAAATCATTTGATGTGTTCTCGTACCTAGGTGCGGGAACATGGTCGCAGGGCAGGGACATAAACAGTTGGTAGACGGTCAGATACAGGCGGGTGAACGGCCTATTTACACATTAAGCGGGCACAGCCTTGTGGGAGATAAGCGCACAACGCCGATCCGTGGCGACCTTGCCGATATCAGTCTGGCCGGAAAGTTGTTTGCGCCGCATTATGCGGTGCCCATGCTGCGCACCGGTATTGCGCCCGTAACTGAAATTTATGCCGAAGCCCATGCGACGTCGATGCCCGTTAGCGCGCTTATGCATGGCGAGGAATTTGCCGTTCTTGATGTCGCGGGTGACTGGGCATGGGGCTATTGCCTGCACGACAATTATTTGGGCTATGTCCGCTTTGCCGAGCTGGGCGATAATTTTGACGCAACGCATATCGTCAGCGCCGCAGCGACGTTATTGGTGGCTGCGCCATCGGCCAAAGCGCGCGTCCTCGCGCGGTACCCCATGGGAGCGCAATTGCTATGCGGCGCGCCGAGCGAATGTGGCAATTATCTGGCGTGCGAAAATGGATTTGTGCCGCGCGCGCATCTGTCGGAAATTGGAAGCGTCGCAGCGTCGCCCGCTGACTTGGCGGAGCAGTTGATCGGCACGCCCTATAGCTGGGGCGGACGCAGTGGCGATGCTATTGATTGCTCTGGCCTTGTGCAGTTGGTCTTTGGCTTAAAGGGCATTCTGGCCCCGCGCGATGCCGATATGCAGCAAGCCGATTTTGGCGGGGATTTGCCAGAAGGCGCAGCGCTGCAGCGCGGTGACCTGGTCTTCTTCCCGGGGCATGTTGGCATTATGGCGGACGCCGAAAACATCATTCACGCCAATGGCATCGCAATGGCGGTGAGCGTTGAGCCATTGGCCGATGCAGCTGCGCGTTTTGGTGAGCATGCGGCGGCGATATTGGCACGTAAGCGGGTTGCGTTTTGACCAAATCTATCTTCATCGACGGGGCAGCGGGCACCACTGGGCTTGAGATCGCCGACCGGCTTGCTGACCGCGCGGAGTTTACGCTTATCACGCTCGATGATGACAAGCGCAAAGACCCCGCCGCCAAGCGCGAAGCATTGAACGACGCCGATTTCGTCATCCTCTGCTTGCCAGATGATGCCGCGAAAGAGGCGGTGGCGATGACCACGTCCCGCCACACCCGAATCATTGATGCATCAACCGCCTATCGTATTGACCCCAATTGGGCTTATGGCTTTGCCGAATATCGCATTGGCCAGCGCGAACATATTGCGTCTGCGCGGTTGGTCAGTAACCCCGGTTGCTACCCCACCGGATTTTTGGGCCTCGTCGCGCCATTGGCAGCCGCTGGCCTCCTTCCCGCCGACTGGCCATTCACCGTTAACGCGGTGTCGGGCTATTCAGGTGGCGGCAAGGCGTTGATAGAACGGTTCGAAGGTGACGGCGCAGATATAGGCTATCGCAGCTACGGCCTCGACCTTGCCCACAAGCATGTGCCCGAAATGCAGGTCCATGCCGGCCTTGCCCACGCGCCCATATTCGCGCCCGCCGTCGTTCGCGCCTTTCGCGGGATGATCGTCGAAGTACCATTGCCGTTGTCCGCTATGCCAAAGGCTGGCAGCGCAGATGCGTTACGCGCCGCGCTCGCTGCGCATTATGCGGGGTCACCAGTGGTTACTGTACATACCGAAGCCGCACCGTCGGAATTGCTGATGCACGCGGACCAAGCCCCATCCGACCGGCTTGACCTTTATGTGCTGGCGTCGCCCGACGGCTCGCAAGTGCGATTGCTGGCGATGCTCGACAATCTCGGCAAGGGCGCAAGCGGCGCGGCGGTGCAGAACCTGAACATTATGGCGGGGTTGGACGAGACGGCTGGGTTGCGGTTGTAACCCGATCTCAACCAAACACCTCTGACGCGTTCAGGTGTCTCAATGCCTGTGCCACACAGCCTTAATAAGGCGGCTGATCAAAACCCTTGGGGCTCTTGGTAAAAATCTCGCAGCCATCTTCGGTGATGCCGATGCTGTGTTCAAACTGCGCAGACAGGCTGCGGTCGCGGGTTACGGCCGTCCAGCCATCGTCGAGCACTTTGCCGGCGGCCTTGCCGATGTTGATCATGGGTTCAATGGTAAAGATCATGCCAGGACGGATTTCTGGGCCAGTGCCGGGGCGGCCGACATGGACGATTTCGGGGGCGTCATGAAATAATTGGCCCAAGCCATGCCCACAAAAATCGCGAACCACACCATAACGGTGCTTTTCGGCGTGGGTTTGAATGGCATGACCTATGTCACCGACATGGTTGCCGGGCTTGGCCGCCTCGATGCCCAGCATCAGGCATTCATAGGTAACGTCCACCAAGCGCTTGGCCTTCACAGGCACATCGCCGACCAAGAACATGCGGCTGGTGTCGCCGTGCCAACCATCCAGTTGCGGCGTAACGTCGATGTTGACGATGTCGCCATCCTTCAATTTCTTATCCGATGGGATACCGTGGCAAATGACATGGTTGATCGAAATACAGCAGCTATGCGTATAGCCGCGATAGCCTAAAGTGGCGGGAACGGCTCCGCCGCGCATCGTCATCTCGCGGACAATGTCATCAAGTTCTTCTGTGCTTACGCCGGGCACGACATGCGGCACCAATGCATCAAGGATTTCGGCGGCAAGGCGTCCGGCCTTGCGCATACCGTCAAAGCCCTCTGCCCCGTGCAATTTGATGGTCCCGTCGCGGGCCTGCATCGCCTCTTCGGGCGTAACGCGTACATATTGTTCCATATGAACGATATAAGGCAATATTCCGGACTTTGCGAGAGGGTGAATTATGCTATCGCGTGCCTATGACAGAATCTCGCATCTACACCGCCGCCCTTGTCATCATTGGCGATGAAATCCTTTCTGGCCGGACACAGGACAAAAATGTCAGCCAAATTGCCCTTTGGCTGAATATTCAGGGTATTCGCCTAAAAGAAGTGCGCGTTGTCCCCGATGTTGAGGAATCGATTGTCGAGGCCGTGAACGCGCTTCGCGCGCGCAACGATTATTTGTTCACGACAGGCGGTATCGGCCCGACCCACGATGACATCACGGTGGATGCAATTGCGGCTGCATTGGGCGTAGAGGTTGTCATTCACCCCGAGGCAAGCGCAGTGCTGCATGCATATTATGAAACACGTGGCGGCATCAATCCGGGTCGTTTGCGCATGGCGCGTGTACCAGACGGCGCTGAACTTATTGCCAACAAAATGTCGGGCGCGCCGGGGATCCGGCACGGCAACATCTTTATCATGGCCGGTGTTCCGCATATCACGGCTGGCATGTTGGACGCATTGACAGGCACGCTTGAAGGCGGTGCGCCGTTGTTGTCCCAACAAATCGGCTGCTGGGTCGCCGAAAGCGAAGTTGCCAAATTGCTTGGTGATACCGAAAAGCATCACGAAGGATGCCAGATTGGCAGCTATCCGTTTTTCCGCGAAGGCAAGGTCGGCGCGAACTTCGTTGTTCGCACTACTGATACAGATAAATTGGCAGAATGCGTCGAGGCGTTGCAACTTGGCCTACGCGGCTTGGGTTATGATACTGTCGATGGTGGAATTTAAACCGAGTTTGTCGTCTCGTTCATGTGTGGTCAAGCTGCACGTCCCTTATGAGGAGTGACATGCGCACATTCTCCAATGCCCTCGCTTTTGCGGCCCTGCTGCTCTCTACACCCGCTTTCGCGCAAGCTGCGCCTGCCGCAACGAAGGTGGGCAAGCCTGCTGCGCAGCCCTGGTTGTATGAAGGCAGCGATGTCCCCGTCGATGACACATGGACCTTCGGCGTCCTGCCCAACGGCGTGCGCTATGCGGTAAAGAAGAACGATGTTCCGGCGGGGCAAGTTTCCATCCGCGTGCGGATTGATGCAGGCGCATTGCATGAGAATAATGATGAGCAAGGCTTTGCCCATCTCATCGAGCATTTGTCGTTTCGCGGTTCGACCTTTGTCCCCGATGGTGAAGCAAAGCGCATTTGGCAAAGGTTCGGGGTAACCTTCGGCAGCGATAGCAATGCCCAAACGACACCGACGCAGACCGTTTACAAGCTTGATTTGCCGAACGCGACACCCGAAAAACTCGATGAGTCAGTTAAAATCATTTCCGGCATGATCCGCAATCCCCGGATTTCGCCAACAGCGCTGAATGCCGAGCGCGCCATTGTTCTGGCAGAATTGCGGGAAAATAGCGGTGCGCAGATGATTTACAGCGATGCTCTGCGCCAACATGCGTTTCAGGGACAGCGGCTGGCGAGCCGCTCTACTATCGGAACGCCAGAAACGCTGCAGGCGTCAGATGCCATTCGACTGAGCGCCTTTCATGACCGCTGGTATCGCCCCGAAAACGCCGTCGTGGTGATGGCTGGCGACATGGAACCAGCGCAGCTTGCAAATCTGGTGCAGAAATATTTCAACGATTGGAAGGGCGTTGGCCCTCGCGCGCCCGAACCTCCGTTTGGCGATCCTTCACCGCAAGGCACACCTGCACGGGTGTTGATTGAGCCTACATTGCCGACGACGGTCAGCATTGCGTATTTGCGTCCTTGGCGCAAAGTGAACGACACAATTGCATATAACGAGCAGTTGCTGGTCGACGCATTGGCGCTTCAGATCGTCAACCGTCGGCTCGAGGTGCAAGCGCGTAACGGCGGAAATTATCTGTTCGCCCAAATCGCACAGGAAGACATTTCGCGCACCGCAGATGCGACATTGGTTTCGCTCACCCCCATTGGCGACAAATGGGAGGCGGCAACGCGTGACGTTCGCGCAATCATTGCGGACGCGACAACCACCGCGCCCTCTGTCGCGGACATTGACCGCGAGAAGACATTGTTCGGTAACGCGCTTCGTACGATGTTGGACAGCTATCCCTTTGAAGCTGCCGCCAAACAGGCCGATGATATCGTGAATGCCGTCGACATTCGGGAGACCGTTGCTGCCCCAAAAACGGTTGTTCAAGTCTATGAGGGCATGAAGGACAAGTTCACGCCCCAAAGGCTGCTGGCATCAACCCAGAACCTATTCATGGCCGATGTGACGCGGCTCATGCTGTCTTCGCCTAGTTCCGTCCCCAACGCAGATAATCGGGCGCTAGCTGCGTTAAATGCGTCGGTAACTGCCAACAAAACGGCGCGATTGTCGGAAAACACGCTTGGCTTTGCGGCGCTGCCAAAATTGGGTGCGCCGGGGAAGCTGGTGACTGAGGATATTGTTTCGCGGTTGCAAATGACCCGGCTTGAGCTGTCCAACGGTGTGCGCGCATTGCTATATCCGAATAAGGCCGAGAGCGGTCAAATCCGAGTGCTCGTGCGTTTTGGTCATGGCTATCAGGCTGTGAATCCAGATCAGGGCGGGTTGCTATGGGCCGGGCCATTGGTCATGCCAGAAAATGGCATCGGTAAAATTAAGCGTACGGAAATTGATCAGATGGTCAATGGACGGCGGATTGAACTAAACTTTTCGGTCGACAACAGTGCTTTTCAATTTGCCGCAAATACGCGGCCGGATGATCTTGCCGACCAACTGACCCTGATTGCGACGAAGCTGGAGCATCCGGGCTGGGATGCCGCTCCGGTTGAACGTGCCAAGGCGCTGGCAACATCGGGCTATGCAAGCTTTGAAATGTCGGCCACGTCCGTGTTGCAACGCGATCTGGAGTATCTGCTGCACAACAAAGACGCGCGATGGAAGGCCGCTACCCCGGCTGAAGTTGCCAAAATCGATGCGGCGAAATTTGAATCCTTCTGGAAACCCTTAATGTCGCAAGGCCCAATCGAGGTCATGCTCTTTGGGGACTTTGACAAGGCCGCGGCGGTGTCGGCGCTTGAAAAAAGCTTTGGCGCAATGGCGCCGCGTGCGGCGTTGGCAGTGTCAGCAGCGGCACGTGATATGCATTTCCCAGCGCCAAGTTCGACCCCAGTGCGATTGACGCATCGTGGCGCTTCCGATCAGGCGGCGGCCGTCGTGGCGTGGCCGACGGGTGGCGGCATAAACGGCATTAGCGAAGGACGGCAGCTGGAAACATTGGCGGCGATATTCCGTGATCGGCTGTTTGAAAAATTCCGCGCCGAACAAGCGGCGAGTTACAGCCCTGACATGGCCGCCAATTGGCCAGTCGACTTTAATAGCGGCGGGTATCTTATGGCGTATGCGCAGGTAAAACCTGCTGACGTTGAGCGCTTCTTTGCCTTTGCGGATGCTGTTGCTGCGGATCTTATCGCGTATCCCGTTAGCGCCGATGAACTGCAACGTGCTGTAGAGCCGACTAAGCAAGCGATTGAGCGTGCCGCGTCCGGCAATACATTTTGGCTAAATCAGCTCAAGGGCGCCACATATGATCCTGAACGGTTTGTGGCGTTGGGTAAGCTCTACAGCGACTACAACAGCGTAACGCCGGCCATGTTGCAAACTCTGGCGAAACGCTATTTTGTGAAGGACAAGGCTTGGAAACTTGTCGTCGCACCGCAACAGGGTCTTGGAGCCGTGACCGAAGCCCGCTGATATCACAGCAAAGAGCGGCTTACGTCAAAGCACATATTTCGACAGGTCAGTGTCCTTGGCGATGCCGGAAAGCTGCTTACTGACATAAGCGGCGTCGATCTTGAGCGTTTCACCTTTGCGGTCCTCTGCATCAAAACTGATGTCTTCAAGCAGCTTTTCCATCACGGTCTGCAATCGCCGTGCGCCGATATTCTCCACCGTCGAATTCACGTCGAAAGCAATGCGCGCGATTGCGTCGATGGCATCATCAGTGAATTCCAAAGTAACCTCTTCGGTGGCCAACAATGCCTTATACTGCGTCGGCAAATTGGCACGGGTTTCCGAGAGAATACGAACGAAGTCGGCATGCTCCAACGCGCGCAGTTCGACGCGGATGGGCAAGCGGCCCTGTAATTCAGGCAGCATATCGCTTGGCTTGGAGATGTGGAACGCACCAGACGCAATGAACAACACATGGTCGGTTTTCATCGGACCATATTTGGTGGCAACAGTTGTGCCTTCAATCAATGGCAGTAGGTCGCGTTGAACGCCTTCGCGGCTGACGGAGCCTCCGCCCCGTGCGTCCGACACGGCAATCTTGTCGATTTCGTCGAGGAATACGATGCCATTGGCTTCCGCGTCGGCAAGTGCCACGCGGTTGACGTCATCTTGGTCTAGGCGCTTTTCTGATTCTTCTTCGACGAGCTTGGTCCAAGCATCGGGGACTTTCATCTTGCGGCGTTTTAGATTGTCTTTGCCAAAGGCTTTGCCCATCATTTCGCCAATATTGATCATGCCGACATTGCCGCCCATGCCTGGGATTTCCATGGGCATGTTGGGGGCATCGGAAACTTCAATTTCGATTTCCACTTCATCCATATGACGGTCGCGGATTCGTTGACGGAATGCTTCACGTGTGGCTTCGCTGGCGGTATCACCTGCCAGCGTTTTTAATATTCGGTCCATTGCTGCGGCTTCTGCGGCTTCACGCACAACTTCGCGACGCCGTTCTTTTTCAAGGCGCACGGCTTCTTCGGCCAAATCGCGTGCAATTTGTTCTACATCGCGGCCGACATAGCCCACTTCTGTGAATTTGGTGGCCTCCACCTTGATAAAAGGCGCATCGGCAAGTTTGGCCAGACGGCGCGAAATTTCGGTCTTGCCGCAACCCGTGGGGCCAATCATCAGGATGTTTTTCGGCGTCACCTCATCGCGTAAATCCGCGCCGAGACGTTGGCGGCGCCAACGGTTGCGCAGTGCAACTGCAACGGCACGCTTTGCGTCTGCCTGGCCAATGATGTGTTCGTCGAGTGCAGCCACAATGGCTTTTGGGGTGAGTGCGTTTTTCATTACTGCCTAGATGGGAAGTTGCAGTTGGCGTTCAAGTGACCGGGACGTTATTACGCGCTTGGCAGCGTCTCGACGGTCAGTTGATCGTTGGTATATACGCAGATTTCCGCTGCAATCTTCATCGCATGCCGCGCCATTTTCTCGGCGTCTGCCTCATAATCGGCGAGCGCGCGGGCGGCCGACAACGCATAATTCCCACCTGACCCAATGGCAGCAATGCCGTCATTTGGTTCCAGCACATCGCCATTGCCAGTGAGGATCAACGTCACGTCCTTATCGGCAACGATCATCATCGCTTCCAAGTTGCGCAGATATTTGTCGGTACGCCAATCCTTTGCCAGTTCGACCGCAGCGCGCATCAATTGCCCGCGATGTTGCTCAAGCTTGCGTTCTAACCGTTCAAACAGGGTAAATGCATCGGCAGTCGCACCTGCGAAACCACCGATAACTGAGCCATCATGCAATTGCCGAACCTTCTTGGCATTTGGCTTCATAACCGTCTGGCCCATGGATACCTGACCGTCGCCAGCAATGACGACTTTGCCGTTTTTGCGGACGGACAGGATGGTGGTGCCGTACCAGGTCACCGGATTTGCGTGAGAATGTGTTTCCATGGCAACGGATATGGGAAACATCCGCACAAAGCGCAAGTGAGCGCTTATGCGGTCTGAATATCCGTCAGGCGCCGCTCCCAAGCGAGTGCGTGTTGAACGATCTGGTCCAAGTCATCATATTGCGGCTTCCAACCAAAATGCTGTTTAATGGCTGTATTGTCGGAAATAAGCGCATCTGGATCGCCGGCTCTGCGGCCTTCCATCTTGCGGGAAAGCTTGTTGTTTGTGACTCGATCAACGGCGTCGAGGACTTGCATGACCGAATAGCCATGGCCGTATCCGCAATTAAGTGTGTGGCTGCGGTCTGGATCAGCCACGAGCGCCTCAAGCGCTATTACATGCGCCGATGCAAGATCGCTGACATGAATATAATCACGCACACCGGTTCCGTCTTCGGTGGCGTAATCGGTGCCGAATATACTGACGCTTGCGCGTTTGCCCAATGCCGCTTCCACCGCGATTTTCAACAAATGGGTGGCGCCAACGGTCGACTGGCCCGTCCTGCAATGCGGGTCCGCGCCAGCAACGTTGAAATAGCGCAAGGCACAATAATTGAAATCATGCGCTGCGGCGACATCGCGCAACATCATTTCGGTCATCAGCTTTGACGTCCCGTAGGGGTTGATGGGCATAGTTGGCATGTCTTCACGCACTGGGCTCGATTCGGGGATGCCGTAGGTTGCGGCAGTGGACGAAAATATCATATGCCGAACGCCGCTGGTAACGGCAGACTGAATAAGGCTTCTGCTTTTTGCGGTGTTATTGTTGTAATATTTTAGCGGATTTTCCACTGACTCCGGCACGACAACTGATCCAGCGAAGTGCATGATGGCGTCAATATTCTGCTCGCTGATAATTTTCTGTACCAGTTCGCTGTCGCTGATGTCGCCTTCATAGAAAGTCGCTTCATCTGCAATTGCCCAGCGAAAGCCCGTCACAAGGTTATCAATAACGATTGGTCGATGCCCAGCATCCAGGAGGGCCAGCACCGCATGGCTACCAATATATCCCGCACCGCCCGTAACCAGCACATTAAACTTCTTAGTCATCGATTTTTTCCGTATCAAAGGCTGCCGCTATACCGTCGATGACAGCAATAGCAGCGATAGATAATTTACTGAAACACATCATTGGTTTTCTTAATTACTCGATGATATCAGGCTGGTAATGGATCCGTGCAATGTTGTGGGGTGTTTTCAATTATGAAGCCTTGCTGTTAGACAGATTATCAATATTTCTGTGCATGTTGCATATTTCTTAGATAGCTGGGAGGGCATTGAAAATGCATTCAAAAAATCCACGAGCTATAATATTTCACAAAAACAGGCGTGTCATTTTATGCGGATAGCCTTGCATCAAATGACCAGCGGCATTGATCCGGACCGTAATGTTTTGGACATGGTCCATGCTATCACGCGGTCTGCCGAAGCTGGGGCCGCGATGTATTTTGCCCCTGAAATGTCTATCATGATTGATCGCGACCGGGTTCGCGCGCGGCCGCAATTGGCAGCCGAAGCGCACATGGCGGCGTTGGCGAAATTATCCGACTGCGCATCGCAACATGGAATATGGTTGCATCTTGGGTCGATACCCGTTGTCCATGAAAATGGTCAAAAGCTTGCAAACCGCACCATCATCATTGGCGCAGATGGCAAGATTAAGGCCCGATACGACAAGATGCACTTGTTTGATGTCAATTTGGACACGGGGGAATCTTGGAAGGAATCCGCGGCCTATGCCGGTGGAGACCAGCCCGTGGTAGTTCAAACGCCGCTTGGCCTCATGGGCCTTGCAATCTGCTATGACATGAGATTTCCTGACCTGTTTAGCGCCTATGCGAAGTCCTACGTGGATATCATTACTTTGCCTTCGGCGTTCACGGTACCCACCGGCCAGGCGCATTGGCATAGTATTTTGCGGGCGCGGGCCATCGAAAGCGAAGCATTTGTGATCGCCGCAGCCCAATGCGGGCTCCATGAAGATGGCCGCCAAACCTATGGGCACTCGCTGGTCGTTGATCCGTGGGGAAAAATAGTCCTTGATATGGGTGCATCCCCTAATCTTGCGTTTGTGGATCTGGATATGGGTACAATCGCTGAGGTCCGAAAGCAGATCCCAGTTCATGCGAACCGTCGCACAATCCCGACCCCCTTTATCGCTGGCTAAAACAAGGCTACGGGGCCGCGGATGGATTGGATTGAAAAATTTGCCTGGCAGGACCATTTTTGGATCGCCGCCGCGCTTTTGTCGGCATCAATAGTGTTGATTAGCAGCCTTGCGGACCGCCGCCGCCATAAACGCGTCAATATTGAAAAAGTAGGGTTCGTCCCTTGGCCGATTATAACCGTGCTTTCCGTACTCGGCACCGTTTTGGCTGCGGCGCTGGCTATTAAAGGGCTTTAACCCAAGCAGGCTTCTAAAAATGGCTGGTCGAAACCAAATTGCCGTGCCTTTTCGAGTGTGTATGGCCGGACGCCGCCTGCGACCCATTCGCCGTGGATTTTGCCATCTGCATCTTCTTCGCCATATTCAAATTTGAATAGATCCTGGGTAACGATAACGTCACCTTCCATGCCAATCACTTCAGTGATCTGAGTCGTTCGGCGTGAACCGTCGCGCAGACGTTTTACCTGCACGATGAGATCGACGGATTCAGCTATCTGTCTTGAAATAGCTTCCTTCGGTATCTTGATGTCGCCCATGAGGATCATGTTTTCCATACGGCCAAGACATTCGCGCGGATTGTTGGCGTGCAGCGTACACATGGATCCATCATGGCCAGTGTTCATGGCGGCGAGCAAATCGAAACATTCTGCGCCACGAATTTCGCCCAAAATGATTCGGTCTGGACGCATGCGCAGGGCGTTCTTCACAAGGTCGCCGATCGTAATCGCACCATCGCCTTCTAGATTTGGTGGGCGTGTTTCAAGCGGTAACCAATGTGGTTGCTGAAGCCGAAGTTCGGCGGCGTCTTCGATCGTTAATACGCGCTCACCGGGGTCAATCATCTTGGACAGGGCGTTGAGCATGGTGGTTTTTCCTGAACCAGTGCCGCCCGAAATGACGATGTTCATCCGGCTCGCGCCGGCAATTTTGAGCGCAGTCGCCATGGCTTCGTTCATGGAACCAAAGCCCTTTAACATATCAATGGTGATCGGCTTTTCGGAAAATTTACGAATGGAGATAGCGGTTCCGCGCAGTGACAAGGGCGGCACAATGACGTTGACGCGACTTCCGTCTTTTAGGCGCGCATCGGCAAGCGGCGTGGTCTGGTCGACGCGACGACCCACTTGGTTGACGATCCGCTGTGCAATCTGAAACAAATGTTCTTCATCGCGAAACTGAATCGGCGCGATTTGCAGCTTACCCTTTTTTTCGATGTACGTCTGAAGCGGGCCGTTGACCATGATATCGGTGATATCCGGGTCGCTTAGTAATTCCTCAAGCGGCCCAAATCCAAGTAACTCGTCGACCAGAACCTTTTCCAGAGCAAATTGCTCGCGCCGGTTCAGGGTAAGTTTAAGTTCTGCTAGAACCTCAAGAATGATTGGCCGGAATTCCTCTGTCAGCTCTTCTTTGTTTAGCGAAGCTGCGGCCTCGGGGTCCACACGCTCAAGCAAGCGCGGAAGCACCTGTTCCTTGATCTTATGGACCGAAGCTTCAAACCCCTGCGGGCCGTCATCAATAGGCGCAGCGTTGTTCGCACGATTAGACAGACGGCTCATAGCCTCCTGCATCGACGTTTGTGGAATTATAGCATTGCCGGACAGATCTGCCGTTTCAAGTGTTGGAAATTGTGCGCCGCTGCCAGCAGGCTGCATGTAATCGGGTTGCGGCTGCAAAACAGGCTGTTGTTGGGCAGGTACCATTCCGCTACCCCGCATAGGGCGGGCGACGCCAAATGATGGACGTCCCACAGATAAGCCTGATTTTTTTCCAAATGCGTTCACGCTGACATGCTCCGATGGACCTTGGTCGTCACCTCGTTGGTGCTATCTGGAAATGGTGAATAAAATAGTAATGGTGATATCGTTTATTACCCCCAGGCCATGGTTTCTGCAGCTTTCTATTCCGACCAAACCTAACTAAGTGGATGCAGCAAAAAGGGAATTGTACGTGTTGTCACCTTCGGCCCGGTCGGGCCTTTTTTATGCACTTTGTGGTTTTGCATTGCTGTCCTTGGGGGATGCGATCATTAAAACCATCGCCGGCGCGTGGCCAGGTACTGCGGTAGCCGCGCTGCGGTATGCGGTGGGTGCTTTAGGGCTTGGTACATTGCTGTTCGTCAAGCAAGGACGGCAGGGCTTTGCGATTCCCATGCCGAAAGTGCAGCTTCTCCGGGGGTTTGCTGTTGCAACGGCGACCATTTGTTTCTTTTCATCGATTTTCCTGATGCCGCTGGCGGAGGCTACGGCCATCGGTTTTACGAGCCCCATAATTACCGCCGTTTTGAGCTTTATCATTCTGCATGAGCGGACCAATGCGACAAAGTGGTTGGCTACGATTATCGCATTTGGCGGTGTGTTGTTGATCATGCGACCGAATGTAGAAGAGCTCGGCTGGGCTGCTTTACTTCCGCTGGCCTCGGCATTTGCCATGGCGTTGGTGATGATCGGAAACCGCAAGGTGGCTGGTGCCGGAACGCCTCTACTCATGCAGTTTCTTGTGGCCTCGGTCGCCGCTCCAGTGATTATCACCGCGGCCGTTGCGGGCCATTTTTCCGGGATCCCTGCGCTGCACGTTGGCGTTCCCGACTGGACAATCATCGCGCGCTGCTGTGTTGTGGCCATAACCGCAAGTTTTGGGCATTGGCTGATTTTCATGGGTACGATGCGCGCATCTGCCGCAGAAATCGCCCCGATGTCATATGTTCAATTGTTGATTGCGCTGGTCGTTGGCATTCTTGTTTTTGGCGACTGGCCTGATGTTATGTCCCTCCTTGGGTCAGGCATCATAATCGCTAGTGGCCTCCTTTTGCTGCGCAAATCGCGCTAAATCCTGCGTCAGCACTGACGTAACAAATTAGCAAAAGACTTGGCCAAAACGGGCTGCTATCGCACCGTCATGTCTGATCAAAAGCATCTCTACCTCGTTGACGGCTCCGCCTATATTTTCCGGGCCTATCACCGGCTGCCGCCGCTCACCAACAAACATGGCGAACCTGTGGGCGCGGTCTATGGCTATACCACGATGTTGTGGAAGCTGGCGGATGACCTCAACCAAGCCGATGGCCCAACGCACATGGCGGTGGTACTGGATAAATCCAGCCAGACCTTCCGCAACCGCATTTACGACCAATACAAGGCGCATCGTCCCGACCCGCCAGAAGATCTAAAGCCGCAGTTTCCCATGATCCGCGATGCGACGCGCGCGTTTTCGTTGCCGTTGATCGAAGAGGATGATGTCGAAGCCGATGACATGATCGCAAGCTACGCCAAGGCTGCATGTGCCGCTGGCTGGCATGTCACCATCATCAGCAGCGATAAGGACCTGATGCAGCTTGTGGAACCCTGCATCGACATGTTCGACACCATGAAAAACGAACGAATCCGCGCCGAAGAAGTATATGAAAAATTTGGTGTTGGCCCGGAAAAGGTTGGCGATGTGCTAGCGCTCATGGGCGATAGCGTCGATAACGTGCCGGGCGTACCGGGCGTTGGCCCAAAGACCGCGACCAAGCTGATTCAGGAATTTGGCGATCTCGAAAGCGTCTTGGCCGCGGCACCGGATATGAAGCCATCCAAAATGCGCGATAATCTCATCGAGCATGCAGACAAGGCGCGGCTGTCGAAAGTTTTGGTCACGTTGAAAGAAGACTGCCCGCTGCCGATTGCCATTGAAGACATGGTTTTGGGTGCGATTCCGGAAGAGCCGCTGGCCGAATTTTTACAGCATCACGGTTTTAATTCCCTGCTGAAGCGCATTGGGCATGTTGCGAACACTGCCGCTGCCAACAAGGCGATTGCGGGCAACCCCAAGGCGACGAACGCAGGCGACGGCGCGGAACGCGCACCGGGAATGGGCGCGTCGGCAGTGCCTGCGCCGATGCCGAAAATAGACACATCGTCATATGAATGCGTGACAGACATATCGCGGCTGGACCATTGGATCACCCGCGCTCGCGAAACCGGTACGCTTGGCTTTGACACCGAAACCGACAGCTTGCAGGCGGCGAGTGCGAACCTCGTTGGCCTAAGCCTCGCAGTAGCGCCCGGTGAAGCCTGTTATGTTCCGCTGGCGCATGGCGGGACCGATATGTTTGCCGAAAAGCCGGTGCAAATCCCCATGGAGGCGGCGCTTGCTAAGTTACGCCCGCTTCTGAGCGATCCAAGCGTTCTGAAAATCGGCCAGAATTTGAAATATGATATGTCGGTGGTTGCGCGATATGATGTTCAAATCACGCCCTATGACGATACTATGGTGATGAGCTTTGCACTGGACGCAGGGCGTCAGTTGCATGGCATGGATGAACTTTCAAAGACGCATCTCGGACATGAATGCATTTCCTATAAAAGCGTCACTGGCACTGGCAAAAGCCAAATAGGCTTTGCAGCGGTGCCGCTGTCGGATGCCACCCGCTACGCAGCAGAAGACGCCGATGTTACATTGCGGCTTTGGTATCATCTGAAACTGCGGCTGAGCCCCGAAAAAGCGACCAGCGTTTATGAACTGGTAGACCGCCCGTTGGTGCCTGTGCTCTCACAGATGGAATGTGCTGGCATAAAGGTCGATCGCGTCGCCCTTGCGCGCCTGTCGTCCGAATTTGCCACGCAAATGGAAGTGTTGGAAAAGGAAATCCACGGGCTGGCTGGACAGCCTTTTACCATTGGGAGCCCGCAGCAGTTGGGCGACATTCTGTTTGGTAAAATGGGGTATAAGGGTGGCAAAAAAGGCAAGTCAGGGCAATATTCGACGGACGTGACGGTGCTTGAGGATCTTGCGGGACAGGGTATCGAAATCGCGCGCAAGGTGCTGGACTGGCGCCAGCTTGCAAAGCTTAAGTCCACCTATACAGACAGCCTGCAGCAGCAGATTGACCCGAAAACAGGCCGCGTACACACGAGCTATAGCCTTGTGGGTGCGCAAACCGGGCGACTGTCGTCAACGGACCCCAATTTGCAGAATATTCCTATTCGAACCGAGACGGGGCGTCAGATAAGGGACGCATTTGTCGCCGAACCCGGCAATGTCATATTGTCTGCCGACTATAGCCAGATCGAACTGCGCCTTGCCGCGCATTTTGCCGATGTGGCGCCGTTGCGAGATGCTTTCGAAAAGGGCGAAGATATCCATGCGCGCACCGCGCTGGAACTGTTTGGCGAAGTGAACCGCGACACACGCGGGCGCGCCAAAACGATCAACTTCTCCATCCTTTATGGCATTTCGCGATGGGGACTTTCAAAGCGTCTGGAATCATCGGCGGACGAGGCGCAGGCGCTTATTGACGCTTATTTCAAACGCTTCCCCGGCATTTCCAATTATATTCAAGAAACGATGGCCACAGTGCGCGAATGTGGGCACTCAACCACCTTGTTCGGGCGCAAAACATGGTTTCCGCGCATTACGTCACCCAACCAAGCCGAACGGCAAGGCAGCGAGCGTGCGGCGATAAATGCACCCATTCAAGGGACAAGCGCCGACATCATCAAACGCGCCATGGTACAAATGGGACCGGCGCTTAAAGCTGCTGGCTTAGGGCACGTCCAAATGCTGCTTCAAGTGCATGACGAATTGGTATTTGAATTGCCGCAAGCCGATGTCGCGGCCGCAAGCGAGATCATCCGCAACGTCATGGCCAATGCAGCAGAGCCGCTGGTGAAACTCAACGTGCCCTTGGGCATTGAAATCGGCACTGGACCAAGCTGGGGGGCGGCGCACTAAAGTCGCCGCCACGCTGCATCAGCTGTCTTTGGTTTCTTCAGTTTCAAACGTCAACGCAACGTCGCCATTGGCCGACAGGCGAACGGTGTTATCGTGGACCGAGGCCACCAGTCCGCCATCAATGTAATGATGGTGGCCTTCATGGCCGCCTTGTCCTGAATCTGACTTGGTCAGCTTGATGCGATTGCCTTCAACGCCATCAACGGTGCCAACATGAACGCCGTCAGCGCCTATAACTTCTGCATGTTCTTTAATCTGCGATAGGTCGGCCATGTAATGTTCCTTTGGTTGAGAACATGGCCAACGCTTGAAAATGCTTATGGGTTCCAACTGAACCACTTTGAAATGATACAGACCACGGCATAATTGGCGGTTGCTTAACAGCTTCAACCGCGGTTGCGGGTTTGCGTATATGTGCCAAGCAAGCGAACCGAGTTGCAGTGGAAGCGCAGTTCCTCCAATGCGCGGTCCACGGCTGGGTCGCCCGGTGCGCCTTCGATATCGGCAAAGAATTCCGTGGCGGCAAAGCTTGCGCCGTTTTGATAGCTTTCAAGCTTTGTCATATTGACGCCGTTTGTCGCAAAGCCGCCCATCGCCTTATACAAAGCGGCCGGGATGTTCTTGACCTCAAAAATGAGGGTGGTCATCAACGTGCCCGTTAGGCTGCTGCGATCGACTGGCGCGCGTGAAAGGACAACAAATCGTGTCATGTTGCTCATATCGTCTTGCACGGCATCGTTAATGGCAACCAGACCATATAAATCGGCCGCAATCGGCGGCGCGATGGCCGCAGCCGCCGGGTCGTCGTTGGCGGCAACAAACGCAGCAGCGGCGGCGGTGTCCGCATAGGCCACCGGAATTATGCCATTGGCGCGCAGGAAATGCCGGCATTGGCCAAGCGCTTGCGGGTGGCTCATCGCCGTTTTTATGACTGCGTCTGCGGATTTTGCCATCAGACAATGGCGGATCGACATAAAATGCTCGGCTATGATGCTGAGGCCCGATTCAGGGAGCAAAAAGTGAATGTCCGCAACGCGGCCATGCAGCGAGTTTTCTATTGGAATGATGGCGCACGCCGCCGTTCCGTCCTGTACCGCATCAATGGCGTCTTCGAACGAAAAACAGGGCAGGGGCAGGCAGTCGGCATCATATTCCAGAGCCGCCAAATGGGAGTTTGCCCCCGGCGCGCCTTGAAAGGCAATCGCTTTTGCAGGAAGTTCATGTGCAGCAAGCGTCATGTCTTTGACAATTGCCAGTGCAGGTGCGGGATAACTGTTCATAGGGCCAAGGCGTTAGGATAGGGAAACTTATCGGGCAAGTGTCGATTTGGACACTTGCACCGCGTAACTGTCGCGATTAGA
Organism: Sphingomonadales bacterium; assembly: GCA_947470185.1. GTDB lineage: Bacteria > Pseudomonadota > Alphaproteobacteria > Sphingomonadales > Sphingomonadaceae > Sphingorhabdus_B. The sequence continues at coordinate 11,436 of CANIRZ010000019.1, read as the reverse complement.
GGGGCGTCACAATCCGGACGTCATTCTACGTCGGTATTTTAACGCACTTCAAGGCTGATAACCAATGGATGATCGTAGTAACACAATTGCAGGCTGGGTTTTGGCAGGCGGCATCGTCGCGTTGGGACTGAGCATCGTCACGGGCATGTATTTCCACCCAGAGGCGCCTGAAAAAGAGGGCTTTGCTGTTGTTGCGGAGGCATCGGGCGATGCCGGCGGCGTCGCTGTAGTGCCTATCGCGACTCTGCTCGCGACTGCCGATGTCGCCAAGGGCGAAGCTGTTTTCAAGAAGTGTGCGGCTTGCCATACCATTGCACAAGGTGGTCCAAACGGAATCGGCCCAAATCTATGGGCAGCAATGGGTAAGCCGCATGGCCATGTTGCCGGATTTTCTTATTCAGACGCGCTTAAAAGCGTTCCAGGCAACTGGGATTGGGAAGGCATGGATAAATGGCTGTCCAACCCAAAGAAATATGCACCCGGCACGAAGATGACTTTTGCGGGCCTCGGCAATCCAGAAGAACGCGCGAATTTGATCCTATATCTAAATTCGCAAGGTTCAAACCTGCCTCTGCCCGCGCCACCAGCCGCTGACGCTGCTGCGCCACCAGCCGCTGACGCTGCTGCGCCTGCAGACGCCGCCGGTGCACCACCAGCAGCGGCAACGCCAGCCGCAGCACCAGCAGCTGCCGCAGCGCCGGCGAAGTAACTCGGTTAAATCAATGTGACACTTCGTAGAAATCGCAGATGGCATGCCATGCCTCTTCTGCGGTTTCTACGAATTGGAAAAGTTCCAAGTCACGCGGGCTGATGACGCCCTCGAGCATAAGCTCCTCAAAATTCACAACGCGGTTCCAAAATTCACGCCCGAACAGCAGGATTGGCATCTTTTTGATCTTGCCCGTCTGAACCAGTGTGAGCAGTTCGAAAAACTCATCAAATGTGCCAAAGCCGCCAGGGAACACCGCCACAGCGCGTGCGCGCAGCAAGAAGTGCATTTTGCGCAACGCGAAATAATGGAATTGAAAGCTTAAACGCGGTGTCACGAACAGGTTCGGCGCTTGCTCATGCGGAAGCACGATATTGAGACCAATCGATTCTGCACCGACATCATGTGCACCGCGGTTTGCAGCTTCCATGATCGAAGGGCCGCCGCCTGAGCATACGACGAAATGGCGACGGCCTTCTTCATCGGTGACATTGGCTTTTCCGGCCAGCTGCGCCAAATGGCGGGCTTCTGCGTAGAAACGGGACTTTTCCTTCATCCGCTCGGCGATGATTGTCGCGCGGTCGCCTTCAGCCTCAGCCAGCAATGCCTCTGCGGCTTCAGGCTCGGGAATGCGCGCGGAGCCGTAGATCACCAGCATGGAACCGATATTCGCCTCATCGAGCAGCATTTCGGTTTTGAGCAATTCCAGTTGGAACCGGACTGGGCGCAAATCTTCGCGCAGCAGGAATTCGGTGTCCTGAAATGCTAGCCTGTATGACTTGCTTTGCGTCTGAGGGGTAGAGAGTTGCTGTTCAGCAAAATCCGCTTCTTGCTGTGCTTTGTAGAAACGGCGATCGTTAATTTTTGTGTCTGTCATTACCCTGCATGTAGGGAGAATAAGTCGCTTTTGCCACCCCTATCGGCAAAAAGACGTTCCGTTGGTCATCGACTTCGCCATGTCGAAATGGAAATGGTTGGCATGCGCCGCATTGTAATCAGGGCCGAGAACCGTACCAAAGCGCTTACAGGCCGACTGGTGCAGACGGCGCAAAAATGCCTGTTCTGCAGATGATCCGCGCCATCCATCAAGCACGGAGACCCGCCGTCCATCGCGCAAGATAAAGGCCGAAACGTCGATTGCGTTGGCAAAGGCGTGTTCGGATAATCTGCCTGAACGAGCCCCATTCACGTTCCGGCAGTTAAATGTGCCCATGGTTTCGATCCGGACAACTTCGCCTTTCAGATACATCTTTGCGGCAGGGCCAACGGCGTAACGCGCCCAATCCGTGAAATTGTCTGCGAGCGGGCAGGTCATTGCCCCTAAATTTGTTGTCGGCGTACCAAAATCCATAAGCTTGATGGTATCAATAGTGCGGCATCCGCCGTCGAAGCTTTTGTTCGGTAGGCCTGAAAAGCGCACTGATTTTGTCTTGAGCGCGGCCATGCACTTACGGACAGTTTCTGACGATAAACTCTGGCTTGAACGGGGTGCCTCAGGCTTTTCCCGCCCTCCACATGACGACAGCAACAAGACGCTGCCGACCAGAATGCATCGTTTGAACGTTTCCAACCCCATCATGTCTTCATAAAGCATTGCACGAAACGTGCAGCCAAAAAATGATGATATATGGTGCATGTGTCTGGAATATTGCGGATGTCGGTTCAATTTGCGCGTTGCGCCGAACCGAACGGGCCACTATCAAAAACCTATGTTGCGAATCATTCTTAACAACAAGGGTGTTTTTTGGGCGCTGCTGTGCTTACCGGCATTGTTCATATTGCAGCGCTATGCGTCCGGCGAATTGATCGCGATGGATATGCTACATCCTACTGGCGAATGGTCCGCTCGCTTCATGATTGCGGCGATGGCGCTAAGTCCTTTGCTGTCGCTGCTTGGGCCACGACCATGGCTGATCTGGCTTATTCAGCGCCGCCGTGCGTTGGGCGTTGCGGCCTTTGTCTATGCCGTCCTGCATCTTGTTTTCTACATCATCGATATGGGAAATCTTGATGATATTCTGGCTGAGTTCTTAGCATTGGGTATCTGGACTGGTTGGGCCGCGATGTTATTGTTTGTGCCCGTGGCGATGACCAGCAATGATGCTTCTATGCGGGCGCTCAAGACAGGATGGAAGCGGCTTCAACGCTTGGTCTATCCTGCTGCTGTGCTGGTTCTGATCCACTGGATATTCATCCACAATAATTTAGCGCCAGCGCTCCTTCACTTCATCCCGTTGTTGCTGCTCGTTGCGGCTCGATTTCTGCGCCACCGCAGACTTATTTTAAAAGGAGCATAAATATGCGTTTATTGACATCTCTCTCACTCGCCGCTGTTGCCGCAATCGCTTTTGCCTCTGTACCGGCATCCGCTACCGGCGTTATTACCTGCAAGGCAGGCCCCGTTTCCGGCTGGAAAAGCGAGAAGGCACTTACCGAAAAACTTACCAAGGAAGGCTGGACGGTCCGCAAATCGAAGGTCGATGGCGGCTGCTATGAAGTTTATGGCACCACCCCCGAAGGCGATCGCGTTGAGGCCTATTTCCATCCGGTAACCCTCGAGAAATTATATGTTGCTCGTCGCGGCGAGGTTTTGTTTCGCAAGAAGGGTTACTGACAAGAGTTTACGATAGTCGTTGACAAAGCCGGGGCCGCGCCTAAACCCGGCTTCGGGCCACGCGGTCCCAACGCCGCGCTGCTCTCTGCAAGGAGACGCTTACATGACTATAGTACCCCCCGCCGTTAAACCGGCGCGTCCGTTCTTTTCCTCCGGTCCCTGCGCGAAGCCGCCAGGCTGGAGCCCTGAAAAACTTCAAACCGAATCGCTTGGCCGTTCGCATCGTGCGAAAATTGGCAAGTCGCGTCTACAGCTCGCCATCGACTTGATGCGCGAAGTGCTTCAGGTACCCGATACGCATCGTATTGGCATCGTCCCTGGGTCAGACACTGGCGCGATTGAAATGGCCATGTGGACCATGCTCGGCGCCCGCCCCGTCACGATGATGGCATGGGAAAGCTTTGGCGAAGGCTGGGTCACGGATGTGAACAAGCAGCTGAAGCTAAACGCCAATGTCATGAACGCGCCCTATGGCGAAATTCCTGATCTTGGCGCGGTCGACTTCACAAATGATGTGGTCTTCACGTGGAACGGCACCACCTCCGGTGCGCGGGTGCCCAATGGCGACTGGATAGCTGATGACCGTGAGGGGCTCACGTTTAACGACGCGACCTCAGCCGTTTTTGCCTATGACATGCCTTGGGATAAGCTCGATGTGACAACATTCAGCTGGCAGAAGGTATTGGGCGGCGAAGGCGCGCATGGCGTGCTCATTCTCGGGCCGCGTGCCGTCGAGCGGCTGGAGACCTACACGCCAGCATGGCCGCTTCCCAAAGTATTCCGCCTGATGTCAAAGGGTGCGCTTGCCGAAGGTATTTTCAAGGGTGAGACAATCAACACACCCTCGATGCTCGCGGTTGAAGACGTGATCTTCGCGCTTGAGTGGGCAAAGACTGTCGGCGGTTTGCACGGCCTAATGGCGCGCAGCAATGCCAACGCCGCGGCGCTCGGCGATATTGTTGCGGCAAGCGACTATCTGGGTTTCCTCGCCGCTGACCCTGCTATCCGTTCGAAAACATCGGTTTGCTTAACCGTTAAGGGCGCGGATGAAGCGATGATTAAGAAAATGGCCTCTTTGCTTGAGGCAGAGCATGCGGCCTATGACATCGCCGGATATCGCGATGCCCCGCCGGGCCTGCGCATCTGGTGTGGCGCAACCGTTGATACTGCCGATATCCAGGCGCTCGGGCCATGGCTCGATTGGGCATACGCCCAGGCCAACGCTTAATCCTGAAAGCTCGTCCTGAACCTGTTTCAGGACCTTTCTACCCTATTGCAATTAAGATGCTGAAACCAGTTCAGCCTAACGATTTTTGAAACGGAATCTAACATGACTAAGCCACGCGTACTTATCTCCGACCAAATGGACCCTAACGCCGCAAAGATTTTTGCTGAACGCGGCTGTGACGTTGACGTTATCACCGACAAGACACCGGATGAACTTGCGGCAATCATTGGTGATTATGACGGTATAGCTATCCGTTCGTCGACCAAGGTTACAAAGCAGATCTTGGACGCCGCAACGAACCTCAAGGTCATTGGCCGTGCGGGCATTGGCGTCGACAATGTCGACATCCCCAATGCGTCGGCCAAGGGTGTTGTCGTTATGAACACCCCCTTCGGTAACTCGATTACCACGGCAGAACATGCCATCGCCTTGATGTTCGCTCTCGCGCGTCAGTTGCCTGAGGCCAATGCGCAGACCCAAGCAGGGCTCTGGCCGAAAAACGGTTTCATGGGCATTGAGGTCACGGGCAAGACGCTTGGCCTGATTGGCGCTGGAAACATTGGTTCCATCGTCGCCAGTCGCGCGCTTGGTTTGCGGATGAAGGTTGTTGCCTTTGATCCTTTCCTGACCGCTGATCGCGCGATTGAAATGGGCATTGAGAAAGCTGACCTTGATACCTTGCTCGCCAAGGCGGATTTCATCACCCTGCACACGCCGCTGACCGACCAAACCCGCAACATATTGTCGAAAGAAAATCTTGCGAAAACCAAAAAGGGCGTACGCATCATTAACTGCGCGCGTGGCGGCTTGGTTGACGAAGTTGCGCTGAAAGAGGCGTTGGACAGCGGCCAAGTTGGCGGCGCAGCATTGGACGTTTTTGCGACGGAACCAGCCAAGGAATCACCTTTATTTGGTACCCCTAACTTCATCTGCACGCCGCATCTTGGCGCGTCGACAAATGAAGCACAGGTCAATGTGGCGCTTCAGGTGGCTGAACAAATGGCGGATTATCTGGTCAATGGCGGCGTCACCAATGCGTTGAACATGCCAAGCCTGTCGGCCGAAGAAGCGCCGAAGTTGCGGCCTTATATGACCCTAGCGCAAAAGCTTGGTTCGTTGGTCGGCCAATTGGCGCATGACAATCTCGATAACATCGCGATTGAGGTCGAGGGCGCTGCTGCAGAGCTCAACATAAAACCGATAACGGCGGCCGTATTATCCGGCTTTATGCGTCGTTTTTCGGACGCTGTGAACATGGTCAACGCGCCATTTTTGGCAAAAGAGCGTGGCTTTGACATTCGCGAAGTGCGCCATGACAAGGCCGGCGCTTATCACACATTGGTGCGCGTTACCGTCAACACCGCCCAAGGCCCGCGCTCGGTTGCTGGCACTTTGTTCGCCAACAGCGAAGCCCGTCTGGTCGAGATTTTCGGCATCAGCCTTGAAGCCGAGCTTGAAGGCAACATGCTGTATATCGTGAACGAAGATGCGCCCGGTTTCATCGGCCGTGTTGGAACGACCTTGGGTGAGGCTGGATTGAACATCGGCACGTTCCATCTTGGCCGTCGCAGCGCCGGTGGTGAAGCAGTTCTTTTGCTCACGATGGACGCGGCGATCCCCGAAGCTGTCCTGAAGCAGCTTGGGTCGCTTCCTGGTGTGAAAACCGTAAAGGCGCTTAAGTTTTAAGCGGGGCTTCCCCGCGAGAACTTTTCGCGTAAAGAACGCTCATGAATATTCCGTCTAACCTATTGCCCGAAGGCTTCCGCGACCGACTTCCTCCCCAAGCGGAGGTTGCGGCGCGGGTGTCCCGTGCGATGATCGATGTGTTGGTGAGCAATGGCTACGCCCGTGTCGCGCCTGCCATGGCGGAATTTGAATCGGTGCTTGCCAAACATAGTGGTGACGCCGCCCGTAATCAGCATCTGCGGTTTACCGATCCAGTGTCGGGTCACACGCTGGCGCTGCGTGGGGACATTACCGTTCAAGTCGGACGTATCGCCACGACGCGGATGAAGGATGCACCGCGACCGCTGCGCTTGGCCTATCATGGGCAGGTTCTGCGTCTACGGGCCAAGCAACTGCGTCCCGAACGTGAACTCACGCAATTGGGTGCGGAGCTGGTTGGTAATGATAGCGTTGCTGCGGCTTGCGAAATTGTCGGTGTGGCCATTGATGCGCTTGAAGCGGCCGGTGTGAAAGACATCACCATTGATTTTACCTTGCCCGACTTGGTGGAACGGCTTGCGGAAAAGGCTCTGCCCTTGCCCGCTGACAAAATTGACGCTGTCCGGTCGGAATTGGATATGAAGGATGCAGGCGGGTTGAGCGCGCTTGGCGCTGAGGCCTATCTGCCACTGCTCGCCGCTACTGGCCCATTTGCAGAAGCAGTGGAGAAACTCCGCGCGATTGATGCAGGCGGCGCATTGGCATCGCGTATCCATGCGTTGGAAGCCATTGCAAGCACGGTGGCTGGCCGCGCGAATGTGACGCTGGATCCCACTGAACGGCATGGCTTTGAATATCAAAGCTGGTTTGGATTTACGATTTTCGCCAAGGGGTACAGCGCGGCGCTTGGTCGCGGCGGCACTTATTATATTGATCGTGCCGATGGACCATCGGAACCGGCAACGGGTTTCTCGCTCTATCCCGACCCATTGATTGATCTGGCAGACGAAGGCGTTGTCCAGCGGATTTTCTTGGCCCTTGGCACAGATGCTTCCAGTGGTGCAAAGCTGCGCAGCGACGGTTGGATAACTGTCGCCGCATTGGATGAAAATGACGACGCCGTTTTGTTGGGCTGCACCCACAAATGGACCAATGGTCAAGCCATCCCCGTCTGAAATTTCTTCCAACGCAGCTTTGGGGTGGACGCAAGCGCCACATAATCATAACGGATCCTACGGCGAATCCCTTCGCAGGAAAAACCTCCTGCGCAGAAAAAGGCCCCAGAGCTATCTGGCTTTGACAGGGAATATCTGATGGCGAATGTAACCGTAATTGGCGCTCAATGGGGCGACGAGGGTAAAGGCAAGATCGTAGACTGGCTGGCAGAACGTGCTGACGCCGTTGTCCGCTTTCAAGGCGGGCATAATGCCGGTCACACTTTGGTCGTTGGCGAAAATGTTTATAAATTATCGTTGCTGCCGTCAGGCATTGTCACCGGCACGCTGTCGATTATCGGCAACGGGGTCGTCCTCGATCCATGGGCGTTGCGTGATGAAATGGCGAAGCTGCGCGGGCAGGGCGTTTCGATAACGACCGAGAATTTCGCGCTTGCGGACAACTGCGCGTTGATCTTGCCGATCCACCGTGACCTTGACGGGTTGCGTGAAACTGCAGCAGGTTCGGGCAAGATCGGCACCACTGGCCGCGGTATTGGCCCTGCCTATGAAGACAAGGTGGGGCGCCGCGCGATTCGTGTGTGCGACCTTGCGCATCTTGATGCCTTGGATGCCCAGCTTGACCGGCTTTGCGCGCACCATGATGCGTTGCGTGCCGGATTTGGTGAACCCCCCGTAGATCGCGCCCGCCTGATTGCCGATTTAAAAGAAATCGCACCCTTTGTTCTGGAATATGCCGAGCCCGTATGGCGGCGGTTGAACAAAGTGCGCAAGGCAGGGGCACGGATATTGTTCGAAGGCGCCCAAGGCGTCTTGCTCGACGTTGACCATGGCACTTATCCGTTCGTGACTTCGTCCAATACTGTTTCCGGCACGGCCGCCTCCGGCTCCGGCCTTGGGCCAAGTGCTGCGGGCTTTGTGTTGGGTATCGTTAAGGCTTACACCACGCGCGTCGGGTCAGGGCCATTCCCGACCGAGCTTGAGGATGAAACCGGCCAGCGGCTTGGTGAACGCGGTCATGAATTTGGCACCGTTACGGGCCGAAAGCGCCGCTGTGGCTGGTTTGATGCGGTTATCGTGCGCCAAAGCTGCGCTGTGTCCGGTGTGACCGGTATTGCGCTGACCAAGCTGGACGTGCTTGATGGTTTTGACACGATTAAGATTTGCACTGGTTACCGGCTGAACGGCAAAGTCTATGACTATCTGCCAGCGCATGCCGCAGATCAAGCCGCCGTGGAGCCCATTTACGAAGAGATGCCCGGTTGGCAGGAGACGACCGCCGGCGCGCGCAGTTGGGCCGACCTGCCTGCTCAAGCGATTAAATATATCTCGCGTGTGCAGGAATTGATCGAGACACCTGTGGCGTTGGTATCAACCTCGCCGCAACGCGAAGATACCATCTTGGTGCGCGATCCTTTCGCCGACTAACCGCTTTTTAGTTCAGCCTTAAGCCGCAAGCTTGCCCGCCAGAAGAAAAAGGCGGGGATGAGCCCAAGCCATGCTGCGCCATACAGCACCCATCGGACGCTTTCATCGCCGGCATAGGGCTTGAAGGCGTCCGACATGATGCCAAACAACAATGGCCCAAGGCCAAGGCCAATTAGGTTTTGGGCGAACAGCATTACGGCTGCGGCGATCGCGCGGGCCTCTGGTTTTACCAACCCCTGAACACAGGCGTAGGTCGGGCCGTAATAGGCTGCATTCAACGCCGTTGGCACGACCAACAACATAATCGCCACGCGCCAGTCGGTTGCAAAATAGCCAAGGAACAGGATCGGCGCGGCGATGAACATACCTATAGCGGGGGTAGTCAGCACATGGCGCTTGTCCATCTTGCCAAATTTGTCGGCCATCATGCCGCCAAGCCATGTACCAATCATGCCAGCGACACCCAAAACAAGCCCAAGCAGCAACCCTGTTTCACCGGGGCTTAAGCCATGGGAACGGATGAACAAAATGACCGCCCAAACGCCTTTGCCATAGGACAAAAACGCCGTGAATGATGCAGCGACTGCCAACATGATAAAGGCGCGTGAGCTGAAAACTTCCCTCAACGCTTCTTTTGTGGAGAGAACTTCACGGGCTTTTTCGCCTGACAATGCGCGCGCTGCTGCCTCAGCCTTGCGGGGCTCCCGCAATATTAAGGGCAGAAAAGCGGCCAATATCAAACCTGGAATGGCGACCACCATGAATGCCACGCGCCAGCCATAGGTATCGTTCAATACGCCGCCGATGACGAGGCCCAATAAGCTGCCAATGGGTATGCCCAGTCCATAAAAGGCGATGGCGGACGATCTTTTTTCGGGAGGCACGCTGTCGGTGATAAGCGAATGCGCTGCAGGCGTGCATCCCGCCTCACCAACACCAACGCCCACTCTGGTGAGCGCAAGCTGTGCAAAATTCTGCGCTAATCCGCAAAACGCGGTCATTGCGGACCAAACTGCCAGAGATATTGATATGAGGCCTACGCGGTTGGTTCCGCTATTATCGGCATAGCGCGCAATCGGAATGCCCAGAAGCGTGTAAAAAAGTGCGAAAGCAAGGCCAGTCAGCAGACCGATTTGGGTGTCCGAAAGGCCAAGATCGCGACTGATGGGTTCAGCGAGTATGTTTACGATCTGCCGATCGAGAAAGTTTAGAACATAAACGATCATCAATACCCACAGCAGCAGTCTAGGATTTGTAACCTGATGCGTTGCAGGGCGTGCCATTTGACCTTCGTTCATGACTGCCTTCTCCTCCGTCTTCGTTATGGAATAAATTTTGACATTGTCAAAGGCTTGGAGGGTTCATGAAACGGTCATTATAATCGGGTGTGACTATAGGAAGGTTTAGATAATCAGTTAGTCCCACAAGTCTGTCATTGACTGTTGCGTGCGGGACGGCTCTGGGGGCAGAATGACAACTCGCGAAACGACGGCGTATATGCCTCTCAATGATTTGGATCTTAACCTGTCATTGGGGGATCGTTTCATGGTCATGGCTTATGGTGCCATTCAGTGGCCTTGGTTGTTGCGCAGCCTCGATGGCGGGCGCAAGAAAGATAAAGCCGCGCTTCTTGCTTATCTCGACCTGCCGCTTGATGCGCTGCCCAATTTGGGAAGCTGGAAAGCCGACACCCATTTTTTATGGCACATCGTTTTGGCAATTGAGGAAATGCGTCCGGAACAGGTTGTCGAACTTGGCTGCGGCGCGTCCACCTTTGTTGCGGCGCGCGCTTTGCAGCTGTTTGGCGGTGGCAAGCTTGTCAGTTATGATCAGCACGCCGCGTTTGCCAAAACCACGCAAGACTGGATCCACGATAACAACATGGCGGTCGAAATTCGTCATGCACCGCTGGGCGCGCCGCCAGCAGGATGGCCAGGTCATTGGTACCAGCTGTCCGACGTCCCAGCAGAAATTGACCTTCTTATCATCGACGGACCGCCATGGGCGCTTCATCCGCATGTACGCGGCGCTGCAGCGAGTCTATTCCCACATTTGCGTCCAGGCGGCCGGGTGTTGCTTGATGATGCGGCACGTCCCGGTGAGCGCGTCGTTGCGCGGCGCTGGCGCAAAGAACATCGCAACATGGAATTCACACTCGACAGCCGGGGGGCCAAGGGCACGTTACTTGGGCATAAACACCCGGCTTAAAGCTTCGTCTTTCGCGCTTTAGTGACCTTATTACTAGCGAGTTCTAACCCCGCCTTGCCACCAGCAGCGGTGTGGGATGGCGCATGCGGCGTTGCCTGATATTCTGGCTCCTCTACCTCAAGCATGCCTTCCCATTTGGTGATGACTGACGTTGCTACTGCGTTGCCGACAACGTTCGTCGCGGTCCGGCCCATATCAAGGAACTGGTCGATGGCGAGGATAAGGGCAACGCCCTCCACCGGCAGGTCAAACATCGCCAAGGTACCCGTGATGACTACCAAAGATGCGCGCGGTACAGCGGCAACGCCCTTCGATGAAATCATCAGCGTAAGCAGGATTAGGATTTGCGTCCCGATGGGCAGATCAATGCCATAGGCTTGCGCGATAAAGATCGTTGCAAAGCTCATAT
>CANIRZ010000018.1 GCA_947470185.1 Sphingomonadales bacterium | reverse complement strand
TTACGGACCGCAAAAAAGACCTGATCGTAAATGACAAGGGTGACAACATCGCACCGCAAAAGATCGAGGGTATGCTGACGCTTCAGCCTGAAATTTTGCAAGCGATGGTGTCAGGTGACAAGCGTCCGTATATTGTCGGGCTGATTGTACCCGACCCCGAATGGGCGCTGGAATGGGCGCATGGGCAGGACATTAAATTTGATTTTACCGAGCTGCAAGCCAATCCGCAGTTCCGCGCCGCTGTGCGCGCTGCAGTTGACCGCGTAAACGCAGACGTTTCCGTGACTGAAAAGGTGCGCCAGTTTGAGTTTACCGATGAACCGTTTTCTATCGAGAATGGCGAAATGACGCCGAGCATGAAAATCCGGCGTCATATCATTCGCGAACGTTACACCGCGCGCGTCAATGCAATGTACAAGGACTGACGCCGGGCGGCTTAGTTTTTGACGGCCTTATTTTGCGTCCAGCCAATTACTGACCTCGGACCGGATGCGGGGCTGCGATGTTATACGCGTCTGTATCGCCACAATCGTCTGTTCCACAGGCTTGCGTGATTCAGGCTTCAGATGTGCTTCGGCATAGGTGGTCAGCTTGGCCACCATCGCCGGATCGGACGAACCATTGGCCAGACCGGGAATGAACTCGGACGTGGACGATACGTCTACCAACGCCTCCACAGCCGCACGATTGGCAAGGGCAAAATCAACGGCGAGGTCAGGGTGCTCTCCGGCAACTGAGCCAATCATGGCTGCACTCAATGTTGCACCCGGTTCCGGAGTGAGGGCGAGCGCCAGAGCTTGGTTGGCAAGCGCAATATCACGTGAGGCACCAAGCAAACGGTACATGCTGGATTTGACCAACTGGCTTTCTGCCCTTTGGCCGAGCATGCGTAGCTTGTTCCAAGCGGCTTGGTCCGCATTCCGCGCCACCACGCCAAGCCATGTTGTCCGCAATGGGCCATCCAGCGCCGCTGGATCGGCATCAAGCGTATTAAACAGCCGATTGGCCTCCGCAACTACGTTGGCGTCGCCCATGTATCCCAGCGTGCTTATAAGGGCGCTACGCAGGTTCGCATCGAGCGTGCTGTCAGACACATTCTGCTTCATCCCAAGCCTGTTGAGGACAGGACCAAAACGCTGTGTGGCCATCGCTGCAAGCTTTGCCTGGCGTGCTGCGTCTTTGTTATAAAGCCCATACAGATAGGCAAAGGTCGCAACATTGTCTTCGGTCACGCGCTGGCTGGCGCCAGCAGGCTCCGCATCCACAAGCTCAAGTGCCGTGCGGACGGGCTGGTACGCTCCATAAGCGAGGCTTTGGCTATCGTTCAAAAGACCCAATTGGTCGATGGGTGCCAGCTTCGGAAAGGCGTCCTTTAGCGCCGCCATCATATCGGGTGTATACAGCACGCGGTAATATCCGCTTTGCCCTGCATTCACCAAAACTGCGCCGCAGCCTGGAAGGGTAATATTGCCAGCACCGCCTGAAACAATTGTTGTTGCGGTCGCGTTGCCAACTATTTGAGCAATAACGGGGACATTCCAGCGTTGCGGCGTGGCGGCTGTTGCCGTTTTGCGGTCACGCGAAAATTCGCTTTGGCTTAACGCAAGTTGCGTCATGCCATTTACGCACTGCGCGCTATCCACGCTGATCAACGGGACGCCCGGTTGGCGGGTGAAGTCATGCGCAATCTTTACGAGCCCCTTGGCCCCAGCGGCTTCGACCGCAGTCCACAGATCGTCAGTGCGGGTGTTACCATATGCATGCTTTTTCATATAAGCGCGCAGGCCATTGCGCCATATATCCTCGCCAGCAAAAGCCTCCAACATGGTGATGACAGCCTCACCCTTTTGGTACGTGATGGTATCAAACGCCTGGCTTGTTTGCTCAACGGTGCTGATCTTCTGGATCACTGGATGCGTTGTCACATAGGCATCCAGGCCCATTGCACCCTCGCGGCCATTGACGCGGTCCAGGTTGCTTTGCCATTCAGGGTTGAAATGCGCGGTCGCCTTGCTTTCCATCCAGCTCGCAAAACCTTCGTTGAGCCACAAGTCATCCCACCACGCCATGGTTACGAGATTGCCGAACCACTGGTGTGCAATTTCATGGGCGTCCGTTGCAAAGATGCCTTGGCGGGTGCGGGCGCTGGTGATTTTTGAATCGTTCAACAAGACGCGTTCGAAGGTAAAGATGGCGCCCCAATTTTCCATAGCGCTGAAAAACTGGCTTTGTCCGGGGCCGGCTACATTATCGAGCTTTGGCAGCGGATAGGGCGTGTCAAAATATTCGTTATAATAGCCGACAAGCTTGGCCGACGCATCAAGCGCATATTGGCCCTTTGGTCCATTGCCCTTACCGACCACGACGCCAACTTCGGTTGGACCGACTTGTTTCGTAATGCGGTCAAATTCGCCCATTCCGAAAAACAACAAATAGGTCGACATTTTGGGTGTAGTGCCAAAGCGGACTTCGGCCCTGCCATTGCCTAAGTCACGGCGCGCCGCGACGGGCATGTTGCTGACCGCCATCTGGTCTGCTGGAACATTGACTGTTAGGTCAAACGTCGCCTTGTAGCTTGGCTCATCCCAGCTTGGTACGAAGCGGCGCGCATCCGGCGCTTCAAATTGCGTGAATATCGCGCGCTTTTCAGCGCCCATTGGGTCTTTGTAATCGAGCGCAAAGATGCCATTTGCTTGCTGTAAAATCTTGCCAGCGTAATCAATGAACAAGGTGTAACGGCCCGCTGTAAGTGTGCGACCAAAATCGATCGTGGCGGTTTGTGCGGCTGCGTTGACGGAGGCCGTGGCTGGCATGGCCGCCGCGCGGCCAGCCGCGACGCTAACCGCCCGAAATTCGATGTCGGCGGCGTTTAGGGTAATGGTTTTGCTTGCGCTTTTCAGCTGAAACTCAATCCGTACTTTGCCGTCATAGCGCAGCTTTTCCGCATCGGGCGTGACGGTAATGGCGTAATGCGTAGGCACAGCATTGCGCGGCAATTGGGAGGGCACGAGTTGAGCCGCAAACTGCTTGGCTGGCGCAGCCTGAATTTGGCTGATCGGGGTGAGGACCAGAAACGCAGCCGACGCTGCCAAGATAGAACGGATTTTCATATGTAAGTCCCTGATGACGACTGGAGCGCTAGTTATTCTGCGCCCATACCAAAAATTCAACATTGCCTTGCGGCCCGGTGATGGGGCTGGTGGTGAGCCCGTGCACTGTCCAATTTTTTTCGACCAACCACATTTTAATCTCGTTGCAAACGCGTGCGTGGACGTCTGGGTCCCTGACCACACCGCCCTTGCCAACTTCTTCGCGTCCAGCCTCAAACTGCGGCTTGATGAGCGCAATCAACTGCGCGCCGACCTTGGCGAAGGTGAGCGGCCGATCGAGCACTTTGGCAAGCCCGATGAAGCTTGCATCGCATACAATGAGGTCGACGGGTTCTGATATATGCGCTTCGGTTAAAATGCGTGCGCTCGTCTGTTCATGGACGATTACGCGGGGGTCTTGGCGTAGCTTCCACGCCAACTGGTTTGTGCCGCTATCGACGGCATAAACGCGCGCCGTGCCATGCGTCAGCAGCACATCGGTAAAGCCACCGGTTGATGAACCGACATCGATTGCAACATTGCCGGTCACATTGATCGCGAAAACCTCAAGCGCATGGGCGAGCTTGATACCGCCGCGTGAGACCCATGGGTGGTCGCTGCCTCGAACGCTGATGTCCGCATCCTCGGCAATTTGCTGTCCTGGCTTTTGCGCTTTTGCCTCACCAATATAGACATGACCCGCCATCACCAGCGCCTGCGCGCGGGTCTTGCTTTCGGCAAGGCCGCGATCAACGATGATCTGATCCAGTCGTGTTTTTTTGGTCGCCATGTCGCAACATGCTAGCGGACCGAAGGGGATTTGGCCATAAGACAACATCATGCAAACCCGTCACCTGACCCTAGTCGCCATGCTGGCGCTCTCCGCGTGCGTTTCGCCACCTCCTCCACCTGCGCCAAAGGCGGTATCCGCGCCTCCGCGCGCTGCTGCAATGGCCCCAGCGCCCGCATTGACGGGTGATTGGAATGACTGGCCTTTCACGCCTGGGGATTGGACCTATAGCCGCGACAGCCGGGGTTCAGTTGGACAGTTCGGCGCTTCGGGTCGAGCGGCAATGCTTAGCTTGCGTTGCGATATGCAGACCCGCCGCGTCACTTTGTCACGAGAGGCATCGGCGTCAGCACAGCATATGGTCATACGGACGTCTTCATCGACGCAGCAGCTGCCCGCTCAGCTAACTGGCGGAACGCCCGCTTATGTTGCGGCGGAAATTATGACGAACGATCCGATTTTGGATGCCATGGCTTTTAGCCGCGGGCGGATATTGGTCGAAGCCGAAGGGCAGCAGCCCATTATCCTGCCATCATGGGCCGAAATTGCGCGCATTGTCGAAGATTGTCGGGGATGATTTGAAGCGGCATATATCGCAGCGCAGAACCCCAATATTTGAACGAAAAAAAATATAATTCAAGACTTGTTTAACACTGCGGATTGATTCAATTTCATTCCTGCGGAGGGCAGATATATGTTTGAAGCAAGCAATTTCCATCCAACGAAAGGAGGTGATCCGATGTCTCATGGTTCAGTTAAGAGGTCGGAAAATTCCGTTCGGGAGATCGGCCGCTGAGCACATCAGCGATGCCGGTCACGGCGTGAAAGCAACTTCCGGCAGCGGGCGTCCGACCGCTGACCCATGTTTAAGGGCCGCTGGTTCAATCCAGCGGCCCTTTTCTGCGGTATATGCGGCAAGCCGATCGTCATTCTTGCCATGCAAAGCTTTTTGTCGAACAATGGTGGCATATTGTGATGGAATGCCTACATCAGTCACTTGGGCTTTTAGGATATTGATAACATGCAGTTCGTTCGCGTTAGCTGGAAGATTTTGGTTGGTTTAAAAGACCTCCTTGTTCTTTTGTTCATGCTTCTGTTTTTTGCCGCTATTTTTGCGCTGCTGAATTCAAGTCCAAACCCCGCTATGGTTCGTGACGGTGCCTTGCTGCTCAAGCTGGATGGCGTCGTGTCCGAGCAACCTTCGGAAATTGATACGCTCACGACGCTGACATCATCGGCTGCGTCCGTTGGTGAAATGCGTCAGCGCGACATTGTCCGCGCGTTGAAACTTGCTGAGACAGATGACCGCGTAAAGGCTGTCGTCGTTGACATGGACCGCTTTATGGGCGGCGGGCAAGCCAGCCTTGCCGCCATTGGTAGCAGCCTCGATGGGGTTAAAAAGGCAGGCAAGCCAGTATACGCCTTTGCCACGGCCTATACCGATGATAGCTATCAGCTTGCGGCGCATGCGACGCAGATATGGATGGATCCACTTGGTGGTGCCATGTTGACTGGACCAGGCGGTTCGCAACCCTATTTTAAAGGCTTGCTCGACCGATTGGGCGTGAAGGCCAACATCTATCGCGTCGGGACGTACAAGAGCGCGGTTGAACCCTTTATGCGCTCCGATCAGTCGGAGGCATCAAAGGCCGCGATCAAGGGCGTTTATGATGAAATCTGGGGCCAGTGGAAAGCCGCTGTCGGCAAGGCTCGTCCGCAAGCGCAATTGGAACAGATGCTGACGGATCCGGCTGGGGCGGTTGAAGGTGCGCAGGGTAATCTTGCCCAATTGGCCTTGTCCAGTAAGCTGGTGGACACATTGGGCGACCGTGTCGCTTTTGGCAAATTTGTGGCGAGTAAGGTCGGCGCTGACGACAAGAAGACGACTGGCGGCTTTGCAAATACGCCGATGGATGCGTTTCTCGCGCATTATGGTCCAGCGTCTGCTGGTAAACAGATTGGCGTAATTACAATCGCTGGAACCATAGTGGATGGCGAAGGCGGCCCAGGTTCTGCGGCGGGCGATACGGTTAGCGGATTGATTTACGATGCCTTGGATAACAAGGATTTGAAGGCGCTTGTCGTGCGTGTGGATTCGCCTGGCGGATCGGTCATGGCATCGGAGAAAATACGGCTCGCCATTGAAGCTGCGAAAGCGAAAAAAATTCCCGTAATCGTCTCAATGGCCAATTTGGCCGCCAGCGGCGGATATTGGATTTCGCTTCCTGCAGATGTGATTTTCGCTGACCCATCGACCATCACCGGCTCGATCGGCATATTTGGTGTCATCCCAAGTGCTGAGGTAGGCCTCGCCAAAATTGGTGTGAATGCCGATGGCGTCAAAACGACCCCATTATCAGGTGAGCCTGACGTTCTGAATGGCTTTAGCCCGGAGTTTGACCGTGTGGCGCAAAGCGCAATTGAAAATGGCTATCGTCAGTTTCTGAACCGCGTGGCCGCTGCACGAAAGAAAACACCAGCGCAGGTTGATGCCATTGCACAAGGCCGCGTTTGGGCAGGTGGCACGGCGCGTCGGCTTGGCCTTGTAGACCGCACCGGCGGTATGAACGATGCGTTCGCGGAAGCTGCAAAGCGGGCAGGTTTGAAATCTGACGGCTGGCATGCGGAATATATCGAGCCACCTGTCAGTTTCACCGAAACCTTGCTTCAAGGATTGATGCCAAAGCGGGCACAGGCGACTGCGCCGATGGATATTTTTGCCCATGCCGCATGGCAGCAAAATCTGTTTGCGCAACGCGTAGCGCGTGATCTGAAC
Organism: Sphingomonadales bacterium; assembly: GCA_947470185.1. Classification (GTDB taxonomy): domain Bacteria; phylum Pseudomonadota; class Alphaproteobacteria; order Sphingomonadales; family Sphingomonadaceae; genus Sphingorhabdus_B. The sequence goes on along the minus strand of CANIRZ010000018.1, from coordinate 32,820 downwards.
ATGCTTACAGGGGTAAAGGGCGTGCAAGCTGCCTGCTTGGAATGCGGGGACTTCGCTTCGCCCGCGCCGGTATCAACGGATAAGAGCTGGCTCGCGATTTTGATTAAGGCGTTCAGCTAAAAAATCTGCGCGGTAAAAGTTTAAGCCTTTATCGCGCAGATCAAGCCCGAAGATGTCGCAACACCCAGTATTTCCGGGTCTTGCAGAGACCGCGTCCGCCGGAGAAATTCGTCAACGGTTACTTTGCGTATGTCTTGCCCACCCAGCTTTTTCAAACCGTTGAGCCTGTTCAGCTGAACCAGCGAAAGTCGGTCGACCATGCGGTCCGCCATGCATGCTGCGATAGGTTTGGATAGGCCTGCATCTGTCAACGCAATGCGGATACGAGTTTCTGGCGTGGCACAAGCCGAAAGCGCCAGCAGCAACGTTAAGCTGGCCAGCGCGACCCGTTTCATGTGTCATGTTCCTTTGCGCGCTCAACGCATTCAAGAATAATGCGTTTTGCGTCCTTTTCGTCTCCCCAACCATTTAACTTGGCCCATTTCCCGGGCTCCAGATCCTTATAATGGGTGAAGAAATGCTCAATCTGCTGAAGGACGATTGGCGGCATGTCTTTGTATGTGGCAACTTCTGAATAATATGGAAAAGTCTCGTTCACCGGAACACAAAGCAGTTTTTCATCGCCGCCCTTGTCATCTTCCATCATCAGTACGCCAATCGGACGGCATTTTACGACCGCACCGGCAATGATGGGCGAACGTGCGACAACGAGCGCATCAAGTGGATCACCATCTTCGCCCAATGTATGCGGTACAAAGCCGTAGTTGGCGGGGTAGCGCATTGGCGTGTGCAAGAAGCGGTCAACGAACAACGCCCCTGAGGCCTTGTCGAATTCATATTTCACTGGCTCGCCGCCAATGGGCACTTCGATCAGGACATTGAGGCTTTCAGGCACGTTGTCGCCCGCGGGGATTAAATCAATACGCATGGGAGAATGCTTTCACTTTGTTATTTCTTGGGACGCCGCGGGCTGAGGAGACGGTCAATTGCAGTCTCGCCTTGGCCTATTGCTTCGAGGTGCGGATAGCGCAAGCCACCTGAATAGGCGATGTCTATTTGCGTATAACGTTTGTTGCGCTCGATGAGTAATCGGACAGGTGTCTTATTGTCTTTTGCGGCCTTGATTGCGCTGGTCAGGCCATCCTTGGAATAGGCATAGCCATCCACAGCAATGATCTTGGCACCGCTGACGATATTCGCTTTAAATGCAGGGCTGTTCCACATCACAGAGGTGACGGTCGCGTCCTTGTTCAAAGTGATCCCAAGCGAGTGGGTTAGGTTGAAAACATTGCCTTCCTTCATCGATTCCTTGTCGAAGATATTGGGCTCTTCTTTCCAGACAAGCTTGTACCCGCCCTTTTCCAGTCCAGTGAGCGGTGCTGGCTGGCCTGGTTGGCGCAATTTGGTGTCGAGGAACTTTGCCCAATCATAGGGTTGTACAGCATTCAATGTGCGGACAACTTCGTCAAAATCATAGGTCAGCACGCCCCAATCGGCGTCGCGCACACCAAAAAAAGCCTTGGCAAAATCATCCAGAGACTTTTTGCCCTTGGACAATTGGCGAATGGTCATGTCGGCGTCGAGCCAGATAAGCGAGCTTTCGTTATAATAATCCTCGCCACGGGCTTGGCTTGCAAAGGGTTTTGGTTTGCGTGCGCCGAAAATCGGGTCGTGCGTGGTGTCTTCAACCGATCGCCACGTCCGCCCCGACTGTTCAGCATAAAATCCGGCGTATTTGGCCCATTCGGCCAGCACCATTTCCTTGGACTGCAACCCTGAGCGCGCGCCGAGGACCAAGTCCCAAAAACTCGTCTGCCCTTCATACACCCAAAGCAAATTGTCACGCATCGGCGTGGAATAATCGGGTGTCCACATAGTCGCAGGACGACGGAACTTTCCATTCCAACTATGGGTGAATTCATGCGGCAATAGGCCGCGTTCCGACATATTGTCATCCCACTCCGTGAAATAATCGGTCTCGCGCGTATTTTCCGAACTGCGATGATGCTCAAGGCCGACGCCGCCAAGCTCCTCGGTCAGACCAAGCAGAAATTCATAACGGTCGAAATGCTTTGATCCGAATAAGAGGATGGATTCATCGACCAAGGCGCGGTGCGCGGCGATCTGCTCTGGCTTCGCTTCCAGATATTTCGCGTTATCCGCCCAGACATTAAGCGTAACATTATTCCCCAAGTCCCATTTCCTGTAATTGGGCCCCGCGAACAACGGGCTGTCCACCAATGTTTCAAAATCTGTGACGCCATACTCAATTCGGTTGCCGCTAACCTTGGCGCCATCAAGTGCGGCAACCCCGGTCCAGCCCTCTGGCAGGGTGATCGACGGCTTCACCTGAATGGCGCGGGTGAAATGCCCGGCGGGGTACACCGCGACCTGTTCCCACTGCACATTCATCATATTTGGCGTGACGTTAATGCGCCCTTCGCTTTCGCGCACTGGCGCGGTGAATTGGAATTCCACATCGACCGATGCCGTCCCTGCGGGCACATCTACATGAAAGGCGTAAACCTGCACCGGATCGCGGGTCCAACGTAAAGCATTACCACCAGCGCGGACCATCAGGCCTGTCATTTCGGCCAATGCTCCACGCGGACCGTGCTTACCTGGCAGCCATTGGGGATACAGCAAAATGAGCGGCTTGCCCTGTTCAACGGGAATTGTCTGCCGCACTTGGAAAATGGCGCGATCAATATCGGTCGCATCCACTTGTAAGGTCATAGCCGTCGTTAGGGGGCGGTCCTGCGGCTCGGGAATCGCAGAAACAATCGGCACCGGTTGCGGCGCACTGTTTTGCGCAGATGCTGCGGAAATGAGGCTAGCGGAAAGGGCGAATGCGGCAAGTGCGCGCGATAAAGTGCGAGGATTCATGTCCGCAACTTTGGCGAATGCGCTGGGCCGCGTCCAGCCCTATTCCACTAACAACAATTAACCGCTAGGGCGCTAACCCATGGCAAAGATACAGACACCCCAGGCCGTGCGCGGCACGCAGGACATGTTCGGTGAAAGCGAGGAACGCTTCGCGCATGTTGTTGCTACCTTTGAACGCGTGCGACGGCTTTATGGCTTTAAGGGCCTTCAGTTGCCGGTTATTGAGCCGACGGCTGTGTTTTCACGCAGCCTTGGCGAGGCGACCGATGTCGTGTCGAAGGAAATGTACAGTTTCGAAGACCGCGGCGGCGATTCCATCACGCTGCGCCCCGAATTTACCGCAGGGATTGCGCGCGCCTATCTGACCAATGGTTGGCAACAATTTGCGCCGATGAAGCTGTCAGTGCATGGGCCGTTGTTCCGCTATGAACGCCCACAAAAGGGCCGTTATCGGCAATTTCACCAGATCGATGCCGAAATAATCGGCGCAGCAGAGCCCGCCGCTGACGTAGAATTGCTCGTTATGGCGGATCAACTGCTCAAGGAATTGGGCATCAACGATGGCGTGACATTGCAGCTCAATACGCTTGGCGATACGCCAAGCCGCGATGCATGGCGTGCTGCCTTGGTTGGTTATTTCAACGACCATAAGCATGCATTGTCCGAAGACAGCCTCGCGCGGCTGGAGAAAAACCCACTGCGTATTCTAGACAGCAAAGACCCCATGGATCGCCCCGTTGCTGCCGCGGCGCCAGTGATCGACGACTATCTGTCGGGTGAAGCGCAGGATTTCTTTGGCGCGGTCACCGCCGGTCTTGATGCCGCCGGCGTTGCGTGGACGCGCAATGCTGCTTTGGTGCGCGGCCTTGATTATTATCGCCACACGGCGTTCGAATTTGTCACTGACCGGCTGGGTGCGCAAGGCACCGTGCTTGGTGGCGGGCGCTATGATGGCTTAATCGAGAATCTCGGTGGACCAGCAACGCCCGCAGTTGGCTGGGCCGCGGGGATCGAGCGGTTGGCGATGTTGATTGAACAATTGCCCGTTCAGCAGCTTGAGGCCATGATCGTTTTGGAAAATGATGCAGGACTTGGTCAGGCCTTTGCTCTGCTGCGGCAGCTCCGCCAAGCAGGAATATCAGCAGATATGATCGCAACGGGGTCACCCAAAAAACGATATGACAAAGCCGTTAAGCAAAACCCTGCGGCAATCTTGCGCGTGAACGAGAATGGGTATTACGGCTTTTCGGGTGAAGATACCAACAGCCCACTTATGAATTTTCTTAAGTCGCTTGCCCCTTGAAAATCTCCCCGCACCGTATTGCCCAAATTGAATCGCGCTTTTCCGAGCTTGAGGCGCGAATGGCTTCGGGACAGCTTGAAGGCGATGGCTTTGTCGCTGCGTCCAAGGAGTATTCCGAACTTGAGCCTGTGGCCAAAGCGGCGGCAGAGGTCCGGCGGTTGCGCACAGAAATCGAAACGCTTGAGCATATGGCTCAGGATTCCTCCGACCCTGATTTGCACGAGATGGCGGTCGAGGAATTGGAAGATGTTACCCGGCAGCTTTCAGACGCAGAAATGTCGCTCGCTATTTCGCTGCTGCCCCGCGATTCTGCGGATGACCGGCCAGCGATGTTGGAAATCCGTGCGGGCACGGGTGGTGATGAAGCGGCGTTGTTTGCGGGCGATCTGTACCGCATGTATGAACGCTATGCCGCTGGCCAAGGTTGGAAGATTGAACCGATTTCGGTCAGCTCCTCCGATGTTGGCGGGTTTAAGGAAGTCGTAGTTGCCATCAAGGGTATAGGCGTGTTTGCCAAGTTGAAATATGAAAGCGGCGTGCACCGTGTGCAGCGCGTGCCCGTGACCGAAAGTGGCGGGCGCATTCACACCAGCGCGGCCACTGTGGCGGTCCTGCCCGAGCCAACTGAAGTTGATATCCAAATTGAAGCACGAGATCTTAAAATCGACGTTTACCGCGCGTCGGGTGCGGGCGGGCAACATGTGAACACGACTGATTCTGCCGTGCGCATCACTCACCTGCCGACAGGAATAGTCGTCACCTGTCAGGACGGGCGCAGCCAGCACAAGAACAAGGAACAGGCGATGCAAGTGCTGCGCGCCCGCATGTACGAAAAGGAGCGTGAGGAGGCCCAAGGGGCCGAAGCAGAGGCGCGTAAGGCGATGGTCGGCTCAGGTGACCGTTCCGAACGTATCCGCACCTATAACTTCCCCCAAGGCCGTGTGACGGACCACCGGATTAACCTGACGCTGCACAAGCTGCCTGAAATTCTCGAAGGCGGCGGGCTCGGAGAGCTGGTTGCCGCATTGATTGCCGAGGATCAGGCCGAACGCATGGCGGGGTTGGGGGATTAAATTTCCAACCGGCCATGCTCCAGCTTTGGCAGCACATAACGTGCGAACATGTCGCATTCGTTTATGTGCGGATAGCCGGACAGGATGAACGCCTCGATACCGACGTCGCGATAGGCATTGATTTTGGCGAGCACTTGGTCTGGATCGCCGACGATTGCCGCGCCGCATCCTGAACGGGCACGGCCAATACCTGTCCATAAATTGTTCTCTAGATAGCCGTCATTCGCTGCCGCTTGTTCGCGCAACTCTGCCTGATGCGCGACACCGAAGGTTTGCGTATCCAGTGACTTGTTGCGAATAGCTTCGCCTTGCTGGGCATCAAGTTTCGACAGCAAGCGGTCGGCATAAGCGCGCGCCTCGGCCTCCGTCTCCCGGACGATAACATGCGCGCGGAAACCATATTTCAGCGTGCGGCCGAATTTGGCGGCGCGGGCGGTCATATCGTCGACCAAGTCCTTGGCGCCCTGAACCGTTTCGGGCCACATCAGGTAGACGTCACAACCCTCTGCCGCCGCGTCCTTGGCCGCTGGCGACAATCCACCGAAATATAAAGGCGGGCATTTGCCGCTGACGGTTTTCATGCGCGGCGGGTCGAGGTCGATCTTGTAATGCTCGCCATCAATCGACAGATGCTCACCGTTCAGCAATGTCTTTAATATGTGCATGGCTTCTACTGTGCGACGATAGCGCGGTTCGGAATCCATCTTGTCGCCGGGCAAGTCGGAGGAGATGATATTCACATTCAGCCGCCCACCCGAAATCTGGTCAAGTGTGGCAATTTGACGGGCAAGCTGCGGCGGCCAGCTTTCGCCAATGCGCACCGCCATGAGCAATTTGATCCGCGATGTGAGCGCGGCAACGGCGCTGGCAAAGGCGGTGGTGTCGAGGCCAAGGGTATAGCCCGATGGCAGCAAAACATTATCAAACCCGCCCTTTTCGGCGGCTAAAACGATATTGCGGCAATGTTCCCAACTGGACGCCAGCATCGGGTCGGGGACGCCCAAAAATTCATAGTCATCATCACACAACGCCGAAAACCAGCTCACTTCAACCGGCTTGCTCATGGCAGTGGCACTCCTCTTGCGGCAACCAACACGCTGTACCAATCAGCGCGGGTCCATTGGATTTTGAACGCGTCAGCAGCTTCGATTATGCGCGCAGGATTTTGTGAGCCGACAATCGGAATTGGCCGTGCCGGGTGCGCCATGATCCAGCTATACGCCGCAGCAGTGCGCGATACATTATGCGCAGCAGCAACACCCGAGAGCGCCGCAGCGACATTTTGCTCACGAACATCTTGCGGTTCACCAATTCTGCCGCCGCCCAGCGGCGACCATGCCATCACCGCAAGGTCCATGGCTATAGCCTGATCCAGCTCACCATTTTCGATAGTGTCTATCCGCAAGGGTGAGAGTTCAGGTTGCGTTGAAACTATGGGCACTGCGCTAAACTGGGCAAGCGCGGTGATCTGCGCCTGAGTGAAGTTAGAAACGCCAAAGGCGCGAATTTTCCCTGCTTTGTGCGCGTCCTCGATGGTGCGCGCGATTTCCTGTGGGTGGGTTAACACGTCTGGCCGGTGAATTTGCCACAAGTCGATGCGGTCTGTGCGCAGCCGAGTCAGGCTGTCATCAATGGCTTTTGTCAGATACTCTGCACTGCTGTCATAGGGTGTTGGCGGGGTGATGCCCCCCTTGGTCGCCAGCACCATGCGGTCGCGATATGCGGGCGCATCGGCAAAGACTTGGCCTAGAAGCTCTTCAGCTTTGCCAAAGCCTTGTTCGCCAAAACCGTAAATGTCGGCGGTGTCGAACAGGGTAATGCCTGCCTCAAACGCAGCGTCGATCGTGCCTCTCGCGGCGGATAGTTCAAGCCCGGCAAAGCGCCACATACCCCATGCGAGGGAGGAAATTTCAATTCCGCTTTTGCCCAGTTTACGGGTGCGCGAAGGGGTGGGAAGCGTCATGTGTTTTTGCTCTTTTTAAGTGAAGGAAAATAAGGCGGGGCGACCGATTCTCGGCTGATAAGCTCATGCGGCAAGCGGCGATGTTCAATGCCACCTTCGCCAAACAAAAGGTCGGCTGCGGTCGATGCAAGGTCGCGAACGGGTTGACGCACGGTGGTCAACGGCGGCCAAACAACGCGGGCGAGCGTGGTATCGTCAAAACCTGCGACCGACAGTTGTTCCGGAATTTGAATTCCGCGCCTATGCGCGACTGCGAGAACGCCTGATGCCATATCGTCATTGGACGCAAAGATGGCCGTAGGCGGATATTTAAGCGACAGGAATTGCTCAGTTGCGGCAACACCGCTTTCGAAATCAAACAAGCCCTCGGCAATCAAAGCTGGATCGACCGAAATGCCAACGCGTCCAAGCGCACGTTGGTAGCCAGCTTGCCGCTCGGTGCTCGCCATATGGTTTGGGTGGCCCTTGATAAAGCCGATGCGTCGATGTCCAATGTTGATGAGCTTCGTTGTCATGTCATCGGCGGCCTGCATATCGTCCATGAAAACTGAACTGGTCAGCGCATGGTTGGTGCCGGGTGAGATGCGGACGAAAGGTATGTTAAGTGCCTCAAGCGCGGTGAGCACCGGCACGCAATCGGTCACAGGTGAGGACAATATCGCCCCGTCGACATGCGTTTGACGCACCATGCCTCGCACTTGTTCGCCGACATCGGGGTCGGCCACGTCCACTGGTTGCGCTATCAGGCGCATGCCCTCTTCATGGCAGCGGTCCCAGCACCCTTGCATGATCTGGTGCATATAATATGGGCTGTGATTGTCGTAGATCAAGGCGATCTGCCCGGACTTGGTGCCTGCAAGGATGCGTGCGGCGATGCTTGGGCTAAACCCAAGTTCCGACATCGCGGCATCGACCTTCGCTTTGGTGGTCGCGCTTACATAAGGATGATTGTTGAGCACGCGGCTGACGGTTTTTACCGCCACGCCAGCAAGCTTTGCGACATCGCGAATGTTGGCGCGTGGGTTCATGCGCCAAACGCTGCACGGATGGATGCAAAAAGGTCTGCATGGGCACTGTCTTGGCGTGTAAACACGGGCGGCTGGCCTTGCGGCGCAGCTATGTCGTGCGTGCCTTTGCCATATAATGCATCTGTCCATAGGTGCATCCAAGCGCCTTGGGGCAGTACCACGAGGCGGCTGTCATGCCCTTCTTCAACGACGGGCGCGACAATCATGTCTGCCCCATAAAGATACTGATCCTGAATGTCGTGATATTCGGGATCATCATAATGAAGGAATAATGGCCGTTGCAGGGGCAAGCCGGTGGCTACTGCTTCATCGCAAACTGCACGCACATAAGGCGCAAGCTGCGCATGCACTTGGGTCATCCGCGCAAAATGGGTGAGGATTTCGGGGCTGCTGTCAATTTGCAGATTTTCCGAGGGACGATTGCCTTCATGGCTGCGCATGACCGGCGCGAATGCGGCCAGGTCAATCCAGCGGTGCATCAGTTCGGCCGTGCGAACAACGCCGTGTAAACTGGTGTAACCGCCCAAGTCGCTATGATGATAGGCATTGCCGAGAAGACCTGACGACAAAGCAGCAGTTATCACGGTGTTAATGCCATCATGCCGCGTAAAATCAACGCATTGGTCGCCGGCCCATAACAAGGGGCAATGGGCTTGGACGCCTGAGAAGCCAGCCCGCATGAAGAAGGTGGCGTCATCCGTCTTACCGCGCGATGCGATGGCGTCGGCATTGACCTTCGCCCATAATACAGGCCAGCGGTTATGCGCTTCCATTGGGTCCGAACCGTCGAACAATCGCACATCGGTGGGCAAATATTCGCCAAAATCCGCCATCCAGCCTGACAGCCCAAAGTCGAGCATTTCTTGCCCAATTATGCGGTCGGCAAACCAGCTGGCGGCGGCAGGATTGGTGAAATCGACAACGCCTGCGTCAAATTCGCCGAAATCCACGGCATAAGGTTTGTCGCTTTCCTGCCGCAATGCGAGATAATTGTGCGCTAGCGCCTCTTGGTAGAGCGCGCCATCCACGGCCAAATAGGGATTAACATAACCCAAAAAGCGAATGCCACGCTCCGCCAGCGCGGCTATACGGGCGGGTAAATCTGGATAGCGCGTTGCATTCCATTTCCAGTCCCAAAACAACCGCTTTCCAAAGCTGGTTTGCCGGATGCCGACCCAATCTTCGCACCACAAGCCCGTTATCGCTGCGCCAGAGGCCGCAATTGTCTCGAAACGGTCGAATGTGTCTGCCCCGTCTTTAAGGCCCACAATCGCGCCCGAAATCGCCCATTCGGGCAAAGGTGGCTGCCTACCAAAGCGATCGGACAATTTGGTGACCAGATTGGGCAACGATGGTGCCTCGAACAACTCCAGATCGACATTGGCGGACCAGCATTCGATGCCAACGCGACCCTTTTCGGTCAAATCCAGAACCGAGTATGCATTTGTCTCTAGATGCACCGCGTAACGCGCGGAGCTTAGCCAAGTCGGCTGCGGATAATTGGTCGTCCAATAATCACCGCCTGCCAAACCATTCGCGTCCATGGTCTGCGTCAACGCCGTAGATTTATCACGGCCAACACCAGGCTCGGATGTCCAAAATGGAAAACGCCGGCCGTTCAGTCGCAAATAAGACATTTGCTCCCCGCCGCCCCAGAAGGCTTCGGAAGTTGCGCACTGCATATCTATCCAAAGACGGTTGAAGGCGGGGTCACTGCAACGCAGTTCAAGCGCAGATTGCTGCACACGCTGAGTCAGCTTGAGAGTAACCACCACATCAGGGCGCGCCGCATTCCAAAGCCGAATAGCGCCATCGGAGGCCGCAAAGCAATCTAAGGCCAAACGCCTTTCAACCAGATCGTCGATGCGAAAGTTACCACGAACCATTTCCAGATCAGGTACGCCGATCCCCAGCGTAATTGCAGGGGCATCGGCGCGGTGCGCCAGCATGCTGACGTCATCGCGCAACAGGTCAAAGCCGCCTTGTTGCATGATGATTTTAAATGGCAACTCTTGTCCTTCTCGGTCCGTAAAGCGGCACTATGGCAACATTGCAACAGTACGCGTCAAAATATTGTCTCCATATGACACCGCTAGACATATTGAGTCAATCTGGTAACAAATCCCCCACGCCAACGGTATACGCCACCATAGCTTTTGTTGCTTGAGAAAACTCAAGTAAAATGGTTGAGAAGTGGGGACCCAGGTTTCACCGGAGATTCAACATGCTCAGTATCAGTTCGATCAACACCAAATTCATTCGGGCTTCATTATTCGCGAGCGCCGCGATCATGATAGGCATCAGCTTGCCCGCAATGGCGCAGGATGCGCCTGCAGACGATGAATCTGCAAATGCTGAAATTATCGTAACCGCGCAGAAGCGGGAAGAACGCCTGCAGGATATTCCGCTCGCCGTTTCCGTAATTGGCGGCGACGCTGTTGCCAATAATGGCGGCATCACGCTTGAGAATGCCCAGTATCTCGTACCAAGCTTGAACTTCCGCAAATCCGGCACGTCGCTTAACCAGGCATTGTTCCTGCGCGGCGTTGGCACAATCAACTTTTCGATCGCGGCTGAGCCTTCAGTTGCTGCAGTGCTTGATGGCGTCGTGCTAAGCCGTGCGGGCGAGGGCTTTACCGATCTGTTCGACGTTGAACGCATCGAAGTGCTGCGCGGACCGCAGGGTACATTGTTCGGCAAAAACGCATCTGCGGGTGTTGTGAGCATCGTTACCAAGCGACCTACCGCCGACTTTGGCGCTACGGTCGAAGCTTCTTATTTCACGAAATCCGAATATCGCGGCCGGGCGACTGTAAACATTCCACTGGCTGCCAATGTACGTTCACGCTTCACAGGATTTTATGGAAACTATGACGGCAACGTCAACAATCTGACCAAGGGTAACAAGGTCAATGGCTACGAGCATTATGGCCTCCGTGGTGCCATTGAGGCTGACGTCAGCGAGAATATCATGCTGACGTTGCGCGGCGATTACCGCAAGGCGAATGACGATTGCTGTGCTGAAATCATCGGCACTACGCCCACCAATGCCGCGGCGCTGGCGCTTGCCGGTACTGGCTTTAACGCTGCCGACTCGCGCAACATCCGGCAGAATCTTGTCACCGCTACCAAGGAAAAAAGTTGGGGCATTTCGCTGCAGGCCGATATCGCTTTGGGCGAACACAGCCTGACTTCGATCACCAGCTATCGCGGTTGGGACAATACCGAAATTCGCGACGGCGATTGGCTGGATCAGCCCTATGTTGGCCTGAACCAACTGCACGACAATGGACCGCAAACATCCAATACCTTTAGTCAGGAACTCCGGATTGCGTCGCCTACGGGTCAGTTTCTCGAATATGTCGTTGGGGCATATTATTCGAAAGCGGAGTCTGACCGGACCTTTACGCGCAATGTAATCACCTGCTCGGCTTCAACGCTTGCTGCTGTTGTTCCAGGGCTCGTGCCGTGCTCAACGGCCTCCGGGGCGTCGACCATTACGACCCCTGCTGGCACCGCCGACTTTGGTTCAACGTTCAAGAATGTCTCAGTATTCGGTCAGACAACATTGAACCTGTCCGACAGCCTGCGCCTGATTGGCGGTTTGCGTTACACGCATGACACATTGGATGTGAACCATATCCGCCGCACGACCTTGTCGGGTCCGGGTGTGAATGGCAACTTTGATGCTGGTGTATACAACAATGGCTTGGTTGCAACGCTGCCTGCAACGGGCTTTGTAGCGGGTACGTCAAATGGCGTTCCGTTCACAACCAGCACCAGCAACAATAATCTTTCGGGCAAAGCGGGTGTTCAGGCTGACCTGACCGAAAACAACATGGCTTATGCCAGCTATACGCGTGGTTATAAGGGCCCTGCCTATAACATCTTCTACAATCTCACGACTGTGGGGGCCGGTGTTATCGCTCCAGAAACGGTCAATGCTTATGAAGTCGGTCTGAAGAACACATTCTTGGACGGCGACTTGATTGTTAACCTCGCGGCATATTATGCGAAATATAACAACTATCAGGCAAATAGCCCCGACTTCGTTGCTGGCGTTCGGACCACGCGCCTTACCAATGCAGGTTCGGTTTCGACCAAAGGCTTTGAGCTTGATTTTGTTGCTACGCCTTCGCGTAACTTCACCCTCTCGGGCGGCGTTGCGTATAATAAAGCGCGGGTCGAAGACTTCCGCTTGCCACCCGGTGCCGACTCAACACAGTTGCTTGCCAAAGGCACGCCGCTGGCAAATGCGCCGAAATGGAAAATGTCACTTGGCGCGCAATATGACATTAAAACCTCCGGTTTTGCCAACATCGAACTGGGAAGCCAGATTGCGATGCAGTCGGACCAGATTTACGAATTGAGTCCCAACCCTGCTGTGCGCCTCGGTTCGACCGTAGACGGATATGCGATTGTCGATTTAACGGCTGCTCTGGTTGATCCAAACGATGGCTGGCGCGTGGCGTTTCAGGTTAAAAACCTGTTTGATAAGAGCTTTGCATCGTCGATTGTCTCTGGCGGCCCTGGCGGTTCGTTCCGTTACATCATCCCGCGTGAAGCTGATCGTTACTTCGGCGTAACCGCGAAAATCAACTTCGGCGCGAAATAATACCGAACCCTTAACGGGGGTATATAAAGGCCGGGATCCATATTGGATTCCGGCCTTTTTTGTGTCAATTTTCATAGAAGAATGCGGGGGCAGTTAGTCGGATACCTTTAGAGAACCAATTGGGTTGTTCGCCATTTGGCAGGCTCTTTAACATCGCCCCCTTTCTCTTTTGTCCCTCATGCGCCATATTGCCGTAATGAATTGGCCAGACACCATCAAAGCAGGCGAGACCGAACAGCATGAGGCGCTCGTGCGGCGGGTGCTCGCGCCCAATGCCTCGCCTTATACCTACACGGGAACGCAAACATGGCTTGTCGGGAATGGCAAAGATGTTGCCGTGATCGACCCGGGTCCAGTGGGCAGCGGTCAAAGCATTGGCGACCCTGCTGACATTCGCGGGGAGGGGCATGTTGAGGCGATTTTGCATGCCATAGGCGATGCCAAGGTCGTGGCGATCCTATGCACACACACACACCGAGACCATTCTCCCGCCGCAGCGCCGTTGAAAGCAGCAACCGGCGCGCCAATCATTGGCTGTGCACCTTTGGTGCTGCGCGATGATGGGCCGCGGGCTGACAGTGCCTTTGACCCGGATTACCGCCCTGACCGCATCCTGACCGATGGGGAGATTATCTCTGGCGATGGCTGGACTCTGGAGGCGGTGGCAACGCCGGGGCACACCAGCAATCATCTGTGCTTTGCGTTGCAGGAGAGTGGCGCGCTGTTTACAGGCGACCATGTCATGAAATGGTCGACGAGCGTCGTTAGCCCGCCCGATGGCGACATGAGTGACTATCTGGCGAGCCTGCAGAAGTTGTACGACCGTGAAGACCGCATTTATTACCCCGCCCACGGCCCTGCTGTGGAAAATCCACGCCAGCTTGTGCGCGGTATGATTGGCCACCGCCGTCAACGCGAGCGGCAGATCGTGAAGTTGCTTGAGGTAGGTGAGGGGCATGTGCCCAATATGGTAGCGGCGATGTATAAGGGGTTGGACCCCCGCCTCATCGGCGCCGCGGGACGATCGGTCCTTGCGCATTTGATTGATTTGCAAAATCAGGGCCGCGTGGCGGCGCAGGGCGATGGGTGGCATATGGTCAAGGAAAGCTTGAAGCCCGTTTAACGGCGTAGTGTTTTGCATCGTTTCGCGACGTACCAACTTCGGGGAGAATGGCGCATGGCTGCTTAGGCACCGGGCCAATCGCAAAGTTGCCCGGCTGATCTTGTTTCGCGACACCAAATCGACCACATAGACTTTGAACTCAGCTGTCGAGATATGTTCGGCATGGCAAAGGTATGAAAGCATGAATGCTCCCACCGCCCGTGAAAACCTGCAAGGTATTGACCTGCTCGCCGAAATCGCGCGGCTAAAAAAAGAACGCAACGCCGTCATACTTGCGCATTATTATCAAAAGCCAGAGATACAGGATCTCGCCGATTTTGTCGGCGACAGCCTTGAATTAAGCAAGCGCGCGGCGGAAACCGACGCTGATGTCATCGCTTTTTGCGGCGTGAAATTCATGGCGGAAACTGCCAAGATTTTAAGCCCACAGAAAACGGTCATTCTGCCGGATATGGCCGCTGGTTGCTCGTTAGAGGACGCCTGCCCCCCAGGCAAATTCAAAGCGTTTCGTGCGGCGCATCCCGACCATATCGCGCTGACGTACATCAACTGCTCTGCCGAAGTGAAGGCATTGTCCGACATTATCGTGACCAGCAGCAGCGCGGAGACAATCCTGAGCCAAATTCCGCCAGAACAGAAAATCATCTTTGGACCTGACCGCCATCTGGGCGGCTATCTCAGCCGCAAATTCAACCGCGAAATGTTGTTATGGCCGGGCGTGTGCATCGTGCACGAGGCGTTTTCGGAAACCGAGCTTTTGAAACTTAAAGCCCAATATCCCGGCGTTCCAGTTGCTGCACACCCCGAATGTCCGCCGCATATCATCGATCATTCGGATTATGTCGGTAGCACAAGTGGCATCCTGCAATATGCCCAAACGATGGAAGGCGACACCCTGATCGTCGCCACCGAGCCGCACATTATCCACCAAATGGAAAAGGCCGAACCCACTAAAACCTTCATCGGCGCACCCGGCGCCGACGGAAATTGCGCTTGCAACATCTGTCCGTATATGGCGCTGAACACGATGGAAAAATTATATCTCGCCTTGCGTGATCTCCAACCGCAAATCGAACTAGACGAAAATGTGCGTCTTGCCGCCAAAAAGAGCCTCGACCGCATGCTCGAAATGGCAGGCGGCACATTGGGTAAGGGCGACCTTGGTAGGGCCTAGACAAATTTAACCCCGTCACGCTCGGCGCTGAATTTGGTCGATATTGGTTGGATGCAGGCGGGCTTTAACTTCACCAAAGCAAATATTTTGAACGTACTGCCTCTTTTGTTGATGCGCATCCGCAAATATACACTCGCCTTCACCGTTATATCGATATAATACAGCCATCCAATGCTCTTTTGGCGCTCCTCTTCTAATCAAAACACGGATATCGATAGTCGGCTTGCCGCTTTCGACGAGAGCTTCGCGCAACCTTTTCCCGACAATACGCATCCGTCGAACAATGGACAGCCCGCCGGCGGGAAACTTCTATTTCTGGGCAAAACGCGCTGGTGGTGGATTAGCCGGACCATCGCTGCATGTATCGCTCTGTTCATGCTGCTACTGCTGTGGCTTGCCGTTACCGCGCCCTTATCAAAATCGCTTCAGCCTATAGCGCCGCCACGCATTACTTTGCTGGCGTCCGATGGTACGCCTATCGCGCGCAATGGCGCGATCGTCGATAAGCCCGTCGATGTCCGCGAATTGCCGCCGCATGTTGTTCAGGCTTTTCTTTCGATCGAAGACCGCCGCTTTTATTCGCACTTTGGTGTTGATCCGCGCGGCCTTGCCCGTGCCGCTTGGTCGAACGCGTTTGGCAGCGGCATGACGCAAGGTGGCAGCACGATTACTCAGCAGCTTGCGAAATTTACGTTTCTAACACCTGAGCGAAACTTGACGCGGAAGGCGCGAGAAATGCTCATCGCGTTCTGGCTTGAAGGGCGTTTGACAAAGGATGAAATTCTGGGGCGCTATCTGTCCAACGTCTATTTCGGCGATAATGTGTATGGCCTGCGCGCCGCATCCTTGCATTATTTCTACCGTCAGCCGGAGCGTTTGACGCTGAGCCAAGCGGTCATGCTGGCAGGCCTTGTGCAAGCGCCATCGCGCTTGGCCCCGACAAAGAACCCAGAACGTGCTGCAAAGCGCGCCAGGCTTGTTCTAAAGGCGATGGTTGCTAATAAGGTCATCACTCAAGCAAAGGCCGATGCCACCCCCGTGGCGCGGCTCGACGTGCGTGTACGAGAGACTTTGCCGACAGGCACCTATTTTGCCGACTGGGCGATCCCGCAAGCGCGGTTGCTAACGGAAAGCGGCTATGCCGACGTGCAGATGACCACAACGCTCGATGCGCGTTTACAGAATATTGCGCGTAAGGTGGTGGCCCGCTCTGGCGTCGCTGGGGCGCAAATCGCGCTTGTTGCGATGCGTCCCAATGGCGAAGTTGTCGCTATGGTCGGGGGTAAAAGTTATAAGGAATCTGCCTTCAACCGCGCTACGCAGGCAAAGCGGCAGCCAGGGTCTACATTCAAATTGTTTGTTTATCTGGCGGCATTGCGGTCTGGCATGACTCCGCAATCCATGATTGCGGATACGCCAATTAATGAAGGCGCGTATCGCCCTAAAAATTCAGGACAGCGCTATCGTGGGGATATCACCCTTGAGCAGGCATTTGCTCAGTCGAGCAATGTTGCCGCGGTGCGGCTTTACCAAAAAATAGGTGGCCAAGAGATTGAGCAAGCAGCGCAAGACCTTGGGATTCGCAGCCCATTGACGCTGGACCCAAGCCTTGCGCTGGGCAGTTCAGGGGTGACCTTGATCGAGCTGACATCCGCCTATGCTGGTGTGGCGAGCAACCAATGGCCTGTCGAACCCCATGCGTTTAAGCGCGAAGAGCAAGGCTGGATCGAGTGGCTGTTTTCCGGCCCACGCGCCTTTAGTGGTCGCATGCACCGCATGTTGCTCGATCTGTTGGGAGCAACAGTCAACAAGGGTACGGCCCGCGCCGCGCGTCTGTCTATTCCAGCATATGGCAAAACGGGCACCAGCCAAGACAACCGCGATGCGCTGTTCATCGGTTTTGCAGGCGACCTAGTTGTTGGCGTTTGGGTTGGTAATGATGATAACACACCCTTACGTGGCGTAAATGGCGGTGGCCTGCCTGCGCGGATCTGGCGCGACTTCATGGCACAATCTATCCGCAATGCTGCGCCAGCAGCCGCACCCGAAACACGCAAGGCGCCCGATCCCGAAGGCCCGATTGAACCATTGGATTTACCTGATTTGCAGGAACTGCCGATCGACATTGGCAATTCGGATGTCAGGATCGATCAAGACAAGGGGGTAATTGTGAACACCGATGTGGGCGGTGTACCTCTGGAAATCAAACTTGATCGCAATGGTGCAAATATTCAAGCCGCGCCATCTGCGGAACGACCCGCGCCGGAACCGCGTTGATGTTTAGGCACTCCGGCCATGGATAACATCATGCGATATCTTGCCGTTTTCTGCCTGTTTCTGGCGCCGGTTTTGGTTGTGCCAGCATTTGCCGATGCAAGTGACATCAGCGCGGCATCGCGTAGCGTTGTGCGCGTGGTTGTTTTTAGCACTGCCGATGGGCAGCAAAGCATCGTCAGCATAGGTTCTGGTGTTGCGGTCGCCCGCGATAAAATCGTGACGAATGCCCATGTGGTTGAAATGGCCAGGGGTGATGACAGCGCGCAAATTGTCATTGTGCCGTCCGATGGTGCGCAAAGCTACCGCGCTTCGGTCGTCGCCAGCTTGTCAGGCAAGGATCTGGCGCTGCTGCAGTTAAAATCTGGTTCGCTCGTTCCCGCCAGCATATTTGCCGGCGTCATAGCAGACGGCGCAGATGTATTTGCAATCGGCTACCCCGCAAGCGTCGATATAGCGCTTGAGCAGAGCGAAGCCGAGGTTCTTCGTCCGCAGCAGCCTGTTAAGACGCGCGGTACCGTATCATCGGGCCGTACGTCAAAAACCGTTGAATCACTCTTGCATACTGCCCCTATCGCGCCGGGCAACAGTGGTGGACCTATTGTTGATGCCTGCGGACGTGTGCTTGGGATCAACAGCTTTGGCTCGGTACCCACCGATGGTGGCGCAGAATTTTACTTTGCCATTTCTGCCCGCGAACTGACGACTTTTTTAGCCAATAGAGGCATCGAATTTCGGTCTGTGCGTGGCGACTGTCGTTCGGTAGCTGACTTGACGCGTGCCGAAGCGGAGCTTGAGGCATCGACACGTGTAAAGATAGATAAAGAGGCGCGCGTTGCAGCTGAGTTGCAACGCAGCCGCGAAGGCAAGGTCCGCAGTGACGCCGAGCACACGGTGATCGCGGAACGGGAAAACTATTTGGCATTCGCGGCCTTGCTTTTGGTGGTAAGTGCGCTCGCAGGAGGCGCCGCGTGGCAGTTTGCGGAACGCGGCCAGCGCGACCGGTTCAAAGCCGCATGTGCTGCAGGCGCTGTGATATTTGTCATGGCGGTCGGAATCTTTGCCGCACGGCCATCATTCAACGAAGTTGATGACCGGGTGCGTGCGGTTTTGACTGCCGATACGCCGGATAATGCGGTGGGGCAAAAGACGGCGGTCAACAGTTTAGCACCCGTGGCGAAAATCTGCATATTGCAACCCGAACGCAGCCGCGTCACGATGTCGGATACTGCTGACGTCGCATTCACGTGGCAGTCCGATGGGTGTGTGAACGGACGCACCCAATATGTCGAAAATGGTGACCGCTGGATCCGCAGTTTCGTGCCTAACAACGATGCGCAAATCTCAGTGGTCAGCTATGTTCCAGAAACAGAAATCTACCGCATCGAACGCTTTTTGCCAGGCAATGAGGCGATGCAGTCGGCCCGTGAAGCGCGGCAATTATACGATGTCAAAACCTGTACCGCGGACCCAAGCCAACGGACCAATATTGAAAATATGAACAAGGCCATTGCCTCGCAATTACCGCCGACGCCGAACGAGATATTGCTGTTCACATGTTCTAACCGTTGAATGGTGGATTGTGCGCGCGGACATACTGCTTATGGTGATGGCATGATCCGCGCGCTTTCATCCTTGCTTTTGCTATGTTCCGTAATGCTTGCCGGATGTTCCGAAGGTGTCGACAATGAGCGTGTGCGCATTGATGTCATTGAGGACCGGCCAGGACCCTTCAACGTGTCCGCTACGCCCTTGCCGCTCGCTTCAGCCTATTTGCGCGCAGCAACGGCGCAAGGGCTCGTTACGTTCGACGAAAAGGGACGCGTTGCGCCGGGCCTTGCCAATCGCTGGATCGTCACTGACGATGGCTTGAGCTATATCTTCCGGTTGAATAAAACGCGATGGAATGACGGGCGCGAATTGACGGCACAGGAGGTGGCGGGGCTTTTGAATGCCCGGATCCGCGAACTTGGTAAGGGCAATTTTGGACCGGAACTTGGTGTCGTTGACCGTGTTGTCGCCATGACTGGCAAGGTGGTGGAGATCAGATTGAAGGCGCCTATGCCTTATTTGCTGGAATTGCTCGCTTTGCCGGAATTCGGACTTTTAAACAAAGGGGTTGGCTCAGGGCCAATGCAGGCCAAAAAATTCGGTCGGGCGATGCAACTGCGCCGTAATGAAGTTGATGCTGAAGGTGCAGCAATTTTGGGAGGCGCCACGGTGACATTGCGGCGCGGCGAGGCATCACTTGTGCTCGCACGCTATGTTCTTGGTCAAAGCGATATAGTTGAAGGCGGACGATTTGAGAGCTTTCCTTTGCTAGAAGCAGCCAGAATTACGGCGGACCAAATTCAGTTCGATGCAGTTTCAGGACTGTTTGGTTTGCAAGTCGTCCAGTCCAGTGCATTTTTGGCCGAGAAAGCAAATCGCGAAGCAGTAGCCATGGCCATTGATCGTCCAAAATTGCTCACCGCTTTCGACATTGTTGCGTGGCGTGAAACCGTGACTTTGGTTCCTGAGAGCTTACCCAATCGCGCCAGCATAGCGCGCCCTGAGTGGGCCAAGCCAGCGATAGACGCGCGCAGAGCGATGGCGGCGGCTACGGTCGCCAATTGGAAGCGCGCAAATGGCGACATCCGGCGTTTGCGTGTAGCTTTGCCCCGAGGCTATGGTAGCCGGATTTTCTTCGCGCGCCTGCGCGCCGATCTTGCGTCCATCGGCATTGAACTGGAGCGCGTTACTATCGACAGGCCGCATGATTTGCGACTTATTGACCGCACCGCTGAGCAATCGAGCCCCGCATGGTACTTGGATCAACTGTCTTGTAAATTTGCCACCATTTGCAACGCACGCACAGACGAACTCCTGGCCCAAGCGCGTTTCACGACCGATATTGCAGTGCGCGCGCAGTTATTGGGACAAGCGGAAGCCGAATTACAAAGCACCGTCTCCTTCATTCCTATTGCCAACCCATTGCGCTGGTCTGTCATCCGACCTGGTCTTTTGGGGCATGTCGCCAATGGTCGAGGATGGCACCTGTTGCAATATCTCGGACGTGACCCGACATAGGCTCCAAGGAGCTACGCCAATGCCTATTTCGCAGGAACAGTTTGCGCAGATTGCCAAAGATATACCTGGAATGGGTAACGACCCGCAGGCCGTGCGTATGCGTGTTGAAGCGCTTGAAAAATTGCTGGAACGTGCCTTTTATATTCCGGGCACGAAAATTCCGTTCGGGTTAGACAGCGTCATTGGCCTCGTGCCTGTATTGGGTGATCTTATAACCGCAGCAATGGGGGCGTATATGGTGTGGGAGGCCCGCAACCTGGGCATGTCTAAGTGGCAATTGATCCGTATGACGGCCAATGTCGGCATTGATACAGCCATTGGCGCAATCCCGTTAGTGGGCGACGCGTTTGACCTTATCTGGCGTTCGAACAGCAAGAATCTGAGGATTATCAAGAAGCATCTCGACAAGCATCACCCCGGAACGCGGATTATTGAAGGCTAACGACCGCGCCAGATTTTGATTTGTGCCTTGGCAGGCGCCAGTTGACTTGATGGCCTGCAGCGCCGAGGTTTGAAATCGCGTCCAAGGCAGATGCGCACTTCGTCAAGCCAGCCCTTGTCCGTCGTCTTAACAATGATGGCATCCGGCAGCAGACCTACATTAAGATCGGCGATTCGTTCGGCCAGCACTTGCGCAGTTAAGGGGGTTCCGCGCTCAGGTTCGCGCGAAAGCCGCGCCATATCCGGAAATTCAATGGCATTGAACAGCAACCTAGCGGCGCCAAAATAAGCTTCCGGCGTTCTGGCCATGCAGCTGCCATGCTTTGCCCATTGATGTTGCAGCAATTGGGGGGAGGGGCTGAGGCAGATGTTTTCAGTGACGACCCGCCGAGGCAAGACGCCAACGGTGCGGCAATATTGTGGATGATTTCGCCCCTTCGCTTCTGGCCAAAGGCCCTGCAGCACAAAGCCGAAGTCACCGATTTCGCCAGAACATTGGAACCGCCCGGCCGGATCGCGTTCCCGCCCACGGCAGTGCTCCGGGCTCCAGCTCAGCGTCAGCACGTAGCCGTCTATGGCGCCGCGCCGGACCTGACCTGGTGGGGGCATTTCTAACGCTGGACGAGGCAGAAACTTTGGCGGCTGGCATTGCCACGCTTGTGCGATGAGCGGCGAAGGCTGGGCCGCCGCCACAACGCCTACAAATGCGAGAGCCTTAAGCCTGCGCAAAGTCCAGTCCAATGTCGGCGGCAGGCGCGCTTTGGGTGAGGCGGCCGACGGAGATATAGGTGACCCCAGTTTCCGCCTTGGCGCGGATAGTCTCCAAGGTGACACCGCCCGAGGCCTCGGTTGGCACGCGGCCAGCAATGAGCGCAACAGCCGCGCGCAGCGTATTGGCATCCATATTGTCCAGCAACAAATGGCTTGCCCCTGCGGCAAGGCCAGGCTCGATCTGCGCGATGCTATCAACCTCTAAGATAATGCGTTCAACGCCAGCATTTCGTGCGCGCGCCACCGCCTCGGCCACGCCGCCTGCGACCGCGACATGGTTGTCTTTGATCATGGCGGCATCCCACAATCCCATGCGATGGTTCGTTGCGCCGCCCATGCAGGTTGCATATTTTTCCAGCACGCGAAGGCCAGGAATGGTTTTTCTTGTGTCCAAAAGAATACAGCCAGTGCCCGATATTGCGTCGACATATTGCCGCGTCATCGTCGCGATGCCGGATAGGTGCTGTACGGTATTCAGCGCAGACCGTTCCGCCGTCAACATAGCGCGGGCATTGCCCTTTAGTCGCATAAGGTCCGTTCCCGCTGGCACCTGCTGGCCGTCTTCGACCAACATTGCTATGTCCATTGCAGGGTCGAGCGACCGGAAGAATGCTGCCGCAATCGACAAGCCTGCGACGGTTATTGCATCACGGCTGTCCATGACACCGGCAAACTGTAAATCGGCTGGAATGACGCTTTCGGACGTAACGTCCTTTGCAGTCGGCCCCAGATCTTCGGCGAGTGTAGCCCGCACAAAGGCCTCAAGATCGAAGTGGGGAAGGGTAAAGACCATTGTGCTATTGTCCGGCGCGGATTGAAGAGAGGGGCTATCCCGCAACCTTAGGTGCTGCCGATGGTCTTTCATACACCAAAAGATACCGAGCTGACCGAGATTAGTAACCCATCAGGCTCATCACTTCCTTGCGGCTTGACTGGTCGTCAAGGAAGCAGCCAATAAGTTTTGAAGTGACCATGCCAACGCCATGTACCTTCACGCCGCGTCCGGTCATGCAGCCATGCTGTGCTTCGATAACGACCGCTACGCCTGCTGGCTTTAGATTTTCCCAGATGCAGTTTGCGACTTCTGCGGTCAGGCGTTCCTGAACCTGAAGCCGCTGGGCAAATCCGTGCAGAACGCGTGCTAGCTTTGAAATGCCGACGACTTTGTCCGTTGGCATATACGCAATCGATGCTTTACCAATGATGGGCGCCATGTGGTGCTCACAATGCGACTGGAACGGAATATCCTTCAGCAGCACCAATTCGTGATAGCCACCAACCTCTTGAAAGGTACGCGACAAATGCGCTGCGGGATTTTCGGCATAGCCGCCGCAATATTCACGCCATGCGCGGCCAACGCGTGCAGGCGTATCGAGCAAGCCTTCGCGCTCTGGGTCATCACCTGACCAGCGAATCAGCGTACGGATGGCGTTCTGGACTTCATCAGGAACGACGATTTTGCCGTTCTCACCAATTTCGTCTTCATAATGTATATGCGCGATGGGAAACACCTTCTCGGGCTTGTTCATCTTTAGGCTCCGGCGAGCTTTGTGCTCGCATCTTCTGCCTGAAGATAGGTCTGCCCGCCTTTAAAAACTATACGGACAATAGCCCATAGATGCAGTTCCGCAAATCCGAAGATTTTTGCCAGCGTTTGTGCGGTTTTCTGCAATCACAAATTAGCCAATGGCCTGACCGGTTTTCGCCCAATCGGCCAAAAAGCCTTCGATGCCCTTGTCGGTCAGGATGTGCTTGAACAATCCCTTGATGACGGAAGGCGGCGCAGTCATAACGTCAGCGCCGATCTTTGCAGCCTCAAGCACATGGACTCCATGGCGGACGCTGGCGACCAAGATTTCGGTGCCGAAATTGTAATTGTCATAGATCAAACGGATGTCGCTAATGAGTTGCATGCCATCAAAGCCATTGTCGTCATGACGGCCAACGAACGGAGATACGAAGGTTGCTCCGGCTTTGGCGGCCAAAAGCGCCTGATTGGCGGAAAAGCACAAGGTTACGTTGACCAAAGTGCCTTCCGAAGTCAGCGCCTTGCAGGTTTTTAAACCGTCAATAGTCAATGGTACCTTGATGCAGACATTGTCCGCAATTTTGCGCAAGATTTCGGCCTCTTTCATCATTGTTACATGGTCAAGCGCAACGACTTCCGCCGAAACCGGACCGTCGGTCAGCGCGCAGATCTCGCGCGTTACCTCAATGAAATCTCGGCCTGATTTGGCAATCAATGACGGATTAGTGGTCACACCGTCGAGCAAACCAGTCGCTGCCAGATCCTTGATGTCGGCAATGTCAGCGGTATCGGCAAAGAATTTCATGGGACGTCTTCCTGATTGGAGATTCGGGTTCACTGCTTATTGGCAAAGTTGCAGCAGAAATAACAGGGCCTATTGGATTGAGAAAGCCAGCCATTGATCGAAGGTGGTGACGTTAGCCATTCAATTGCCTATACGCTCGTCATGAGCCCGCCCACCAACCGCGTCCGTGTCGTCTTGTTGACGCAAGCGATTGGTCCGCTGGATTACCGGTTACCTGCCGACATGCACGCTGGTCCGGGCACTGTCGTGATGGTGCCGCTTGGCCCACGCAAATTGCCGGGCGTTATCTGGGACGATGATGTCTTTGGCGACGAACCGGTTGAAGCCAGCAAACTGCGCGCTGTGCTTGAGCATGTTGAATGTCCACCAGTAGGGCCGGGTCTGCGCCGCCTCGTTGACTGGGTTGCTGATTATTATCTGACCACCCATGCTGCGGTGTTGCGGATGGTGTTGGCCTCTTCCGCTGCATTCACAGCCTCAGGCACTATTACGGAGTATCGCCGCACGGGGTTCGAACCTGCACGGCTTACACCGCAACGCGCGGCTGCGCTCGATGCACTGGAAGGCGTTCAGGGGCTTGTGCGCGAGCTGGCTTCGGAGGCTGGGGTGAGTGACGCGGTCATTCGCGGGCTTATCAAGGCTGGCGCCTTTGAACCTGTCACGATCAGCGTCGACACGCCGTTGCCCGAACCAGAAGCTGACTTTGCTGCGCCGGCTTTGAATGAAGCGCAACTGGCGGCGGCAACAAGCATGGTGGAAGCGGTTCGGTCGGGCGGCTTTGACACCTTCGTCCTTGATGGCGTTACGGGTTCAGGCAAAACTGAAACCTATTTTGAAGCGGTTGCCGAGGCGATACGCATGGGTAAACAGGTTTTGGTCCTGCTCCCCGAAATCGCCCTGACCGCTCCGTTTCTTGCGCGCTTTGAAGGCAGATTTGGCGTGGAGCCAGCCGTATGGCACAGCAATCTGCGCTCCACCCAGCGCCGCCGTGTCTGGCGCGCTGTTGCGGATGGCAGCGCGAAGGTGCTCGTGGGCGCGCGCTCGGCTCTTTTTCTTCCTTTTCCCAATCTGCGCCTCATCATCGTTGATGAGGCGCATGAGACCAGTTTCAAACAGGAAGACGGCGTGCGCTACCATGCGCGCGACGTTGCAGTAATGCGTGGCCGTTTTGAACGCTTTCCGGTCGTACTGGCTTCAGCCACACCCGCACTGGAATCGCGTCACATGGTTGCGATTGGACGATATAAAGGGCTTGAAATCCCGTCACGCTTTGGTGCGGCCAAAATGCCCGAGATCAAGGCCATCGACCTCACTCTGGATGCGCCTGAATCGCAGCACTGGATTGCGCCGACATTGTTGAAAGCGCTGGAAGAGCGGGTCGAACGGGGCGAACAGAGCCTGTTGTTCCTCAACCGACGGGGATATGCGCCGTTGACCTTGTGCAGAACCTGCGGTCACCGTTTTCAGTGCCCGAATTGCACAAGCTGGATGGTTGAGCACCGGCTGGTTCGTAGGCTCGCCTGCCATCATTGCGGCCATGTCATGCCACCGCCGGAGGAATGTCCCGAATGCGGCGAAAGCGACACCTTGGTCGCTTGTGGTCCGGGGGTTGAACGCATCAGCGACGAGGTTAACCGCCTGTTGCCGAACGCCCGCACTATTGTTGCGACATCGGACACGCTCTGGTCGCCAGAAAAAGCCGCCGAATTCGTATCGCGCGTCGAAAACAAGGCGGTAGACATCATCATCGGCACGCAATTGGTAACAAAGGGCTATCACTTTCCTGAACTGACCTTGGTCGGCGTGATCGACGCTGATTTGGGTCTTGAGGGCGGGGATTTGCGCGCAGCAGAACGCACATTCCAGCAAATCGCACAGGCGGCTGGCCGGGCGGGACGCGGGGAAAAGCCCGGCGAAGTTTTTATCCAGACACGCAACCCCAACCATCCTGTTATCGCAGCCTTGGTCGCTGGCGACCGCGATGCATTTTATGATGCCGAAACCGAGCAGCGTAAATCCGCTGGCGCACCGCCTTTTGGCCGGTTTGCCGCGATTATCATCTCATCCGAGGACGAACGGGAGGCAATTGAGGCCGCACGCGCAGTGGGTGGCGCTGCACCGAAGGTTGAGGGCATGCATGTCTACGGTCCTGCACCCGCACCGTTGGCGATGCTGCGGGGCCGCTATCGTCAGCGGCTGTTGGTGCATGCGCAGCGCTCGGTTGAGGTGCAGACAATTATCCGCGAATGGCTTGGTGGCCTGCAATTTCCGCGCGGCGTCCGCGTCGGGGTGGATGTCGATCCCTACAGCTTCTTGTGATCCGCGCTTCAAACCCAGCAGCATTCGCGCAATAGCGGATTTACCTGCGCCATCTTATGTTGCATGAAGCTCTCAAAATATTTGGAGGAAGTGGGATGCGGAGAATTTTATGGGCGGCGTTATTGAGCACCGTATCGGCCACCGGCGCGTGGGCACAAGATACAAAGCCAGCCTCTGATGTGACGATCGCCGCGCAACGCAGCGTTGCGGCGCAGCTTCCAGTCGAAGACGGCCGTGATTTCGATTTTGCTGACCGGGGCTTTATCGGTACTTTGTCCGACCCTGTAATCACCAATAAAGATGGCAAGCCGGTATGGAATCTCGGTGCGTATGACTGGATGACAGACGGCAAGTCGCCAGACACCGTCAACCCAAGCCTGTGGCGGCATATGGGGCTGCTGCGCAAGCATGGCCTTTACGCGCTGGCGGACAATATATGGCAAGTGCGTGGGTTTGACGTGTCAAACATGACGATTATCAAGGGCCAAACAGGCTGGATCATCATCGATCCGCTGACGAGCCGCGATACGGCTGCCGCTGCGCTAAAGCTTGTGAATGAAAAGCTAGGCGCCCGACCAGTCACGGCTGTTGTCTATAGCCACAGCCATGGCGACCATTTTGGTGGGGTGCGCGGGATCATCAACGAAGCCGATGTGAAAGCCGGCAAGGTGGCGATTATCGCGCCGGAACATTTCCTCGCCGAAACCGCGTCTGAAAATGTCATGGCTGGTCCTGCAATGAGCAGGCGCGCCACATTCCAGTTCGGCACCAACCTGACCCCCGGACCACAGGGAACCATGGGCAGCGGCATTGGCAGAGGCATTGGCGGCGGTGACATTACGCTGATTCCGCCCACAATCGATATCCGCAAAACTGGCGAGCAGCGCGAAGTTGATGGCGTCACGCTTGAGTTCCAAATGGTGCCTCAGTCAGAAGCCCCTGCCGAGATGAATGTGTACATGCCAGCGTCGCGGACGTTTCTTGCGGCGGAGATTGCGACCTGTACGCTCCACAATATCCTGACGCCACGCGGGGCAAAGGTGCGTGATACGTTGAGTTGGTCCGGGTTTTTGAATGAAGCGGTCAACCTGTACGGTGACCGGAGCGATATCATCGCTTCAAGCCATTGCTGGCCGCGTTTTGGTCAGGCAGAGGTCAAAGGTTGGCTGTCGGGGCAACGCGACAATTACCGTTATTTGCATGACCAAACCGTCCGCATGATGAACAAGGGCATGACTCAGGCGGAAATTGCTGAGGTTTTGAAGGCGCCGCCTGCGATTGCCAATCAATGGTTCAACAAGGGCTATTATGGCACATATAGCCATAATTCGAAGGCGATTTATCAATATTATCTCGGTTGGTATGATGCTGTTCCTGCAAATCTGAACCCGCATCCGCCCGAAGTGCGCGCGGCCAAAATGATCGCGGCAATGGGCGGCGCGAAGAAGGTCATCACTGAGGCCAAGAAGGCGATGAAAGCCGGCGATTATCGTTGGTCGTCAGACCTATTAAATCAGATGGTTTTTGCAGACCCCAAAAATATTAAGGGACGGGCGCTGCTCGCCGATAGCTATGAGCAGCAGGGTTATCAGTCCGAATCCGCCATTTGGCGCAACATATTCCTGTCAGGCGCACGCGAATTGCGTGATGGCATGAAGGCGGGTGTGAGCGCGCAAAGTATCGATATGATTTCGGCGATACCGACGGGCCTATTGCTAGATTCAGTCGCGACCCGGCTGGACCCGAATATCATTGGCGACGCGGCGTTGGCGCTGAACTTCGTGATTTCGGACCGGAAGGAAACGGCGAAAATCACGGTTGGCAATTCGGTGATGTTTAGCGAAATGGGCAAAGGGCATGCTTCGCCAGCCGTGACCATAACAGGGCCGCGCCAATTGTTTCTTGCTTTGCTGTTCCTCAAAATGCCCGCGGCCCAGCTCCAAATGGCAGGGTTGAAGATTGAGGGTGACCGGACGGTGATTGAAAAGCTTCAGGCTGCGCTTGATCCGATGCCGGGCGCGTTCAACATCGTTGAGCCTTAAGGGCTACATTTCACCGCGCTGGCGGCGCAGAGCGTACCATTTTGCCACATTTGCATTATGCTCTTGCAACGTGTCGGCGAAAACATGTCCGCCATTGCCATCGGCAACGAAGTATAATGCGCTGGTCTTTTGCGGGTTAAGCACAGCGGCAATTGCCGCGCGCGACGGATTGGCAATTGGTCCTTTTGGCAGACCAGACATTGCATAGGTGTTATAATCATTCACGTCCGTAATTTCGGATCGAAGAATACGGCGGCCAAGCGGCTTACCTTTTGTGATCGGGTAAATGATCGTTGGGTCAGCCTGCAACCGCATGCCCGTTCGCAAGCGATTGGAATAGACTCCAGCGACGATCCGCAATTCGGACTTTAACGCAGTTTCCTTTTCGACAATGGATGCCAAGGTCAGCGCTTCGAGCGGAGTTTTGACCATGGTGTCGGCGCTTCGCTCCGGCCATAGCTCTGCCATTGTTTTCGTCATTGCGTCCTGCATGCGCTGAAGGACGTCGGCGCGGGGTTCGTGTTTGTCAAAAGCATAGCTGTCAGGCAGCACTGAGCCTTCGGCGGGCAAGGAGATACTGCCGCTCAGCCGATCATTCGCCATGATGCGTTCATACACCATGATCGACGGCATGCCCTCGGGAATGGTCACCATGCGTTGCACGGTTTTCCCACCAGTCAGTATGGACAAAATGTCAGAGTTGGAAGCTTTCGCCGGAATGACGAATTCACCGGCCTTGATCGTGCTGGACGCGCCAAACACCTTTGCCCGGTTCACAAAAGCGCTGGCGGATTTGACCGCACCACTTTTTTCAAGCTTTTGGGCGGCCGAGGTGATGCTTGACCCCGGCTTAATCACAACACTGGTTTCGCGCTCCAGCGGTCCTGCAGCAGTCCAGCCATAGATGAAGTTGCTGGCAATAACTGCAAGCAGCAACGTCGCCGCTAATATCGCCCATGTGGCGAGGCGGCGCATAGTGTCAGATGGCTTTCATGATGAGGCTGGCATTGGTACCGCCAAAGCCAAAGCTGTTGTTCAAAGCAGCTTTCACTTCACGCTTCTTGGCCACATGCGGAACCAAGTCGACGCCTTCAGTCCCGTCATCCGGGTTGTCCAGATTGAGCGTCGGTGGCACGATTTGATCGCGGAGGGCCAAGATGCAGAAAATGCTCTCAACCGCTCCTGCGCCGCCCAGAAGGTGGCCGATGGCAGACTTGGTCGAGCTCATCGATACATGCGACATAGCATCGCCAAACAGGCGCTTTACCGCGCCCAGTTCAATCGTATCGGCCATGGTCGATGTGCCATGGGCGTTGATATAATCGATATCGGCTGGCGTCATGCCCGCCTTTTTCAACGCCATTTGCATCGACCGAAAAGCCCCGTCACCTTCAGGATGCGGTGCCGTTACGTGATAGGCGTCGCCCGACAGGCCGTAGCCTACGACTTCAGCATAAATCTTTGCACCACGCGCCTTTGCATGTTCATATTCTTCCAGAACCACGACGCCTGCGCCTTCACCCATTACAAAACCGTCGCGGTCCTTGTCATACGGCCGACTGGCGGCTTCTGGACGGTCGTTGTAGCTCATGTTTAAGGCACGCGCTTGAGCGAAGCCTGCAATTCCGAGTGGGTTGATGGTGCCTTCCGAACCACCAGCGACCATGATGTCTGCATCATCATCGCGGATCATGCGAGCAGCATCACCAATGGAGTGCGCCCCCGTAGAACACGCGGTCACGACCGCGTGGTTAGGGCCTTTCAGTCCATATTTGATGCTGACTTGACCGGAAATCAGGTTGATTAAGCGGCCATGCACGAAATGTGGGCTGACACGGCTTGGGCCTTTTTCTGCGAGCAACAACGCTTCGCTTTCAATGCCTGGAAGACCGCCAATGCCCGATCCAATCGAGCAACCAGCGCGCACCTTTTGCTCTTCGGTCAATTCTGTGAGGCCTGCATCTTCAAGCGCTTGGCCAGCGGCATCAATTCCGAAAATAATGAATGGATCGACCTGGCGTTGCACCTTGTGGTCAACGCGCTTGTCAGGGTCAAAGCCCCATGGGTGGTCCTTTGGCTTCACTTCGCACGCAATCAGGCATTTCTGGTCGCTTGCGTCGAAATGCGTAATCATACCCGCGCCAGATTTTCCGGCTATCAGGTTGGACCAAGTCGTTTCAACATCTGCACCCAAGGGTGTAACCAGACCTAATCCGGTGACCACGACACGACGCATTGCGTTATCTCCATATGCTTATCTTTGCGGCCTATTACTGTGAATAATGCCCAAAAAGCAAACGGCTTTCCGACTGGAGCGCTGTTGACGCTGGCCGGAAAGCCGTTTGAATTTCTAACTAACCGCGCAACATATTGCGCGAAGCGGCTTAGCCGTTGCTGTTGATGAAATCGATCGCGTCCTTAACGGTGGCGATCTTTTCAGCGGCATCGTCTGGGATTTCGACGTTGAATTCTTCTTCAAACGCCATAACCAACTCGACAATGTCGAGGCTGTCTGCGCCAAGATCGTCGATGAAGCTTGCAGCTTCCGTGACCTTGTCGGCTTCCACGCCCAGATGTTCGATTACGATCTTTTTGACCCGTTCTGCGGTATCGCTCATTTTTGTGCCCCTTAATTGGTTGGGATGATGAATTTCTATTATTGCCCTAATGTCCAGATTGGCCGCTGGCAAGTGGCAAGCGACGGTTGTACATCAAAGCATCGCCATGCCGCCATTCACATGGATTGTCTGGCCTGTAATATAGCCAGCTTCTCTGGATGCGAGATAGGCAACCGCAGCCCCAATGTCCGTGCCTTCGCCCATACGGCCCATGGGGATGCGCGCGTTTAGTGCGTCTTTCTGGGCATCGGGCAAGCTTTCGGTCATTGCGGTTGCAATGAAGCCTGGCGCAACGCAATTGGCCGTCACGTTGCGGCTGGCAAGCTCCTGCGCGATGGCCTTTGTCATCGCTGTAAGGCCACCTTTGGACGCTGCGTAGTTGGCTTGGCCGGGATTGCCTGTGGTGCCAACGACGCTAGTGATCGTAATTATCCGGCCAAAGCGCGCCTTCATCATTGGCTTGGTGGCGGCGCGCATCAGGCGGAATGTCGCTTCAAGATTAATGCGGATAACGTCGCTCCATTCTTCATCCTTCATCCGCATCGTGAGGTTGTCGCGGGTGACACCGGCATTGTTCACAAGAATATCGATCTGGCCCAATTTCTCGAGCGCAGCAGGCACAAGCGCCTCAACGCTGTCTTTGTCGCCTAGGTCGCAGGGAACCGCGACATGGTCGCCACCTAAAGACGCTCGGAACGCCTCTAGCTTGTCCACATTGGAGCCCGAGACCGCAAGACGCGCGCCTTGGGCCGCAAGCGCTTGACAGATCGCACTGCCAATCCCGCCCGATGCGCCCGTAACGAGCGCGGTCATACCGGTTAGATCAAACATATTACTCTCCCTTAAACTCGGGTTCGCGTTTTTCCAGAAACGCGGTGATGGCCTCATCATTATCGGCGGTCGCGTGCGCAAGGCTTTGCATCGCTGCGGACATTTCGAGGATATTTTTGAGGTCCGCCGTCTGCCCTTCTCGCAGCAGCCTTTTGGTCATCCGAACCGCATGCGGGGGGTTCGCCGCGATCTTGTTTGCAACCTTGCGCGCGGCAGCCATCAATTCGGCATCGTCCACGACTTCGGAAACGAGCCCGATGCGCAAAGCTTCTGCTGCGTCGATGGTTTCACCGGTTAAGGCAAGCTCGGTGGCTTTTGAAAAACCAACAATCCGCGGCAAAAGCCATGCGCCGCCGTCACCCGGAGTGATACCCAAGCGCACAAAGCTTTCGGCAAACTTTGCCGAAGCCGCAGCGATTCGTATGTCGCACATCGTTGTCAGGTCAAGTCCCGCTCCGATGGCTGCCCCGTTGACCGCCGCGACGACCGGTACCTCAAGCGCCTGAAACATCAAGGGCAGCCGCTGAATACCATATTTGTAATTACGCCGGGTTTCAGCAGGCAGACCTGCCCGCAACCCGCCGCTATCAGGGCGCATCTGCTTGAGGTCGCCACCCGATGAAAAAACGGTCCCTGCGCCGGTCAGGATAACGCAGCGCACCGACATATCCTGATCCGCAGCCATAAACGCGTCGCACATTTGGTCTACAACGCCGACATCAGATATCGGGTTACGTTTTTCGGGCATATTCAGGGTAATGGTCAATATTCCGCCATCGCGTGACTGAAGAATTTGGTCGGTCATTATATCGCTTTCAATAAGGCTTCGATGTCATCCATGCTGATGACGCTTGAGGTCGCAATGTCTTCGCCCGCGCTGCGTTTGACCATCGGGGA
>CANIRZ010000017.1 GCA_947470185.1 Sphingomonadales bacterium | reverse complement strand
GGGGGGGGGGGGGGGGGGGGGGGGGGGGGGGCTGCGAAGAAAAAAGCTGAAAGCCTTACCATGACCTAGAAATTGGACTGCACGAACATCCAGGGCTATTGTGATGGGCGTCCAATAGATTTTATTAATGGCCTTGGGCTATTCCCAATGCCGCGGCGCGTCGTCGCGTGACCGCTTTATAATATTTCGCGCACTATGTCCTGAGGGCGGCAAAGACGAACACCTTTATCGGTTCGTACAAAGGGGCGCTCGACCAAAATGGGATGCTTTACCATCGCGTCGAGAATATGGTCTGCCGAAGCGCCATCAATAAGACCCAGTTCCTCGGCGGGTGAACCGCGTGTCCGAAGTGCTGCACGCGGCGTTAGTCCCGCATCGGCGCACAACTTGACCAGCGTTGCGCGGTCAAATGGCTGTTTGCGGTATTCAATGACGTCAATTGTGACGCCGTCTGTTTCCCGAAGGATAGCAAGCGTCTTACGCGATGTTCCGCAATCGGGATTGTGCCAGATTGTTGCATGCATTTTTCGAGTTCTTCCTAAGAGGCCGCAATCGGTTCCGAGCCTAAGTGTCCCTGTACCAAAAACAAACCAAAATACGCAAAATTTTTAGTTGCACATGATAACGATTCGCAATAGGTGCGAGCAATCGATTTTGCGAACTATTCTCAATAAAAAGGTTTTTTATGTTCCGGCTGTCTTCGTCGCTTATCGCTGTGTTGTCAGCATCCTTATGCGCGCAAGCAGTCTTGGCTGAAGAAGCTGCTTATGATGTCGATGCGATTGATGATAGCCGAACAATCATCGTTACTGGCATGGGCGATGGCTACTTGGCCTCAAACTCGGTCACGGCAACGAAGACTGATACGCCGCTGATCGACATTCCCCAGACAATCAATGTCGTCACCCGCGAACAATTGGATGATCAGGCGCATCATTCTTTGGCAGACATATTGCGTTACATACCGGGCACTACTGTGGGGCAGGGTGAGGGCAATCGCGACCAGATTACCTTGCGTGGTCAAAACACCACCGCAGATTTCTTCCTCGATGGCGTACGTGACGATGTGCAATATTATCGCGGCCTATATAATATTGAGCGCGTCGAGATACTCAAAGGGCCCTATGCGTTGATCTTTGGTCGCGGCGGCGGCGGCGGTATCATCAACCGTGTTCAGAAATCTCCTGTGATCGATGATTTCATTTATGCTGGGCCAGCCAGCATCAACAGTTTTGGGGCATATGATGCGTCGGTAGATTTGAACACGCCTTTAAGTGGGGCCGCCGCAGTGCGGATCAATGCGGTCTACGAAAATCTCGACAGCCACCGCGATTATGTTGGCGGAGAACGCTATGCATGGAATCCCTATATCGCTTTTAACCTTAACGATGCTTGGAAGCTCGGGTTCTCCTATGAATATGTGAATGACGACCGCACAACAGACCGAGGCATCCCGTCCATCGCGACCGCGGCAGGCCAACCAAACCGCCCGATTGCTGGCTATCGGGACCAGTTTTTTGGCACGCCCGGCGTTAACCGCACCCGATTTGAGGCGCAAATTGCGAAGCTTCGGCTTGATGGGCAATTGGCAACCAACCTCAGCTTTAGCGGGACGATGTTGTATGGCGACTATGACAAGACTTATGCCAACGTCTATGCAAATGGAGCCGCCAGTGCCCAGAATGGCACCGTCGCCTTGGCCGCGTACAGCGACCCGACACAACGGGAAAATTTCATTGCGCAGGCCAATCTGATCTGGGACGTCGAAACCGGTCCTTTGGCGCATAAAATTCTTATCGGCGCCGAATATGGCGACCAGCAATCCGCGAACCGCCGTTTCAACGGGGCGCTTTCCAGCAGCACGCTGAACCTTGCCAATCCGGTATTCCCGACCGTTGCTTTCAACATGCTGACACGTGACACGGTGTCAGATGTCACCTTCTCCTCAGTCTATGTTCAGGACCAGATCAGCCTTGGCGACCATATCGATGTTGTCGCTGGCCTACGCTATGATAGTTTCGACATCAGCGGTACGGATTTGCTTCCCGCAATCGACCGGCCTTTCGCGCGAAAGGATGAAAAGGTAAGCCCTCGGCTTGGTGTCATCTTTAAGCCGCAGGAAAATATCTCGCTTTACAGCAGCTACAGCCAGTCTTTCCTGCCACGTTCAGGCGACCAATTTTTGGCGCTAACGGTTTCGCAGGAAAACCTCGCGCCGGAGAAATTCACGAACTATGAAGTGGGCGCAAAATGGGATGTGCAGCCCAATATGAACCTTACGCTTGCGGTCTTTCAGCTGGAACGCAGCAACGCCACTACGCCTGACCCGCTTAACCCGTTGCAGAGTATCAACATTGGTAAAACCCGCACGCAAGGCGTTGAACTGGCAGTGACGGGAAAGATTACGTCCCATTGGCAAGTACATGGCGGCTGCAGCTATCAAGATGCGAAATTGGTGGGCAATGACAGCGTGCGTTTGGGGCAAGTACCCAAACAACAGGCGAGCCTATGGAACCGCTATGACCTCCATTCCAACTTTGCGGTCGGTCTTGGGATCATCCATCAATCGAGCCAGTTTGCCGCCATAAGGACGACCGCGAACACGACTAAGCTACCTGCATTCACGCGGATTGATGCCGCATTTTACTATGACGTAAGCGACACGGTGCAGTTACAGATGAACGTCGAAAACCTGCTTGACGCCAATTATTATTCGGACGCGCACAGCAATAACAATATCTCAACGGGCGCGCCGATCAACGGCCGCTTCACAATTCGCGCGCAGTTTTAAGCTTCGGAGATTGCAGCGGCGTGGGCCTTGGCGTTGAGGGCATAATGCGCAACGCCAAGCCGCATCCCCATAATGGCGGCGTCGTCGAGTTCGCGGACAAAGCGCGCGGGCGACCCCGCCCATAATTGGCGCGCCTCAATCCTCTTGCCTTGTGTTAGCATTGCACCAGCGGCTATCATCGCATCGCCTTCAATGACTGCGCCGTTCATCACGGTCGCAGATAAGCCGACAAAGGCACGGTCATGCAAAATACAACCATGCAGCATAACATTATGCCCAACGAGCACATCATCACCGATGATGGTTGGAAAGCCGTCCTCCACCCCCGGCATGGGGCCGTCGCAGTGGATGATACTGCCATCCTGAATATTTGTCCGCGCGCCAATAACCACACGGTTTACCTCCGCACGGATGACGCAATTGTACCAAATGCTGGCCTCTGCGCCGATGGTAACATCACCGATAATTCGGCAACCCGGCGCGATGAAGGCACTATCGTGAATTTGCGGACTTTTGCCATTCAACGTGATGATGCTGACATCTGCGCGGGGATTGGTCATTTGTTTTTCCATAGCTTAAAGTGCGGAGGACGGTTTCGTTTACGCGTTACCCTTTAAGCAAACGCGCCGCCAATGCCGCGTGATAGGTTAGTATCCCTGAACATCCAGCGCGCTTGAATGCCATGAGCGTTTCGAGCACAAGTGCATCGCGGTCGCCAGCGCCCACTGCGGCGGCGGCCTCAATCATCGCATATTCGCCAGACACTTGATATGCGAACACAGGTACATCGAAGCGTTCACGCACGCGGCGAACGATATCGAGATAGGGTAGACCGGGCTTTACCATGACACTGTCTGCGCCTTCGGCAATGTCCATTGCCACTTCACGCATGGCTTCATCGGTGTTTGCCGGATCCATTTGGTAACATTTCTTGTTACCCTTTAGCAGGCCGCGTGACCCCACTGCATCACGGAATGGACCGTAAAAGGCGCTGGCATATTTGGCGGCGTAGGACATGATCTGGACATTATGGTGTCCGTTCATTTCAAGCGCCTTGCGAATGGCGCCCACACGTCCATCCATCATGTCGCTTGGCGCAATGATGTCGGCGCCTGCATTAGCCTGATTGATCGCTTGGTCCACGAGTACCGCTACGGTTTCATCGTTCACGACATAGCCGTCATCATCGATCAAACCGTCTTGTCCATGGGTGGTATATGGGTCAAGCGCGACATCGGTGAGGACGCCGATCTGGTCGCCATGCGCTTCCTTGATCGCGCGAATGGCGCGGCACATGAGGTTATCGGGATTAGACGCCTCGGCACCATCCTCGCTGCGCCGGTCGGCCTGCGTATTTGGGAACAATGCGATGCAGGGTATGCCCAATTCAATAGCTTCGGCAGCGCGCATGACAATCTGGTCGACTGACCAGCGCGAAACGCCCGGAAGCGTCGCAATCGGATCTTCAACGGCCTGCCCTTCGGTTACAAATAATGGCCAGATGAGATCGGCAGGAGAAAGCATGGTCTCGCGGACCATAGCCCGGCTCCAGCCAGTTTTACGGGTGCGGCGCAGGCGGCTGTTTGGAAAAGAAGATATATCGCTCATCCACTCCACTTAGCGTCGATGGTTCACATCCTCAACGCCTTATCCGCTGGTCGGCAAGCGGCCATCCCGAAACGTTAGCCGGTCGATTTCCCGCTTGGGCGCCTCATCCTTCTTGGGTGTGGTCCGCAACGGTGTAAGCGCTGCGCCTGCCTTCACCGACTTCAGGCGCTGGAGGCTGCCCTTAAATCGCGCAAGGTCGCGGCCCGAAAGCTGCGCGCGTTGTGTGAATTTGACTGACATCGGGTTTATAGCCCGCCCGTTGCGATACAGTTCATAATGCAAATGCGGACCAGTCGACAGGCCAGTCGACCCGACATAGCCAATGATCTGCCCGCGCCGCACTCTGCTGCCGGGACGCGCGGCAATCCGGCTCATATGGCCATAGCCGCTGGCAAGGCTGCCGGCATGATTGAGCTGCACAAAATTGCCATATCCACCTTTGCGACCTGCATAAGCAACGACGCCGTCAGTTACGGCAAAGATTGGTTGGCCATAGCTAGCCTTGAAATCAAGACCGCTGTGCATGCGCATATAACCCAAAATCGGGTGCCGCCTGCTACCAAATCCTGATGTTACTCCGCCGTTAACGGGGCTACTAAAAGCGCCTTTGGATTCGCCAACGCCAGATGCCTCAAACCACTGGCTGCTGTCCCCTACTGCCCATTTCAACATCTGGATCGCAGGTTTCCCATTACGGTCAACGCCGGCATATACCAGATTGCCAACTTTGACCTCGCCGGTTTCGGCGCGTTTGTAGTCCAATATGATGTCGAATTCATCGGTGGGGCGAATAGATGATAATGGTGCCCGCGCGGCAATAACCTTCAGATAATCCTGAATAGCGGCGGTTGGTGCACCCGCCGCCCGTGCCGAACGGTAAATGCCCTGACTGCCTACCGTTCCACGAATACGCAACGGTGTGCTGTCAACGTTAATTGGCTTGCTGCTCAGTCTTAAGTTGCCGCCTTCGCGATTTATTTCAAGATTGAGGTCAAAGCGTGCGCGAAACGCAACCGATTCAAGCGGTCGTGCCTGGTCCTTAGATTGCCGCTGGCCGAGAACGATATCAATGGGTGTGCCAGGTTCAATGTCGGATAGGGCGGTAACAGCTGACACCATATTGACGATGTTCGCTGCCTCGTCGCCGCCAACGCCAGATCGTTGCAGCATGCGGGCGAAGCTGTCACCGCGGCCCAAGGATGCGGTGAGTTCGATACGCGGGCGCTCCGGGCTACCGGCTAGCGCGATTACAGCGTCAGTAGGGGCCATGCGTTTACCGCTGTCGCTACCATAAGCGATAGGCATGATCATTTGCGCGCGGGCTTCTTCAAACTCGGCCGCAGTCGGCATTGATGGTTGTGCGCCATAGATTGGACCATAATCCGGAGCCAGTGCAAGCGCGGCAACGCTTAACAAAGTAAAGGTAGCCAGGCCGCGGAACCAGCGGACTGACCCAATATCCTCGCCAAGGTCTGGCACAAGATCGAAATTCGCAAGACGCGTAAGCCAGTTGGCTCCATAACTAGGAGTTTCGGGGCTCTGCCGCTTTGATGTGGTGATGGAGTTAGGCAGCATAATGGCGGCATTCCCACCAGGCGCAGATAGCCGTGTCGCTCCGCCTTCAAACATCAAATGTGTAATCCACGACCCTGTCCCCAACCAATCGGGCGTCTTAGCGCCCCCCGTACCTGTAACGCGTTATGGTTAAAGTCAAATTAAGACAGGCTATGGTCAAGCATAAGTAAGGCAAATGGTGCAAATTCAGGGACAAGCGCAGGAACCTGTGGCCAAGCGCCGCCGACTGAAATATTCGGCTTCAATTAATTAACGGCAATGCTATTGCACATCACGTGAACGGAGAGTGATATGGTCGGCAACCGCATCGAATTTTTCTATGATCTTTCAAGCCCGTGGACCTATATCGCTTTCCACAATCTTTCAGGCGTAATGGAACGCACTGGCGCGTCAGTGCGCTTGCGGCCGATATTGGTTGGCGGTGTGTTCAATGCGGTCAATCCGTCAGTATATGCTGCACGAGAATCGGCGGATAACCCCAAATTCAAACATAGTTGGCGCGTGATGAAGGATTGGGCGGCGCTGGCGGGCATCGAAATCAATTTCCCAAGCGCGTTTCATCCTGCAAAAAGTATCAATGCAATGCGGATGGCATGTACGTTGGAGGGTGATCAGCAAGCACTGGCAAAGTTCACGCGGGCCGCGTTTGAAAGCTATTTTGGCGCGCAGGAAAATCTCGACGATCCCGATGTTTTGGTCGCCGTAGCGAACAGCGTCGGCCTCGACGGCGAAGCGATGCGCGCTGAATCACAGACTGACGCGGTTAAGGCCCGTCTGCGCGCCAACACCGATGAGGTTATCGCGCGCGGCGGCTATGGATCGCCGACGATATTTGTCGACACAACGAAAATGTATTTTGGCAATGACCAATTGCCACTGGTAGAATTTGCACTGAACAGGAGCCCTGCATGAACGACCGCGTATCCATTGCTATCGACAATCA
The DNA here is from genome assembly GCA_947470185.1 of Sphingomonadales bacterium. Taxonomy (GTDB): domain Bacteria; phylum Pseudomonadota; class Alphaproteobacteria; order Sphingomonadales; family Sphingomonadaceae; genus Sphingorhabdus_B. Next base: position 35,201 of record CANIRZ010000017.1, on the reverse strand, counting down.
CGTCGCTGATGTCCGGCTTACCCGCGCGGACAAGATGAACGCGCTTGATCCAGCGATGTTTCAGGGGATCATCGCTGCGGGTGAAGAGCTTGCAGCGATGAAGGGCGTGCGCGCGGTGGTTCTCTCGGGCGAAGGGCGCAGCTTCTGTGCCGGGCTTGATATGGCCAGCATGGCCAGTGGCGGCGCGAGTGCAAGCAGCGGTATGGGCAGCCTGACCGACCGGACGCATGGCAACGCCAACACATTCCAGCAAGTCGCGATGCTTTGGCGCAAACTTCCAATGCCAGTCATCGCGGCTGTACATGGCGTGTGTTTTGGCGGCGGATTGCAAATTGCCAGTGGCGCTGACATCCGCGTGGTCGCGCCAGATGCGCGGATGGCCGTGATGGAGATGAAGTGGGGCCTTATCCCCGATATGGGAGGATATGCCTTGTGGCGCGGGATGGTACGCGAAGATATGCTGCGCGAGCTGACATACACCAATCGGGAATTTTCGGGTGCCGAGGCGTTCAGCTTGGGCTTTGCGACCTTCGTGGATGAAAACCCCCATACCCGCGCCATGGCGATTGCCCGCGAAATTGCCGACCGCAACCCGGAGGCGATGCGCGAGGCAAAGGCACTTTTTAACGAATATGCCGATATGGACGAAGACGCGATATTAATGGCCGAAAGCGAGCGTCAAGCCCGCGTCATTCGCAAGCCCAATCAGATTGAAGCGGTAATGGCGGGAATGCAGAAACGGGCAGGGGTTTTTGCTGATTAAGCAGACTTAACGTGCAACCGTTCAAATTCGCCGCGCAGATCCTGTGGGATTACTGTCGGGCCATTGGCGTCGGTTAGGACGATGGTGGTGATGCAAGTCGCCTTGCATTCTCCGCCTTGAAATGCGGCGGACGCGATGTCCCAACTGCTGTTCCCGATCCGCAATATGCCGCTTGCAATCTCGACATGCTCGGGGAAATGTGCCTCGGCAATGTAATCAAGTGCAACGCTTACGATCAGCCAGCGTTGCCCCGGCGCGCGGCGCTCAACCGCAATAGCGTGGTTGAACATGCCGCGGCCATGTTCGAACAATCCGGCCATTGCGACATTGTTGATGTGCCCCAACAAGTCCTGATCCGCAAAGCGCGTTTGGGTGCGGTGCTTGAAAGGATAGCTTGCAGGGTCAAGCTGCCAGCTTTGCGGTTTGGGCATAGAATGGAACCTCAATAGAATATGTCACCCTGAAACAAGTTCAGGGTGAAGGGTGTTGTATAGACAGTGGTTTTACAAACCCCGACCGATCAGCTCCTTCATGATCTCGTTCGTGCCCCCAAAAATCCGCGTTACGCGCGCTGCGCGCCACATGCGGGCGATGGGATATTCGTTCATATATCCTGCACCGCCATGGAGTTGCAGGCAGGCATCAACGACTTCCCACTGAAGGTCGGTGTGCCACAATTTTGCAGCAGCGCCTTCTTCGGCAGTGAGTTCTTTCTTGTAATGGCGGTTCAATGCCCAATCGAGGTGCGCCCAGCCGACTTGAAGTTTCGTCTTGATATCGGCCAGCACGAAGCGGGTGTTTTGGAAGTCGAGCAACGGCTTACCAAAGACGATCCGGTCGCGGCAAAAGGCGACGGTTTCGTCAAATGCCTTTTGCGTGCTCGCCATGGACGAAACTGCAATGGAAAGGCGTTCCTGCGGCAGTTCGCTCATCAGATAGATGAAGCCCTTGCCCTCTTCGCCCAAACAGTTGGTCATGGGAACGCGGACGTCTTCGAAGAACAATTCCGATGTGTCGGCTTCGTCCATGCCGATTTTATCAAGGTTGCGGCCGCGCTTAAAGCCTTCGCGCTCGGCTTCAACGAGGACTATCGACATGCCTTTATAGGCAGGTTGAATCTCAGTGTCCGTCTTGACGCAGACAAGGATCAGGTCCGCATTTTGACCATTGGTGATGTAGGTTTTGCTGCCGTTGATAACGTAATGATTGCCGTCTTTTTTGGCAGTAGTCTTCATAGCCTGAAGATCGCTACCAGTGCCGGGCTCAGTCATCGCGATGGCCGTGATGACCTCGCCTGAGATCATCTTGGGCAGCCAATGCTTCTTCTGCTCTTCGCTGCCATAGCTGGTGATGTAGTTTACTACGATATCGGACTGTAGCGAGAATCCAGTCGCTACGCCGCCATAATAAGCCGATTCTTCATCAACAATGGCATTGTAACCAAAGTCGAGGCCAAGGCCGCCATATTCAACGGGCGCAGTGGGGCACAACATGCCAACTTCGCCAGCCTTGGGCCAGATGGATTTTGGGACGATGCCGTCTTCCTGCCACTGCTTTGCGTGGGGGGCGACTTCCTTTTGTAGGAACAGGCGCACTGATTGGCGAAACGCCTCATGATCTTCATTATAAGCGGTACGTGGAATGGTATCGAGTGACATGTGAAAATCCCCTGCAAAATCGGCCTGCGGTTATGCGTACTTCAATGGCAGTAAGTTGACGTGGGCGTCAAGCCGAATTTAATCGTTTGATTAAACCGGCTCTCCTGCGTCACGGGCACGCTCAACTATTGTCCGTTCCGCGGTGGGCACCGTCCGATATGCGGCGATTAGCAAAGCCAAGGCGACAGGCGCGACCGCGATCAGCGACAAAATGCCGACGCGCAAATCGCCGATGAGCTTTCCTTCGACCATCGTTCCGGCAAGGTCTGAAATCTGTCCGACCATGTAGGGTCCAAAGGACAAGCCAACGAGCGTAGTGCCCAAGAAGAACGCAGCGGTCGCAGTGCCGCGCATGCGTGGCAACACGAGGTCCTGCGTTGTGGCTGCTGCCGCGCCGAGCGCCGTCGCACCGAGCATGACGGCGACGAAGTTCATTGCATAAAATAAGATCACATTATCGGTGGTATACCCAATGCCGATGGGAATGATGGGGCCCACGACGCCCATGATGACGACGAGGATGCGACCCGCTGGATTCTTCGTACGCAGCGCATCTGCGACGCGTCCGCCTATGATAACTCCCAAAAATCCGCTGAGGGCTCCATTTGCGCCAAGGATGAACGCCAATTCTTTCTTGGGCAGGCCCAAAACCGTTTCCGCATAAGGTGCTGACCAAAAGGTAAGTGCATAAGCAGCTAAAGCCACCAGGCCATAGCCAATGGTGGTGCAGATGAATGCTGGCGTGCCCCAAATCAAACGGAAGGTCGCTGGGTCTTTTGCGCGCAGCGATGATGCCCATGAGAACACCGCGTAGAAGCCGAAACCAACAGACGACCATTGCGGGAAATTGCCTGTAAGCTTGATCATCATATAAGCAAAAGCGGCAATCGCGCCTCCGGTTGCAAGGTTGATGACCAGTGCTGCAGGGCCGCGCTGATAGGCACCCCAAAGGGTGAAGGGCGGGACGATCATCGAAAGGTCTTGCGCGAATGCTCTGAATGGGGCGGGATGCGCTGGGGTAACAAGGCCATCCATTGCGCCGCGCACGGGCTCACGCAGCGAAGCAACCCACAAGCCGACCAGCACGCCAGGAATACCAACGGCGACGAACGCCGCATGCCAACCAGATAGTCCAAGTGGTCCACCTTGCGGGTAAGCAGCGTTCCAACTCTGGACAATCAGCGCACCAAGAAAAAGTGAAACACCGCCGCCAATGTAAAGACCGGACGAGTAAATCGCGAGTGCGGTCGCGCGCTGCTTTTTTGGAAAATAATCGGAAATCAGCGAATAGGCCGTCGGACTTGCGGTTGCTTCGCCAACGCCAACGCCCATGCGCGCCATGGTCAACTCAGCTTGGTTGCGCGCAAAGCCAGATAGGGCGGTCATAATTGACCATAAGGCAAGGCCAATCGACAGCAGCTTCACGCGGCTCCAGTTATCGGCGAGCCGCCCAAGCGGAATGCCGAATAAGGCGTAAAAAACCGCAAAGGCAGCTCCACCCAAAAACCCCATGTCGGCGTCTGTCAGGCCAAGGTCAGCCTTGATATCAACAGCCAAAATACTGAGGATTTGGCGGTCGATGAAGTTGAGGATGTAGACGACAACCAATACCATTAGGACATACCAGCTATAGCTGCTGGCCTCTGGGGAAGGTGCGTCGCGCTCTACGGGAGCCGACTTGTTTCGTTCGCCTTCGACCGTCCCACTCACTGACCTCTCCCTAAAACGCCGTTATCGACTTATTAGGGCAGGGCTAGCACAACGGGCAATGGGTGCAACATGAAATACAATTCAATTTGCTACGATGTGATTTGTTTAAAAAATTCGATTTTTGTATGTCGTGTTTTACTTGAAATTAGGACGATTTCCTCCAATATCATGTCCATGCGGCTATAGTGCCGCGTTTTGAGGAGAAATAAGTCATGGCACAGTGGTCCGATCCACGGGTAACCGGGGCCCAGTCAAGTCTTGCAGGTGTCGGCTCACGCGCCGGTGACGTCGCTTTTGACGCCGGTCTGCGTTCGCACATGCTCAAGGTTTATAATTATATGGCGTCGGGCGTACTGCTCACCGGCGTCGTCGCGATGCTGTTTGCGCAAACCGAGTTGGCGCAAAACCTAATGACTAACCCAAGCATGATGAGCTGGGTGATTATCTTGTCGCCACTGGTGGTTGTACTGGCGATGAGTTTTGGCCAGGGCAAATTCTCGGCGTCAACGCTTCAGGCAATGTTCTGGGGTTTTGCAGTCCTGATGGGCCTTTCGATGGCCCGCATCTTCATGATGTTTACAGGTGAGTCCATTGCACAGACATTCTTTGCCACATCCGCAGCTTTTGCTGGGCTTAGCCTTTGGGCTTACACCACAAAGAAGGACATCAGCGGTTGGGGAAGCTTCCTCGTGATGGGTATGGTCGGCTTGATCGTTGCATCTATCGTGAACATCTTCCTTGGTTCTGATACGCTTCATTGGGTGATCAGCGCTGCGGGTGTGCTCATCTTTGCAGGTCTGACGGCTTATGATACCCAGCGTATAAAGAGTGAGTATTTCTACCTGCAAGGTCCAGAAATGATTGGTAAAGCAGCGGTTATGGCCGCGCTAACGCTGTATCTCGACTTCATCAACATGTTCCAGTTTTTGCTGAGCTTCCTTGGTAACCGCGAATAATCATCGGCGGTTCCGCTTGAACGCATAAGGATGGCCCGGTGGGAGACCACTGGGCCATTTTCTTTGGAATTTTGTCGAACAGGGCTTTTCTTTCCGTGTAAAATCCTGTTGGCAACAGGTTCACAAATTCGGAGACTAAACAATGCGCTGGGGCGTTAAGAATCTAGTAGCCATCATCCTCGTTGGTGCAGCCGCAGCTTGCGCGCCTGCGCCAGTTAAGGTGGTACCCGTGCCTATTCCACTGCCTCCGCCTCCCGCTGCGCCTGCGATGCCGCTGCCGCCCGGTGGTGCTGCTGTATCGATGACTATTCCGCCAATCGGTTTGGACGGCGTTCGCGTTACGCCCAATCGCGGTCTTAGTCGTGACGAACAGATCTGGCATTTCCGGTCTGCCTTGAATGTTGCTGCGCTTAATTGCCAAGGGCCAGTTTGGGGACAAATTGCGAAGGAATATAACAAGTTCATCGTTATCCATAAGGTGCTGTTGTCAAAGACCAGCAAGGCAGTCGATCGCGAATATGTGAAGCGCTACCCCACGCAAAATGGCTTGCGCATTCGCGACACGAAATTGACTGATTTGTACAATTACTTCGCTCTGCCGCCAGTACGGGCTCAATATTGCGACATGTCACTGCGCAAGCTGACGGAGGCTAATCAGGTGCCGAAGGAAGCCTTGGCCGAATATGCCATTGGCGGCCTCATCGATATCGATACTCTCTTTGTGAATTTTTATGATGCCTATGTGAAGTACCAAGGCGACTTGGCGGACTGGAACATGAAATATGCGCCCAAGCCGGTATATGCGCCGTCTAATAACATTATGGCCCCGCCGGTGACAGCGCCGCCTGCTGGCGGCGCTACGCCCTTACAACCTCGTTAGTCGTCAATGGCGGTGGTGGCGCCCCGTTCATGCCATGTTTATATAATCGCGCATGGCCGCTGCTTCGGCTTCAATTTTTTCGATCCGGTGCTTGACTAAGTCACCGATGGATACAAAGCCAACAAGGGCGCCTTCTTTTATAACTGGCAAGTGGCGGATGCGGCGTTTGGTCATGAGTGATAATGCGTACAGTATTGCCGTATCAGGCGTGACGGATATGGCAGGTGCGGTCATTGTATCCGCAACCGTCTTGGTTAGGAAGGCTGCGCCATGCTTGGCGACCCCGTAGACAATGTCGCGCTCGGAGAAAATGCCGATGACGGACTTGCCGTCTATTACAGGAAGTGCGCCGATCCGGTTCTCCGCCAAACGAACCACGAGATCTCCCACGCTTTCATCCGGTGATGCCGTCAGCACGTCCGGACGGTGATTGGCCAGTATTGCAGAAATCGTCATCGACTCTCTCCCTATGTTCTTGCCCCGGATGGAACTTATAGCATAAGGCGACCTTATCAAGACATGACTCGTCCCTCCCGCCTCGATGATCCCCTATATGCTAGCTTTGCTTGGCAGAGATATTGGCGCCTCATGCGCTGGATGTTCGGCGTGACATTAATTGTAACTGTCGCGGCGTTGGGTACCTTCTGGTGGCAGAACGGTATGGTTTCCATCCACTTTTTCATTGCGACTGCAGGCGCGATTTTTGGCGCCATCATGCTCACGGCTGCACTCATGGGCCTCGTATTTTTATCGAGCGGCTCGGGACATGATGAGGCTATTGACGATCCATTTGCGGACGAAGTCGACCGTTGACCGAAAATATTCAAAATTTTCCAAGCGGCGCGGGCGCACCGCAATGGGGGTTCGGGTCGAGGTGATTGCAACGCGTGCACGTGGCCAGCAAGAGGTAAAAGTCACAGAAGGTCTGTTCACCTTCGTCGCACTTGACGATGAGCATAAGCCACGGCCATTGCCTGAGGACTGACCGCAACGGTGTTCCTCAAGCCATCTGCTCGCGTTTAGCCGACAGATTATAGTTGAAGCGCCCTCGCGGGAGCCTCCACAAAATCATTCTGCTGCGGCTGAAACCTCTTCATCACCAGTTGCTTTTGTCCGGCGCGCACGCGGCTTGCGGGCTGGCTTTTCACCCGCGCTGTCATCCTCGCTTGACGATATTGCAATCGAAGGCGGCAAGACTGCAAGGTCGAGGCCGGCAGGGGCGTCATCATGGTCTTCGCTGTGATGACGGCGTGGGCCACGATTTGCGCTCCGGCTATTTGCGGGGCGTTCGCTGCGCTCAGGACGTTCGCTGCGTTCCGGGCGACTGGCGCGCGTTTCCCGTTGGTCCCGTTGGTCGCTGTCGCTTGAGTCCTCATCGGATGCGGCTTCTGCGTTTCCGGACGATGGATGATCGTCATAATTTGGCGAGCGATCATAATTGGGCGAACGATCGTCATTCTGCCAATCGTCACGGTTGTCATCGCGCGCGTCGTCACGTGGCCGGCGTTCGCCTTGCTGCTCCTGACGTGCTTCCTGGCGGCTGCGAAAATCTGCGAGCACACGGAAATAGTGGTCGGCAAATTGCAGGTGATATTCGGCATTGACGCGGTCGCCATTAAACTGCGCATCTTGTGCCAGTTTCTTGTATTTTTCGAGCATCTGCGCTGCGTTGCCGCGCGCACGATTATCAATCAGATTTTGATAGTCAAAACCGCTGCGGTTGTTGTTCTGTTGCCGGTTGTTGTTGCTGTTGTTATTGCGACCGCGGCGACGATTGTTGTTATTCTGTTGCTGCCTGTTGTTGGTATTCATCAGGGCTGACCCGTCCTCTGTTTTGGCACTTAATGTTACATGGAACCCCTGAACCCGGTTTGGGTTGCGCTAGGGCCAGCATTGACCCTGTCAATTTGTCCATCTGCGCGGGGGGCGGCTTCGCGCTAAAAGACCGTTAAGCCGGAGTTTTTGCAGCGATGCCATTACGTCCTAGTCGTACTATTCTTTGATTCCAAGCGAAAAGCGTATGACGCGCGAATTGCCCGCAAGATCATGGCGCAGTTCTGTTAGAAAACCGGCGTCTGAGGCAAGTCGTTGAACTGATTCTGCCTGATTATAGCCAATTTCAAAGAACGCGACCCCACGCGGGTCAAGTAACGCGCCCAATCGTGGGATCAAAAGTCGGTAATCATCCAGTCCGTCTGCGCCCGCAAACAGGGCATGATGCGGTTCATGCGCAGACACCATTGGGGCAAGCTGTTCGCCGTCTTCAATATACGGTGGATTGCACAGGATGAGGTCAAACACACCTAAGCCAGCGTGCCAACCCGTCTTTGTCCAATCGCGGTGCGCAAACTCCGCCCGGTCGGCAAAGCCCAAGCGTTCGGCATTATCGCGCGCTACGGCAAGTGCCGCTTGGCTGGCGTCCATGCCATAGCCTTGCGCATTTGGAAATATCGACAGCGCCGCCAGCAACAACGCGCCGGAGCCTGTTCCAAGGTCTGCGATGCGTGACGGCGCTTGATTAGGCGCAAACCAGTCTATTGCCGCCTCAAGCAAGGTTTCGCTGTCCGCGCGGGGAATAAGGACATCGGGCGTGACGTGCAATTCAAGGTCCCAGAACGCTTGCGTGCCAGTAATATAGGCTATTGGTTCATCCGAAGCCCGCCGGGCGAGTAGCGCGCCGAAACTGTCCGGTACACAAAGATCATGCTGTCGCAGCAGCATCGCTGACCGGTCGATACCAAGCGCGTGGGCCAACAAAAGCTCGGCATCAAGGCGCGGCGTTGGGCTAATGCTACCAAGGGCAGTTGTCGCAGTGCGCAGGACAGGGGCAAGGCCAGTCATCATGCGCCCGTATATCGACCCGGACAGAAAGCCCAATTATATATTTTCTTGCCATGCACCCTTTCGCCTTCGTCGCGCGTTCTTTTGCGTTGAGGGGATCACACGGAAGGATTTAGATGATGCAGAAATTAACACTTACCTGGGCAGCCGGTCTGTCCGCGCTTGCCTTGGTGGCCTGCAGCGGCAGCGAAAAAGCTCCAGCAGCAACGGACACCGAAGTTGTCCAGAACGATGCAATGGCAACTGACACTCTGGTTGCCAGCGAACCAATGGGCAACAAGACCATCGTAGAATTGGCGCAAGGAAACCCGCAGTTATCGACACTTGTCACCGCAGTAACCGCGGCTGGCCTTGGCGAAACATTGTCGGGCACCGGTCCATTCACCGTTTTTGCGCCGTCAAACGACGCATTTGCGAAGGTGGATAAGGCAACGCTTGATGGCTTGTTACAGCCGGCAAGCAAGGACAAGCTTGCGGCTTTACTGAAATATCACGTCGTCGCCGGCAATGTGAAGTCGGGTGATCTTGCCAAGATGATCGTAGACGGCAAGGGCACTGCGACCATCCAGACGCTAAATGGCGGCAGCTTGAAAGCCAGCATGGCTGGTGACAAGATTGTCCTGACCGATGCTAAGGGCGGGAAGTCAACCGTAACCGAAGCCGACGTGGTCGCGTCGAATGGTACGGTCCACGTCGTCGATACCGTCGTGATGCCATAAGCTTTCGGGTCACTTCGGTGGCCTGAATGAACGTCCTCAATTTCCCCCTAGCAGGCGACTGAGGGCTAAACCGACCCCGTCCGGAACCCTCCCCCGGACGGGGTTTTGTTTGTGCTTCATCCTGCGGCTGGATTGACCGTAACTGGCCCAAGCTCTTTCAAACAGGCCTGCAATTTGGCAATGCCCTCGGATGGGCTGGGCGGATTGGCGACAAGGTCGGATACGCTTTTGCCGTCCATCACCTTGCCGGCTGCACAGCCACAGACCTGATTGACGTCGACCTGAATGCCCTCGGGGATTTGTTCGCTGGCGGCGGTGGTGCAGGTGGCGATGATGGACTCGCGCACGCTGACCTTCACTGTATCGTTCAATGCCCCGCCTTCGCCGCATGCGGCCAGCGCGAGGGGCAACAACGCGACTGTGATTATTCGTTTCATGGCTTTTCCTCTGTCCAGAAACCCCCGAACAGGAAATGTGGGCAGCGTTGCGGGCTTTTCAAGCCCGCCTTATCTAAAACCCGCCCCTATTTAAAACCGAGGGCCGCGCGCATGATCTGGAATATGGTGTTCTGCTCAATCGTACCTTTGAACAGATGCGCCTTTGGCCCAGCGGCACGCGCCACGACATCTTCGCCGCTGTGCGTTTCCGCACCCGTCGGGATTAACGCCTGCTGCCGGTAATTCAGCGCCTGTGTATCTTCTTTCAACGGGTCGGCGCGTGGCATTGCCGTGACCGCGCCGGGGCCGTTGATATAGCCCAAGGTGGTGTAGCCCTTGCCATCAAAGGCCAAAGTCGATTTGCCTTTTTGGTCGACGACAGGGCCGAGGATCGGGTTGCCGCGTTCGGGATAGCCCGCCATGGTGAAGGTGTGGCTATGGTCCGATGTGACGACGATGAGCGTATCGCGCAGGTCGACACTGTCCATTGCCGCCTTCAACGCATCATTCAGCGCAACTGTGTCCTGCAACGCGCGATAGGCGTTTCCGGCGTGGTGGCCATGGTCAATCTTGCCCGCTTCCACCATCAGAACATAGCCCTTGGGGTTTTTGGATAGCATCGCGATTGCTTTGGTCGTCATCTCGGCGAGCGATGGTTCTTTTGATCCGGTCGCGGTGCGGTCGGCGTCGAACTGCATGTGCGATTGTTCGAACAGGCCAAGCAGCTTGCTCGTCTTCTTGGCATCGACGGCGGCAAAGCCTTCATTATTCCATACATAAGCGCTTTTGGGGTTGGCGGCCAACCAGCTTGCGGTCAGGTCCTTGCCATCGGCGCGCTTGCCCTTTTTGTCGGTATATTCGGGGTCAGCGGCGGTATTGGGCATGAAATGCTGACGTCCACCGCCCAGCATGACCTCAAAGCCATCGCCATGCGGCCATTCGACCATTTGCCGCGCAATATCGATGCAGCCTTCGGCCTTGGCGGCGGCGGGCATATTGGCATCCACTTCCCAATCGCGTTGCGCGGTGTGGGCATAGGTTGATGCGGGCGTCGCGTGTGTGATGGTCGCGGTGGAGACGATGCCCGTGGCATAGCCCTTGTCCTCGGCCATTTCGAAAAGCGATTTGACCTTATATGGCTCGGTTGCCTTGCAATTATTCTCAACGGCTTGAGGACCAACGCCGAGAACACCGTTCAGCGTTTTGACGCCCGAAACGAGGGCAGTTGCGGTCGGCGCGCTGTCGGGCACTTGGCCGTCATGCGAATAGGTTTTGACCAAGGCGGTGTTGGGCAAGCGATCCATTTGCGCGACATAGGATTCGCCGTCGACGCCCTTTTGCTGCCCTTCAAAAATACGCGCAGCGGTCAACGTCGTGACGCTCATGCCGTCACCGATGAACAGGATGACATTGCGCGCCTTCCGGTCATTGGGCTTGTCCGCCTCCAACCGCGCAAGCTCAGCTTGGCCAGCCTTCAAATAGGCTTCGCTCGTCGTGAGCGGCGGCGTGCCAATCGGGCGTGCAGGGGGGTTGACGGTTGTAGCCGACGCAGGCGCAGGCGCAGGGGGAGCCGCATATTGCGCCACAACCGGCGCGGTGATCAGGCAGGACGCCAAAAGGGCGGATGACAGTTTACGCATGCGATACTCCTCAAAAGCTTGGTTCCCCGTCGCAGACCATGATGACCAGCGCGTGACATGGGCGTTACGGGAAGTGTTTACACGGCCAAGCTTGCGTTGGCGAGGGGGTGTGTGGGGCGGGTTCTTACTTTCGGTTCAGAGGTGCCGACAAGTTTAGGTGGTGTCGCATGTGTCACCTTCATTCCTTAAGTTTACAAACTTGTACGGAAAATGCGGTATTTCTGTAAACTTACGGCGACGTTGCGAAGTTGGCTTACAGGGTCCGAAAGCCGGGATGGGGATCAATATGTTCAAAGAGCCAGTCGCGCACCAATTGTTGGCGTGAAGCACAAAATCTCAAAGCAAATCCTACATTGCAAGCGAAATAGCTTTGCTTTGCACCCGCCTTTGTCGCGCCTGCGCAAATTCCCCATGGCAGCCCCTCCGTCAGCCGTTTCGGCTGCCACCTCCCCATCGTAAATCGATAGGGAGGATTTGGGTTACTTAGCCTTCGCAAGCATCCACCTTCGCCAAGGCTGCGGCGGACAGGTCGGCTTCCCCACCTACGCCAAGGCTCCGGCGGGCGCTCCCTAGCTTGCTTTCGCAAGCATGGGAGCGAGATAATGCCCGGTATATGACCTTGGCTCCTTGGCGACCTGTTCCGGCGTGCCTTCGGCGACAATCTCGCCGCCCTTAACGCCGCCTTCGGGACCCATGTCGATGATCCAGTCCGCGGTTTTGATGACGTCGAGATTATGTTCGATGACCACCACGCTGTTGCCTTGTTCGACCAGACGGTGGAGCACTTCGAGGAGTTTGCGGACATCCTCAAAATGCAGGCCAGTGGTGGGCTCGTCGAGGATGTAGAGCGTCTGGCCCGTGGACCGGCGGCTGAGTTCCTTGGCGAGCTTCACGCGTTGCGCTTCGCCGCCCGATAGGGTCGTTGCCTGCTGCCCGACCTTGACATAGCCCAGGCCAACCTCCGCCAGCATCGCCATTTTGTCGCGGATCGGGGGGACGGCCTTGAACACCTCCACCGCGTCCTCCACCGTCATGTCGAGCACGTCGGCGATGGAGAGGCCCTTCCATTTGACCTCCAATGTTTCGCGGTTGTAGCGTTTGCCGTTGCATTCCTCGCACGTCACATAGACGTCGGGCAGGAAGTGCATTTCGATCTTGATCAGGCCATCGCCGCTGCACGTTTCGCAGCGTCCGCCCTTGACGTTGAACGAAAAACGCCCCGGTTTATACCCGCGCGCGGCGCTTTCGGGCAATTGCGCGAACCAGTCGCGGATGTTGGTGAACGCGCCGGTGTAGGTCGCGGGGTTTGAACGCGGGGTGCGGCCAATGGGGGATTGGTCGATGTCGATGACCTTGTCGCAATGTTCAAGGCCAGTGACCTTGTCATGCGCGCCCGCAATGACGCGCGCGCCATTTAAGGAGCGTGCCGCAGAGGCATAGAGCGTGTCGATGGTGAAGCTCGACTTGCCCGAACCCGATACGCCCGTGATGCAGGTGAATGTGCCCAACGGAATGCTCGCGGTGACATTCTTCAGGTTATTGGCGCGGGCGTTGTGGACGGTCAGCTTCTTCTTATTGCCCTTGCGCCGCGTCTTGGGCACCGCAATTTCGCGCGTGCCGTTCAGGTACGCGGCGGTCAGGCTGTCCTTCGACTTCAGGATTTGCTTCAGCGTGCCTTCGGCCATGACGGTGCCGCCATGGACGCCAGCGCCCGGGCCCAAGTCCACGACCCAGTCGGCGGTGCGGATTGCGTCTTCGTCATGCTCGACGACGATGACGGTGTTGCCCAAGTCGCGCAGGCGGCGCAGCGTCGCGAGCAGGCGGTCATTGTCTTTCTGGTGCAAGCCGATGCTGGGTTCGTCGAGCACATAGAGCACGCCCGACAGGCCGCTGCCGATCTGGCTGGCCAAGCGGATACGCTGGCTTTCGCCGCCGGACAATGTGCCGCTGGTGCGGTCAAGGTTGAGATAATCGAGGCCCACATTGTTGAGGAAGCCAAGCCGTTCGTTGATTTCCTTAAGGATCGCCTTGGCAATCTGCTGCTGCTGATTGGTCAGCGTCTGGTCGACGCTGCCGAACCAGACGAGCGCGTCACCGACGCTCATGCGGGTGGGGGTGGCGATATCTACGCCAGCGATTTTGACGCTGAGTGCCTCAGGCTTGAGGCGCGCGCCGTGGCAGGTTTCGCAGGGCTGCGACGTTTGATATTTCGACAGCTCCTCACGCATCCACGCGCTGTCGGTTTGCAGCAGGCGGCGGTTTAGGTTGCCGATGACGCCTTCAAACGCTTTGCGCACGGTATATTCCTTGCGCCCGTCCTTGAAGGTCAGCTCAACGGGCATGCCGCCCGTGCCGTGCAGAATGATAAGCTTCTGGTCAGGCGCCAAATCTTCCCAAGTGGACTCAAGGCTGAACCCATAAGCTTTCGCAAGGCTGGACAGCACTTGCATATAATAAGGGCTTGGCGGGTTGGATTTCGCCCAAGGCACAATCGCGCCTTTTTTTAACGACAGATGTTCGTTGGGGACCACCAGTTGCGGGTCAAATTCCTGCCGCTCGCCAAGGCCGTCACAATCGGGACACGCGCCTTGCGGGGCGTTGAACGAGAAGAGGCGCGGCGCGATTTCTGCGATGGTGAAGCCGGAAACGGGGCAGGCGAATTTTTCGGAGAAAACGATGCGGTTGGCGGGCAGGCCAGTGCCCTTCATCGCGCCGCCAGTGACGTTCGGCGCGGGGGCAAAAGTCGCGCGCGCTTCGCCGAATGTGCTTGGCACGCTGTCGGCGTTGGTGGTTTGCAACTCCGCCACGGTCGTATCTGCCAGATCGACAAAGGCCAGCCCATCGGCGAGCTTCAAAGCCGCCTCAAAACTTTCGGCGAGGCGTTGCTTGATGCCGTCTTTGACGACGATGCGGTCAACCACAACTTCAATGTCATGCTTGTATTTCTTGTCGAGCGCGGGCGCCTCTTCAATGGCGTAGAGTTCGCCGTCGATGCGGACGCGGGTGTAGCCCGAGCGCTGCCACTCGGCGAGTTCCTTGCGATATTCGCCCTTGCGGCCTTGAACGACTGGCGCGAGCAGGAAGGCGCGTGTGCCTTCGGGCAAGGCCATGACGCGGTCGACCATCTGGCTGACGGTCTGGGCGGTGATCGGCAGGCCCGTCGCGGGCGAATAAGGCACGCCGACGCGTGCCCACAAAAGCCGCATATAGTCGTAAATCTCAGTCACCGTGGCCACCGTCGAGCGCGGGTTTCGGCTGGTGGTTTTCTGCTCAATGGAGATCGCGGGGGACAGCCCCTCAATATGCTCGACATCGGGCTTCTGCATCATTTCCAGAAACTGGCGTGCATAGGCTGATAGCGACTCGACGTAGCGGCGCTGCCCCTCGGCATAAATGGTGTCGAACGCGAGGCTGGACTTGCCTGAACCCGACAGCCCAGTGATGACGATGAGCTTGTCGCGCGGCAGGTCGATATCGACGCCCTTGAGGTTATGCTCGCGCGCACCGCGCACCTTGATGTGGGTGAGTGACATAGTTCAGCTTGTTCCAGATTTGTTCTAAAAGCGCAAGTCCGCGCTTCTCCCCAGAAATGGGACAAAAATGAACGAATTTCAAGGAAGGCTTTTGCCGCATCTTGCATCCATGCGCATTTGCCGCTTCTAACGCGTTCAAAAGCATGCTTGAGTGGATGTCATGGAACCTGAACTTACTAATCACCCGATCAGCGGTGAACCACTACCCATTGCAACGCCTGCCGCCACGATGGTCATTTTTCGAGCCAATCCCGATGGCGGAGCCCCCTTGTTGTTGATGGTCGAGCGCGTCAAGGCGATGGCCTTTGCGGGCGGAGCTGCGGTGTTTCCCGGTGGTAAGGTTGACCCTGCCGATTTTGATTATGCCCAGATGTTGGGCGGGCCCCTGCCGCTGGATGAGGCGGCCGCGCGACTTGCCGCAATTCGTGAGACGATTGAGGAAGCGGGCTTAGCGCTTGGGCTTTCGGGTGTTTCGGATGCAGCCAACTGCATTGATGCCCGGGCTGCGCTGCATGACGGCGAAAGCCTTCAGGCGGTGTGCAACCGTTTTGGCTGGGCGCCCGATTTTGAACAGCTGGTGCCATGGTCGCGCTGGCGGCCACCTGCTTTTGAGCGGGCATCGCGGGTTTTCGACACGCGTTTCTATGTCGTTGATGCTGGCGACACGACGCCGCTGGCGACCGTTGACCAAACCGAAAACCGGATGCTGTTTTGGGCCACCGCGGGCGAGGTTCTGGAGAAAGCCGACAAAGGCGAAGTGAAGATCATCTTCCCGACGCGGCGCAATCTGGAACGGCTGGCTATGTTTGGTGACTTTGATGCCGCCGCTGCGCATGCGGCGGAACATCCGGTATCGACAGTACTGACTTTTGTGGACCAACGCGCGGACGGAAGCTGGCTGTGCATCCCCGACGGGCATGGCTACCCCGTGCTTGAGGAATCGCTCGGTAGCGCCATGCGGGGTTAACCCGCCCTCCTGCGTGCGGGAGGGCGTTAGGTCAGCTTTTATACTGCGCCGAAATCAATCCTCAGGCGCGATGGTCACGATCAACCCATCAAGCGCATCGCTGACGGGAATTTGGCACGACAGGCGCGAGGTTTCGTTGCGGTGGTCGGTGCTGTCGAGCAGATCGTTTTCGTCCTCACCCATTTTAGGCAGGCGATCGGCAAAGGCAGGATCAATATGCACATGGCACGTGGCGCAAGAACAGCAGCCGCCGCAAAGCGCGAGCAGTTCATCAAAACCATTGTCGCGGATGACTTCCATCAGCGACAGGCCGTTTTCAGCTTCGACTTCGCGGCCTTCGCCGTTACGTGAAATTACCGTGACTTTGGCCATGAAAAGCTCCCTTAATCCTAAACAATGTCGGACTGATAGGTTGCACCTGCCGACATGTGAAGCCCTAATTTGATGGGGATAAGTTAGGCCGCACACTTGGCCAGCGTGACACGAATGCGTATGTCCCGAGCCAACAGAATCAGAAAGACCTTCTATGACCGAAAATCGCCACGCACCTGTTGTCATCATTGGCTCTGGACCTGCCGGCTATACTGCTGCCGTTTACGCCGCGCGCGCCAATTTGACGCCGATGATGATTACGGGAGTCGAAATAGGCGGGCAACTGATGACCACGACCGAAGTCGACAATTGGCCCGGCGATGATGCAGGCGTCATGGGGCCTGAATTGATGGAGCGGATGCGCAAGCACGCGGAGCGTTTCGGAACGCGCATTGAAAATGACTATATCGAAAAGGTCGATTTTTCGAAGCGGCCATTCGTTCTGACTGGCGGGGCAGGCGACTACACCGCCGATTCCGTCATCATTGCCACAGGCGCAAGCGCCCAATATCTTGGCCTGCCCAGCGAAACTGCCTTCATGGGCAAAGGTGTGTCGGCTTGCGCGACCTGTGACGGATTTTTCTACCGCAACAAGCCAGTGGCCGTAATCGGTGGCGGGAATACCGCTGTAGAAGAGGCGCTGTATTTGGCGAACATCGCAAGCCATGTGACCTTAGTACATCGCCGCGACAAGTTAAAGGCGGAGAAAATCCTGCAAGACCGCCTGTTCGCGCGGGAGGCAGAGGGCAAAGTTACCATTAAGTGGAACCACAGGCTGGATGAAGTTCTGGGCGATGCAATGGGCGTCACAGGCATGCGTATCGCGGCGACCGATGGCGACGGCACCGAAGATACCGAACTCCACGGCGTTTTCATCGCCATCGGGCACAAACCGAACACCGGCATTTTTGAAGGCCATCTCGATATGGCGGGCGGCTATATCAAAGTACGCGGTGGCTTTGAAGGACAAGCAACTGAAACAAACATCCCCGGCGTTTTTGCCTGCGGCGATGTGATGGACCACATCTACCGGCAGGCGTGCACAAGCGCAGGCACTGGGTGCATGGCGGCGCTTGACGCGGAACGGTTTATTGACGCGGTGGCATAAGCCGCTTTAGCCCGCGGCTTTCTTCTCCTGCCGGAATTTGTGGAGCAGCGGTTCGGTATAACCATTTGGCTGCGTCAGGCCTTCAAAAATGAGGGCGCGTGCGGCCTTTAATGCAAGGCTGTCCCCTACCAGTTTTTCATATAACGGGTCGCCCGCATTTTGTGCGTCGACCTTCGCGGCCATCTTCGTCAGCGCGGCGTCAATTTGCGCCTCGGTCGCAATGCCGTGCAGCAGCCAATTGGCAATATGCTGCGATGAAATGCGTAAGGTGGCCCGGTCTTCCATAAGGCCGATGTCGTGAATATCGGGCACCTTGGAACAGCCAACACCTTGGTCGATCCAGCGTACGACATAGCCCAATATGCCTTGGGCGTTGTTTTCCAATTCTTGGGCCACGTCTTCGTCTGACCAATTGTGGCCAGCAGGTGCGACGGGAATGGTCAGCAATGGGTCAAGGCCCGGCGTTGGCTCCTTGGCAAGTTCCGCCTGACGGGCAAAGACGTCAAATGCATGATAATGCATCGCGTGCAACGTCGCTGCCGTGGGCGAGGGCACCCAGGCGGTATTCGCGCCAGCTTTCGGATGGGCGATTTTCTGCACCATCATATCCGCCATCATATCGGGTGCGGCCCACATGCCCTTGCCGATTTGCGCTTTGCCGCTGAGGCCGCAAGCCAAGCCGATTTGGACATTGCGCGCCTCATAAGCCTGAATCCAGGATGACGTTTTCATCTCCGCTTTGCGGATCATGGGGCCGGCCTGCATGGCGGTGTGCATTTCGTCGCCAGTGCGATCAAGGAAGCCGGTGTTGATGAACACGATCCGGTCGCGAACGGCGTGAATGCAGGCGGCAAGATTCGCGCTGGTGCGGCGTTCTTCGTCCATGACGCCGACCTTGATGGTGTGACGCGCCAAGCCAAGCACATCCTCGACTGCGTTGAACAGGTCGTTGGTGAAGGCGGCTTCTTCTGGGCCGTGCATCTTTGGCTTAACGATATAGATGCTGCCGGCACGACTGTTACGGTGCGTTCCAAGCCCCTTGAGGTCATGCAACGCGCAGAGGGACGTGAATAGCGCGTCCAATATGCCTTCGGGTGCCTCGCTGCCGTCGGGCAATAGAACGGCTGGATTGGTCATCAGATGCCCGACATTGCGGACGAACATCAGGCTGCGACCAGCCAGCGTCAGGCCATCATAGTCGCGATCCGGCTCAAGCGCCCGGGTGACGGTCTTTCCGCCCTTGTCAAAACTGGCGACAAGATCGCCACGCATGAGGCCAAGCCAGTTGGTATAGGCCGCGACCTTGTCATCGGCGTCGACTGCTGCGACCGAGTCTTCCAAATCGATGATCGTCGTGAGCGCGGATTCAAGGATGACATCGGCGATGTGCAATTCATCTGTCGCGCCAACCGGGTGCTGCGGATTGACCAAGATTTCAATATGCAGGCCGTGATGTTTGAACAGATAACGCGCGGCGTCACCGGCTTGCGCTTTTGCGACGAAATATGGGCTTTCGTCGCCAGCCAAAGCTGCTTGCCAACCGGGAATGGCTTCGTCGAGGAAGCTGCGCGCATAGGCCACGACTGCCGCGCCACGATCCGTGTCATAACCGCCGGGCCGTGCAGCTGGTGCGGGCAGGACGTCGGTGCCATACAACGCGTCGTATAAGCTGCCCCAGCGGGCATTTGCGGCGTTCAGGACGAAGCGGTCATTGAGGCTTGGCACGACAAGTTGCGGCCCAGCCATAATCGCGATTTCGGGGTCTACATTCTGCGTGCCGATGCTGAATGGTGGTGGCTCGGGGACCAAATAGCCAATGTCACGCAGGAACGCCTGATAGGCTGCCATGTCGGTAATTGGACCGGGATGGGCGCGATGCCATGCATCTAACTGCGCCTGAATATCGTCACGCTTGGCCAGCAGCATCCGGTTGTGCGGAACAAAACGGTCAAGGATGTCGGTTAGGCCCTGCCATAGAGCATCCGCAGCAATGCCAGTGCCAGCAAGGGCACGGCTTTCGGTAAACTCAACAAGCTGCGCGGCAATCCGAAGTCCGGCGCGCGTTACATATTTGGTCATATTTTGGCTCCAGCGAAAAACGGCGCCCCAGGGAGATTTATAGTGTTTCGGCACCCCTAACGGCAGTTGCCCAACGACAAAAGGAAAAAACTGCGACGGCAACTAATTCGTGGGCGCTGCATTAAGCATTCATGAAATTGCAAAAGCATCTGGTGGAAAAGCCATGGGGGCGTAACGATGTTCCACCCGCCTTTGGCGACGTCGCCGGGCGCAATATCGGTGAAGTTTGGTATGAAACGACGGCCAATGACGCGCTTCCGATATTAGTGAAATGGTTGTTCACTTCGGAGAAATTGTCGATTCAAGTGCATCCGAATGATGTGCAGGCTCAGGAACGCGGGCTTGCTTCGGGCAAAGAGGAATGCTGGTTTGTGGTGTCTGCCGAACCCGGCGCAGTGCTCGGTATCGGCACGCAGAGTGCGTTAAGCGCCGACGCATTGCGCGGCGCCGCGCTTTCGGGTGAAGTCGAAATGCTGATGGATTGGAAGCCAGTTTCGGCAGGCGATTATTACTATATCCCTGCAGGCACAGTGCACGCCATTGGCGCTGGCATCACATTGGTTGAGGTGCAGCAATATGCAGACGTGACCTATCGCCTATTTGACTATTGGCGGCCACGCGATCTGCATTTGGATGACGGTGTCGCAGTGTCGGTCGCTGCCCCTTATGCGGACCTGCGCTCGGGGCGCAGTGTGGGCGGGCAGCAGCTCGTCAATGGTCCTTTTTTTCAGCTTTGGTATATTGACGACATCATGCAACTGGCATTGCTTCCCGATCCTGGCCCATTTCTCGTCATACCTTTGGCAGGCGACGTTGCTTCGGGGACCGAACACGCCCGTGTGGGTGATTGTCTCTTGATTGACGCGATCCGCCACCTCGCACTGTCGAACGATGCGCGGTTATTGGCCGTATCTTGGCGTGTGTGTTGTGGCAAAAACGGGCTAGAAAACGTCTGGGCTTCCAAAAAATAGTTCCGCCACCAAATGGCATGGCTGCTTGCAATTTAAAGTCCCGCACCATAAGGCGGCCACGTCATCTGGGGAGTAGCCAGTCGTTCAAAACGAACGAGACATGCATCAACATATTTGGCTGAGAGGTCATGGTGCATGTGGGGCCGTAAGATCGGAAACGATCACATGGTTCAAGGCGAGACCAATGGCATCGGCAATCCGCACCGGTCGGGCGGGGTAGCCGGTGGCATTGCGTCGAAAAACTGCCTGACCTGGATGTTTTTTATGGAAATCTTCTTCACCTCTACTTTGCTCGTCGCGATTGCGGAAATCGGCGATAAGACCATGTTGCTGGCGATATTACTCGCCATCCGCTTCAAAAAGCCGCTGCCCGTCATCGCGGGCATATTCACAGCCACCATCGCCAATCATGCACTCGCCGCATGGGCGGGGAGCACGCTTGCCTCAATCTTCATAAGCGAGGCATTCCGTTATGCAGTTGCCACTGGCTTCATTTTGATGGCCGCATGGACGCTGGTACCTGACAAGGTGGATGACGATATCAAGGTCGCGTCACAACGCGGCGCCTTTGTCGCGACCACCATCGCCTTTTTCTTTGTCGAAATGGGCGACAAAACGCAGGTCGCGACTATTGCTTTGGGCGCGCAATATCATGCGGTCTGGGCAGTCGCTGCCGGAACAACATTGGGGATGATGATCGCCAACGTCCCCGCTGTTTTTCTGGGCGAGCAACTGGTTGCAAAAATTTCCCTGCGTACCGTGCACAAAATTGCCGCTGCGCTGTTCTTGGTTCTGGGTCTTTGGCAGTTCTGGGAGTTGTCGAACCCCGCCTAAACTGTTAGGCGCGCCGCAGATATTCAGCTTCGGAAAAAATGTGACATGACAGACAGCATTAAAAAAGTCGTTCTGGCCTATTCGGGCGGGCTCGATACCAGCGTCATCCTGAAATGGCTGCAGGTCGAATATGGCTGCGAAGTTGTCACCTTCACCGCTGATTTGGGGCAGGGCGAAGAGTTGGAGCCAGCGCGCGCGAAGGCGGTGCTGATGGGCGTGCCCGACCACCATATCTACATTGACGATTTGCGCGAAGAATTTGTTCGCGACTTTGTGTTTCCGATGATGCGCGCCAATGCACGCTATGAAGGCGATTATCTGTTGGGCACATCAATTGCCCGCCCGCTGATTTCGAAGCGGCTGATCGAGATTGCGGCCGAAACCGGCGCCGACGCCATTGCACATGGGGCAACAGGCAAGGGCAATGACCAAGTTCGCTTCGAGCTGTCGGCTTACGCACTGAACCCGGATATCAAAGTCATTGCTCCTTGGCGCGAATGGGACCTTACGAGCCGCACGCGGCTAATAGAATGGGCCGAGCAGCACCAAATACCCGTGCCGAAGGACAAGCGCGGCGAAAGTCCGTTTTCGACGGATGCGAACCTCTTGCACACATCGTCTGAAGGCAAGGTGCTTGAAGATCCTTGGGATGAAACGCCTGATTATGTCTATTCGCGTACGGTCAATCCAGAGGATGCGCCCGATACGCCTGAATATATCACCATCGATTTTGAAAAGGGTGACGGCGTTGCCCTGAACGGCGAAGCGATGTCGCCAGCAACATTGCTGGCAGCGCTTAATGAGCTTGGCCGCGCGCATGGCATTGGCCGTCTTGATCTGGTCGAGAACCGTTTCGTTGGTATGAAATCGCGCGGTATGTATGAAACGCCGGGTGGCGAAATCTACGCCCGTGCCCATCGCGGCATTGAAAGCATCACGCTGGATCGCGGCGCGGCGCATCTGAAAGACGAGCTGATGCCGAAATATGCCGAACTCATTTACAATGGCTTCTGGTTCTCGCCGGAGCGCGAGATGTTGCAGGCCGCAATAGACCATAGTCAGGAACATGTGTCAGGAACTGTGCGGCTGAAGCTCTACAAGGGCCTCGCCAGCGTGGTTGGCCGCAAGTCGCCGAATAGCCTGTACAGCGAGAAAGTCGTGACCTTTGAAGACGATGCCGGCGCATATGACCAGAAGGATGCAGCAGGCTTTATTAAGCTGAACGCCTTGCGACTGCGGCTGTTGGCGCAACGCGGAAAATAGGATGGCGGGCAAAACGCCAAGATCGGCATTCATGCCTTGGCGCTACGCTCTGTTTTTGTTTCTGTGTCTGACCGCATTTGGCCTTAGTATTTGGTTGCCTTGGTATCAGGCTATTATGGCAGGTTTTGACATTGCGGCGTTGGGCTATGCTGTAACACTTAGACCACTGTTCCGACTTGATGCCGAGGGAATCCGGAAAAGAGCGCGACCCGAAGATGCCGACCGCGTCCTGTTGCTTGCGCTAACCGCGATCACGATGATAACCATTTTGACGGCCGTGACCGCCGAGCTGACGCAAGGCGACGCGCCCAAAGGATGGCCAGTGGCGCTGGTTATTTGCACATTAGCCATTGCATGGTGTTTTTCGAATATGATCTACGCAATCCATTATGCGCATCTATTCTATGATGACAGCCAAGGCGGCGGTGATCGCGGCGGGGTCGAATTTCCGAGCACACAGTCCCCCGATTACTGGGATTTCGTCTATTTTGCCTACACGCTTGGCATGACATTCCAGACGTCGGATGTGGTGATAACCGATGGCCAGTGGCGCAAGGTTGTTATCTTTCACAGCATTGCAGCATTCGTCTTCAACATTGGCGTCATCGCGTTTTCGATAAATATTCTCGCGAGCTAAAAATAGCTTTGCGACTGTGCTCGATGTGGACGTTTTTTAAAGCAGACGCAGAGGTTTAATTGCCTAATTAAACCTGATACGCTGAGCGCGAGGACAGAGGAGAGTCGGCATGCATGATCTTGTTATTCGTGGTGGAACCGTGGTTGATGGCACAGGCGCGGCGCGCTTTGTTGCTGATGTTGCAGTGGACGGCGGTATAATTACGGCGGTTGGGCATATCAGCGCGCAAGGCCGCGAAGAGATTGATGCAACAGGCAAGATCGTCGCCCCCGGCTTTGTCGACATCCACACCCATTATGATGGCCAAGCGACTTGGGATAGCGAGATGGGGCCGTCGAGCTGGCATGGCGTCACCACGGTCGTCATGGGCAATTGCGGTGTTGGCTTTGCGCCGGCAAAGAAAGACAAGCATGACTGGCTTATCGGCCTGATGGAGGGTGTTGAGGATATCCCCGGTACCGCATTGGCCGAGGGGATGAAATGGGATTGGGAGACCTTCCCTGAGTATCTGGATGCGCTTGAGCGCCGCCCGCGCACCATCGATATTGGCACGCAAGTTCCGCACGGCGCGTTGCGTGCGTTTGTCATGGGACAGCGCGGGGCGGATAATGAGGAGCCAACCGAAGCAGACATCGCCGAAATGGCGCGGCTGGTGGAGGAAGGCTTGCGCGCAGGGGCTTTGGGCTTTTCCACCTCACGCACGGTGTTGCATAAATCGATTGATGGCGAACTTGTCCCCGGGACCACGGCGACCGAACCCGAACTGGTTGGTATTGGCCGCGCCATGGGTAAGGTCGGGCACGGGGTGTTTGAGCTAACCACCGATTTCTTGGAAGAATGGGACGAGTTCGGTTGGATGGGGCGGTTAAGCCGCGAGACAGGGGTGCCCATCGCCTTCACCATGTTGCAATCGCCCATCAAGCAAATGCCGTGGACCGAGCAAATGGCAGGGATGTGCAACGCCAATGACAATGGTGCCAATCTGGTCGCGGCGATTGGCCTGCGCGGTATCGGCGTCATCATGAACTGGCGCGGCTCGGTGCACCCATTCATGCGCAAGCCAAGCTGGCAGAAAATCGCAGGACTGTCGTGGGATGAGCAGAAGGCAAAACTGTCCGACCCGGCGTTCAAGGCTGCGATGCTGGCGGAGGATAATTTGCCGCCGCCGTCGGTTGATATGGCCCCATTCTTCATGCTGGTGACCGCCGCTTGGGCCATGCAATTCCCGCTGGGCGATGGCTTCAGCTATGAACCCACACGCGAAGAAAGCATCTTTGGCTTTGCACAGGCTGCAGGCAAAGAAAGCGCCGAATATGCCTATGACCAGTTGATGGCCGACGACGGGAACGGCATGATTTACCTGCCGATATTGAATTATATGGATGGCAATTTGGACTTCACCAAAGAACTGCTCCAGCGTGACGATATCGTCGCATCGCTGTCTGACGGCGGCGCACATTGCGGGACAATTTGCGACGCGGCGTCACCGACATTCCTGCTCAGCTATTGGGCGCGCGACCGTAAGGCCGGAACAATACCGCTCGAACTGGCTGTCAAACGGCAATGCCACGACACCGCGCGGCTTTATGGATTGAATGATCGCGGTGTGCTGAAGCCGGGCTATCTCGCCGATATCAACGTCATCGATTTTGACGCGTTGAAATTGTTGAAGCCATGGCTGGCGTTCGACCTGCCCGCCGGTGGCAAGCGTTTGCTGCAAAAGGCTGACGGCTATGTCGCGACGATAAAATCGGGCGTGGTGACCTTCCGTGAAGGCAAGATGACGGGTGCGTTGCCGGGTGTCGTTGTGCGCGGCCCGCAGAATGTGCTGATGGCCGAGGCGGCAGAGTAAGGGAGCGACGCGCAGATTTTCTCAATCGGCGTCGTATTAATATTAAGGCCTTGAAAAGATTTCAGGGCCTTAATTTTATCGGATTAGTTTAGATCAAACCCGCATCGGCATTAGAACATAGAGCGCCGCTGACTTGTCATTCTCGCGGATCAAGGTCGGCGCGCTGGCGTCGGCCAAATGCAGTTCGACGATGTCGCCTTCGATCTCGCCCAGTATGTCCATCAAATAGCGGGCGTTAAAGCCGATTTCGAAGCCATCGCTGCTATATTGGCCGGACACTTCTTCCGCCGCAGTGCCGTTTTCGGGGCTGGTGACGGACAAGGTGATCTTATCTTTGTCGAGCGCCATTTTAACGGCGCGGGTTTTCTCGGTAGCGATGGTCGCAACGCGGTCAACGCCCTGGCTGAATGCCTTGGGATCGATGCGCAAAAGCTTGTCATTCGCAGTTGGAATGACACGGCTGTAATCGGGGAAGGTGCCGTCGATCAGCTTTGACGTCAGGATAACGCTGTCGAAGGTGAAGCGAATTTTGCTTGCCGACAAATCTACCTGAATCACATTGCCGCCGCTTTCATCAAGTAGCTTGCGGACTTCGGCAACGCATTTGCGTGGCACAATGATGTCGGGCATATTTTCCGCACCGGCAGGGCGCGGCAAGGTGACGCGGGCCAGACGATGCCCGTCCGTTGCCGCCGCTTTCAGAACGGGTTCTGCGTCATCCGTGACATGCAGGAAAATACCGTTAAGATAATAACGTGTTTCCTCGGTCGAAATCGCAAAGCGCGTCTTGTCGATGATCTGGATCAGCGAACTTGCGGGGATTTCGAACGATGTGGGCAGTTCGCCTTCGGCAATAGTCGGGAAATCGTCGCGCGGCAGTGTGGCAAGCGAGAAGCGCGCACGGCCAGCGTTGACAGCCATGCGACCATCGGCAGCATGCAACTGCACTTGCGAGCCATCGGGCAATTTGCGGGCGATTTCAAACAAGGTGTGCGCGGACACGGTTGTCGCGCCTGGCGTTTCGACATCGGCTGCAAAGGTTTCTACAACCTGCAGATCAAGGTCTGTCGCGGTCACCTTGATCTTGCCGCCTTCGCTGGCTTCGATCAGAACGTTGGACAATATGGGTATGGTATTGCGCCGCT
This sequence comes from Sphingomonadales bacterium, assembly GCA_947470185.1. Taxonomy (GTDB): domain Bacteria; phylum Pseudomonadota; class Alphaproteobacteria; order Sphingomonadales; family Sphingomonadaceae; genus Sphingorhabdus_B. The sequence continues at coordinate 8,836 of CANIRZ010000017.1, read as the reverse complement.
CCACAACAGATTGGACGTGGCTCAGGCATTTCAGCAGGGTCGCGCGTTCGATCGTGGCTCTCATTCAAATTCCCCTTGTCGGGCCGGGTGGTCCGCAAACCAGCCGAAAAACCCTATTACTATGCTGAATCTTACATAACCGCTTTGAACATTAGGGCAAGCCGATAGCTTTTGCCTCCAACAATATCCTGTGGAATAAGGGCAATATGGGTATTTCAACAAACAATAGACGGCTTTTCATCGCGCGGCATGGGGAGACAGTGTTTAACAAAGTTGCACGGATGCAGGGGCAGGCAGAATTGCACACGCCGCTGACGTGGGAGGGCTGCGTGCAAGCGCGTGAAATGGGCCGCGCGCTGTCGGATTATCTTGGAGCTGATGCCAGACCACAGCTTTGGTCCTCAACCGCTGGACGGGCACTGCAAACGCTCGCGCTAATTGCCGAGGAGATTGATGCGGATTGGCACCAGACCCATCGCGATGACCGCTTGCTGGAAATCGACGTTGGTCACTGGTCAGGCCGGACCTATGCCGACATTTCTGCCGAAATCGGCCCAATCGTCGACCTAGAGCATAAGTTGTTTTCCGTGCGTCCCGATGGCGGCGAATTTTATGAAGATGTGGCGCAGCGGCTGTCGCATTGGCTTGGCAGTTTGTCCTTTGACCAAGATATGCTGATCATTTGCCATGGCATGACGGCGCGCGTGCTGCGCGGGCTGTTGCTTGGGCTCAAACCCATGGAACGATTTGACGCGCCAATCGCGGCCAGCCTTGCCCAAGGCAGCATGGTGATGATCCGCGATGGTGTCGAGGCGCTCGTTATTGATGGCAGCGGCCAAGGGGAGCGCGGATGAGGCGTGCAGCGCAGCTGCTATGTGTATTCCTGTCCACGCTTGCTCTCGCTGCGCCATTGTCCGCCAAGGAACGATTGGGCGTATATCAAGGCTGGGCAGCTTTTCGCGATCCTGCGGCGTATCGTTGCTATGCTATCGCTGCACCTGAGGAAACGCTCAGCAAGCCCATCCGTCCGGCGTTTCTATCCATCGGTTTTTGGCCAAGCCGCGGCGTGACACATCAGATTTATGTCCGGTTGTCGTATAACCGTTCGGCCAATAGCGGCGTTATTTTAAGTGCGGGTGGCCGGAGATTCAGGTTGAGGGCTGCGGGCGACGGGGTCTGGGCTTTGGACAGGCGGATGGATTTGGCTGTGGTAGCTGCGATGCGGTCGGCAACGTCGCTGAGCATCGAAACGATTGGCCGCGATGGGCAGTCGATTGTTGATACCTACAGTTTACGGGGCGCTCCAAGCGCGATCGACGCGGCTGCTTTGGGGTGTGCCGGTATGAAAACGAGCGCGCCTCCGAATTGATTCACCGGAATGCAGCGAACCTGTTACGGTCCGTATACATTCTGAATATGTTGGATGCAGAAATTGCGCCTGGGTATGGCTCTCGTTCCGCGAGTCTCCAGTTTACTTCGGCGATAAGCCATGGAAAAACTACTGACCCGCCTACCTGAACACGCAGACAATATGTCGATTGCGTTGATATCTTCGTCTTTTTCGCCGCTTGTGCTTTTGAACGAGAATTTGACAGTCATTGCGGCGAGCAATTCTTTTTGCCGTGCATTTGATATCGATTGCGCTGTCGTGACCGGCAAAAAACTTGCCGATTTAGGCGAAGGCGAATGGAAAGTACGCCAGCTGGATTCGCTCCTGCGCGCCACGATTGCTGGCAACGCAGCTATTGATGTATACGAAATGGACCTTGTGCGTCCCGGCAAGGATACGCTTCGCCTTCTGATTAACGCGCATACGCTTGATTACTTCGAAGCTGAAAGCGTCCGCGTCGTTCTGGCCATTACCGACGTTACATCGCAGCGACTAGCGGACAAAGTGCGGGATGATCTTGTGCGTGAAAAGCAGCTATTGCTGCATGCAATACAACATCGCATCGCTAACAGCCTTCAAATCATTGCCAGTGTGCTTTTGCAGAGCGCACGAAAGGTCCAATCGACCGAGACCCGCGAACATTTGCGCGATGCGCACAACCGCGTCATGTCTATCGCCATGCTGCAAAAGCATCTTTCGTCTACGGCGGTCGAAAATGTTGTCTTAAAAAGTTATTTTGAGGATCTGTGTGCAAGCATCGGGGCGTCAATGATCGGCGAGCCGCAACGGTTGGTGTTAACCAGTGAGGTGGATGACAGCGCCGTAGATTCGGATACCTCGGTGAGCCTTGGGCTGGTCGTAACAGAATTGGTTATCAACGCCCTGAAGCATGCGTTTCCTGGAGGAACTCAAAAGGGCACGATTAAGGTGGGGTACAAATCAGATGGCACGGCGTGGACATTGGTCGTGGCCGATGACGGGGTCGGAATGCCAAAGGATCCAGAGGAACGTAAACCCGGCCTTGGAACCGGCATCGTTGAGGCCCTCGCCAGCCAATTGGGCGCAATTGTTAGTGTGACCGATGAGGCGCCTGGGACGAAAATATCCATCGTCCATAGCTAATCAGCGGCTTTGCTGGCTTTTCGCCAACAACCCCCTTATAGGCGCGGCCATCATGCAGATCCCCGGCCATATCGATCCTATAGTCACCCCGCGCGATATCACCCCGCGCACCGATGGACGTATAGACCTGATGGGTCTGAGCCATCTCCAAATCCGTCAGTTATTTGAAGAATCGCAGCTTGATGAAAAAGCTGCAAAACTGCGCTCAAAGCAGGTGTTCCATTGGATCTACCATCGCGGCGTCACTGATTTTGAGGCGATGACCGACATTTCCAAGACCATGCGGCCATGGCTTGCGGACCGCTTCGTCATTGGGCGGCCCGAAATTGTCGAGGCGCAGGTGTCGTCGGACGGCACGCGCAAATGGCTTTTGCGGACCGACGATGCGCAGGATTATGAAATGGTGTTCATCCCCGACGCTGATCGCGGGACCCTCTGCATTTCCAGCCAAGTGGGCTGCACGCTGAACTGTCGTTTCTGCCACACGGGCACAATGCGGTTGGTGCGCAACCTGACGCCCGGGGAAATCGTTGGGCAGGTCATGCTTGCCCGCGACGCGCTCGGCGAATGGCCGAAAGGCAACATGGCGTCTGTGGCGGCGGACGAAGACGAAGATGACGATGTCGGGCATTACACCGCTGACGGCCGCATGCTGACCAATATCGTGCTGATGGGCATGGGTGAGCCGCTGTACAATTTTGATAACGTCCGCGATGCGATTAAGATTGTCATGCATGGAGATGGCCTTGGCCTGTCGCGTCGTCGTATCACTTTGTCGACGTCTGGCGTCGTGCCGATGATGGCGCGGGCGGGCGAAGAGATAAACGTCAACCTCGCTGTCTCGCTGCACGCGGTGACCAAAGAGGTACGCGATGAACTCGTGCCCCTTAATCGCAAATATGGCATTGATGAGTTGTTGCGGGCCTGCGCCGAATATCCCGGCATCAGCAACGCGCGGCGGATCACGTTTGAATATGTGATGTTGAAAGACAAGAATGACAGCGACGCAGACGCGCGCGAACTGGTGAGCCTTATCCGCCAGTATAAGCTGCCTGCCAAGGTCAACCTGATCCCGTTTAACCCATGGCCCGGCGCAACCTATGAATGTTCTGACCCCGAACGCATCAAGCGTTTTTCAAGCATCATTTTCGAAGCCGGCATCAGCGCGCCCATCCGCACACCACGTGGCCGAGACATTATGGCGGCATGCGGGCAATTGAAATCTTCAAGCGAGAAGAAAAGCCGCGCTGAGCTGGATCGTCTGGCTGACGAAAAACAGGCAGCTTTGGGGTAAGCCAGCCGCTTTGGCCGGACTAAGCCAGCCGTTTAAGCGAAAATTGCAACCGATTGCATGCCGGTCAGGACCGCGTTGCCGCGGCTGTTCCAGACGGTCATATACTGGCTGCTCGCGCCATTGGCGGCGTGGTGCGTTTCGCTCGACAAATACCACCAGCCATTTTCGGTGGTTGGCGCATCGGTCAGCATGTTGATCTGCCAGTTCATGGAGCTCACCATACCCTTTTCGGTCATCAAACCCATCGCCGACGGCGGGAGGGCATCGCCGATGCAAATAAGCTCAGCGATAGGGTCTAGCCCGTCATGTTCGGTCAGGCGGTGCCAGCTTGCGAGGCGGTTTGTTGCCAATCCTAACTCAAGCCGTTTGTCGGGATATTGCATATGGCCGGTAAAGAACTCTGGCGGGCCGCTGCGCGCGCTGTCGGCGGATGGTATCGGCGGAAATTCCGGCGCTGCGATATTCGTATAACTGAGGTGGCTATCGCGGCGGTTCATGAAGATGAAATTGCATGTCAGGCCGACGCCGTCCGCGCCTTTCACCTCCACTTGGATGAACGCAGTGTTCTTACCGCGCCGCAGGATATGCGCGCTGACCTCAACATCACCTGCCAGAGGCCCGACAAAGGCAATCTGTGCCGATTGTAGAGGGGGAAGGTCATCTGCCGCCAGCTTGGCCGCCTGATAGGCCAGAACGCTGCTTAGGCCGCCATAAGATGTGCGGCCCTGATGCCAGCTTGGTGGAATGGAAATTTTGTGGGTCTTGGCGCCAGGTGTAAATTGGGCGAGGAGCGATGCGAGGTTCATGAGGCTGACTTAGCGACGGAAAATCAAAGCCGCAAGTCACGCACGAAATGTCGCTTGCGTTGGAATGCGTTGCGTGTTGAACTATATAGACGCGCTAAAAGGGGGCTACCGATTTACAGCTGGATCGACAATTTGCTGCAGAACGGGAATGCTATCGCGCCAGAGACCATGGCGGGGGGCCTTGCAGCCCGGATTTTGCGCGCTGCAGTCGAGGAAGGCGGGAACCGGCGGGAGATTATCACCGCGGTTGGGCTTGACGAGGCACGGCTGCGCAATCCGCTGAGCCGGATTTCGGGACAAGTCGCCCTTCGTTTGTTCAAATTTCTGCAGACGCATTTTAACGATCCGGCGATTCATTTGCGCTTGGGTCAGAAAGCTGGCGCGCAGAGTTTCTCCGACTTTGGTTATGGCGCGCGGTTGGAGGCGGACTTGGGCGCCGTTATCAGGGCCCGTGTCCAGGTTCAGGCGCTTCGGCAGAATATGGTGCGGACTGCTTTTTACTGCGATGGTACACCGCCCTATTTCACATGGGAGTGCGCGCCGGACCTGTGTCAGGATTATGCCAGCATTGTCGAATTTCTGGTCGTAAGCTTCGCGCATTTGTCACGGCAGGTTCTGGATGAGGCGCCGTTGCTGCCGTCCATATATTTTCGGCATCAGCCGCAATTTGACACCGCCATATACGAGGCGACCTTTGGTTGCCCGGTTCGGTTTGGCATGCCGCAAACGCGGATGGAAATGCTGGGGCGGCAGGTGTTTCGCCCTTCACCCTTTGCCAATCAGCCGCTGTTTGATGCGGCGTTCCAAAACTATGAGGAACCATCCCAGTGGGCGCTGTCGGGCAAGACACATTTGGCCCTCAGCTATTTCTATCTCGCGAGTGAATTGGACAAATCACCGCCAACGCTGGATCGGATGGCGGCATCCTTCGGGACGACTGCGCGCACCTTGCGCCGCAAGCTGGTCGACGAAGGCATGTCCTTTCGCGACTTGCTTGACCGCGTGCGCCAGGACAACTGCAAGCTATACTTTATGGAAGACACCCGCCCTTTGGGTGAGATCGCGCTGCTGCTTGGTTACAGCGACCTCAGCGCCTTCACCCGCGCACATAAAAACTGGACGGGTTTTCCGCCAAGCAAGCGCTGACGACGCCGAGTGGCTTTAGGCAAAAAAGCCACCCGCTGCATATGCAACGGGTGGCCGGGTGATCTGTCGAAACGACATCGTTTGGGGAGCTATTAAAAGCCGATTACGAAAACGACACGTCCACCCGAGGATTATCGATTTTTTTCCATATTCTGTTCTTTATATTGGGATGCGGCCATCTCATTTTGGTCCACCGTGCCGTCTTTATCAGCATCCAGGTTGTCAAAATTTACAAGCGTTGCTGTTCTATATTCTATGATGGTGATCTGTTGATCACGGTTCTTATCAAACCGCTGCATTATGCTGCCAGTGTCTGGCAATATGGGTTCGCCTATCAGCTTTTGAAATTCTGCGGCGGTTAAAAATCCGTTATTATCGGCATCAAGGCGAAGGAAAAGGGCGTTGTTGTCAATTTGCGTTTTTCGTAGCGCAGATCTGCGTTCGAACTCTTCGACTTCGGCTCGGGATACCTTGCCGTCTGTATTGGTATCACGTGCTTTAAACTCGCTATCCATTGATTGAATAAACGAAACCCGGGTCAGTATCGCTGGCGGATTTGGCGATATCTGGGGTTGAACTGATGCTGCGGGTACCTTTTCGGCTTTTGTCTGAGCATAAGCGACGGATGCCGACGAGTACCCCAAAACCGCAAGCAAAACGGTAATGCCTATTCGTTTCATATTCTCTCCAAGGCAAATTTGGTCTCTCGTGAAGTCCATCTGGATGTAAAAAAGGTCGCCGACAGTAAAACCGCCAGCGACCTTTTTATTTACTCAGTGTGTAATCAGAAGCCGAATACAACACCTACCCGGCCGCCAACTTTACCTTGCTTGTTCAAGCCGCCACCGACGGCTGCCGTCACATAGGTGTTCGTTCCAACCTTACCGGCCACGTTCAACGAAACAGCAGTTGCGCCGTTGTAGAAGCCCATGTTGCCAGCAAGGGTGAAGTTGGAGTCTGGCAAGATTGCGTTGCCACCCAGCGCGATTGCGGTAGCTGTAGAGCTTGCAATCTGATCACGCAGGACGTCGTCGGCTGCAATCCGTGCATTCGTTTCATCCGAGATACGCGAACCCAATGCGTTATCGCTGGCGATGCGCGCATTTGATTCGGCCAGATCAGCAGCTACACGTGCGTTGCTCTCTGTTGTGATGCGCGCACCGATTGCTGTGTCCGCAGCAGCACGTGCTGTTTCTTCAGCTCCGATTCGCACACCGATTGCAGTGTCTGCAGCGGTACGGTCAGCGACTTCAGTCGTGATCCGTGTGCTGAGCCCTGCATCTCCAGCGATACGTGCAGCAATTTCTGCAGTGTCCGCAGCTGCTCGGGCTGTAGCTTCAGCTGCGACCGCAGCGGTACGGTCTGTGACTTCAGTCGTGATCCGACCACTGAGTGCCGTGTCCGCAGTTGCTCGGGTTGTCGCCTCTGCTGTGTCTGCAGCGATACGTGCTGCAGCTTCAGCTGCGACCGCAGCGGTACGGTCCGTGATTTCAGTCGTGATCCGACCACTGAGTGCAGTGTCTGCAGCGGTACGGTCTGTGACTTCAGTCGTGATCCGACCACTGAGTGCAGTGTCTGCAGCGGTACGGTCTGTGACTTCAGTCGTGATCCGACCACTGAGTGCCGTGTCCGCAGTTGCTCGGGTTGTCGCCTCTGCTGTGTCTGCAGCGATACGTGCTGTTTCTTCAGTCGTGATCCGACCACCGAGTGCTGTGTCTGCAGCGGTCCGCAGAGCAGCTTCAGCGGCTACGGCGCTTGTGGTGTTTGTGTTGGCACTTGCGAGTGTTGCCGCATCACCTGAAACGCGTGCCGCAGCTTCAGCAGTCAATCCGGTTTCGAGCGTCGCGATATCCGCAGTGTTGGTCGCAATGCGATCTTCGTGATTTGTCAATGCGCCCAGGACTTCGGTTTCGAAGTTTGAGTCAGCTGCTGCCGGGTCACCCGTAAGTGCGCCAGATGCAAGAGCGATGTTTTCTTGCGCGCTGCCTGCTGCGTCCGTTAGTATCGTGTCTTGACGGGTCAAAACAGCCAATGCCGCAGTTTCGTCGGCGAGGTCCGATTGCGCAAGCGCAACTTGGCTCTGTTCTAAAGTTGCAGTTATTGCCAAACCATTTAAGGCAGCTGCTTCATCACCGGGTAGGACGGTCAGTCCGGCATCTACAAAAACTGCTGCCAACTCTGTGTTGCCGGTCAAGCTGAGCTGCAGTGCGGCCAGCGCGTCTTGGGTATCCCCCTGGGCTGCGACATAAGCCACAGATGCTGAAGTTGCGTTAGCAGAAGCCGTGGCAAACAGCAGATCTTTTGCCACTACGTTGGCTTGGGCGGCGTCGCGGGTAGCCTGAGCGTTTGCAACGGCCGTATTGCGGGTATTTAGGGTCGTTTGGGCTGCATCGCGCGCTGCTAGCGCTGCTGCAATTTGACCGCTTGTCGCGGCGGGATCCGTCAGCAGTAAGTCGTAGGCTGACTGTGCGCTGTTCCTAGCGTTTAGGGCACTGGTTGCTGCATTGGTAGCAGTTAATAGCGTTCCGGATGCTGTAGCCAAGCTGCCCTGCGCAGTTGTTCGCGCTGCAAGTGCGGATGTTTCAGTCGCGTTTGCTGAGGTTCTCGCAGCTAAGGCACTTTGCTCAGCACCTCGTGCAGCAGTTACGTCATTAAATGCCGCGACATCATCGGGCGTGAGTGCTGCCGTTGCTGCAGCGTTGTTGGCGGCCGCGGTAGTTGCTTCCGCGGTTTGGTCCACAACGATTTCTTGGGCTGCATCGACAGCAAGCTCTTGAGTGACAATATCAGCCGGAAGGCCAGAGTAACTGCCGTCCAAAGCTCCTGGAGCGGCTAGCGCGCCAGACGAAAAACACGAAGTAGCTGCTACTGCAACTCCCGCCAAAAGAACAAATTTTCTGTTCAACATATAAAATCCCTCTATTTTAAATAACAAATCGCCATTCGTGTTTCGAGAACCAGCTCATGCGGGCTCCAGAGCTCGCGCATCGCCAACTGCATAAGAGAGCTGCTTCCGAACTGCGCATTTCGTTAGCTTTTATACTAATTTTAAAAAACACAATTCGAATGCACAATATT
>CANIRZ010000016.1 GCA_947470185.1 Sphingomonadales bacterium | reverse complement strand
GGTACCCGTGATGACTACCAAAGATGCGCGCGGTACAGCGGCAACGCCCTTCGATGAAATCATCAGCGTAAGCAGGATTAGGATTTGCGTCCCGATGGGCAGATCAATGCCATAGGCTTGCGCGATAAAGATCGTTGCAAAGCTCATATACATCATCGAACCATCAAGGTTGAAGCTGTAGCCAAGCGGCAGCATGAAGCCCGAGATCCGGCGCGGGACGCCGAAACGATCAAGCTGTTCAAACAATTTCGGCAACGCCGCTTCACTAGACGCGGTCGAGAAAGCGATGAGCATCGGTTCGCGGATGTAGCGGATGAGTGTCCAAATCCGCCGTCCAAGGAAAATCGCGCCAATCGAAAGCAAGATGGTCCACAACAAGGCAAGCGACAGATAAAATTCTGTCACCAGTTCTAGGTAGGTGGCAAGGATTGCGAGACCACTTTTTGACACAACAGCCGCAAGTGCGCCAAATACGGCGATTGGCGCGAAGCGCATAACATAATGCGTAATTTGCAGCATCATTTCGGCCAGCGCCTCGGCACCGCGCACGAGTGGTGCGCCTTTCTCACCTAAAGCTGAAAGGGCGATGCCAGCGAACAATGCGAATACCAGTATCTGCAAAATATTGTTCGTTGCCATAGCTTCAAAGGCATTTTTCGGGAAAATCGATAGGATGAATTCCCAGAAATCAAGCTTCTTGACTTCGCCAATCGCAGCCGCGGCATTGGAAATGGTATCGACAGGCGCGCCGATACCAGGCTGGAATATATTGACCATTAACAAACCAAGACCAATGGAAATGAAGCTGGCGATGATGAACCAAGTGATCGCGCGGAACCCAATGCGACCCAAAGCCGAACTGTCGCCCATGTGCGCGATACCGACGACGATCGTTGACAGGATCAGCGGCGCAACGAGCAGCTTTATGAGATTAAGGAAAATATCGGAGAGCAGTTTGAATGTCTTTGTCAGATATTCGAATTGCGTACTGTCAGGTGCGAAATTTTGATGGACAGTGTAACCAACTGCGACGCCCAGGATCATTCCTGCCAAAATCCACAATGTAAGCCGTTTATCCACTTAACTCTCCAAAATCTGTAAGTTCTGCGCGACGCTACACAGGAGAAATAATCCTCGCAACAAGTTACGGATGTGACTTGTTTAAGCTTAAGAAGATGGTCATAAGCTTTGTAATAAAATTACAACGCATTTTGTCGTTGAACATGGCACATAACCATTTGCTTTCGGGCTTAGGAGACAATTTCATGGCGGCCGCCAAAATTGCTAAAAAGATCGGAAAAATAAACAAGACCCTTTTGAACGATATGGTGTCCGCCTTTGCCCAGACCGCTTTACCGGGCGAGAATGAAGGCTTTGATGCCAAAGCGGCCGAGGATGCCGCGCGATTCACAATCGAGACTGGCCTTCACCGCAAGCCGGGCACCGCCGCTATAGCACTGGATAGTTTTACCGATGCGCGAGGCCGTTTGATGATGCGCGTTGCGTTGAACAACGACGATATGCCCTTTTTGGTGGACTCGGTTTCTTCTGCCGTGGCCGCTTGTGGTATAGCTGTGAAACGTATCATTCACCCCGTGTTGAGTGTTATCCGCGATGACGCGCTGGCGCTTTTAGAGATCAGCCGGAAGCGGGTAGACGGGCAGGCGCGCGAGTCCTTTATTTACTTGGAAACAGAGCGTGTTGACGCACGGGAGCGCCGCAAGCTTGAAAACATTTTATCCGCTGTTCTGGCCGATGTGCGCGGCGCGGTTACAGACTGGCGCGATATGCTCGCGGCTTTGTCCGCTGACGCTGACAGCTTACTCGATAGCGAGGGTACTGCCCTCATTCGCTGGTTCCTCGACAACAACATGACCATTTTGGCGCATGAGCGGATCAGCAGTAACGGCGCGCGATCCGACCGCCTTGGGTTATCGCGCGTTACCGATGCGCCCGTTCTTGCGGAAGATAGCGTCGCTCTGGCCATAAAATGGTTTGAAGATGGCGGCGTCGCGCCATTAGTGCTCAAATCCAACAGGGTTTCGACCGTCCATCGTAGCGTGCAGTTGGACCTTATCGTCATTCCAGTCAAAACGGGCGGGCGTATTACGGGCTTAGCGGTCACTGCAGGGCTTTGGACGAGCGCGGCACTAGCAACTACCCCAGAGGAGATACCACTGCTCAGGACGCATCTGGCGTCGCTTATGAAGCGCTTTGGCTTTGACCCCTCGGGTCACGCCGGCAAGGCAATGGCGCATGCGCTCACAGCTTTACCGCACGACCTTTTGGTTGCGCTAAAATTGGATGATCTGGAGCGTGTGACGTTGACCGCCATGTCGCTGACGGATCGCCCGCGTCCCAAACTGATTGCCCTGCGTTCGCCGCTTGGCCGCCACCTGTATATATTTGTCTGGTTACCGCGTGATGATGTTTCGACCGGTATCCGCAAACAAATTCAGACAATGCTGATGGACGCTACAGGCGGCAGTTTGCTGGGCTGGACTATTGGTTTGGAAGATGGTGGCGTTGCGTTGCTGCGATACACGCTCGATTTGCCTGACCGCGCGCAGAATGTGGATGAAACTGCTCTTGATGCAAAGCTTGAGCTGATGGTGCGTGGGTGGGAACCGGCCGTTGAAGCGGCATTGGTCCGATTGACAGATGAAAAGCGCGCTGCGGCGATGCTGGTTCGGTACGGACCGGGGTTTCCGGCAAATTACCGCAGTACCTATTCGACGGAAGAAGCCGCACGCGATATGGTCGGTCTGCTTGCGATGGAGCGCGACCACAGCAAGATCACGCGGCTGATTGCAGAGGACAATAAGCTTCGTCTGAAGATTTACAGCAATGGCGGCGCGATGCCGCTGAGCAACGTTGTTCCGGCGTTAGAAAATTTCGGTTTTGATGTTTTGGAGGAATCTCCAACAGCATTGGGTGACGGCAATTATATACATGACTTTCGTTTGGCCCTGCGCGGCGGCGATGTGCCGACTGTCCTGCAAAATCCACATGTTTTGGAAGGCGCGCTCAGCCAAGTTCTGGATGGAACGTTCGAAAATGATGTATTCAACCAGTTGGTGACGATCGGCGGGCTTGATCCCCAATCGGTTATATGGCTGCGGGCATGGTATCGCTATTTGCGTCAGACTGGCGTGACTTACGGCATGCCAACGGTGGTTTCAGCTTTGGCCAAAAATGCCAGCATTACGCGGTCGATCATATCGCTATTTGACGCCCTGCATAATCCCGCAGCGACCGGAAACCGTGACAAGGAAGCGGCGAAATTCCATAGATCGATTACGGCCGACCTGTCGGCAGTATCGGCCATAGATGAAGACCGCATTTTGCGCCGCTTCATGGCCATTGTCTTGGCGACAGTGCGCACCAACGCCTTTTCTGTGGCAGCAACTGAGGCGCTTGCCTTCAAGCTTGATTGCGCAAAAGTCCCCGGGCTGCCAGCACCGCTGCCTTGGCGCGAAGTGTTTGTGTATTCACCGCGGGTGGAGGGTATCCATTTGCGCGCCGGACCTGTCGCGCGCGGTGGCTTGCGCTGGTCCGATCGGCGCGATGACTTCCGCACGGAGGTTCTTGGCCTGATGAAGGCGCAACGGGTGAAAAACGCCGTTATCGTGCCCACCGGAGCCAAAGGCGGGTTCTACCCCAAGCGCTTGCCCGACATGCGCGTTGACCGCGATGCATGGTTTGCGGAAGGCACCGAGGCCTATAAAATATTCATCCGGACGTTGCTGTCCATCACCGACAACATTGTCAACGACCGGATCGTTCACCCCGATCATGTGGTCATCCACGACGGCGACGACCCTTATTTTGTGGTTGCAGCCGACAAGGGCACAGCGACATTTTCTGACATTGCCAATGCCATCGCGCTTGAACGTAATTTCTGGCTTGGCGATGCGTTCGCCAGCGGTGGCTCGGTTGGTTATGACCATAAGGCGATGGGCATCACCGCAAAGGGCGGCTGGCTATCAGTACAGCGCCATTTTGCCGAAATGGGTATCGATGTTCAAAAGGAACCGATCACGGTTGCCGGTGTCGGCGATATGTCCGGCGATGTTTTTGGCAATGGCATGTTGCTGTCAAAGACGCTGAAAATTGTCGCTGCATTTGACCATCGGCATATTTTCCTCGACCCCAATCCCGACCCCGCGACCAGTTGGAAAGAACGTCAGCGGTTGTTTAACCTGCCGCGTTCCAGCTGGCTTGATTATGATGCGAAGTTTATTTCCAAGGGTGGCGGCGTGTTCGCGCGCACGGACAAAATCATCAAAACAACATCTGAAATCAGAAGCTTGCTTGGCATTGATGCGAAAGAAATTGAACCATCTGCATTGATGACCGCGATACTAAAAGCGCCGGTTCAATTGATGTGGTTCGGCGGAATAGGGACATATATTAAGGACCGGAGCGAAAGCCATTTGGACGTTGGCGACCCCGGCAATGACTTTATTCGTGTGAACGGCGCGGATGTTCAGGCGCAGGTGATCGGCGAGGGTGCGAACCTTGGCGTGACGCAAGCCGGCCGTATTGGTTATGCTTTGCGCGGTGGCCGTATCAACACTGACTTCATCGACAATAGCGCTGGTGTGGATTGTTCTGACCATGAAGTGAACATCAAAATCGCGCTGAACGCACAAATGCGCGCTGGCAAGTTGAAGATGCAGGCGCGCAATGTCTTACTCACCGATATGACCGATGCGGTTGCACATTTGGTGCTGGAGGATAACCGGTTGCAGACATTGGCGCTCTCGATTGCCGAAACCGGCGGTGCGGCCGATCTGCCTGCTTATGTGCGCCTAATAGAAATTTTTGAAGGTGCGGGTAAACTTGACCGTATGGTTGAAGGGCTGGCGCCAAATGAGGCGTTGTTCCGGCGGGCAAGTGAAGGGCGTGGCCTGACCCGGCCCGAGCTGGCCGTTTTGCTTTCCACAGCGAAGCTTGCGGCGCAGGACGGTATTGAAGAGGCGCCTTTGGCGCAGGACACGTCCATGGATGCCGAGCTTTTGGCAGCGTTCCCCGACGTGATGGTGAAGGCACATAAGCCAGCGATTTTGGCGCACCGGCTGCGCAGGGAGATCATCGCTACAAAATTGGCCAACCGAATGATCAACCGGCTTGGCATGCTCCATCCATTTGAGCTTGCTGAAGAGGAAGGATGTGGGCTGGGTGATGTGGCTGCGGCTTTTGCCATTGCCGAGCGCATTTATGATCTGCCGTCCCTGTGGCAGGCCATCGACAATGCGCCCATGCCCGAAACAGCCCGTTTGATGTTGTTCAATCAACTTGCGGTGGAAACCCGTGCGCAAATGGCAGACATCATCCGCAATGCCCATGAGGGCCGCGATGTCAGCGCAGCTACTGCGGTCTATGCGCCAGTGGTGCAGAAGTTGTCAGCGGCGTTGGACGGGTTGCTGCCCAATGATATACGGCTTCAAACCGAACGCTTTGGCGCGCGCTTGACGGAAAATGGTGCTCCACGCAAAATTGCCGACCGTTTGGTGCAATTGGCGCAGCTAGATGGCGCTATCGGGCTAGCGGCGCTCTCTTCGGTGCAAAAGGGTGATGTAACCGCGTTAACACGGGCGTTTACCGCCCTCGGCGATGCGCTTGGGCTAAGCTGGGCGCAGGGAGCAGCGATGCAGGTTGACCCACACGATCCGTGGGAGCGCTTGTTGGTCGCTGGCCTAGCGCGGGATTTCCAAACCATGCGCCTCGATTTCCTACGCCGCCGTGCCGCCAAAAAACCGCTTGAGGATGCGCAAACGTGGTTACAGGCCAATGCGGTCCGCGTCAGTGTGTTCAAGGCGATGGTCGACCGTGCACGCATGACGGGTCTGCCAACCCCCGCAATGTTGGCGCAGGTTGCGGGGCAGGCAAGGGTCCTGCTTGGGCGTTAACGGTTCAGCTTTTGGGGCCTAAGCCTGCTGGATTACCCTTCGCCGAAGGGTTCGATGCGTTTTGCTTTTTGGGCTTTTCAGCCTTTGGCTTGCGGACTTCGCGGCTCGATTTCTTTTGGCTTTTCGCCATAATATTTCCCCTCAAGGGAAGGTTGCTCGCGCAAACTCCGGATCACTGGTCAGTTTGAGCCGACCACTGTTATTCAAATATAAGCATACACCGCCCTTGTTAAAAGGGCGTCTGCGAATAATGCTGCTTAAGCTGGGGTTTCTACCGCCCTTTTATAGATGCTGTTCAGCGGGCTGCGGAAAAACTTCATCACCATTGGTTCGAAAAACTCCAGCGGGAGGGTATCGTACTCAGGATCGAACGATGGGCAGTCATATTTGTCGATAAATTCTTCAGTTTCGGCAAACCATTCATGACCGCGAAACTGCTCCCGCATGTCGCGGTCGAGGCCCAAATGATGGAAGAAATTTTGCCCCTGGAAAATTCCGTGATTTTGCACAATCCAAAGGAGCTTTTCGGAAACGAAGGGCTTCAATATGGCAGCGGCGATATCGGGATGGTTGGTAGCGCCGAGCGTATCGCCAATGTCGTGGAGCAATGCCATGATGACATAATCCTCATCCCGTCCATCACGATGTGCTCGCGTCGCTGTCTGCAGTGAGTGCGTCAACCGGTCGACCGCAAATCCGCCAAAGTCACCATCAAGCAATTTGAGATGGTCCAATATCCGGCGTCCGCCATCTTGCGAAAACGGAATATTGTGCCGCATGATGATTTGCCAATCCTCTTGCGTGCTCTCTGACATATCGTGAAAATTTGCGCGATCGTCTTGATTGTCCATTGCCGGTATCCTCTCAGGCGTGTGTTTAACATTGTTGGCTGATGAAACAAGGGCTTCAAGCATAAGCGAAATGCGGCTAGACCGATTATATGGCGATATTAGAGCTTTCGGATAAACCCTTTTTCGCGGACAAGAACCGCGCTTTTTGGAACCTGCATTCGGCCGGTTGGGGCGGCGCTACTGCGCTCTACGCTGTTACGGTTATTGCAAACGGGCAACCGTTAAGTTTTCTCATTCCGGTGCTCATTTCCGCAGTCACCGGCTATTCTGTCACGTTAATACTATCGGTTGTATACCGCTATGTAATTGAAAAACGACCATTTGTGACGTGGGGGACCACTTTGCTCGCGGTCATGAGCGCAACGCTGCTTTACGCTTATATTGACACATGGGTTGTTCAAACGATCAGGGAGGGTGCAGACCAAACGCCCTTTGCCCAATTGTTATTAGGGGCGTTGTTCAAGGATAGCCTTCTCGTCGGTGCATGGTCCGCGTTATATTACGCGATCAATTATTTCGTGCGCGCCGAGGAGCAGGCAGACCAAATGATGCGGCTTGAAGCGCAAGCCACCAGCGCGCAGCTCACAATGTTGCGGTATCAGCTCAATCCGCATTTCCTGTTCAACACTTTGAACAGCATATCGACTTTGGTGTTACTCAAACAGACCGACCAAGCCAATGCCATGTTGTCGCGTTTGTCCTCATTCCTGCGTTTCACCCTCATTAATGAAGCTGCGGCCAAGGTGCCGCTTACCCAAGAAATCGAAACGTTGAAGCTCTACCTCGATATCGAAAAAATGCGGTTCGAGGAACGGTTGCGAACATTTTTCACGATTGAGCCTGCGGTTCAAGACGCTCTGGTGCCATCTTTATTGCTTCAGCCTTTGGTGGAAAATGCCATCAAATATGCCGTAACGCCGAAGGAGGAAGGCGCCGACATTTCCGTTGTCGCTCAACTCGTCGGGCAAAGGGTTCGGATTACCGTTTCGGACACAGGGCCGGGCTTGCAGCCGGGGCAGCAAGACTACAGCCTATCCACAGGGGTTGGGATGGCGAATACGCGTGAGCGCTTGTTACAGGCATATGGGGACGACCAACGTTTTGAACATTATGTCAAAGCCGGGGGAGGATTTGAGGTTTTGTTGGAACTACCTTATCAAACCGGGATTATGGCAGGGGACGACAACCAAGCGGGGGCTAAGTCGCAAGGAAAGATATCCGCATGAGCATTCGTACAATATTGGTCGACGATGAAAAGCTGGCCATCCAGGGTCTCGAATTAAGGCTTCAGCCTTTTGAGGACATCGAGATTGTAGCAACCTGCCACAATGGTCGTGAGGCTATTCGCAAGATAAAGACGCTGAAACCAGACTTGGTTTTTCTCGATATCCAGATGCCAGGGTTTGATGGCTTTTCGGTTGTGCAGGGCGTGATGGATATTGATCCGCCGTTGTTCGTGTTTGTGACAGCATATTCCGAACATGCGATTAAAGCGTTTGAGGCGCAGGCAATCGATTATCTGATGAAGCCAGTTGAACCCGAGCGTCTGGCTGACACCATGGACCGCGTGCGCAGCCGTCTATCGGACAAACGCACCTCGGATGAGCTTGAGCGCCTGCGCACGGTCATCAATGAAGTCGCGCCAAACGCCGCCGATAATCTCGGGTCTATAGATGAGGATATGGCGTCTTCGCGCTTTGAAAAGCTTATCAATATTAAGGATCGCGGCCAGATTTTCCGTGTCGATGTTGAGAGCATTGAACGTATTGATGCGGCTGGCGACTATATGTGCATTTACACGGCCGACAACTCGCTGATCCTGCGCGAAACAATGAAGGATCTGGAAAAGCGGCTCGACCCGCGGACGTTCCAGCGGGTTCACCGTTCGACGATCGTTAATCTGGACCAGGTGCGGCAGGTCAAGCCGCACACAAATGGCGAATGCTTTTTGGTGCTGGAGTCCGGCGCGCAGGTGAAGGTCAGCCGGTCGTATCGCGACGTTGTCGCCCGTTTTGTGCATTGAGGAGTATAAGGGATGAAGCCAGCCAGTGGTTCAACACGCATGAAGGCCAGCGATTTTCACCCCTATATTCTCGAAATCTTTGACGGCTATGTCCATGGCAAGCTGACCAAGCGCGAATTTATGCGTGAGGCGGGCAAGTTTGCGGCCGCGGGTGTTACGGGCCTCATGATTCTCAATCAGTTGCAGCCTGATTATGCGCTGGCGCAGCAAGTGCGGGCGGATGACCCTGCGATCATCACGTCACGCGTTACAGTGCAAAGTCCCCTCGGGCATGGCAGCATCAACGGCTTGCTGGCCAAGCCTGCCAAGGCAAAAGGCAAGTTACCTGCCGTGTTGGTAATCCACGAAAACCGTGGGCTCAATCCTTATGTTGAAGATGTTGTCCGGCGTTTGGCTAAGGCTGGTTATATCGCCCTTGGTCCAGATGGACTATCATCGGTCGGCGGCTATCCCGGTAATGATGAGACAGGTCGCGATTTGCAGGCGAAGTTGGACCCCAGAAAATTGCTTGAGAATTTCTTCGCCAGCTTTGAATATCTGCGCGACCATCCCGAAAGCACTGGCAAGGTTGGCGCAGTTGGATTTTGCTACGGTGGCGGCGTGTGCAATGCGCTGGCGGTGGCCTATCCCGAAATGGCTGCGTCGGTGCCTTATTATGGTCGTCAACCGCGCGCCGAAGAGGTTCCCGCAATCAAGGCGCCTTTGCTGGTCCAATATGCCGAGGTGGACGAACGTATCAACATGGGCTGGTTGCCGTATCAGGCGGCGCTCATTGCAAACCAGAAACGCTTCTCAGTGCATTTCTATGCTGGAACGCAGCATGGGTTCCATAATGATAGCACGCCACGATTCGATAAGGCGGCGGCGGACCTGTCTTGGGCACGGACACTCGCGTTTTTAGGCGAAAATCTGCGCTAACGGCGGCTGGCGAAAAAATCTCTGAGTAAAATGGCGGATTCGTCTGCTTCAATGCCCGCATACACCTCTGGCTTGTGGTGCAGGGTCGCTTGTTCAAATAACCGCGGACCATGCGCCACAGCGCCGCCCTTGGCATCGTCAGCGCCATAATAGAGGCGCGCGATGCGGGCGTGGGCAATCGCGCCAGCACACATGGCGCAGGGCTCCAGCGTCACCCATAACTCGCAGTCGGTAAGGCGTTCATTGCCAAGTTGCGCGGCCGCCGCACGAATAGCGATGATTTCGGCATGCGCGGTGGGGTCATGGCTCTCGACAGGGCGGTTAGACCCGCGGCCGATAATGACACCATCCTTGACGACAATTGCGCCGACTGGCACTTCGCCTTGCGCAGCGGCTGCACGCGCTAGATTAAGGGCTTCGTTCATCATTTCGCGGGCTTTGGTCAGGGACATGTTATTTTGCTAGCGCAGATTACCGCTTTTGACCACACATCGACTTGACCTTTTCGGCGTGGAGCGTTAGGGGCAGCGACTTTCGCGGGTCAGTGATTCCGCATACACTCATTTATACAGGATATACATCATGGCGCGCATCTGCGAACTCACCGGTAAGGGCCGTCTGGTCGGCAACAATGTGAGCCACGCCAACAACAAGACAAAGCGCACATTCTTGCCAAACCTGCAGAATGTTACACTGTTGTCGGACGCTCTTGAGCAAGGCTACAAGTTCCGCGTTTCGACCCACGGCCTGCGTTCGGTTGAGCATGTTGGCGGTCTCGACAACTGGTTGTTGAAGACTTCGGACGAGAAGCTTTCGACCAATGCGCGTAAAGTGAAAAAAGAAATCGCCAAGAAGCAAAAAGCTGCGGCGTAAGGCGATAGGCTGCTGACGCGGCCTTTTGTTAAAGCAAATCAAAGGCCGGGGGCAGTTGATGCCGCCGGCTTTTTGCTGTCCTGTTGGTGGGGTAAGCGGAACTTCATCAAAATAGTGCGCTGGAATATACTGAAATTATTGTCTGAAATGAGCCATAGGATTGTGTCCTGGCCTTCGCGTGTGACCGCTATCCCCTCCATGTTATCGACAAGCAAAGGAGCAGCAAGCGATGCAATGACCTTTGCCGAAACTACGCTGTCGCGGCTTATGTTCGGTAGGTTCAGTAGCGATACCTTGGCTGAAAAGCCGCGCGGAAAACCAATCGAACGATTCAAAATGGCGATTCGTCCATCCGGCAACTGCACGCCGTCGGTCACGCGATAGCCGGTTGGCGGCCGAAATTTGAACGACGTGATGCTGGTGCCTCGCTCAACTGGGTCACCAGAGAACAACAAAGCAGGGTGCATGCGGTCATCAACGCTTTCGGCAATCACCAGGAAGCGGCCGTCTTTTAAACGGATAATGCTTTCGGCGCCTTTGTTATTGGGCCAATCCTGCATTTCGCGCGGACGCATTATGCCGGTTTGGCGCCCTAAAGACCCAGAATAGCGTCTGATCGCATGCCTTTGTTCAAAGCCAACCCAATATTGGTCGCTATCGGGGTCATACGCGATGCCTTCGCTGTCGCGGTCTTTGTAACTAATGTCTGGCCCCTGTGCATTGAGCAGCGGCACAATGAAGGGACGGGTTGCCCGTGAACCGTTGCTTAAGCCGAAGCCTATCAAGGTCCCCGCGTCACCGATTCCAACAAACCGACCGTTTTCCAGTGCTGTCAGCGCCGAAATGCCGCCGAAGTCCTCATTGCGGCTTTGCAATTCCCATGCAGCGATAAACGTAAGTGCACCCACATACCGCTGGGCGGGATCATCAGGATTTAAGGTGAGGCGCCGCAAGGTGATATCTTGGCTGTAGCTGGGGTAAATCGTTTGGACGCCGCCTACGACCAAAACCGCTAACAATATGCAGAGCGCGAGACGCTTCATCTTTTGCGGCATGCCACTCCCCATATGTTCATCATTTTGCCTCTAAAGATGAACGAAACATAACAATCCTATTCAGCTTCGGCTCAATCATTGATGTTCATAAGGCAATTATCGGCAAAGCAAATTGCCTTTTCTACCCACCCCGGGCCGAACCTGAACCAACTAAGGAGTATCGAAGATGAATAATTTGAAGAAAAGCATCGGTGTGCTGGTTCTTGCAGCTACGGCCGTGACCGGATTTTCCGCAACGCCTGTCATGGCGCACGAACGCTATAATGACGGCTATTACAGCCGTGAAAATCGCCAAGACCGATATGACCGCCGAGAATATCGCCAAGACCGTTATGAACGCCGCGAAGACCGTCGAAGTGACCGCTATTACCGAAACAACAGTTACCGTGGCGACGCCCGTTGCGACAAGGGCACAGGCGGCACTGTAATTGGGGCAGTCGCCGGCGGTCTGTTTGGTAATGAAGTCGCGCGTCGCGGTAATAAGACCGAAGGCAGTATCATCGGCGCAGCGGTCGGTGCCTTGGCCGGACGTGCAATCGATAAGTCTGACAGCAACTGCCATCGATATCGCTAGACCATTGAGAGATTTTGTCCGGCGGCGTCCTTGAACCCAATTTGGCGCTGGGCAGAGTATACGAGTAGGTTTCGACCTGAAGTGTTAAAGCCAGTCTTCGTCTGAAGGCTGGCTTTTTCGTTGCAACTGAAACTTGTTTGCTTTGGCATTATCCGGCAAGGTGCACGCATGACAGTATCGCTCGAATCCGCTCGTTCGTCCATCCGCCCATTCCATCGCAAGTCTGAGCCAGAGGTCCTTGCGCCCTTGCTGGTTGCGGCAACGGTTGATGACACAATACGGGCTAAGATTGTTGGAAGTGCCCGCGACTTGCTGGCCGATTTACGCGAAGCGCAGGCCGATGGCTGGGTGAACGCGTTTCTTCAGCAATATCGCCTCGGTACCGAAGAGGGCACAGCGCTTTTATCGCTGGCGGAGGCGTTTCTGCGGGTTCCCGACCCGCAAACCGCCGACTTGCTTATTGCCGACAAGCTGACTGAAGCCGATTGGAGCGACCATAAAGGGCAATCATCCCGCTTGCTCGTGAATAGCGCTACATGGGGGCTAGTGCTTGGCAAAGCCGTTCTGGGGGACAGCACGAGCACCCTAAAACGCCTGATCGCCAAAGCAGGGGAACCCTTCGTACGTCAAGCCGTAGGCGCAGCGATGCGCTTGATGGGGCAAGTGTTTGTCATGGGTCGCGACATTGACGAAGCAATGAAGCGCATGGAGTCGAAAGACAATCGCGGATTCACTGCAAGCTTTGATATGCTTGGCGAAGCGGCACGGACCAAAGCTGACGCAGAGCGCTATTTCGAATCCTACCAAGCCGCCATTGCTGCCGTGGGCCGCAACGCCGCGCGGGGTCATAGCGTTTCGGTCAAACTATCCGCGCTCCACCCGCGTTACGAAACGGCGCAGAGCGCAAAATGCGTATCTGAGCTTGCGGATATGGTGCGCGATCTGGCACGTTCGGCGGCGTCCTTGGGTGTTCAGCTCACGATCGACGCGGAAGAAGCAGCGCGGCTTGAAATGAGCCTCGACATCATAGAGACCGTCGTCCGCGATCCCGATCTGCGCGGCTGGGACGGACTTGGCATGGCCGTTCAGGCTTATTCCAAGCGCGCCCGGCCCGTCATTGCGTGGGCCGATGCCTTGGGCCGCGCAACGTCACGGACCATGCAGGTTCGGCTTGTAAAAGGTGCCTATTGGGACAGCGAAATCAAACATGCGCAGGAACGTGGCCTGACGGACTTCCCGCTTTTCACGCGTAAGGCGGCGACGGATGTATCCTATCTTGCCTGCGCAAAAGACATGTTCGCTGGCTCCAATATCCGCCCCGCCTTTGCAACGCACAATGCCCTGACTGTTGCGACGATCCTGCAATGGGCAGGAAATGAGCGCGCCTTCGAATTTCAGCGGCTGCATGGCATGGGTGAGGGGTTGTTCGAACGTCTGGTGCGGGAGGAAGGCTATCATTGCCGCACCTACGCTCCAGTTGGCGGACACCGCGATCTGTTGGCGTATCTTGTCCGCCGCTTGTTGGAAAATGGGGCAAACAGTAGTTTCGTTCATCAACTCGCCGATCAATCGGTCAGCGAGGGCGAACTGTTGGCCGATCCGGTTGAAAAAGTCATGGCAGTTGGCGGTACGCGCCACCCTGCCATTGCTGCGCCTGCGGACCTATATCAGCCCGAACGTGCGAACAGCATTGGTATTGATCTGGATGACGCTGCCATATTGAAGGACACCGCAGCAGAAATTGCCGTGCCAGTGAAGCTAAACAACGACGCCTTCGTCTGTCCCGCAGATGCGGTGACTTCTGCGCTTGCGGCGTATCCCGCCTGGTCAAACACACCGCTCGATGCCCGTGCAGACTGCCTTGATCGGCTAGCTGACTTGCTGGAGACCAACCGAAGCAGGTTAATGGCCATCGCGGTGCAAGAAGCGCGCAAGACCATTCCAGATGCGCTTTCCGAAGTGCGCGAGGCGGTTGATTTCTGTCGTTATTACGCTGCCCGCGCCCGCGTTGATTTGGCGCCTATTGAGCTTCCGGGTCCGACAGGCGAACGCAATGTTCTACGCCATGAAGGCCGCGGCGTGTGGGTGGCGATTGCCCCTTGGAATTTCCCGCTTGCGATTTTTCTGGGGCAAGTGGTCGCGGCCTTGGTCGCGGGCAACACTGTTGTGGCAAAACCAGCGCCACAAACGCCAGCTATAGGCAGCTTGGCGGTTGCTCTGGCACATGAAGCAGGCATTCCGGAGGATGCACTAAAGATTGTTATTGGCGCAGGCGATGTTGGCGCTGCGCTGACCGCGGATACGCGCATATCTGGCGTGGTTTTTACAGGATCGGTGCCGACCGCAAAAGCGATTGCGCGCAATTTGCTGGCCGATGATGACCGACCACTTATCCCGCTGATTGCCGAAACGGGCGGATTGAACGCGATGATTGTCGATTCAACAGCTTTGTCCGAACAAGTTGTGCGCGATGTCATAGTGTCCGGTTTTCAATCGGCGGGCCAACGCTGCTCGGCATTGCGGCTTTTACTCCTTCAAGAAGATGTTGCCGAACACACGCTGGAAATGCTGCGCGGCGCGATGGATACGCTGCATATTGGTGATCCTGCTAATCCCGCAACGGATATTGGCCCCGTCATTGACCAAGCCGCTTACGATGCACTGATGGCCTATCGCGAAAGCGTGAAAGACCGGATCGTACACGCAGTATCCGTGCCCGCCGAAGGCTTGTTCGTTCCCCCTACAGTCATTCGGTTGGATGATACCAGTGATCTCAACCGTGAATATTTCGGCCCGCTGGTCCATGTCGCGACTTGGAAAGCAGGTACGTTGGAAGCCACCGTTGCTAAGATCAACGCTAAGGGCTTTGGCCTCACCATGGGGCTGCACAGCCGGATTGCGGGGAGTGGCATTTCCGTCGAACAATTGGCGCGGGTCGGCAACCTCTACATCAACCGGTCCATGATCGGCGCTGTGGTTGGAAGCCAACCCTTTGGTGGCGAGGGCCTTTCGGGCACGGGTCCAAAAGCTGGCGGGCCGCATTATCTTTTCCGCTTTTGTGCGGAACGCACGACCAGCACGGATACTACCAGCGCGGGTGGAAATGCCTCTTTGCTGTCGTTGGATGACGGGATTTAGGGTCAGGACCACTTAAATCCACCTTCGCGGCGTCAAAATGGCAAAGATATCGAAGTGAAATGTCCGCCGCAGGCAGTTATTCTGCCAAAATTAGGCTTTTGACAGCCCGGCTAAGGGTTTGCCTTAAAGGTTGCAGACAGGCCAGGGGTGGATGAGCCTGTCTGCGGCGTCCGTCTACGATTTTAGATATCGCATTTCTGTCAAAGCAAATGGTTAGCAAATATTAAGGATAAACATCGGGCTTGCTTGGACATGATAGTTGGTGGCAAGGGGCCGGTATGTCAGGAACAGAAAATAATCAGCCGCGGCTTGCCGGCGGGATCTTTATCGCTTTTGGGCTATTAATTGGTGTCATCTTAGGCGTCGTTTTCGACCAGCCCTCTGCAGGGGCGGTTGCCGGCATGGGCCTTGGATGCGCTATTGCGATAGTTATATGGATTATGGACAGCAAACGTCAGTGAATAAGGGCTAGAATTTATGTGGAAACACGTTCGCAACATCACGTTGATCTTCGTCGCACTGGGACTGATCGGCGTTTGGTATATCACACGCCCTGACGTCGCGCAGTTGCCGCTAGACGCTGTCACTGGTCCAACGCCGCAGATTACTGCAGGCCGTGAGCAGATTTTTCCAACTATTGCTGTGGCTGACGTAGACCGTTGGAAGACTGGTGAAGCACCAGTCGTCGCACCCGGTCTTGTTGTTGAACGCTTTGCTGAGGGCCTCGACCACCCGCGCAATCTTTATACGCTTCCCAATGGCGACATATTGGTCGCCGAAACCAACTCACCCCCGCGCAAAATGGGTGGCGTTGAAGGGTTTGTTATGAAGTGGCTGATGGGTAAGGCTGGGGCCGATGTGCCTTCCGCCAACCGCATCACGTTATTGCGGGATGCCAATGGTGACGGCAAGGCGGAGCTTAAAACGGCGTTCCTCACTGGACTTAATTCGCCCTTTGGCATGGTTCTGATCGGCGAGAAATTATACGTTGCCAACACGAATGGCTTGCTGGTTTTCCCATATAAAACGGGCGATACGAAGATTACGGCAAAGGGCAAAGAGTTGACAAAGTTCAACGCCCGAGCGCCCAACAACCATTGGACACGCAATCTCGCAGCTTCGCCTGATGGCAAGAAAATCTATATCTCTGTCGGATCGAATAGCAATATCGGCGACAACGGCATGGAAAACGAGATCGGCCGTGCCATGGTGTTCGAATATGACATCGCGAAGGATAAGAAAATTCCTTACGCGATTGGTCTGCGCAACCCAGTCGGCCTTGGCTGGGACAAAGCCGGCCGTTTGTGGACCGTCGTAAACGAACGCGACATGCTGGGTTCAGACCTTGTGCCTGATTATCTTGCCTTGGTTGAATTTGGCGCCGACTATGGCTGGCCGCAACATTATTGGGGTGGTTTCACCGATACCCGCGTAAAACCGCTGAAACCGGAAAAGCGCGAATATGAACGGCGTCCAGATTATGCCTTGGGCGTGCATACCGCTCCGCTTGGCCTTGCATTTGGCTATAATGGAAAATTGGGTGCGGGTCTTACCGAAGGCGCCTTTGTCGCGCGGCATGGTTCGTGGAATCGTAAGCCAGTTTCTGGCTATGACGTCATCTTCGTGCCGTTTCCCAAAGGGGAACCAGCGGGCAAACCAGTCAATGTGCTGACAGGCTTTTTGGATAAGGACGGCAAGGCACAGGGCCGCCCTGCTATGCTTGCTTTAGCCAAGGATGGTACTTTGTTGGTAAGCGATGATGTAGGCAACATCGTCTGGCGCGTTCGGGCGAAGGATTAAATCTTCCGCCCTGCGCGGCCAGCCAGCTCAATAGTGTAATGCCATGCGATCCGGCCGGACCGTCCGCCGCGACCTTGGGCAAAGCCGAGCGCGTCGACTTCGTCCCAGTCCAGGTCAAAATGGCTGGCATAGCTTGCGACCATATGCAGATAGGCGTCCTGATCGGGATATTGGAAGCCAAGTTTAAGGCCAAAGCGGTCGGCCAACGCCAAACTGTCGTCAATCGCATCACGCGCGTTCATGGCGTCAGCCTGATCGCTGCTATCGCGCTCAACGATGTTCCGGCGGTTCGACGTCACGCACAGCCGGACATTGTTTGGACGCGCTTCCACCCCGCCCTCCAACAATGACCGCAATAAGCGTGCGTTCTGATCATGTGGTTCAAACGAAATATCGTCGATGAACAAAAGATAGCGCCGACCCGACGCGCCAAGCTCTTCGAACAAGGTCGGTAGGCTCGTCAACTGGCTTGAAGCGGCTTCGACAAGGGCGATGAAGAATCCATTTTCCTGAAGCGCGGCGACAACAGATTTGGCCAATGCGGATTTCCCCATGCCCCGCGCACCCCATAGCAACACGTCATGCGCAGCCGCGCCAGATGCATGCCGTCGGCAATTCTCGAACAATTCGGCCTTTTGCCGGTCGACGCCGACGATCAATTCCAGCGGCAGTGGTTTGAAATCATGCACCGCTGCCAGGCCTGTCCCGTTCCAATGATAAGCAGGAAAGGACGACAGGTCGGTTGGCGGCGCGGCCGGAGGCGACAGCCGCTCAAGCGCTTCAGCGATGCGTTTGAGCGTTTGCTCGTTCAAGCCGCCAATTCCTCCGCATCAATCGCATATAGCAATTTCGCACCGACCATGGCGCTGCCCTTGAAGGCCATTGCTTCTGGAACCATCACGTCAAGATAATAACGGCAAGCGGCGACCTTCGCACGCAGGAATGCGCTTGTGTCGCCATTGGCGATTGCGGCCTGCGCGGCGCGCAGTTGCTTCAACATGAGCCAGCCCGATGTCGCAACGGCCATCATATTTGTGTAGGCATAGCTGCCTGCCAAGCGGTCATCAATGTCAGCATTGAGCATATAGTCCGTGACGTCCGCCGTTGCCGCGGCCAGCGCCGATAGACCCGCATGTTCTGCGGCGTCCGCCGAGATCGCGGCGAGATGATTGCGAATGACATCACCGCCTTGCATCGCCAGCTTTCGACCGACAAGATCCGCAGCTTGAATGCCATTCGTGCCTTCATAAATGGCCGCTATCCGGATATCGCGATAATATTGGGCGGCGCCAGTTTCCTCGACAAAGCCCATGCCGCCATGCACCTGAATGCCCAAAGACGCGATTTCACTGCCCATGTCCGTGCCATAGGTTTTGGCAAGGGGCGTCAGTAAATCGACCATCTCTTGCGCGCCCGCCTCGCCCAACGTTGCGCGGTCAACATAGCCGGATGCGAGATATAACAATGCGCGTATTGCTTGCGTTCCTGCCTTCATACGCAACAGCATTCGGCGGACATCAGGGTGTTCGACAATGGAAACGGGTTCCCGTGACGGTCCGCTGGCCTTGGCCGACTGCACGCGTTCACGGGCGAACCAGATCGCCTTTTGCGTCGCGGCTTCGGCAACTTGCACGCCTTGCAAGCCGACGTTCAACCGTGCGTTGTTCATCATCGTGAACATGGCGCGCATTCCGCCGAATTCGGGACCGATCAGTTCGCCAATACATTCGCCTTCTTCGCCAAAGGCCAAGACGCAGGTAGGCGACGCATTAATGCCCATCTTATGTTCGATAGATACCACTTTGATATCATTCTGCGCGCCGATACCGCCATCTTCATCAACCCGATATTTGGGTACCAGAAACAGCGAAATGCCCTTCGTCCCTGCGGGGCCATCGGGCGTGCGGGCCAGCACCAAATGGACGATGTTTTCGGCCATGTCATGGTCGCCGAAGCTGATATAAATCTTCGTGCCTTTGATGTGATAGGTACCATCACCGCGCGGGGTTGCGGTCGATTTTAGCGCGCCGACGTCGGAACCTGCTTGCGGTTCGGTCAGGTTCATCGTGCCGGAATATGCGCCGGTGGAGAGCTTTGGCAGAAAAAGTGCTTTCTGCCGGTCCGTCCCATGGTGGTTGATCGCTTCAATCGCGCCAACCGATAGAATTGGGCATAAGGCAAACGCCATGTTGGCCGCGCCCAGCGAATCCAATGCGACGGTAGCCATTGAAAATGGCAGGCCTTGTCCGCCAAATTCCGCAGGCGCGTTAATCGAGCCCCAGCCATTCGCGACATAGGATTTATACGCCGTGACAAATCCATCAGGCATGACAACTTTGCCGTCAATCAAACGTGCCCCGACGGTGTCGCCAATGCGGTTTAACGGGGCAAATTCGCCTTCTGCAAATGCGCCAATGCCATCGACGATGGCTTGCACCATATCGGGCGTCGCATCGGCAAAACGCGCATGCTGCGCCAATGCATCGATACCGACGATATGCTTAAGAACGAAGTTTTGTTCTGCGACGGGTGCTGAAAACGTCATGGCTGTTAAAAAATCCTGTTAAAGCTGGTTCGCACCTGCCTATAGCCGCTTATGATGTTTGGCTCAAATACCTTGGGGAATGGCTGGGTTGTGCCAGCAGATGACGCGGCAATCACGGCTGCAACGCAGCTTCTGGGGGCTGGACAGATCGTCGCGATTCCCACCGAGACTGTATATGGCCTCGCCGCTGATGCCCAAAATGCCGAGGCTGTGGCCCGTATCTATGCGGCAAAGGGCCGTCCAGATTTCAACCCGCTGATTGTGCATGTACGCGACCAGAAAGCCGCAGAAAAGCTTGGGGTGTTTAATGCTACTGCGCAGGCACTGGCGGAGGCGTTCTGGCCGGGCCCATTGACGCTGGTGCTGCCTTTGCAACCAGACGCCCCCGTTGCGCGCGCCGTGACCGCAGGACTGTCCACTATCGCTATCCGGTGCCCAGCACACCCCGTCATGCAGGCGTTGCTCTTAAAAAGCGGTTTAAGCCTCGCTGCGCCCTCTGCAAACCCAAGTGGGTCAATCAGCCCGACCCGCGCCGATCACGTCCTGAAGGGGCTTGGAGGGGCTGTGCCGATGATTTTAGACGGGGGTTCTTGCTCGGCGGGATTGGAGTCGACCATTGTTGCCGTGCGCGATGATGGTTGGCAGATTTTAAGGCCGGGTCCGGTGACTTCGGAAGACATCGAAAACGTCATCGGTTATGCGCCGCTCGCCGCTACCAATGGGTTGATTGAGGCGCCTGGCCAAATGGCCAGCCATTATGCGCCGTCTAAGCCTGTTCGGCTAAACGTCATTGCATCGGAACCCGATGTGTATCTCATTGGCTTCGGCGCGATTGCAGGCGACGATAACCTGTCTGCAACAGGTGATCTCGCGCAGGCCGCAGCGCATTTGTTTGAGGCGCTGCACACCGCTGATGCAAGCGCCGCTGTCGCTATCGCAGTTGCACCCATTCCGCATGAAGGCATCGGCATCGCAATAAATGACCGGCTTGCGAGGGCCGCAGTCCGGTGAGGAGGGTGTGCTGACGGGTGTTGATGTTACGAAATAGGTTTCATATCAAAACGCTATTTCATCCTGAATAAATTTCCCGTATCGCGGTTTTATAGCAGAGCTTGGGAGGGCCGTTTGCCAGTATCTTCAAAAATGTTCGCCGGATTGTTGCTGGTCATCCCGCTTGCGAGTTGTGGAGACAATAGCGGCAACAGCAAAATCGCCGCACAACCCGTTCATCCTGTCCAAGTCTTCACGGTTGAGAAACAAGGCCTTGTGCGTGAAATCAACGCGGTCGGCACCGTGCGTTACCGTCGCGAGACGCCTTTGGGGTTCACAACGGCTGGGAAAGTCGCGCTCGTTCGTTTCGAAGAGGGCGATTTTGTAAAGCGGGGGGCGTTGTTGGCTGCGCTTGATACAACCAATGTTGGCGCGGATATGAGCGTCGCAACTGCCGAACGCGATCGCGTGCGCGCAGAGTTTGACCGTGTCCGCGCGCTATATGCCGATGGTTGGGTGACCAAAGCTCGATTTGAATCCGCAGAAGCAGCCGTGAAGGGCGCAGAGGCGCGCGTCCAGCAAGCTGGCTTTGCGCGTAATACCGCGCAACTCTATGCACCCTCAAGCGGCGTTGTGCTCGTGCGCAATGTGCAGGCGGGCCAAATCATCGCTGCGGGAACGCCGGTGCTTATGTTGGGCGCGGCAGATGAGGGTTTCGTGTTTCGCGTACCCATCGTAGACCGCGACGCATCGAAATTGCGCGTGGGTATGGCGGCGGATATCTCAATTGAATCGGCGGGCGAGGGGCCGTTGACCGCGACGATTACCGAAATAGATGGGCGCGCCAATACGGCGACAGGCGCATTTACCGTGCAGTTTAGCCTGCCCAACCGGCCAGTATTGCGGTCTGGGCAAATTGGGACAGCCGCCATCAAGCTCCCTGCATCGGACAGTGGCGACCAAGTGCAAATTTCCGCGAGTGCTTTGTTCGGCGTGCGCACCGGCGAAGGTCTTGTTTATGTGGTGGGGCCCAAAAACCGCGTTGAAACGCGTAATGTGATGATTGAACGGGTGACCGATAATTATGTGCTTGTGTCTGGTGGGTTAAGGGTTGGTGACCGCATTGTGACGTCTGGCCTAGAAAAATTACGCCCAGGGTCGACGGTCCGCGTCCTCAACAGGAAGCGCTAGAGCATGCATATCGCAGAGGTTGCAATTCGTAGGTGGCAGCTAACGCTCGTCTTGTTCACGCTGCTATGTGCGATGGGTTTTTCTGCGTTCCAACAAGTTCCTCGTGCAGTGGATCCGCATTTTTCCATGCCGATAGTGTCGATTCTGGTATCGCAACCAGGCGCAGATGCAGCGGAAATCGAGCAAACCATTACCAAGCCTATCGAAGAGCTGGTTCAAGGTTTGGAGGATGTTCAGCAAGCTGCGTCCACCAGCAGCGATGGAAGTGCCCTCATTCGTGTGGAGTTTGACTGGTCGGGGGACCCAGACCAATATTTCAATGACACCGTGCGTGAAGTCACCGCGATCCGCAGTCAGCTTCCAGCGGACCTGCAACGGCTACAATTCGAGAAAGTGCGGACAACCAACGCCTCCATCCTCCAAATTGCCTTGTTGAGCGACACGGCAAGTTGGTACCGGATGGAAAAATATGCACGCGATATTAGCGAAGCATTGGGGCGCGATAAGGAGGTGCGCGAGGCGGATATCTTCGGACTTCCGCAACCGGAAATCAGCGTATCGATCAATTCCGGTCGGCTGGCAGAGTTACGCTTGCCAGCAAGTGTTGTGGTCGACGCCATTCGTGTAGGCGGTGCCGACGTTCCGGCCGGCGCCGTTACCAGCGGAGCACGACGGTTCAATGTGGAAACAGGCGGCGCCTTTCGCAACGTAGATACCATCCGCAACCTTCCAATTCGCTCGAACGACGGATCCATAATCCGCGTCGGCGATGTGGCTGATGTGAAAATCAGCGCAGCCGAACAGCGCGTGAAAGTCAGCCATAATGGCAAACGGGCCGTTTTTATCACAGCCAATCAGAAACAGGGCACTGACGCGACCAAGCTACGCAATCGGTTGGTTGAAGAACTCGCCAAGCAACAAAAATTGCTTCCGGCGGATGTTAAGGCCGTTATCCAATTCGACCAGAGCAAGGATATCAGGAAACGCCTTAACGAGCTTGCGCGCGATTTTGGGATCGCATTATTCCTCGTGTTGATAACACTTCTGCCTTTGGGCTGGCGGGCGTCGGTGATCGTAATGATTTCAATCCCGCTCTCGATTGCGTCGGGTCTGCTCGCGATATCAGCTTATGGTTTTAACCTGAGCCAGTTGGTGGTCGCGGGCTTCATTTTGACATTAGGCTTGCTGGTCGATGACTCGATTGTCGTCGTCGAAAACATCGCGCGGCATTTGCGCATGGGAAAAAGCCGCAGCGAAGCGGCGATTGACGGCACCAAAGAGATTACGATGGCGGTTTTGGGGTCGACAGGCGTTTTGATCTTTGCCTTTTTGCCGCTTTTCTTTCTTCCCGAAGGCGCCGGAAAATTCATTCAAAGCTTCATCGGGACCATTGTGGCGACGATTACGGCATCGATGATTGTGTCGCTGACCATTGTTCCGTTTCTTGCCAGCCGCATATTGAAAGACGATGCATCGGAGGATGGCAGCGCGGCCTTGCAATGGCTGATGCAGAAGATTGACCGTTTCTATCACCCTATGCTGCATTGGGCGCTGGACCGGCCCCGCCGCTCCGTATGGGGCGCGTTAGCGGGCACCTGCGCAGCCTTCTTTCTTGTCCCGCTACTTGGCTTTAGCTTGTTTCCAAACGCCGACACGCCCTATTTTCGTGTGACTGTGGAGGCCGAGCAAGGCGCTAGCATCGACGAAACCGGGCGTATCGTTGCCCAGGTTTCTGCGGTCCTGAAAACAGAACCCGCCATCAAAGTACGGGCGGAAAATGTTGGTGCATATAATCCGCCCGTTTTCTATAATGTCTTTCAACGCGGCGAAAACCCTACCCATGGTGAGGTTCTTGCGATCATGGACAATTGGGAAGGTTCTAAGTCACGCGCTATGATAAAGCGGTTGCGTAAGCAGCTTGACGAGATATCCGGTGCGCGGATCAAATTGGTGCTTTTCCAGAACGGCGCTCCGATAAACGCACCAGTGGAATTCCGCGCTTATGGTCCTGATCAGGCCGAGCTGAAGCGCCTTGCGGCAAAAATGGAGCAGGTGCTGCGCGAAACCCCCGGCACCAGAGACGTGAATAATCCTGTTGCGTTCGACAAGGTTGATCTTGATGTGCGGGTGGACGAAGCGAAAGCTGCATTGCTGGATGTCCCCGCTGGCGCGGCGCGCCGTGCAATCCGGCTTGCGTTAAGTGGGGAGCGTGCGGGTACGTATCGGGATACCGAAGGCGATAGCTATCCCGTTGTCGTGCGCTTGCCGCTGGCAGAGACCCAACCAGTTTCTGCCCTCGAATCCATTTACGTCACGAACCGCAGCGGGCAAGCAATCCAGCTGGCCGAGATTTCCAATCCAACGCTGGAATCGACCCCTTCCGCCATTTACCGGAATAACCTTCGGCGCAACGTCAGCGTCAGTGCCCAAATTTTGGATGGCGCTGTAGTGTCAAAGGTCAATCTTGATGCACAAAAGCGGATGGAAAGCATTCCGCTCAAGCCAGGCTATTCAATAGCAGTCGGCGGAGAAGCCGAAAAAATCAACGACACCTTTGCCGGCTTCGGCCCTGTCGTTGTGGTAGCCTTGTTTAGCATTTTTGCCATTCTTGTCGCCGAATTTGGTCGGTTTAAAGAGGCTTTGGTTGTCGCTGGCGTCATCCCTCTGGGCACATTTGGCGGTCTTGTTGCGCTTTGGGCGACTGGAAACAATCTGTCGTTTCTTGCCATTATCGGCTTTGTCGCGCTGATTGGCATCGAGATAAAGAATTCGATCCTTTTGGTCGATTTCACGAGCCAGTTGCGGCAGCGCGGCTACACCTTGCGCGATGCCATTGAAAAGGCAGGCGAAGTGCGGTTCCTGCCTGTGCTGTTGACCTCAGTCACGGCAATTGGTGGCCTCATGCCGCTCGCTTTGTTTGGCGGCAGTCTCTACGGACCGCTGGCAATCGTATTGATCGGGGGGTTGATTTCCTCAACTTTGCTATCACGTATTGTCACACCAGCTATGTATTTGCTGGTGGTGCGCGGGGATGCGGCGAAGGCCGCAGTTTCCGCCCAAGTTCAAGGATAAGCTTATGCCTCAAGAAGAAGCCATTTTCGCCGGAGGTTGTTTCTGGTGCACCGAAGCCGTGTTTGGCCAGCTAACCGGCGTACACAGCGTCGTAAGTGGCTATATTGGCGGGCACACAGTCGATCCAACTTACAAAGAGGTATGCGGCGGTACTACAGGGCATGCAGAGGCAATACGCATTGCTTTCGATGCTGAAGTCATCAGCTACGCCGACTTGCTCGAAATATTCTTTGCCACCCATGATCCGACGCAACTCAATCGGCAAGGCAATGACATCGGCACCCAATATCGGTCCGCCATCTTCTTATTGTCGGACGAACAGCGCGAAATGGCCGAAGCCGGTATTTTAAAGGCCGCGGGCGACTTGCCAGCGCCAATCGTCACAACCATCGAAGGTCCAGCCACCTGGTATCCAGCAGAGGATTATCATCAGGAATATTGGGATGGCGAGGGCCAGCGCAACTCCTATTGCCTCGCCGTCATTCCGCCCAAATTGGCCAAGCTGAAAAAAGGTTTTGCCCAACGGCTCGCCAACTCTGCGTAGACAATACGGTTTCCTGCGTTATGCAGATAAGATGATGCACAAACCTGTTCGTAAAGCTATTTTCCCTGTCGCTGGATTAGGAACGCGTTTCCTGCCGGCTACAAAAGCTATTCCCAAAGAGATGCTGCCGATTGTCGATAGTCCGCTGATTCAATATGCGGTCAACGAAGCGCGTGAAGCGGGGATCGAACAAATGATCTTCGTTACTGGGCGAGGCAAGAGCGTAATCGAAGACCATTTCGACATTGCCTTCGAACTTGAGCACACCATGACGTCACGCGGCAAGGATGTCTCGGTTTTGGCGAATACACGCCTTACGCCCGGCAACTGCGTTTATGTCCGGCAGCAGGAGCCATTAGGCCTCGGTCATGCCATTTGGTGCGCGCGCGATATCATCGGTGATGAGCCTTTCGCCATTTTTCTTCCTGACGAATTCATGCACGGGTCGCCCGGCTGCATGAAGCAAATGGTTGATGCCTATCAACACATTGGCGGCAACATCATCAGCGTACTTGAAGTACCCCATAAAGATGTGTCGAGCTATGGTGTCATTGCCCCAGGCGCAACCAATGGCGCGGTGACGGAAGTCCTTGGCCTTGTTGAAAAGCCCAGGGTCGAAGACGCGCCGTCAAACCTTATCGTGTCAGGCCGTTACATTCTGCAGCCAGAGGTTATGCAGATCCTTGAAGGACAGGAAAAAGGCGCCGGAGGTGAGATTCAACTTACCGACGCCATGGCGCAAATGATCGGGCAGCAACCGTTTAATGCAGTCACCTTTGACGGAAAACGTTATGATTGTGGATCAAAGGTCGGCTATATAGAGGCGAATTTGGCACTGGCGCTCCAGCGTCCAGATATGGCGGAGCAGGTCCGCGCGATCGCACTGAATTTGCTGAAATAGATGGACATAGGGAGGATGTATCTTGGTACGTAATATGCGTTTGGTTTTGGCCGTCATGTCAACATTTCTGCTGCAAGGGTGTGTGACATCGTTGGTCAAGAATGTTGTCACGGCACCTGTAAAGATTGTTTCAAAAACGGCCGATGTACTGACTACGAGCCAGTCCGAGTCCGATGAAAAGCGCGGTCGCCAGATGCGTCACCGTGAAGAAAATATCGGCGAGCTTGCCCGGCGGCGTGAGAAGGCCCGCGAGCGCTGCGCAGATGGCGACAAGGACGCCTGCAAAAAGGCTGCCGACATCAGTGAACAGATCGCGGATGAGAGAGATCGCTCCTACTGAGGCTATCCACCCTTTAAATGGTGGGCGCTGCGGGCGGAAACGGTACCTGTTTCGGCTTTGCCACAGATCGTGAACCGTCAACGCAGCCTCGACCCGCTGCTTCAACTGTCATTGTAGGGGAAATTCTGACTATTCGCTGCGTAAGGCTTCTATCGGAGATAGGCGGGATGCCCGAATAGCCGGGTAACCACCGAACAATATTCCGATGATTGCTGAAAACGCGACCGACAATAATGCTGTGTCCAATCCGACCGGTGCCGGAAAGTCGGCGACTTTCTGAAAAATGGCTGCGGCGACTAGCGCTAATGTCAGGCCGATGGCGCCGCCAATCACGCAGAGAACGGCAGCTTCGACCAGGAACTGGTTTCTAATGTCGCTCCGTTTTGCGCCCAACGCCATACGAAGCCCGATTTCGCGCGTGCGCTCGGTCACGCTAACCAGCATGATGTTCATAATGCCGATGCCGCCTACTAACAATGAGATTGAGGCAATCGCGACCAAGACGGCTTGGAATATCTGGGTCACTTGACCAGTCGTTTCGGCAATCTCAGTGGTTGTGCGAACGGTGAACGGGCTAATCCTGCCTTTGGCAACCCGGTAACGATCGCGCAACATGCGCTTGATTTCTTGCTGGCCCAAGAGAAGCGATTCCTCGTCGATGAAGCCGACAAACAGCAATGTTACATCGTCGGGCCCTTGCGTTGCCGTGGTCAACAGCCTCTGACGCAGCGTCGTTATCGGAACGACAATCTGGTCGTCATTGTCGTTGCCCAGATTACTCCCCTTGCTTTCCAGCAAACCGATAACCTTAAATGGCACGCGGTTGATCCGGACAGTTTCACCGACGGGATTTGCATCGGCGAACAGCTTGTCTGCCACTGTCTGCCCGATCACCACCACACGTGCCGCAGCTCCGATGTCGCTATCGGACAGGAAGCGCCCTTCAGATGCTGTGATGTTCGACACGATGCCATATTCGGGGGTTGCGCCGGTCGCTTGGGTTGTTGCGCTACGGCCAGGTGTGACCAGTTGGACGCTGCTCCGGATCTGTGGGGCCACTGCGCTGACACCGGATACCTGACGCAAGATAGCTTGCCCATCGCGCTCGGTCAGCCTGCCACGATCCGTAGAACGCGGCGGACCGCTGCCGCTGTCGGGTTGCGGCACGACGATTGCCATGTTGGACCCCAGCGTCGCGATTTGCTGCGTCACTGAGACCTGCGCGCCATTGCCCACTGCGACGGCCAATATCACCGAGAAAACTCCGATCATCACGCCCAGCGTGGTCAGTATCGAGCGCATCAAATTGGTACGGAGCGCGGTCATCGCGATCGCGATATTCACGCCCCAGCCCGCGATTGCGTTAAAAAGGTTAGTCATCCGGCAACTGCCCGCCGGCGCGATTTGACAGCGGCATCTTCAATGACTTGTCCGTCGCGAAAGACAATTCGCCGGGCGGCATATTCGGCGATGTCGGGCTCGTGCGTGACAACGATGAGGGTGATGCCTTCGTCGTTCAGCTTCTGAAAAATACCCATGATATCCAGCGATGTCTGCGTATCAAGCGCGCCCGTCGGTTCGTCGGCCAGCAGCATGAGCGGATTGGTAACCAAGGCGCGAGCGATGGCGACTCGCTGTTGCTGTCCACCCGAGAGCTTGGCTGGTGTGTTCTGAAGGCGGTTACCAAGCCCCATCGCCTCTAGCTTTGCTTGTGCGCGCTCGCGACGCTCGCTGTAGCCAAGGCCAGCATAAATCAGCGGCACCGCAACATTATCCAGCGCGCTGGTGCGGGCGAGTAGGTTGAACTGCTGAAACACAAAGCCGATTTTGCGGTTGCGGATTTCTGCAAGCGCATCGCTATCAAGCGTTTTGGTGTCGATGCCGTCGAGCAACAATGTGCCGGATGTCGGCACATCGAGGCAGCCGATCATATTCATGAAAGTTGATTTGCCCGACCCGCTGGCGCCCATGATGGCAACAAACTCACCACGTTTTATGGTCAAGGAAACACTGTTGACGGCGTGCAGCACCTCGCCGCCGATCACATAATCCTTTACCAGATCATGCGTTTCAAGAAGCGGCGCTGTCATTTTCGTCCGCATTATCTTCGGTTTGGGTCTTCGGTTTCAGAGATTTTGTCCGGACGAGTATTTTGTCCCCTGCTTTGATGCCTGAAGTCACTTCGGTATAGTCGTCACCTTGCAGGCCAAGCTGAACCTGTTTCTGTGTGGGTCGATACGGGTCAGATCCTGCCAGATAGAGCATTGGCGCCGGGGTTTCCTTTTTACCGGGTGCAGCCGGCTTGTCCTTTTTAGATGCGCCCCGGTCTGCCAATTTGGGGCGGAAGCGAAGCGCGTTGGTTGGTACGCGCAGCACATTTGCCTTGGCGCCGGTGATGATTTCTACATTTGCGGTCATTCCGGGTAGCAATTTTCCATCGGCGTTATTGACGTCGATAATGACCAGATAGCTCACGACATTCTGCGTTTCGACGGGCGCTTTGCGCACCTGCCGCACTTTGGCGCGAAATACATCATCGGGGTAGCTGTCGACCGTGAAGGTCACATTTTGCCCTTCGACAATCTGGCCAATGTCGGCCTCGTCGACGGATGCTTCGACCTGCATCTTGGTTGTGTCTGCGGCGATCTCAAACAGATTGGGCGTCTGGAAACTGGCCGCAACCGTAGTGCCCGGTTCAACCAGCTTGTTGATGATGACGCCGCTTGCGGGGGCGATGATAACGGTGCGGTTCAGATCAAGCTGTGCGGATGAAAGCTCTGCTGTACCCTGCCGGATTTGGGCATTGCCGCTTTGCGTTTGCGCCAGTGCCACCTGAAGCGCGTTGCGCGCGCTATTGAGTTTGCTCTGCGCCAGATCGAGGCCAGCCTTTGAAACAAAGCCGCGATCCGCCAAGGCCTTTTGCCGCGCAAAATCACGCTGCTGAATTTCAAGTTCGGACTGTGATCGCGCGACATTGGCCACCGTTTGCTGCAAGCCGGCACGGGCAAGCGCAACTTGTGCTTCCGACTGCTGCACACGTGCGCGGACGCGTGTCGAGTCAATCTCGGCAAGGATTTGCCCTGCTTTCACGGGCGAATTGAAATCGACGTATACCTTGGTGACCTGACCCGAGACTTCGGTACCGACCTTGATCGTATTTAGCGCGCGGACCTTGCCGCTGGCGGACACCTTGCGCAGCACTTCGCCGCGCGTGACAGTCTCGCTGACATATTCATAGTCATGCGGGGTAGGGCGCAATGCGCGGTACAGAACGAGCAGCAAAATCAGCGCGATGATGGCCGACCAAACGCGATGCCGCTTCACCCAAGCCCGTACTGCCTCAAACATCTGACCCGTCCTCAATTAGCTTTTGATGCTGTATATTCAGCGCAGGAAGATTCGGCTAGTGATTTATGCACCTAATACAGCAAAAGCCCGCCGGAATCTCTTCCAGCGGGCTTTGCTTTAACTTTAGTGAAACGGCGATTATTCTTCTTCGCCGCTTTCGATCACGTCATCGATTGCTGCATCTTCAGTGGTCAGGTCATCTGCGATGACCTTTGCCAACACATCGTCACCAATGGCGGCTTCAGGACCCTGTGCCAGTTCGGCAGCATGCTCTTCAACCGCTGTCTCTGGCGCAATCAGGCTTTCCTGCAGCTTCTTGTAGCTGGCACGAAGAGCAACGTCGCGGCTGGTTGCTGCAATTCGCATGCGGTTCATGGCAGAGCCAGTTCCCGCAGGGATCAGACGACCCACAATGACGTTTTCCTTCAACCCGGTCAGAATGTCCTTCTTACCTTCCACAGCGGCCTGCGTGAGGACGCGTGTGGTTTCTTGGAAGGATGCCGCCGAGATGAACGAACGCGTCTGCAACGATGCCTTGGTGATACCGAGCAGAACAGGATTGCCCGTCGCATGCGCCTGGCCTTTGCCCAGCTTCGCATTGATGGCGTCCATTTCTTCGCGGTCAACCTGTTCACCTGGAAGCAGGGTTGTGTCGCCACCGAAGGTGATCTCAACCTTTTGCAGCATCTGACGAACGATCGTTTCGATGTGCTTGTCGTTGATCTTCACGCCCTGCAGACGATACACTTCCTGAATTTCCGCAACGAGATATTCAGCCAGCGCTTCAATGCCCATAACTTCAAGAATATCATGTGGGTTCGGTGAACCAGCAATAAGATTGTCGCCCTTACGAACGAAATCGCCTTCCTGAACGTCGAGTACCTTGGACTTCTGAATTAGATACTCAATCCGATCGCCTTCTTCCGGTACAATCGCGATTTTGCGCTTCGCCTTATAATCACGGACGAATTCAACGCGGCCCGAAATCTTGGCAATGATTGCATTGTCCTTTGGAATACGTGCTTCGAACAATTCAGCGACGCGCGGTAGACCGCCGGTGATGTCTCGGGTCTTGGCCGATTCACGGGTCACACGTGCGAGAACGTCGCCTGCCTGAACCGTTGCACCGTCTTCGACCGACAACATCGTTCCAACGCCCAAAAGATAACGGGCAGATTCGCCGCTATCGTCATCCAGCAATGTAATGCGGGGACGAAGGTCTTCCTTCTTGGTGCGGCTGCCTGCACGATCTTCGATAACGACGCGCTGGGCGATACCCGTTGCTTCGTCGGTCTGTTCCGTCAGTGTCTTACCGTCAATCAGGTCCTGATATTTCACAATACCCGACTTTTCGGTGATGATCGGCATGGTGAATGGATCCCATTCGGCCAAACGATCACCCACGCTGACTTCGGCGCCATCCGGGAATGCCAGCGTCGCGCCATATGGCAAACGGTGGATTTCCATTTCACGGCCGTCCTTGTCGACGATGATCAGTTCACCGTTACGTGCCATCGCCAAACGCTTCTTACGCTTGTCGACGATGCTTGGCAGATCGCGATACATAACCTTACCTGATGCGGTTGCATCGAGGTTCGATTGCTCGTTCAACTGCGCCGCACCACCAATGTGGAAGGTACGCATGGTCAGCTGCGTGCCGGGCTCACCAATGGACTGGGCAGCGATAACGCCGACAGCTTCACCGATGTTTACTGGCGTACCGCGTGCAAGATCGCGGCCATAGCAGGTGCCGCAAACGCCGACCTTGGATTCGCATACCAATGGCGAGCGGATCTTCAGCGCCTGAATACCTGTTTCTTCCATGGCAACAACCATCGGCTCGTCGAGCAAAGTTCCTGATGGGATCAATACCTTACCATCAAGGCCCATGATGTTTTCTGCTGTGGTACGACCAAGAACACGTTCACCAAGCGAGGCGATTGTTGAACCACCCTGAACGATTGAACGCATTTCCAAGGCACGCTCTGTGCCGCAATCGACTTCAACGATGGTGCAATCCTGCGATACGTCCACCAGACGGCGCGTCAGATAACCTGAGTTTGCTGTCTTCAGTGCGGTATCGGCCAGACCCTTACGGGCACCGTGGGTCGAGTTGAAATACTCGAGAACGGTCAGACCTTCCTTAAAGTTCGAAATGATCGGTGTTTCGATGATCTCGCCCGAAGGCTTGGCCATTAACCCACGCATACCGGCAAGCTGCTTCATCTGCGCTGGCGAACCACGCGCACCGGAGTGGCTCATCATATAGACCGAGTTGACCGGCAATTCGCGGCCATGTTCGTCCATTGGCGAAGCCTTCAGCTTGTCCATCATGGCGTTGGCGACCTTGTCACCGCATGTGGACCAGGCGTCGATCACCTTGTTGTACTTTTCCTGCTGCGTTATCAGGCCGTCCTGATATTGTTGCTCAAAATCGGCAACAATAGCCTTGGTTTCGGCAACCATTTCGGTTTTTTCTTCCGGAATGATCATGTCGTCCTTGCCGAACGAAATACCGGCCTTGAACGCATATTTGAAGCCAAGCGACATGATAGCGTCTGCGAAGAGAACCGTGTCTTTCTGACCCGTGTGACGGTAGACCTGATCGATAACGTCGCCAATTTCCTTCTTGGTGAGAAGGCGGTTGACGGTTTCGAATGGCACGCGGTGGCTCTTTGGCAGCGTTTCTGCAAGCAACATACGGCCAGGTGTGGTGTCGAAGCGCACCATGCGCTCAACGCCATCTTCACCCGTCTGTGGCACGCGGGCGATGATCTTGGAGTGAAGCGTTACCGCACCCACTTCAATTGCCTGATGCACTTCGGCCATATCGGACAGCATCATGCCTTCGCCTGGTTCGCCGCGGCGATCCATCGAGAGATAATACAGACCCAAGACCATATCCTGCGAAGGAACGATGATTGGCTTACCATTGGCTGGCGACAGGATGTTGTTGGTCGACATCATCAATACGCGTGCTTCAAGCTGAGCCTCAAGGCTCAATGGAACGTGGACGGCCATCTGGTCACCATCGAAGTCGGCGTTAAATGCCGAGCAGACCAATGGGTGAAGCTGGATCGCCTTGCCTTCAATCAGGACAGGTTCGAACGCCTGAATGCCCAAACGGTGCAGCGTAGGTGCGCGGTTCAGCAACACGGGATGCTCGCGGATAACCTCGTCGAGGATGTCCCAAACTTCCTTGCGTTCCTTTTCGACCCACTTCTTGGCTTGCTTCAGGGTCATCGAAAGACCCTTTGCATCCAAACGCGAGTAGATGAATGGCTTGAACAGCTCGAGCGCCATTTTCTTCGGCAGGCCGCACTGATGCAATTTCAATTCTGGACCGGTCACGATGACCGAACGACCCGAATAATCGACGCGCTTACCCAAAAGGTTCTGGCGGAAGCGGCCTTGCTTGCCCTTGAGCATGTCGGATAGCGACTTCAGCGGACGCTTGTTAGCGCCCGTGATCGTACGACCCCGACGGCCATTGTCGAACAACGCGTCAACAGCTTCCTGCAGCATACGTTTTTCGTTGCGGACAATGATATCTGGAGCGCGCAGCTCAATCAGGCGCTTCAAACGGTTGTTACGGTTGATAACGCGGCGATAGAGATCGTTGAGATCGGACGTTGCAAAACGGCCACCATCCAACGGCACCAGCGGACGCAATTCTGGCGGAATGACGGGAATGACGTCCAAGATCATCCACTCTGGCTTGTTGCCGGAATCGATGAAGCTTTCGACGACCTTTAAACGCTTGATGATCTTCTTTGGCTTGAGTTCCGACTTGGTAACGGCCAACTCGTCGAGCAGGTCGGTACGCTCTTGCTCAAGATCAAGGTCCATCAACATGGTCTTGACGGCTTCGGCACCAATGCTGGCGGTGAAGGCATCTTCGCCATATTCGTCCTGCGCGTCGAGCAATTCGTCTTCGCTCAGCAACTGGAACTTCTCAAGCGCGGTCAGACCAGGCTCAGTTACGATGTAATTTTCAAAGTACAGCACGCGCTCAAGCTGCTTCAACTGCATGTCGAGCAACAGGCCGATGCGCGAAGGCAGCGACTTCAGGAACCAGATATGGGCAACAGGCGCAGCAAGCTCGATATGGCCCATGCGCTCACGGCGTACCTTGGTGACGGTTACTTCAACGCCGCACTTTTCGCAGACGACGCCCTTATACTTCATGCGCTTATACTTGCCGCAAAGGCACTCGTAATCCTTTACCGGACCAAAGATGCGCGCGCAGAAAAGACCGTCACGCTCTGGCTTGAACGTGCGATAGTTGATGGTTTCCGGCTTTTTGATTTCGCCAAAAGACCAGCTGCGGATTTTCTCCGGCGATGCAATCCCGATCTGGATCTGGTCAAAGGTTTCGACCTTGGCGATGGGATTGTTGAATTTCGATAGTTCGTTCATATTCATTTCCTCAGTGGGCATGGGCCCATGAAAACCTAAAGGCAGGGACAGGGGGCGGACCGAAATCCGCCCATCTCTGCTTTATTCTGCTGCCTCGGCAAAGCCTTCGTCACCCTCGATCAAATCATGCGCTTTCAGCTCAACATTGAGGCCGAGCGAGCGCATTTCCTTAACCAGAACGTTGAAGCTCTCGGGGATACCGGCTTCGAAGCTGTCGTCACCTTTGACGATCGCTTCGTAAACTTTGGTACGACCGATGACGTCATCGGATTTGACCGTCAGCATTTCCTGCAAGGTGTAAGCAGCGCCATAGGCTTGAAGTGCCCAGCATTCCATTTCCCCGAAACGCTGACCGCCGAATTGCGCCTTACCACCAAGTGGTTGTTGCGTAACAAGGCTGTACGGTCCGATCGAACGGGCGTGGATCTTGTCATCAACAAGGTGATGCAGCTTAAGCATGTAAATGATGCCCACGGTAACCTTGCGGTCGAACATGTCGCCGGTGCGTCCGTCGAACAGGTCTGATTGGCCTGAGCCATCGAGCCCTGCAAGCTGGAGCATCTTCGTCACGTCGGCTTCACGCGCACCGTCGAACACGGGTGTACCCATGGGAACACCTGTTCTGACGTTACCAGCAAGCTCAATGATGTCGGCATCGCTGCGACCATTGATCTCGTCTGCGTAATTGTCGCCATAGGCCTTCGCCAAACGTTCACGCACGACTGCTGGAGGCGCAGCTGCTTGGGGGTTCGGGTTTGCATGGCGCCACTCTTCAAGAGCATCACCAATTTGCATACCCAAACTACGCGCAGCCCAACCAAGATGGGTTTCGAAAATCTGCCCCACATTCATACGTGACGGCACACCCAATGGGTTGAGCACGATGTCGACAGGGGTGCCATCGGCCAAGAACGGCATGTCTTCTTGCGGAAGTATCCGCGAAATAACACCCTTGTTCCCGTGACGTCCGGCCAT
Organism: Sphingomonadales bacterium; assembly: GCA_947470185.1. Lineage (GTDB taxonomy): Bacteria > Pseudomonadota > Alphaproteobacteria > Sphingomonadales > Sphingomonadaceae > Sphingorhabdus_B. The sequence continues at coordinate 7,373 of CANIRZ010000016.1, read as the reverse complement.
TTTGTCGCCTGGCTGTAGCTTACGCTTCACTGCGACGAAAACCTTGACCATCTTGAGCACGCCTGGTGCAAGCTCATCGCCACGCTCCAGCTTCTCACGACGATCTTCGAACTTCTCGACGATCAGTTTGACGGCTTCATCATACTGAACCTTGACGGCTTCAAGGTCGCCTTGGACCTTGTCGTCGGCAACGGCGATTTTCCACCATTCGTAACGTTCGACTTCGCTGAGATTATCCTCAGTGATGACGTCGCCCTTTTTGATGCCCTTTGGCGCTGCTGCTGCAGTCTGACCAATGAGCATGTCTTTCAAGCGGTTGTAAGTCGCACGGTTCAAAATCGAACGTTCGTCCTCGCGGTCCTTCGCAAGGCGCTCAATTTCTTCACGTTCGATGGCCATCGCACGTTCGTCTTTATCGATACCATGACGGTTAAAGACGCGGACTTGAACCACAGTACCCGCAACGCCTGGCGAGAGACGCAGCGACGTGTCACGCACATCGCTTGCCTTTTCACCAAAGATGGCGCGCAGCAGCTTTTCTTCCGGTGTCATCGGGCTTTCGCCCTTTGGCGTGATCTTGCCGACCAAAATGTCACCTGGGTGCACTTCAGCGCCGATGTAGACAATGCCGGCTTCATCAAGGCTGCGAAGAGCGTCTTCACCCACATTTGGAATATCGCGGGTGATGTCTTCTGGTCCAAGCTTCGTGTCGCGGGCCATGACTTCGAATTCTTCGATATGGACCGATGTGAACACATCGTCTTTCACGATACGCTCGGAGATCAGGATCGAGTCTTCGTAGTTATATCCGTTCCAAGGCATAAACGCGACGAGGCTGTTCTTGCCCAATGCGAGTTCACCCAGTTCAGTCGAAGGACCATCAGCAATAATGTCACCAGCTTCGATTACGTCACCGACCTTCACCAAAGGCTTCTGGTTGATGCATGTATTCTGGTTGGAGCGCTGGAATTTCTGCAACGTGTAAATGTCTACGCCCGATTTGCCGGGTTCAACATCGCCAGTTACGCGCACAACAATACGGGTTGCATCGACTTGGTCGACAATACCTGTGCGGCGTGCGCCAATGGCCGCGCCGGAGTCACGTGCCACGGTTTCTTCCATGCCAGTTCCGACAAATGGTGCTTCTGCACGCAGCAGAGGCACAGCCTGACGTTGCATGTTGGAACCCATCAATGCGCGGTTGGCGTCATCGTTTTCCAGGAACGGGATGAGCGATGCTGCAACCGAAACAAGCTGCTTTGGCGAGACGTCCATCAAAGTAATCTGGTCACGCGGTGCCATCAGGAATTCACCTGCTTCACGCGACGAAATTAGATCTTCGACAAAGCTACCATCAGCGTTCAATTCGGCGTTTGCCTGCGCGATGGTGTTCTTTTGCTCTTCCATTGCGGAGAGATACACCACGTCGTCGGTGACTTTATTGTCTACGACCTTGCGATATGGCGTTTCGATAAAGCCATATTTGTTCACGCGGCTGAATGATGCCAGCGAGTTGATCAGACCAATGTTCGGGCCTTCCGGCGTTTCAATCGGGCAGATACGGCCATAATGGGTCGGGTGAACGTCGCGGACTTCAAAGCCTGCACGCTCACGGGTCAGACCACCTGGTCCAAGTGCCGAAACGCGGCGCTTATGGGTGACTTCCGAAAGCGGGTTGGTCTGATCCATAAACTGCGACAATTGCGACGAACCAAAGAATTCGCGCACAGCAGCAACCGCTGGCTTTGCGTTAATCAGGTCGTTTGGCATCACGGTCGATACGTCGACCGAGCTCATGCGCTCCTTCACAGCGCGCTCCATACGCAGCAAGCCTACGCGATACTGGTTTTCCAGCAATTCGCCGACCGAACGCACACGACGGTTGCCGAGGTTATCGATATCGTCGATTTCGCCTTTGCCGTCCTTCAGGTTCACCAGTTCCTTGACCACGGCGAGGATATCTTCCGTGCGCAGCGTGGTGAGCGTGTCTTCAACGTCGAGGTTCAAACGCATGTTCAACTTAACGCGGCCAACCGCGCTCAGGTCATAGCGGTCTGCATCAAAGAACAGACCAGCGAACAGCGCTTCTGCGGTTTCGCGCGTTGGCGGTTCGCCAGGACGCATGACGCGGTAGATCGCATCAAGGCCCATGTCGCGGTTCTCGGCTTTGTCTGCCTTCAACGTATTGCGCATCCATGCGCCCGTGATGACATGGTCGATGTCGAGCAGTTCAAGGCTGTCGATGCCCGCCTTGTCCAACGCTTCGAGGTTTTCGGCGGTGATTTCATCGCCAGCTTCCACATAAATGCGGCCAGTCTTTTCATCGATAAGGTCGAATGCCGAATAACGGCCGAAGATTTCCTCGGTCGGGATCAGCAAGTCGGTCAAGCCATCCTTAACTGCCTTGTTGGCAGCGCGCGGGGTGATCTTAGTACCGGCTGGGAACACAACTTCGCCGGTCTTGGCATCGACAATGTCAAACATCGGCTTCGAAGCGCGCCATTGCTCGGAATTGAATGGAATTTTCCATCCACCCTTGCCACGCGCAAATGTCACGCGGTCATAGAAGTGACCTAGGATTTCTTCGTCGTTCAGGCCAAGCGAGTAAAGCAAGGTCGTGACCGGCAATTTGCGCTTACGGTCGATACGGACGTTGACGATGTCCTTGGCGTCGAATTCAAAGTCGAGCCACGAACCGCGATACGGAATGACGCGAGCTGCAAACAGATATTTGCCGCTGCTGTGCGTTTTGCCGCGGTCATGGTCGAACAATACGCCCGGCGAACGGTGCATCTGCGATACGATAACGCGCTCTGTACCGTTGATGAAGAAGGTGCCGTTATGCGTCATGAGCGGCATGTCGCCCATGTAGACGTCCTGCTCCTTGATATCGAGAACCGAACGCGCTTCGGTGTCGGGGTCAACCTCAAACACGATCAGGCGAAGGGTAACCTTCATCTGCGCCGCATAAGTAATTCCGCGCTGACGGCATTCTTCAACGTCAAATTTGGGATCTTCCAATTCGTAATGCACGAAGTCGAGTTCCGATGTGCCGGCAAAATCCTTAACCGGAAAGACGCTGCGCAGCGTCTTTTCAAGGCCGGATACATAGCCAATCGACGGGTCGGAACGCAGGAACTGTTCATAGCTCTCACGCTGGACCTCAATGAGGTTGGGCATGTCGATAACTTCGTGGATGTTACCGAAGATTTTGCGGATACGCTTTTGACGCGACAATGTCGCAGGAGCGGGACGGGATGCCATAAGGTGCTTTGCCTCAGTTAGAAATGCCAAGCGCAGGAAGATTGTCCACCAGACAAGAAAAGGCCGCATAGCAATGCCCGAAGATTCGGGCCCTGCCGTGCAGCCGTTTCGCGTATGTGAAACCCATATCCATCAATGCGTTAGCCCCATTGCGCGACGACAAGGCTGTTCCCGATGGGTGGGGTGTTGGGGTTGCGTATAGGCGGCGCGGGGGCGGGGGTCAAGGCCCGTCCCATGCGGCCTATCGCGTAAATCCGCGACGAACGGCCTCACTTAAATTGATGTCGCGCAACGTTTAGCCGGCTTTTTCTTACAAACCCCACCCGCGCGCACCTCAATTCACATAACCCCCTACCGCCTTTCCGCCATGCTTGATGGGGCGGGGCGGCCCTGCTAGGGGCGCGGTATGACTGAACTTGCTCTCATCCGTAATTTTTCCATTATCGCGCACATTGACCATGGGAAGTCCACGCTGGCCGACCGGTTGATCCAACAAACCGGCGGGCTCACTGCGCGCGAAATGACGAGCCAAGTCCTTGATAATATGGACATTGAGAAAGAGCGCGGCATCACGATCAAGGCGCAGACGGTGCGGCTGGATTACACCGCGAACGACGGCCTCACTTACCAGCTCAACCTGATGGACACGCCCGGCCATGTCGACTTTGCTTATGAAGTGTCGCGCAGCCTCGCCGCATGCGAAGGCGCGTTGCTTGTCGTCGACGCGGCGCAGGGTGTTGAGGCGCAAACGCTCGCCAACGTCTACCAATCGATCGAGCATGACCATGAAATCGTGCCCGTCATCAACAAGATCGACCTTCCCGCCGCCGAAGTCGACAAGGTCAAGGCTGAGATTGAGGAAATCATCGGCTTGCCTGCCGACAACGCCGTCCTGACCAGCGCGAAATCGGGCATCGGCATTGCCGAAGTGCTTGAGGCCGTCGTTACCCGCATTCCCCCGCCAAAGGGCGACCGCAACGCACCGTTGAAGGCGATGCTCGTCGATTCATGGTATGACCCGTATCTGGGCGTCGTCATCCTGATCCGCGTGATCGACGGCTCAATCAAAAAGGGTCAGGAAATTCAGTTCATGGCCGCGGGCACAAAGCATCTAGTTGACCGCGTCGGCTGCATGCGGCCAAAGTTGGAGATCCTTTCCGAAATCGCCGCGGGCGAAGTCGGCATCATCACCGCGCAGATCAAGGAAGTCGCCCAAACCCGCGTCGGCGACACCATCACCGATGCCAAGCGCCCTGCCGCCGAACCGCTCCCCGGCTTTAAAGAAGTGCAGCCCGTCGTGTTCTGCGGCCTGTTCCCGACCGACGCCGCCGACTTTGAGAAACTGCGCGAAAGCATCAGCAAACTGCGCCTTAACGACGCATCGTTCAGCTTCGAAACCGAAAGCAGCGCCGCCTTGGGCTTTGGCTTTCGCTGTGGCTTTCTTGGGCTGCTCCACTTGGAGATCATTCAGGAGCGCCTGACGCGCGAGTTCGACCTTGACCTTATCACCACGGCGCCGTCGGTGGTCTATAAGCTTGAGCTCAGCCGCAGCAAGACCGAGGATGCGCGCAGTATGGAGCTGCACAACCCAGCCGACATGCCCGACGTCAACCGCATCGACGAAATTCAGGAGCCATGGATCGAGGCGACGATTTACTGCCCTGATGAATATCTCGGCTCCATCTTGAAACTATGCCAAGACCGGCGCGGCATTCAAAAGCAACTGACCTATGTCGGTGGCCGAGCGCAGATCGTCTATGAATTGCCGTTGAATGAAGTTGTGTTCGACTTTTACGACCGCCTCAAGAGCATTAGCCGTGGCTATGCCTCGTTCGATTATCACCAGATCGGCCACCGCGAAGGCGACCTTGTGAAGATGAGCATCATGGTCAATGGCGACGCGGTCGATGCGCTCAGCATGATCGTCCACCGCGGCACCGCAGAATCGCGCGGCCGCGGCATGTGCGAACGCCTGAAAGACCTGATCCCGCGCCATCTGTTCAAAATCCCCATTCAGGCCGCGATCGGCGGCAAAGTCATCGCCCGCGAAACTATCGCCGCGATGCGCAAGGACGTGACCGCCAAATGCTATGGCGGCGACATTAGCCGTAAGAAAAAGCTGCTGGAAAAGCAGAAAAAGGGCAAGGCGCGGATGCGCGAATATGGCAATGTGAGCATTCCGCAGGAAGCGTTTATTGCGGCGTTGCGGATGGGCGAGGAGTAAGTATTTGGCTGTCGCGCGATTGGGTTTTTTGCTTTTGCTCTTAACCAGCGCAGCTGGTTGTGCACCAGCGATGGAGAATGCGGCGATAGCGCCATTGGCGACGAAACCAATCATGGTGTGGAAGGACCTGTTGTCGCGGGCAAAACCTACGCCAGCTGCAACGATCCGCTATGGCGAGGATTCCTTACAAGTGGTCGATGTGTGGCAGCCTTCGCCGTCGAAATTCGGACGTGGGCCGCATCCGGCAGTTGTGATGATCCATGGCGGATGCTGGCAGACCGCGATTGCAGAGCGCGATATCATGAACTGGATTGCCGATGACCTGCGCGCGCATGGCGTGGGCGTTTGGAATATCGAATATCGTGGCGTGGACCGCGGCGGCGGCTATCCGACGACCTATCAGGATGTTGGCGCAGCGGCGGATTTGTTTGCTACAAAGCGCGGGGAGTTTGGCTTTCGCACCGATACGCCGGTTGTAACGATCGGGCATTCGGCTGGCGGGCATTTGTCGCTGTGGCTGGCGCGGCGGTCGGCTTTGGCCAAGGGCGATGCGTTGCGTGGGCGCGCGCCGTTGCTGGTGGACGTTGCAATCTCGCAAGGTGGCTTACCCGATTTGCGCGCGCAAACGAAGCTGCCTGACCATCCATGTGGCGCAGATGCAGCAGCCAAGATGGCGGGCGATGCCTTTGCCCGCGTCTCTCCGCCGGAGATGCCCAAGACGCGCGGGCGGGAGATTCAGTTTAACAACGATCGCGATCGCATCGCGCCGCCCGCCTTTGGCAGGGCTTATGGCGCAAAGATGGTGACGACGCCGGGCGAAGGCCATGTCGAGCTCATTGCACCCGACAGTGTGAGTTGGGGCAAGCAGCGTGCGGAGATATTGAGGGTATTTAAGTTATGACTTTGGAGCAGGCAGAGGCACTGGATGCGGCGGATCCTCTGGCTTCATATCGTGCACAGTTTATGTGCCCGGCAGGGGTAATTTACCTCGACGGCAATTCGCTCGGGCAATTGCCTTTAGCAACGGTGCAGGCAGGCGCAGAGGCCATCACCCAAGCATGGGGTGAGCGGTTGATCCGTGGCTGGAACGAGGGTTGGATTGATACGCCACAGCGCGTGGGCGCGATGATCGCGCCGCTGATTGGCGCGGCCCCGGATGAAGTGATCTCTGCGGATTCCACGTCAGTGAATTTATACAAGCTGATCGTTGCTGCGCTCCGGCTGGACCCGAAACGCAATGTCGTGGTGAGTGAGGCTGGCAATTTCCCGACGGACCTGCACATTGCCGAAGGTGCAGTTGCTGCGGTTGCGGGAGCAGAGTTGCGCGTAGTAGAGCGCGGCGCGCTGGCAGAAGCGTTGGGCGATGACACGGCGTTGCTGATGCTGACGCATGTGCATTATAAGACCGCCGAACGTTTCGACATGGCCGCGTGGACGAAGGCAGCGCATGACGCTGGCGCTTTGGTGTGTTGGGATTTGAGCCATAGTGCGGGCGCGGTCGCTGTTGGGTTGAATGCAGCCGGCGCGGATCTGGCGGTGGGCTGCGGCTATAAATATCTCAACGGTGGCCCCGGCGCGCCTGCGTTTCTCTATGTTGCGAAGCGCTGGCAAGAGAGTTTGCACAATCCGTTGTCGGGCTGGATGGGCCATGCCGCGCCATTCGAATTCGCCGATGGTTATGAAGCGGCACCGGGGATGAGACGGTGGTTGACCGGCACGCCATGCGTGCTGAGCCTTGTCGCGTTGGAAAGCGGTCTGAAACTATGGGCTGACATCGATATCAGGCAGGTCGAGGCGAAATCGGCGGCCTTGTGGGATATTTTTCACGCGGCTGGCTCGGCGGCGGGGCTTGAGTGCGTGACACCCTCGGGCCCACAGCAACGCG
>CANIRZ010000015.1 GCA_947470185.1 Sphingomonadales bacterium | reverse complement strand
GGGATTATCTGCTGGTAGCAAAATGGCCTTATGGCTATTCAAAATATAGCCTGCCGCTATCGTTACCAATCATTCCAGGCCGTATTTTTGCCAGCCAACCATCGCGTGGCGACGTTGTTGTTTTCAAGGCGCCAATGACAAATGGAACCGATTACATCAAGCGCGTCATTGGCCTTCCTGGTGACGTCATTCAAATGCGGGGCGGCATATTGGAAATAAATGGAGTAGCGGTAAAAAAAGAGCGCATTGCCGACCTTGTTATCCCTGTTACCCAAAATATGCGGGACACAGCTGAGCTTGACCGTAATCCCTTCCCTTGCTGGCGGCCCGACATGGAAGAACCCAGCGCCGACGGTGGTTCACAATGTCGTTATCCGCGATATCGCGAGACATTGCCCGAGGGCAAAAGCTATGAAATATTGGACCTGCAAAACGGCCTTGAAGGTGACAATACCCAGGCCTTTGTTGTCGGTGAGGATGATCTATTCCTGATGGGTGACAATCGTGACCGCAGTGCAGACAGTCGGTGGACGCCCATAGACAAGCCCGGCGCCATCGGCATTGTACCGCAGAAAAACTTAGTCGGCCGTGCGCTTGTATCTGTATTTTCGACCGATGGGTCGTCGCATTGGTTGCTGCCGTGGACTTGGTTCACTGCAATGCGCCCCGAACGCATTGGACGTGGATTTTGATTGGCAGTGATCAGGAGATCTGGCTGGCGGAACTGCTTCCTGAGCAGCCATCGGATTGGGCTCTGTATAGCCGCGCATTAACCCATGGAAGCACTGGGCAACCAGATTATCAGCGCCTCGAATTTTTGGGCGATAGAATATTGGGCCTCGTCATAGCCGACATGCTGTATCACCGCTTCAGCGACGAAGCAGAAGGACGCTTGTCGCATCGTTTAAACGCCCTTGTATCCGGCGCGACATGTGCCGAAATTGCTCGAAAAATTGGCCTTGCGGCCTATTTGCGGCTTGGAAAGCAGGCCCGTGACGATGGTGCGCAACAAAGCGACAATGTGTTGGGTGACGTCATGGAGGCAATTATTGGTGCGCTATATATTGACCATGGCCTAAATGCTGCGCGCAAGCTTATAGAACAGCTCTGGGCGCCACTTCTTGAAACCGCAAATGGCGCTCCCAAGCACCCTAAATCCGAATTACAGGAATGGTGCGCCGCCCATGGACGCAAGGTTCCAGAATATGTTGTCACAAAAAAAGAAGGCCCTCCACACGCTATGATATTTGAAATCACCGTTACCGTGAAGGGTTTTACCCCCGTCACTGCGAGCGCGAACAGCAAACAGGCCGCCGAAACCGCTGCAGCACTTGCCTTTTTGGAAACCAACGCATGACCAAGAAATGCGGACATGTTGCCATTATCGGCGCGCCAAATGCCGGAAAGTCGACCTTGGTCAATGCTCTCGTCGGGCAAAAGGTAGCTATCGTCAGTCCAAAGGCACAAACTACCCGTACGCGCATGTTGGGCGTGGCGCTGGCTGGCGAAACGCAGATCATTTTAGTCGATACACCGGGAATTTTTGCGGCACAGCGTAGGTTTGATCGCGCCATGGTCGCGGCGGCATGGGATGGTGCGGGCGACGCCGATATGATCGCTTTGATCGTCGATGGCCGGGCTGGCGCTGGACCAAAGGTCGAAAAAATCCTCGATGGCCTAAAAGACCGGCCTGAACGCAAATGGCTTGTTTTGAACAAGGTTGATATAGCAGCCAAGGATAAGCTGCTCGCGCTCACGACGAAATTGACCGACAAATGCGCGTTTGAGCAGATCTATTATATCAGCGCGGCAACGGGTGATGGCCTTGAAGAATTCAAAACCGCGCTTGCCGACAATATGCCTGAGGGAGAATGGCATTTCCCTGAGGATCAAGTGTCCGATGCCACAGACCGGTTGATCGCCTCCGAAATCACGCGGGAACAGCTCTATCTGCAACTGCACGAAGAACTGCCATATGCCAGCGCGGTTGAGACTGAGAAGTATAGCGAACGTGAGGACGGGTCGCTGGAAATTCACCAGCAGATACTCGTCGCTCGGCCAACGCAGCGTGCGATTGTATTGGGCAAAGGTGGCACGCGGATTAAAGCGATTGGCGAAGCGGCACGCCTTGAACTGGCAAAGCTAATGGGTGTTAAAGTTCATCTTTATTTGCATGTAAAAGTGCATGCCAAATGGGACGAAGACCGCAGCCTATATCGCGATATTGGGCTTGAGTGGGTGGAGTGACAGAAGCCCTGACGTGCCAATAGTCACGCTGAACGAGCTTCAGCATCTTACTTCCCAAAGCTCAAACCCAAGTCCCAAAGGACGTCCCGTGTGTCTGAGTTAGGTCTAGTTATTCCGCTTTCTTTGTCTTAGCCCCAGCCTTTGGTTTTGCCGCTGCTTTCTTTGGCGCAGCTTTCTTTTTCGGCGCAGCCTTTTTCTTGACCTTGCCCTTTGGCGGCATAGCTACACGTGCATCGATTAGCTGCGCGGCTTCTTCAAGTGTAAGCGCATCAGGCGAAATCGACTTGGGCAATGTCGCATTGGTGGTGCCATCGGTCACATAAGGACCAAAGCGGCCCTCCATGAGCTTGATTTCAGCTTCAGTGCGCGGATGCTTGCCTAATTCTTTCAACGGTGCGCGTGCGGCACCACGCCCACGGCCTGGGTTAGCCAAAGCTTCGGCCAACTTCACAACCGCGCTGTTCATTCCTGTTTCGAACACCTCGGTCGTAGACTGCAACCGGGCATATTTACCATTATGCGCAAGATAAGGCCCATAACGACCAATGCTTGCCATCACTGGTTCACCGCTTTCGGGGTGTATCCCGATGGTGCGGGGCAATGACAGCAGCTTCACAGCCCATTCTAACCCAATATCTTCTGCCGGAATATCTTTCGGTATTGAGGCTCGCTTTACATCAGTTCCCTCGCCCGTTTCAAAATAAGGGCCAAAGCGCCCAGATTTCCGAGTCACTTCCAATTGGGTTTCAGGATGCTGACCTAGAATCTCGGGGCCGGTATCTTCACCATTTTCGCCGCCGGGCTGCGCGAATTTGCGGGTATATTTGCAGTCGGGGTAATTTGAACACGCAACAAACGCACCAAATTTTCCACCGCGCAACGCAAGCCTGCCCTCCCCACATTTGGGGCAAAGTCGGGGATCAGTGCCGTCTTCGCGTTCGGGAAAGAGATATGGTGATAGGAATATATCAAGTTGGGCTGTCACCTCTGACGGTTTCTGCTCCATGACCTCAGCCGTCTTCGGTTTAAAATCACGCCAAAAAGCCTCAAGAAATGACTGCCAATTGGCACGGCCACCACTAATTTCATCCAACTGATCCTCTAGGCCAGCGGTGTAATCATAAGCGACATAACGTTCAAAAAATCGCTCAAGAAATGCTGTAAGCAATCGCCCAGATTCCTCTGCAAAAAAACGATTTTTTTCCACACGTACATATGTACGATCTTTTAGAACCTGAATAGTTGACGCGTATGTCGATGGGCGGCCGATCCCCAACTCTTCAAGACGCTTCACCAACGTCGCTTCGGAGAAACGCGGTGGCGGCTGCGTAAAGTGCTGGATCTTTTCCGCAGCGTTCTTCGCAGGCGCGTCGCCAACGGCCATGGCTGGCAAGATGGCGCTATCTTCGCTGTCACTATCGTCGCGGCCTTCTTCATACACGGCAAGGAAACCAGGGAATTTCATGACCTGTCCGGTTGCGCGCAACCCTGTTTGTCCGGTGCCATCAAGAAAATCGATGGTGGTGCGTTCCATGCGCGCCGAGGCCATTTGGCTCGCCATTGCGCGCTTAAAAATCAGGTCATACAGGCGACCATGATCCCCTGAACCTGCTTTGTCTTTATTGAAATCGGTTGGACGTATTGCCTCATGCGCTTCCTGCGCATTCTTTGCCTTCGTTTGATAAACGCGGGGTTTCTCGGGTAAATATCCACTGTCAAAACGGTCGGAGATCGATTTACGTGCGGCGGAAATGGCGCTGTGGTCCATCTGGACGCCATCGGTCCGCATGTAGGTGATCGCGCCGTCTTCATATAGGCCTTGGGCGATACGCATCGTATGGCTTGCGGAAAAACCAAGCTTACGCGCGGCTTCTTGCTGCAAAGTGGACGTCGTGAAGGGCGGTTGTGGATTGCGGGTGACAGGCTTGGTCTCAACGGTCTCGACGGTAAATTTGCCGGCTTCCACTGCAAGGCGGGCTTGCTCTGCGTCCCCTTCAGTTTTCAAACCCATCTTGTCGAGCTTCTTGCCAAGATACTGGATCAAACGGGCATCAAATTTTTGGCCCTTATGCTCCATGCCGGCTTTGACGGACCAATATTCCTGCGCACGGAACGCCTCGATTTCGCGTTCGCGTTCAACGATTAGGCGCAACGCGACCGACTGCACACGCCCCGCAGATTTTGCGCCAGGCAATTTGCGCCACAAGACAGGCGAAAGAGTAAAACCGACCAGATAATCGAGTGCGCGGCGGGCGCGATAGGCATCGATGAGGTCGACATCCAGTGCGCGTGGGTGCTTCATCGCATCGGTCACGGCCTGTTTGGTGATGGCATTGAAAGTTACGCGGCCGACCTTTGCCGGCAGCACTTTTTTCTTCGCGAGCACTTCCTGCACATGCCAGCTGATTGCCTCACCTTCGCGATCGGGGTCGGTCGCAAGGATTAAGCTATCTGCCTTCTTGGCCTCGTCCGTGATTGCCTTGAGCTGCTTGGCCTTGTCGGCATAGTTATCCCATAGCATTTCAAACCCATTGTCGGGATCGACCGATCCATCCTTGGGCGGTAAGTCGCGGATATGCCCATATGACGCCAGCACCTTGAAACCGGGGCCCAAATATTTCTCGATCGTCTTGGCTTTTGCAGGTGATTCAACAATGACTAATTGCATGATATTTTGTGCTTTTCTAAAATCTCTCGCGTACGCGTATAGGCTGATGGGGTAAGGCGCCCCCCGTCAAGATGAAAAATGCAATGTTATTTCATGCTGTAAAACGAACCTTGCCGCCTGCCCCGCGCTCTAATTTTCCGGCCAACTCAAATTCCAGTAATACCATCTGGACAGTTGCTGGACTGCTTCCGGATTGCCGCACCAATTCATCGACCGAAACATAGGTCATGCCCATCAGGTCGATAACGGCGCTGCGTTCGGCGTTGCTGCCGTCGTCGGATATCTTTGGAGCTAGATTGGCGTGGGATGCAGCCGGCCCAAGCATGCGATTGTCGATTGGATGGATCATCTCTGCAATCTCGGATGCATTTTGCACAAGAGTTGCGCCCTCCCGGATAAGCTGGTTGCAGCCGCGCGATCGCGGATCAAGTGGCGATCCTGGAACAGCCATGACCTCACGCCCGGCCTCCGCTGCAAGCCGCGCGGTAATGAGCGATCCCGACTTTGGCGCAGCTTCAATCACCACGGTTCCAGCAGATACCCCAGCGATAATACGGTTGCGATAGGGAAAGTGCCGCGCTCTCGGTTCGGTGCCTAGGGGTTGCTCTGCGATAAGAAGCCCGCGCTCGGCAATCCTGTCCTGCAATGCTCGGTTTTCTGGTGGGTAAACCACGTCTATCCCGCCGGCAATGACCGCGACCGTTCCGCTGTCAATGGACCCCACATGTGCCGCGGTATCAATGCCGCGTGCTAGGCCAGATACAACAGATAGCTCCATTTGGCAAAGTTCAAAGGCCAATTGCCGCGCAAACTGACACGCGCCTGCCGACGCATTGCGTGCGCCCACAAGTGCAACTGCCGGACGCGCTAACAAAGCCAAATCTCCCTTCACGCACATTACCGGCGGCGCATTGTCGAGGTGCGATAGCAAGAGCGGATAGTCAGCATCACCCGCGAACACATGTCGTGCACCGAAAGCACGCGTAATTTGAAACTCCCTTGCAATCACGTCCTCATTGGCCAGCACCATCTGCTTGCCACCGCCGCGCCGCACAAGGTCAGGTAACGCCTCAAGAGCGGCCTTTGCACTGCCGAAGCGCGACATGAGCTGGCGATAACTAACAGGCCCAATATTGGGTGACCTTATCAAGCGGAGCTGATCAAAATGGACTTGGCTGCCAAAAGTCACCGCAGTCAGCTTTTGCTTTTACCGATGCGGGGTTCTGTGCCAGCCATTAGGCGCTCGATATTACCCCGGTGCTTCCAAAAGATGATGAGCGTGCACACGGAAAGCATTGGCACCAAATCATAATATCCAAGAATTACGGCGGCAATGGGTGCCGAGAGGGCAGCTGTTAGGCTCGCGCCAGACGATAAACGTGAGATTATTAGAACGCCTAACCATATAATCGCGTAAATGACCCCGCCCTGCCAGAACAGGCCAAACAAGATACCGCCGTAGGTTGCAGACCCTTTGCCACCCTTAAACCTAAGCCAAACGGGGAACAGATGACCGAAAAACGCACCTGCAGCTGCGAGTATCTCGCCCCCAGGGAGATAATGGGTGGCTAACCACACCGCACAAAATCCTTTGAGCATATCAAGGATCAATGTGAGTGCAGCCATACCCTTGCGTCCTGTACGCAGGACGTTGGTGGCGCCGATGTTCCCTGAGCCAATTGTTCGGATGTCGCCACCACCGGACAAGCGTGTCAAGAGCAGACCGAACGGGATGGCGCCAAGCGCATAGCCAAGCACAAGACCGGCACCCATGTTTAACCAAAGATCACTCACCAGACGAATCCTCTAAATATCTCTATTGCGTAGCCGTTTTGTTCCACGCGCTCAAGGCTGTCGGCTTGCAAGCACAGCCGCTACCGCTTATCGATGCGGTATGTCGTTTATCCCAAGAAGCGCGCCGCTTTTGTTTTTTGACTCCGGCATTGGCGGGCTTTCGGTCCTGAAAGCCGTCCAAGCCGCTTTGCCCAACGCTCCGATTGTTTTTGCAGCCGATTACGCGGGTCTGCCTTACGGAACCAAAACCGAGGCGGAGATTTCGGCGCGGGTGCCTGCTTTGCTCGGCCGCCTGGTTGAGCGTTACCAGCCGCGTCTTGTGGCAATTGCCTGCAACACTGCCTGCACAATCGCACTAACGCATGTGCGGGCGGCGCTAGACGTGCCGGTGGTGGGTACTGTCCCGGCCATTAAACCAGCGGCAGAAGCGACGCAAAGCGGCGTCATTGGTCTGTTAGGCACCGCTGCGACAGTTCGCCAAAGCTATGTCGACAAACTCTATGCCGACCATGCACCAGATATGACGTTGCTGCGTCACGCTGCGCCAGAACTGGTAAGCGCAGCCGAGGCAAAAATACGCGGTGAACCTGTTGATCCCGCAGTTTATGTAAGGGCCATGGCTGGGCTGATGGACCAACCAGATGGAGCAAGACTTGATACGGTTGTGCTTGGTTGCACGCATTTCCCTCTGATAGAAGATGAGTTACGCGCTGCCGCACCGCATGTAGAATTTGTTGACGGCGCAGCGGGTATCGCGCGGCGTATTAACCATCTGACAAAGGACCAAACTTGGCCGGTCGATCCCGAAGAAGGAACTTTCGTAACAACCGGGCCAGTTGCCAGGCTAAACACGTTGCTTCCGGCATTGTCTGGCTTTGTTTTGACACGGGTCAGATCACTCTGAACGCAATTATCACAATAACGAAACTGGAATGACGCTTGTTGCAAGTCGTTCGCGCTAGATTTTTGCATTTTCCGCGATTAATGGGCAACAACAAGCCGCGCGCGCGGTCCAACCGTCGGGGTCAGTATCCGTGAATTATAACGCAATTTTTGAAAAAGCGATTGACCGGCTTCATTCCGAAGGTCGCTATCGCGTTTTTATCGACATTCTGCGGAACAAGGGTAATTACCCTAACGCGCGGTGCTTTGCTGGACATAACGGACCCAAAGACATAACCGTGTGGTGCTCAAACGATTATCTTTGCATGGGACAACATCCGGACGTCATTAGCGCGATGGAAAACGCGCTCCACGATGTTGGCGCTGGATCTGGCGGCACACGTAACATTGGCGGCAACACCCATTATCACGTCGAGCTGGAACATGAGCTGGCCGATTTGCATGGCAAGGATGGGGCTTTGTTGTTCACATCTGGCTATGTTTCGAACGACGCGACCTTATCCACGCTCGCCAAGGTTCTGCCGGGTTGCATAATCTACTCAGATGAACTCAATCATGCATCAATGATTGCCGGCATCCGAAATGCAGGCTGTGAAAAGCGCGTGTGGCGGCACAATGACCTCGCCCATCTTGAAGAATTGCTGGCGGCCGACGATCCAGATGTGCCAAAGCTGGTTGCGTTCGAAAGCGTCTATTCGATGGACGGAGATGTCGCACCTATCGGAGCAGTTTGCGACCTTGCAGACAAATATAATGCGTTGACCTATTGTGACGAAGTGCACGCCGTTGGCATGTATGGAGCACGTGGTGGTGGCATTTCCGAACGGGATGCCGTCGCTGACCGCGTAACAATTATCGAAGGCACCTTGGGCAAGGCTTTTGGCGTCATGGGCGGCTATATCGCGGCTGACCAGAATATCATCGACGTTATCCGCTCTTATGCGCCTGGCTTTATCTTCACGACGTCATTGTCGCCGGTGTTGGTTGCCGGTGTGTTGGCTGCAGTTCGCCATTTAAAGTCTTCAAGCGAAGAACGCGATGCGCAGCAAGCGAACGCAGCGATGCTCAAAAAACTGTTTTTCGATGCCGGCTTGCCCGTGATGATGAGCAACACCCACATCGTTCCGTTGATGGTTGGCGATCCGGTGAAAGCGAAGAAAATCAGCGACATTTTGCTCGCTGAATATGGCGTCTATGTGCAGCCAATTAATTACCCCACAGTGCCGCGCGGCACCGAGCGGTTGCGCTTCACACCTGGACCTCAGCATAATGAGGAGATGATGCGTGATTTGACTTCGGCGTTGCTTGAAATTTGGGGCCGGATGGAAATCCCTGTCGCTCAGGCAGCTTGAGAAAGCAGCTTTATAAACAGTTCCAGGTCAACATTTCCGCCTGACAGCGTAATCGCGGTGTTGCCCTTCGGTTGAATTTTACCTGCAAGCACAGCAGCAAGCGCCACTGCCCCGCCTGGTTCAACGACAAGATGCAGTTTTTCAAACACCACGCGCATCGCTGTGACGACTTCGCCTGTTGTAACGGACACTCCGTTGGACACGCGTCGGCGCAGTATCTCAAAATTAACAGGATAAGTTTGCGGCGTTTGCAGTGCGTCGCAATAGGTTGGGTGCGTCAGGTCCTTTACGGGTAGGATTTCGCCTGCCTCAAGCGATCTTATGATGTCGTCCCAGCCTTCGGGCTCAACGATCGCAATGTCTGCGTCCGGACAGGCCAACGCTAGACCGGAGGCCAGACCACCCCCACCGCAGCATGAAACAATCATGTCGGGACCGGCTAAGCCAACCCCCGCAAGCTGCTCTGCTATTTCAATGCCAGCAGTGCCCTGCCCTTCGATTACCCATGGATCACCAAAGGCATGCACCAATGTCGCGCCACTTTGGGCGATCAAACCAGCGGCAACCTCTTCACGGGATTCGGTTGCACGGTCGTACAGCACAACCTGAGCACCCAAGGCTTTGGTAGCTTCCAGTTTCATACGCGGCGCATTGGACGGCATGACGATTGTAGCGGCTATACCAAGCTTCTTTGCCGCCCACGCCACGCCTTGGGCGTGGTTTCCACTGGACACGCCAACAACGCCGCGTGCGCGTTCTTCTTCATTTAGGTCGGACAGTCGATGCCAAGCGCCGCGTATCTTAAACGCGCCGACGGGTTGTAGCATTTCGGCCTTGCACCAAAGCGTTACGCCATCCACCTCAAGCGGCAGTAACGGTGTTTTGGGCAGAATATCGGCAATTTTGGTCATAGCCCGCTGCACACCTTCGTGCGTTGGTGTCTTGATGGCCGCAGCCAATTCTTGTCCTGTCATAAAAGGCCCCTATATGCGTGCGCTGAACGAATCTCTGATAAGAGGAAACTGCAGATGAGCAAGATATTGGTAATTGGCGCAGGCGGCGTCGGGTCGGTTGCAGTCCACAAGATGGCTATGAACCCGGATATCTTCAGCCATATCAGCCTTGCAAGCCGCACCAAATCGAAATGCGACGCGATCGCAGCGTCAGTCAAAGACCGCACTGGCGTTGATATCGACACCTATGGCCTTGATGCCGATGATGTCCCCGCGACAACTGCGCTGCTGAACCAAATCAAGCCAAGCTTGGTCGTCAACCTCGCTTTGCCTTACCAAGACCTCAACATCATGGATGCGTGTTTGGCTGCTGGCGTTCATTACATGGACACGGCAAATTACGAACCACTTGATGTCGCCAAGTTCGAATATCATTGGCAGTGGGCTTATCAGGATCGTTATAAGAATGCTGGCCTTACGGCATTGTTGGGTTCGGGTTTTGATCCCGGCGTGACCAGCGTTTTTACAACCTACCTGAAAAAACATCACTTCGACCGCATCGACACGCTTGATATTCTCGACTGCAATGGCGGGGACCATGGTCAGGCGTTTGCCACAAACTTCAATCCCGAAATCAACATCCGCGAAGTTACTGCCGTGGCGCGTCACTGGGAAAATGGCGCCTGGGTGGAAACTCCAGCAATGTCAGTGAAGCAAAGCTTCGACTTTGAAGCGGTTGGCTCTAAGAATATGTATTTGATGTATCATGAGGAAATCGAGAGCCTCAAAACCCATCTACCAGAAATCAAGCGCATTCGGTTCTGGATGACCTTTGGCGACGCCTATATCACCCACCTGAACGTACTTCAGGCGGTCGGCATGACTCGGATTGACCCTGTTATGTATGAAGGCAAAGAAATCGTGCCGCTTCAGTTTCTGAAGGCTGTGTTGCCTGAACCCGCTTCCCTTGGTCCAACAACCAAGGGCAAAACCAACATTGGCTGTATCGCCACTGGCGTTGGCAAGGACGGCAAGGAAAAGACGCTCTACATTTACAACATCTGCGACCATGAAGATGCGTATGCCGAAACCGGAAACCAAGCGGTTAGCTACACAACAGGGGTACCAGCGATGATTGGCGCGGCGATGCTCGTAACTGGCAAATGGTCTGGCGCTGGTGTGTGGAACATTGAACAGTTCGACCCCGATCCCTTCATGGACATGCTCAATTTGCATGGCCTGCCTTGGCAAGTGAAGGAACTTGATGGGCCGCTGCAGTTCTAATGGAAACCAAAGCAGGCGATCCGGGGGCTTTTGCCCACTTTGATCTTCACCGCGTGCCGTCGCCCGCCTTTGTGGTGGATGAGGCAGCGTTGCGGCGGAACCTTTCCATATTGGCCGATGTAAAACAACGGTCTGGTGCCAAGATACTGTGTGCGATGAAGGCATTTTCCATGTGGAAAGTGGCGCCTATTATTGGCGAATATCTGGATGGCGTATGCAGTTCTGGCCTCTGGGAATCGCGTCTCGCGCGAGATTATTACAAGGGCGAAATCGCGACCTATTGCGCTGGCTATAAAGAATCTGACATGGCCGAGATCGTCGAAATCTCAGATCATGTCATTTTCAACAGTCCGCGTCAGCATCGGCGCTTTGTGTCGTTCCTGAATGATAGCGTGGATGTTGGCCTTCGCATAAACCCCGAACATGCGGAAGGCGAAGTACCTAAATACGACCCCTGCTCACCGGGTTCGCGGCTTGGTTTTCCGATCAGCCAGTTAAAGGCCGAACATATCGAGGGCGTTTCAGGCCTGCATTTCCACAGCTTGTGCGAGCAAGACTTTGAACCACTTAAGCGCACTTGGGATGCCCTGAAGCCACATATAGCCCCTTATTTCGGGCAACTACGTTGGCTGAACTTCGGTGGCGGCCATCATATCACGCGCGCAGATTACCAGCGCAACGAACTTATCGCATTAATCCAAGATGTACGCGCAGAAACGGGTTTGGATGTCTATCTTGAACCTGGTGAAGCGATTGCACTTGATGCAGGGATACTCATCGGTGAACTGCTCGATGTTTTCGAGAACGGTATTCAGGTCGGCATCACTGATATTAGTGCCACCTGCCATATGCCTGACGTGATCGAGGCACCCTATCGCCCGGCAATGCTCGCTGAGCGCTCGGAAGGCAATCCAGTGCGTCTGGGAGGGCCATCCTGCCTAGCTGGTGACATTATAGGAGATTATGTCCTTCCCGTTCCTGCCGAGCCTGGAGCGCGCTTCGCATTTCTGGATCAAGCGCATTATTCCATGGTAAAGACGAACACCTTTAACGGGGTGCCTTTGCCGTCACTGTGGCTCTGGAATAGCGAGACAGACACGCTCGAATGCGTCCGTACATTCGAGTGGACCGAGTTTAGGGACCGGTTGAGCTAAAACCCGAACGAATCACTTTACAACCCACCAATTTTTGATAATGCGCACGTCCGCTGCCCCAGGGGGACTTCCAATAACCGCAAGGCAGCCTTGTTGTTTTTTATTATCTTTTGGGGGTCCCTTGAATTGTACGAGAACACTGACGCACTTGCTGTAGTCCGCGCGCTTCGCCCGGACGAACCAATCACGCTAATCCGCCCGCACGCCGCTACGCGCGCTGCCCGCTTCTTCGTGGAGAAGTTTCAGGGCAAGTCGCTTTATGCCGTAAAAGCTAATCCATCGCCTGCATTGCTTGAGACCCTTTGGGAAGCTGGCATAACGCATTATGACGTTGCATCCTTGGGCGAAGTCCGGCTGGTCCACAAATTCCTTCCCGATGCGAAGCTTTGCTTCATGCACCCGGTCAAAAGCGAGCGCGCCATTGCGCAAGCCTATCACAACCATAATGTCCGCACATTCAGCCTCGATAGTCATGACGAGCTGGAAAAGATCGTGCGCGCCACAAATGGCGCGACAGATATTGAATTGTGCGTGCGGATTCGCGTCTCTTCCGACCACGCAAAGTTGAGCCTTGCCTCAAAGTTCGGTGCTGATCCCTCTGAAGTTGCAGACTTGCTGGTTGCCACGCGTCAAGTCGCAGACAGCCTTGGTATCTGTTTCCATGTCGGTAGCCAGGCCATGGCGGCAACCGCTTATGCAGAGGCTATGGAGCATGTTCGCGCCGCGATTGTCGAGGCTTCTGTTACCGTTGATATCGTTGATATCGGTGGGGGTTTTCCGTCCGTCTACCCCGGAATGGAGCCGCCGGCGCTTGATGGCTATTTCGACGTCATTCACAACTGCTTTGAAGACCTGCCAATTAGCTACTCCGCGGAGCTTTGGTGCGAACCAGGCCGTGCATTATGCGCTGAATATGCGTCGTTATTGGTGAAGGTTGAGAAGCGTCGCGGAAAAGAGTTGTTCATCAACGACGGCGCTTATGGTTCGCTGTTTGATGCTGCACATATTGGCTGGCGCTTTCCTGTGGCCCTTCAGCGGTCGGAGACCTCAATTGGTACCCAGATGGCTGAATTCAGCTTCTACGGGCCTACCTGCGACGATATGGACCATATGGCCGGGCCATTCATCTTGCCTGATGATGTGCAAGCTGGTGATTATATCGAAGTTGGCATGATCGGCGCGTATGGCTGCGCGATGCGTACCGAGTTCAACGGTTTTGGTGAAACCGAAACGCTTATCGTTGAGGATCAGCCGATGGCCACACTCTATGGTTGGGCGCCAGCCAATGACGCAGGTGTTCGCGCAAAGCTCTCACAAAGCTCAAAAATCTAAGTTATATTTGACAATTTACCAGAGCTGCACCACCCTCCCCATCAGTCGACGGGGAGGGTCTTTTCATGAATACGGATATATTGGCGCCAGCAGCTGCGTTGGTGGTTTGGTCAATCATAATGTTGTTCTGGATGGCGGGAACACGCCTTCCTGCCATGTCAAAGATCGGTATGGATCTCAAACAGGCTGCGCCGGGTGGAAGAGGTCAAGATATTGACCCGAATGTGCCACCATCGGTCGCGTGGAAGTCCCACAATTACGCGCATCTTATGGAACAGCCGACAATATTCTACGCCACAATTATGATATTGGCGCTTTCAGGTGGAGCGACAGACCTGTCGGTCGCGTTGGCATGGGGCTACACCGTTCTACGTGTCATTCACAGCATCTGGCAGGCAACGGTCAATACCGTCAGCATCCGCTTCATGTTCTTTTTATTATCAACAATTTGCCTAACTATCTTGGCAATACAGGCTTTGATGGCAACTATTTAAGGGGGAATAATATGGAAAGTAGTATTTTAGGACCAGTCGTAGCGCTTGCGGCGTGGACGATGATTATCTGGATCTGGATGTATGCCACGCGCATACCTGCCATGAACCGCGCCGGGATTGACGGAACGAAAATTGTTGGTTCCTCGAGCGGAGCCTTGCGCGATGCTCTTATAGCTAAAGGCGAAGAAAAAGCTTCGTGGGTTGCAGATAATTACAATCACTTACATGAAGCACCTACCGTGTTTTATGCAATATGTTTGACACTTGCCATGGTAGGTCAGGGCGACAATCTGAATGCAACCATTGCGTGGGTTTATGTCGGCCTACGTGTGGCGCACAGCCTCGTTCAAATATTGTCTAACCGCGTTGTCATCCGCTTTGCACTGTTTGCATTGTCATCATTGGCGCTCATAATGCTCGTAGTACATGCCGTAATGGCGGTACTGTTAAACTAACGGCTGAAATGCCCAACCAGCTCGATATGGGTTGACCAGCGGAATTGTCCTACGGGCCATATCCGCTGCAACCTGTATCCAGCGGCAACCAAAGTTTTAGCGTCGCGCGCAAAGCTCGCCGGATTACAACTGACATAGGCAATTTTTGCCACGTTAGACGCTGCGAGTTGGGCCACCTGCTCCTTTGCACCCGCACGTGGGGGATCCAGTATCACCGTTTGAAACTTGTTAAGTTCCTCAGGCGTAAGGGGGCGCCTGAACAGGTCCCGATGTTCTGCAAATATCGTTCGACCAGTGCGCCCTGCCGCCGCCTTTAAAGCTAAGCTGGCTTGAAGGTCTGCCTCACCGGCATAAATTTTTCGACCTGCACCCATCGACAGCGCAAAAGTTCCTGACCCAGCAAAAAGGTCTGCGATGATAGCATCGCTGCCGACGATTTCGTTAACCGCGCTCACCAACGCAGCCTCGCCGTCGACGGTGGCCTGAAGGAAGCCATAAGGCTGATACCCGACAGCAACTCCGCCAAGCGTTACAGTCACGGGTTCAGGTTCGTAAAACGGAACAGGGCCATAACCTTCATCAAGCGACAGCCGAGCGAGATTGTGGGTTTTGGCGAATTCGGACAGCAGCTCATGCGTGTCGAGATCATTTGCGATCCAGTTCTCAATGAGAACATCAACGCCCTGATCTACCATCGCCAATTTAATTTGCACCTGACGCGCACGGTTTAGCCGTGGCTCAAGCAATGTCCGCATTGGCGCAAGCAACTCAAACAGTTCCGGCGCCATGACGTCACATTGCCTGACGTCAATGATGCGGTGACTTTTTTCAGTACTGAAGCCCAACTGAAATTGCTTGCCAGCCCAAGCTGAACGAACCGCAATGCGACGGCGGGTTTTTGGCGGCGATAGATGAACAGGCATCACCTCGCCGATCCCAACCTGCTGCGTGGCTAGAGCATGCGTGACGCGCTGGGCAATGAACAGTCGCAGGCTGTCTTCGTCGAGATGCTGTAATTGGCAACCACCGCATAAGGGAAAATGCTGGCATGGTGGGGATACATGATGGGGGCCGTGGATAAGGCCGCCGGATGGATCTACACTGTCGCCGGGAGCCGCAAGCGCCACATAACGGCCATTTGCGGTCACACCATCGCCGCGTGCGGCAACCCTGATAATCTCTTCGGTAATTTCCATAACGCCCCATGCCCGTGAAGGGCCAAGCAATCAACTGGCGTCTTTGGCCGTAGGCGTTTGGTACGTCACACCCGTTGCATCAAAACTATCCGCCGCTGCAGGGCCACGGCCATCGGTGAAGACAATGAAACGCCGCAACCCGCCATCGGGGTGACGGGTAACCGGCGTCACCTCCCTAGCCTGCCAACGCATTCAGCAGCAAGGCGACGCCGAAGCACTTAGATATCGGCGTAAACATGGGTTTCGGCAGCGCCGCCAGGGTGCGTCACTGCGCCCTTATAGGCCGGCCCAACATTCTGCGCATAACGCCAAATGGCGCCAGACTGATAATTCGTTTCGCGCGGTTTCCAGCTTTTCCTTCTATTTTCAAGTATTTCAGAGTCAACATTCAGATCAATTACACCCGTTTCGGCGTCGATCATTATTTCGTCGCCATCTTCGATCAATGCAATCGGGCCGCCCAATGCTGCTTCAGGCCCAACATGACCAATGCAGAAGCCGCGCGTTGCTCCTGAGAAACGGCCATCGGTGATGAGCGCAACTTTCTCGCCCATCCCCTGCCCGTATAATGCAGCTGTCGTGGAGAGCATCTCGCGCATGCCCGGACCGCCCCTTGGCCCTTCATAACGGATCACAATAACCGAACCTTCACGGATTTGCCGTGCTTCGACGGCGGCAAAGCAATCCTCCTCACAATCGAACACTTGGGCAGGTCCCGTGAACGTAAGCCGGTCCATGCCAGCAACCTTCACAATCGCGCCATCGGGGGCAAGCGATCCGCGCAACCCTACAACGCCGCCTGTGGGCGTTATTGGCGCTGTCGCTGGATAAATGACCTTCTGATCGGGGTTCCACGTAATTTCTTCAATATTCTCGCCAAGCGTTTTGCCCGTAACGGTCATGCAGTCACCGAACAAAAGGCCTTCGCCCAACAAGGACTTCATCAGCATATACACGCCGCCGGCGTCATACATGTCGCGCGCAACGAATTGCCCGCCGGGCTGTAAATCGGCCATGTAAGGCGTAGTTTTGAAGGCTTCGGCCACATCGAACAGGTCAAAATCTATACCTGCCTCATGCGCCATCGCGGGCAAATGCAATGCACCATTGGTCGATCCACCCGTTGCCGCAACAATTCTTGCAGCATTTACAAAGGCTTCGCGCGTACAAATGTCACGTGGTCTAATGTTACGCGCAAGCAATTCCATCACTTGAAAGCCTGCCGCATGTGCAATCTGATCACGCGTGGAGTAAGGCGCAGGCGCCATATTGCTGTTGGGCAACGAAAGGCCGATCGCTTCGCCAACGCACGCCATAGTATTCGCAGTGTATTGCCCGCCACACGCGCCATGGCCCGGACAGGCAACGCGCTCAAGTTCTTCAAGTTCTGACAAAGGACAGGCACCCGCCGCATATTTTCCAACAATTTCAAACACGTCTTTGACGGTCACGTCCTTATTGTTGTGGCGACCCGGCAAGATAGACCCGCCATAAACGAAGATTGAGGGCACGTTCAGACGCAACATCGCCATCATTATACCGGGCAAGGATTTGTCGCAGCCCGCAAAGCCGACAAGCGCGTCGTAACAATGCCCGCGGACGGAGAGCTCAACCGAGTCTGCTATGACTTCACGGCTTACAAGGGAGGACTTCATCCCCTGATGCCCCATGGCGATGCCATCAGTAACCGTTATCGTATTGAAACGGCGCGGCATACCGCCGCCCTGCTCCACACCCACACGCGCTATGTCCGCTTGGGCATCCAATGTGGTATTGCAAGGTGCGCTGTCGTTACCTGCGGATACCACACCGACAAATGGCCGCGCAATTTCCTCTGCGGTTAACCCCATTGCGTAATAATAGCTGCGATGTGGTGCCCGTTCTGGTCCGACAGACACATGGCGGCTTGGCAAATTGGATTTATCGAACTGGTTTGACATCTTACACTCCGTTTCAAGCCAGCGCTTTAAGCGTTTTTGTGCTGGTTAGCCAAGTCGTTCCGACACAAAATGGCACATATCTGACAATATGCGTGCAAATCTTGCTTGGCCTGAAGGCGTGCAGGCTAAATCTTGCCGCATCTCAATGCCGATATACGGTATGTCATTGGCCTCCGCATGGCGGTTCATCGTCGCGTTCAGAAGCTTGCCCGAATAAGGCAATTGGTCACCTACAAGATATCCTGCGTTTTCAAGGAACGGAATCGCAAGCTTAGACGCCGCCTCCTGTTCATTATACAAAACGCCGACTTCCCAAGGCCGGGACTCATTTGGTTTGCTCTCTAAGGCTGGTGTAAAGCTATGCAGCGACAAGATCAGTGATGGCCTGTGTTCAGACAGCAAGTCCTTCAAATAGTCATGGTAAGGTCTGTGGAAGCGCATCAGCCTTGCTTCCCGCTCATCTGGCGCGACGTCATTGCCGAGGATGACGATGCCATCACTCGAAAGCGGCATCACAGCAGGATCGAGTTCGTCACGGTTCAAGTCGACAACGAGGCGAGAATACCCCCCCAAATAGGCCGCAAAGCCCATATGTTGCGTTATCAAATGCGCAACAGGGGCAACGCCGACATCCCAGGCAATGTGGGTGTCGAGAACCAGTCGATCAATGCCAAGCACAATATCGTCAGGAACATCATTTGACGCGTGATCACCGATTATGAGGAAGCCACCGTTGCGCGGTGTCCCTAATATCTCGAATGGCAGGTCCTTCATCGCAGCATAGTGGCCATAGACCACCAATGTGGGTTAAGTGTTGTTCTTGCCGTCTGTAATGACGCCGCATCGTCAAACAATGCAAAGCATGTCGCCCCAGACCCGGACATGCGCACAATGGCTGGATTAGCGGAAGAAAGACGTTTCAATATATCCGATATAACGGGACAAATCGCCGCAGCCAAAGGCTCTAGCTCGTTTCGGCTCACACACGCTGTGTCCCACATGTCGCCACGGCCAACTTCGCCGCCATCAACACCAGCCCATGCCTTGAATATAGCTGCCGTCGAAACCGACTGAAGCGGGTTTACCAGCAGCAAATACCTTGCGGTGATGCTGCTATCGTCCAAAAACACAAGGTCCGTACCAGTGCCGCTGCCAAAGCTTGGGCGGCTAAATACGCAAGCGGGAATATCTGCTCCCAAGGGTGCGAGGATGTCGGCCATTGCTTGTTCGGATAAATTCAATCCCCAAAGTCGGTTCAGAAGCCGTGCTGTGGCCGCGGCGTCTGCGGAACCACCACCAATGCCCGAAGCAATCGGCAGTTGCTTATCAAGCCGAATGGCTGCGCCTTGCGATACTCCAAAATGCGACTGTAACAATGCAGCTACCTGAAGCACCAGATTGGTATCATCTGCAGCGAGACCACTCCCGAATGGCCCGTCTATTTCAAGGCTCAATGCATCTGAAACATGCGCATGTAAAACGTCGCCACCTTGCGCAAACGCAAACAACGTCTCTATATCATGATAGCCATCTGCCCGTCGCCGCCGAACATGCAGGGCAAGATTGATTTTTGCGAAGGCAACTTCAGAATGATCCACTAAACGCCTTTAAACCCTGGCCAACAGCCCAAGCGCTACCCCAATCACATATTGGGGTAGTTCGGACCACCGCCGCCTTCTGGCGTCACCCAGTTGATATTCTGGTTAGGATCCTTGATGTCGCATGTTTTGCAATGCACGCAATTCTGGGCGTTGATCTGATAACGCGCATCTTTGCCTTCTTCCTCAATCCACTCATACACACCCGCAGGGCAATAGCGCGTTGATGGGCCCGCAAATTCCATGAACTCGCTGGTTTTTTGAAGGTCCATGTCCTTGACCTGCAAGTGAATTGGCTGATCTTCGGCGTGGTTGGTGTTCGACAGGAACACTGATGACAAGCGGTCAAAGCTGAACACGCCGTCGGGCTTCGGATATTCGATGCGTTCGGCGGCGTTTTTCTTTTTAAGCGCCTTGTGGTCCGGATGATGCTTCATCGTGAACGGCATGCGGATACCAAAATTCTCCAGCCACATATTGATACCGGAAAGCGCCGTTCCCACCACATTGCCGTATTTCTCGACCAGCGGCAGGACGTTGCGTACCATTCGCAATTCTTTGTAAATCCAACTATTTTCATAAGCTGTCTGATAAGATGTCAGCGCGTCATGTTCGCGGCCAGCGGCCAATGCCTCAACAGCGGCATCCGCAGCCAACATGCCGGACTTCATCGCCGTATGCGAGCCCTTGATTCGCGGCACGTTCAAGAAACCGGCCGAACACCCGATCAATGCACCACCAGGGAAAGCCAGCTTTGGTACCGACTGCCAGCCACCATCGCTGATCGCACGCGCACCATAAGAGACGCGACGCCCCCCAGCGAGTATTTTCTTAATCTCGGGATGCGTTTTCCAACGCTGAAATTCTTCGAACGGTGACAGATAAGGGTTGGAATAGTTGAGCCAAACGACAAAGCCCAAGGCTACTTGATTGTTCGCATGATGGTACAAAAATGCGCCGCCATTTGCATCAGTCAAAGGCCAGCCCTGACTGTGAATGACGCGGCCTGCGGAATGCTGCTCGGGCGGAATGTCCCACAATTCTTTAATGCCAATGCCGTAAACCTGCGGCTCGCAGTCTTTATCGAGCGCAAATTGTGGCTTCAGCAATTTGGTGAGATGACCGCGTACACCTTCGGCAAAGAAAGTATATTTCGCATGTAATTCCATGCCGGGCATATAATCGTCTTTATGACTGCCATCGCGCGCGATGCCCATGTCGCCCGTCGCTACACCCTTTACCGAACCGTCGCTGTTATAAAGTATTTCTGCCGCCGAGAAACCGGGGAAAATTTCTACACCCAGATTTTCAGCCTGCCCCGCAAGCCAGCGGCACAGATTACCAAGCGATCCGGTGTAAGTGCCCTTATTATGCATGAAGCCAGGGGTCAGGAAATGGGGCATGTTAAACTTGCCGGTCTTAGTAAGAATCCAGTGCTGATTGTCATTCACCGGCGTATCGGCCAGCGAACAGCCCATATTGCGCCAGTCAGGCAGCAGTTCATCAAGCGCCTTGGGGTCGATGACCGCACCGGACAATATGTGCGCGCCCACCTCGGAACCTTTTTCAAGGATGCAGACACTGGTGTCGGGCGATTGCTGTTTTATGCGTATCGCGGCCGAAAGGCCTGCTGGCCCCGCGCCAACAATAACAACATCATAGGGCATCGACTCGCGTTCACTCATTGCCTTTATCCTTTACCCGGCATGTAATTCAGGCCATCCCGATATTCGAACAGCTTGTGGAAATTGCCATGCCAAGCAATTGACCCCGCCGTCAACTGGTGACTGAAGGGATTTATGGGGGATCGGGGAGAAATTACTGCATTTACTGTGGTTGAATCGCTAACTGGCTGGTGGGAACTTGCCGGACTAGACGCGGCTGTTAGCGAAACCAGCGTCAACTGGCTTGCAGAAAAAGCGCCTTCAAACGCCCCCATACCGCCTATAAAAACGTCTGCTACGCCAGAAATTCGTTCTGCGTCCACTGCTCCGTCTGTCGCCTGGCCGGAAGACATTTCGTCTTTACGTGAATTGGTGACAGATGGCGCTCCTCTCCCTGGCAACGGCTATAGTCCTTTGCGTTATGCGCCGATTGGCCCAGACAGCTGTGACGTCATGATTGTTTCAGACTTGCCAGACATTATCGGTTCCTCGGACACTTCAAGCGGGGCGAACGCTGCTCTGCTGCACCGTATGATGGGGGCTATAGGTGTAGAAAGTAGCGACTGCTACTGCACATGGATGGCAACGAGTATGCCCTCGACAGCGGAAGTCCCCGAGCACGACTTTCCCGAGCTTGCAGCGTTTGTGATTCACCAGATAAAGCTGATTAGGCCCAAATCGGTGGTGATACTCGGTGCGTCTGCATGCCAAGCTTTGTTAAGCGAAAATCTCATGAATGCGCGGGCAGAGTTGCGGAACATCAATCATGATGACCTCAACATAACGGTGTTGGCGACATTTCATCCGCGAACCCTTATCGCGCGACCTGCGATGAAGGCAGAGGCGTGGAGAGATTTGCAGATGTTTGGAAAAAGGGCAGTTCAATGAGTATCAGGGCGAAATGGCTAGCAATTGCTTTGGCTGCGTCGCCCTTTTCGGTAGCAGTTGCGAATAATAGTGAGGAATTTCGGGCTATCCTACCCCCTCAGCTGGCGCCAAATGTTCTCAACGCAAAAGAAAAAGTTTTGTTTTCCGCAATTTATAATGCCATCCGAACAGAGAAATGGGATGAAGCCGCACGTCTGATTGAAACCGCTCCGCGAGGCCCCATGTCAGCAATGGCGCGCGCTGAACTGTATGTCGCGCCAAATAGCCCAAAGGTTGAAGCCACCCAATTGCAAGCATTGCTCGAGATCGCGCCATATTTACCACAGGCGGAACAGCTGGGGGCCATGGCGCGTAAAAGGGGTGCAGAAGTTTTGCCAAGTCGACCCGGAATCCGGCGCTTTTCATGGCTTGGCGGCGCGCCAAAACGCGATTTGCCGACAAACATTGCGAGCGATGATATCCGCGCGGAATTGCAAATTTTTATAAAAAATGATCAGTCGCTGGCCGCAGAACAGTTTCTGGAAACCAAGGCTGCCGAGTTATCGCCGGAAGCATTGACCGAATTACAATATCGCGTTGCTTGGTCCTATTATATCGAAAATGATGACGCGGCCGCAAAGCGGGTCGCGGCCGAAGCGCAGTTGGCGGGTGGCGATTGGAGCACACAAGCTGCATGGGTTCGGGGGCTCGCTTCTTGGCGTCTGCGTGAATATGCAGCAGCTTTTCACGCATTTGACTATGTATCGCGCCTTGCAGCAAATGACGACTTGAAGGCGGCGGGTCTGTTTTGGGGCGCACGGGCGGCGATGGCGATAAAACAACCACAATATTTTCAGCCCAAAATGCAAAAAGCCGCGCAGTTGCCAGAAACATTCTACGGGATACTCGCGAGTGAAACGCTCGGCATGGTGCCAATAGCAAGCAAAGCGGCTAAAATGGCTAAGCTGGATTGGGCAAGCCTGAAAGACCAGGAGAATGCTGCGCTAGCAGTTGGGCTTGCAGAAATCGGTCAAAACAAATTGGCTGACGAGGCGTTGCGCCATCAGGCGAGAATCGGTGATGCGCGGCAACACGCAAACCTCGCGCAATTGGCTGGCACGCTAAACTTGGCATCAACGCAATTTTGGCTTGGCCATTATGGTCCGTCGCGAGATCAAAGTAACGCTATGGCGCGCTATCCGATGCCCAATTGGGAACCCAGTGGTGGCTGGCGCGTAACACCCGCATTGGTATATGCCCATACGCTGCAGGAATCCAATTTTCGCACAGACGTCATCAGCCCCGCTGGCGCGCGCGGCTTGATGCAAGTACGCCCAGGAACAGCTCAAGACATGGCGCGCGCGCGGGGCGCGGCCTTTACCGCATCTGAACTCGACCGCCCCTCTGTTAACCTCGAGTATGGGCAGTCCTACCTTGAAAAATTACGTGATTTGCCCGCGACAGGTGGCCTGCTTCCTAAAGTAATAGCAGCATATAATGCCGGCCCCTCGCCGCTTATACGCTGGAACAGCGAAATTCGCGACAATGGTGATCCTTTGTTGTTTATTGAGTCCATTCCCTATTGGGAAACACGTGGTTACGTATCGATAATATTACGCAATTACTGGATTTACGAGATGCGCGAGAAAAAAGCATCGGGAAGCTTGAAAGGTTTAGCTCAATATATGTGGCCCAAATTTCCAGACGCCAATGGCAACGTTACTGCGCGCCGAATTTTAGGAGGCGCTATTGCCACTCGATAAAGATAGGGTGTTTAAACCCGTGAACATCGCGCTTCTAACTGTTTCCGATACACGCAGTATTGACGATGACACCAGCGGCGACATTTTGGCCGAGCGTATCATCGCCGCTGGCCACAACATCGTCGACCGAACCATCTTACGCGACGATACAACGTTAATTACCGCGCGGTTGCACAATTGGATAGATAACGATCAAGTCGACGTTGTTATCTCAACAGGTGGTACGGGATTAACCGGACGGGACGTGACGCCCGAGGCGTTGGACCGCGTAAAAACTAAGGACATTCCTGGCTTCGGGGAATTGTTCCGTTGGCTGAGCTTTGCAAGCATTGGCACATCCACAATTCAATCGAGAGCTTGCGCTGTGCTTGCCCGTGGGACGTATATTTTCGCGCTGCCCGGATCCAATGGCGCAGTAAAGGACGGTTGGGATCAGATTTTGGTGCATCAGCTCGATAGCCGCCATCGCCCCTGCAACTTTGTCGAACTCATGCCCCGATTGCGCGAAGTTTAGGCTGTTTCCTTTTGTTCTCATTCATGTGCAACGGGCAAAATGAAGGCCATGAGGCACCTGCTTCTGCCGCCAGATCTCAGCCTATTTTAGGTAACGGTCAACGTGTTCTTTGCTTCAATCCTCCAGCACAAAGTCCTTGAATTGCTGGCGAAGTGCCACTTTCTGAATTTTACCTGTGCCTGTGTGCGGCAATTCGTCAACGAACAGAACCCGGTCGGGCATCCACCATTTGACGATGCGTTCCGCCAGATAGGCCTTCACCATTGCTTCGTCGACCTCCGCGCCTGGTTTCTTCACGGCGATCAGAACGGGCCGCTCGTCCCATTTGGGGTGCGCAATACCGATGGCACCTGCCTCTGCAATACCTGGACAACCAACCGCGATATTCTCAAGCTCGACTGAACTGATCCACTCGCCACCGGACTTAATGACATCCTTGACCCGGTCAGTGATTTGCATTGTTCCGTCGGGGTGAAGAACCGAAACGTCGCCCGTATCAAACCACTGATCAACATCAACAGCGTCGGCTTCTGCCTTAAAATAACGCTTAATGACCCAAGGTCCCCGAATTTGTAGAGCACCTGATGTCACTCCATCGCGCGGCGCTACATTGCCATCCTTGTCGATCACACGCAGCTCAACGCCAAATGGCGTGCGCCCCTGTTTGCATACAACATCAATCTGCTCATCGAGTGTCAAATCATCCCAATTGGGCGTTGGCGCACCCATCGTGCCAATGGGCGACGTTTCCGTCATGCCCCACGCGTGGGCCACGCGGACCCCAGACTTCATCAGGCGCTCAATCATAGCACGTGGTGCAGCCGAACCGCCAATGGTAACAAGGCGCAATTTCCCAAGCGACGCGTCGCGACCAGCCGCGGCCTCTGCATCCAAATGCGCAAACATCGCAAGCCAGACCGTCGGCACGCCCGCGCTATGCGTGACGCCTTCCTGAAGCATCAGGCTATGCAAGGTTGCCGCATCATTGGTAGTCGAAAACATAAATTTAACGCCAGCCGCAGCGCCTGCGAAGGGCAGCCCCCAGCTCGCGGCGTGGAACATTGGAACGATCGGCAGCAGGACTGCTTGTGGGCTGAGGTCAAAAATGGCTGGAGCGATTTCGGCCATTGCGTGCAACACCGTTGATCGGTGCTGATATAAGACCCCCTTGGGGTTACCCGTCGTGCCGCTGGTGTAGCAGAGCATGCAAGCATCGCGCTCGTCACCGGTTGCCCATTCGTAGTTGCCATCGTGCGCAGCGATAAAGGCGCAATAACTGTCGTCACGATCAAAGACGATGTAATGCTCGACGGTCTTCAGATGCGGTTTTAACCGGTCAATGATGGGCTGAAACATCGCGTCATACATCAGCACCTTATCTTCGGCATGGTTCATGATGTAGATCAGGTCTTCGTCGAACAGCCGCACATTAACGGTGTGAATAACACCGCCAAAGCCAATCGCGCCATACCAAGCAGCCAAATGCCGATGATGGTTCATTGCAAAGGTGGCAATCCGATCGCCCTTTTGCAGGCCAAGACCAGCAAAGGCTTGGGACAGCTTACGCGCCTCTCCCGCGACCCCTGCCCAGTTGGTCCGCTCCATCGTTCCATCGGTCCAACGGGTCACGATTTCGCGCGTACCATGCTCGCGCGCCGCGTAGTCAATCAAATGGGGAACGCGAAGATCCCAATGCTGCATGGTGCCGCGCATCAAACTCTCTCCCTCACATAGCTTCGTCAAATGAAACTGACGTATTTTTTATTCAATGTTTATATCGCAATCAATGCACTAATGCCAAAGCTGGGCCCAGGGGCGCAAGCTCTGCATTTTCAATGCCGTCAATTGCCCGAACTTGATCGAGCAAGGACACATCAATCTGATATCGGCGACCCAAGACAATCTGCACCCACCGACCATCTGCAGCGCGCGTTTTTATAACCAATTCGCTTCGGCCGCCGTCAAGCGGTGCAACGATCCGCGCTAGCTGCGACAACGCGGCCTCAGCCGTTACGTCCAACTGCATCTTCAGCCGCGATAAGCTCGTCAGACTGCTCAGTGGCTTAACACTTTTTACCGAAAAATTTGGAGTTTCATCCCCTGGCCGCATATCCATTTCGCAATGGAGCAAAAGGCATTCTGCATCCTTCGCCCACTCGGCCAACTGCATTCCAACAGCTTCGTCGAAGCAGCGTACCGAAAACTGGCCACTATTGTCAGAAAAATCCGCAATCATGAAGCGCTTGCCTTTGCGGGATTCGCGCCAACGTACTCCCTCGATAAGCGCCGACATAGTAGCTGCCCTCCGAACGCCCTCTGGTATTGGACCGCTTTCGAGCCAAACAGCATAGGGCTTTGCGCCATGGCTCATGGCAAGCGCATCATATTGCGAGCAAGGATGTGCAGAAAAGTAGAAGCCGAACGCGTCCTTTTCCTGATTCATTTGCTCGGCAGGCGCCCAATACAGGCTGCTGTCGATCCGAAGCGCAGCCATGTCTGCCCCGCCCTCGCCAAAGAGACCACCCTGCCCGCTTTCGCGCGAATCCCGCGCCGACTGCGCCGCAGCCAACAGCGTTTCTGCCGCTCCATGGGCGGAAGCGCGGTTTGGCTCTAACACATCGAACGCCCCTGCTGCTGCCAAATTTTCAAGACTGCGGCGGTTGATTTGGCTGGGGTCTGCGCGGTTGGCAAAGTCATCAAGGCTTTTGAACAGCCCAGCTGATATGCGCTCCGCAACCAAAATCTCCATTGCCCGTTCGCCAACATTTTTAATGCCGCCCAGTGCGTAGCGCACTGCATGCTCACCATGCGCGTTCGTTTCGACGATAAACTCGGCCTCGCTTCGGTTGATGTCAGGCGGCAAACAAACAACGTCAAGCCGTCGCATATCGTCCATGAAAATCGCCAACTTGTCGGTTTGGTGCATGTCAAAGCACATTGATGCAGCATAAAATTCTTCAGGATGATGCGTCTTCAACCAAGCGGTTTGATAAGCGAGAACAGCATATGCTGCGGCGTGACTTTTGTTGAAACCATAGCCAGCAAATTTGTCGATTAAATCGAACAGTTCGTTCGCGCGGTTGGGTGTGATCGCATGGGTGGCGCAACCGCTGACAAAACGTTCGCGTTGCGCATCCATTTCGGCCTGAATTTTCTTGCCCATCGCACGGCGAAGCAAATCGGCTTCCCCAAGGCTGTAGCCTGCAAGAATCTGCGCGGCTTGCATGACCTGTTCTTGGTAAACGAAAATACCATAGGTCTCGTTTAACACCGGTTCCAACAACGGATGCGGATACTCAATACTCTCCTCGCCGTTTTTGCGGCGACCGAACATGGGGATATTGTCCATTGGTCCGGGCCGATAGAGCGACACGAGCGCGATGATGTCACCAAAATTGGTAGGCTTCACGGCGGCTAGTGTGCGCCGCATCCCCTCCGACTCAAGCTGAAAAACTCCCACAGTGTCACCACGTTGCAGCAATTCATATACGGCCGGATCGTCATGCGGCAGTAAGTCGAGGTTTATCTCCACTCCGCGTTTGGCGAGCATTTGGCTGCCCTTTTGCAGGACAGAAAGTGTCTTCAGTCCCAGAAAGTCGAATTTAACCAGGCCAGCACTTTCGACATATTTCATGTCGAATTGCGTGACGGGCATGTCCGAACGTGGGTCGCGGTACAAGGGCGCCAATTCCGACAATTCCCGGTCACCAATGACCACGCCGGCTGCGTGCGTCGAACTGTGCCGTGGCAGACCTTCAAGCTTCATCGCAAGATCGAACAGACGCTTCACCTGTGCATCGCGGCGATATTCTTCGCGCAGTTCCGCCACGCCGGACAGTGCGCGCTTCAAGTCCCAAGGATCAACTGGTAGGTTCGGCACTTGCTTGCACAGTCGGTCTACTTGACCATAGCTCATTTGCAAAACGCGTCCGGTGTCTCGTAAAACAGCGCGTGCCTTCAACTTTCCAAAGGTGATGATCTGCGCAACCTGACGCGAGCCGTATTTTTTCTGGACATAACGGATAACCTCGCCACGCCGCGTTTCGCAGAAATCGATATCGAAGTCCGGCATTGATACACGGTCTGGGTTCAAAAAGCGCTCAAACAGAAGCCCAAGTTTGATCGGATCAAGATCGGTAATCGTCAGCGCCCAAGCCACAAGCGAACCCGCACCAGACCCACGGCCCGGCCCAACCGCAATATCCTGTTCCTTCGCCCATTTGATAAAATCAGCAACGATCAAAAAATATCCAGGAAAGCCCATGGAGCAAATAACATCGGCCTCGAAATTCAACCGATCAAAATACAGCTGCCGTTCCGCGGGGTCGGTAATCCTTGCAATCTCAAGCCGCTTTTCAAGTCCAAGCCGTCCGTCCTCGCGCAGCTGCGCATCCTCGGCGGCCCGGTCACCCGCAAGGCTTGGTAATATGGGGCTTCGGTACGGCGCGAGGGCGGCGCACCGTTGCGCGATGACCAACGTATTGGCTAATGCCTCTGGCACATCGGCGAACAACGCGCCCATTTGCTTGCCGGTTTTGATCCAAGTGTCTCGGCTGCTGCGGCGGCGGTCCGTGCTTTCGATATAGGCGCCGTCCGATATGCACAGCATGGCATCGTGCGCGTCGAAGAAATCAGGTTCGGCAAAAAAGGCAGGATTGGTTGCGACCAAGGGAATGTCGCGGGCATATGCAAGGTCAATAAGCGCGTTTTCTGCAGCGTCTTCAACCGCGTCGTTGCGCCTGCTGAGTTCGATATACAGATGCTCGGAAAACAGCGCCTGAAGACGCGTCAGGTAGCTGGATGCCGCTTCATGCTGCCCTTCACTCAACAGGCGGGCCAGCGCACCCTCTGCACCGCCTGTAAGAGCAATAAGGCCGTCTTTATGCGCCGCAAGCTGCTCCAATGTCACATGCGCGTCGAGGTCTTCTGGACGATCAAGATGCGCCATCGAGACCAAGCGACACAGATTATTGTAACCGCTCTCATCCTGCGCAAACAATGGCAACCAGTCGCGTGTGAATTTACCGTCGCTGGATGGCCGCCGGATCCCAAGCAACGTGCCAATGATCGGCTGCACCCCATAGGATTTAGCCGCGTCCTGAAATGGCATCACGCCATAGAGACCATTGCGATCACAAATGGCAATAGCCGGAAAGCCAAGCTTTTTTGCAGTCTCGCCAATCGCCTTAGGCTCAATCGCACCTTCCAATATGGTGTAAGCGGAATACACGCGCAGAGGAACAAAGGGAACGTAGGCCATCTGGCTACGTTAGATGACCTGCATGATTCGACAAACCCAGTTTTGGGCTAAGCTGTGGACAATCAGGCTGCTGCGGCGAGCAGTTTCTCGATGTCCTTCGCCAGTGCTTCAGGTTTGACCTGCGGGCCATGGCGGGCAACAACGTTGCCCTTGCGATCGACCAGGAATTTCGTGAAATTCCACTTTATACCACGTGACCCCATCAGGCCGGCTTGCTGCTGCTTAAGATAATGCCACAACGGGTCTTCATCCGCGCCGTTAACGTCGATTTTTGCAGCCAAGGGGAATGAGACATCATAGGTCAGCGAGCAAAAATTCTGAATTTCTTGCGCGTCACCAGGCTCCTGCGCGCCGAACTGGTTGCAGGGGAAGGCCAGAATTTCCAGCCCCTGATCTTTATACTGGCGATACAGAGCCTCAAGCCCCTTATACTGCGGGGTGAAGCCACATTTGGATGCGGTGTTCACCACCAACACCACCTTACCCTTATGGGCTTCCATGGCCTCGGCTTGGCCGCCGGGCATTTTCACTGTGAAATCATAAATCGACATTGATATTCTCCCTGCTCAGCCCAATCTACCTTCTTGCAGACGCACAACACGGTCCATTTTGGCTGCCAACCGCTCATTATGCGTTGCCACGATCGCCGAAGAGCCCTCTTCGCGCACCAGCGCCATGAATTCGCTGAGCACAATATCGGCGGTGTGTTCGTCCAGATTTCCAGTGGGCTCGTCCGCAAGCACCAGCTTGGGACGATTCGCCAACGCCCGCGCCACGGCAACGCGTTGTTGCTCACCGCCCGACAGCTTCGACGGGCGATGGTGGAGGCGCTCGGCAAGCCCTAGCTGCGTCAATAGATAGGTCGCTCGTTCTAGAGCAACATCAGGTGCAGCATCGGAAATCAATTGTGGCAAAATCACATTTTCCAGCGCGTCAAAGTCCGGCAACAGATGGTGAAATTGATACACGAAACCAAGCTTCTGCTTACGAATTTCGGTCTGACGATCAACACCGGCTGCGCTTACCTCCTCGCCATCAAGCTTGATGGAGCCAGAAAATCCACCTTCCAAAAGACCAACCGCTTGAAGCATGGTCGATTTGCCTGAGCCGGATGGGCCCAGCAAGGCAACAAGCTCTCCCTTACCAATCACAAGGTCTACACCGCGCAGAACTTCTATGGTGACATCGCCCTGCACAAATTTGCGGCGGACATCGACAAGCTCTAATATGTTATTCATAGCGCAGTACCTGAACAGGGTCGGTACTCGCAGCCTTGAGCGCCGGGTACAAGGTTGCAAGGAAACTGAATAGCAAAGCGAGCCCGCAGATCACGAGCACTTCAACTGGATCAGTCCGAGAGGGCAATTCGGTGAGGAAGCGGATGGATGGGTCCCACAAATTCTGCCCAGTGACGAATTGGATAAAGTTCACAACCGACTGTCTAAAATACAGAAATATTGCGCCTAAAATCAATCCAAGCACAATGCCAGATGATCCGATCAGCAACCCAACCGTCATGAAAATGCGAAGCAGTGATTTGCGTGATGCCCCCATTGTCCGCAAGATCGCAATGTCGCGGGTTTTTGCGCGCACCAACATGATCAGGGATGATAATATGTTGAAGACAGCAACAAGGACGATGATAGACAAAACCACAAACATGGCGACTCGCTCGACCGCTAATGCCTCGAACAGCGAGGCATTCATGCTCTTCCAATCGACGATAAGCCCTTTATTCTCCAGCTTCGGCAGCAGCGGAGCGAGAATTTCATTCACTTTGTCCGGATTTTCGGTCTTGATTTCAATCATGCCTATTTCGTCGCCCAGCAGCATAAGCAATTGCGCCCGCTCAATGGGCATGATCACAAATGCTTTGTCATAATCATAAACGCCAACCTCAAAAATAGCGGCCACTTCGTATGAAATCTCGCGCGGAACGGTGCCAAAAGGCGTTGTCCGGCCCGCGGGGTTGATTATGGTTATACTTTGACCAACTCTAACTCCCAAATTTTGCGCGAGGCGCGACCCAATCGCCACTTTATCTTGGTTTGGGCTTAGCGCATTGAGGTCGCCTGCTACGGTCTTTCCCTTGAGCGTTTCGTTTTTGAGTATGTCCTTGACTGACATCCCACGCGCCAAAATGGCTTCAACGCGGCCATCGAAAGTGGTCAGCAAAGGTTGTTCAATAAGCGCCGTGGCGTCGGTAACGCCGGGCGTGTTCTTAACGTCCTTCAGTATTTGACGCCAATCCTGCAAGCGACCACCATAGCCTTGCACCACTGCATGCCCGTTCAGCCCAACGATCTTGTCAAACAACTCCGCGCGGAAGCCATTCATCACGCTCATCACAATTATTAAAGCGGCTACGCCAAGGGCAACAGCGACAAGACTTATGCTGGCAACAAGGAAAATGAACCCTTCGCCCTTACCCGGAAGCAAATA
Organism: Sphingomonadales bacterium; assembly: GCA_947470185.1. Taxonomy (GTDB): domain Bacteria; phylum Pseudomonadota; class Alphaproteobacteria; order Sphingomonadales; family Sphingomonadaceae; genus Sphingorhabdus_B. The sequence continues at coordinate 12,861 of CANIRZ010000015.1, read as the reverse complement.
TCGGCGCGCTACCATGCGTTCATAACGCGACAATATCATGTGCGGACACTCATCCATAATTTCGGCATGGGGTGTTCTTAGGTTCCGCCAAGAAATCTGGCAAGTATTGTTGCAGCCGAGCAACAGCTTTTGAAAAAACGTTCGTGCGTGTTCGGTAAGATTTGCAAATATAGCGGGGAGCTAACAAGAATGAATGGAATTCGTCGCGCGTCACTAGTGGCCGATGGTTCAGGGAAAAATCAGACCCGCCGGTGGGGACCGGCAGAGGACTGAAATTATGCGCTAGCAAAGCTGCAGAGCGAGGCCGTTCGGAACATCCGAGCGGCCTTGTTTCTTTATTGCCTCTGCCTTTCACCGGAATTTTTGGCTCTTGCAATTTTGCGGATGCAACCCATCTTGCTTCTCGGAGGCCGAAAGGCTCCAAAACGAACATGCTGGCCGCTGCATTTGCGGGGCTGGCAACGAACCAAATTGCTTGAAGGAGAATTTGCATGAACCGTTTTGATTTTACCCCATATCGCCGGAACACCGTTGGCTTTGACCGCCTTTTTGAGCTGCTCGAAACCACAGGCCGCTCTGCGCAGAATGAAAATTATCCCCCGTTTAACATCGAGCGGACCGGCGAGAATGATTATCAGATCACCGTCGCCGTCGCCGGTTTCAAAACCGAAGAGATCGATATTGTTGCCCAGCAGAACCTGCTTATCGTCACCGGCAGCAAGCTGTCCGAAAGCAATGACAATCGGGACTTTTTGCATATGGGTATTGCGACCCGGAATTTTGAACGGCGGTTCCAGCTTGCCGACCACATCCATATCACGAATGCGGATATGGCTGACGGGCTTCTCATCATTACCCTGGTGCGTGAAGTGCCTGAAGCATTAAAGCCGCGAAAGATCGCGATTGGTGCGAAAGCTGCACCAACTGTCATTGAACATGAAGACGCACCCAAAAAAAAAGGAGCGCCTGCTGCTTAAGTGTTGAATGTCGGGGCGGCCGGCACAAATCGACTGCCCCGACATGATTTTTAACTTAAGCCCAATTGGCCAAAAATGGCCGAATTATACAAGGCGGCTTTGATTTAATGCGGCTTTCACGAAGCTCGCGAATAACGGATGCGGCGCGAATGGTCGTGATTTTAACTCCGGATGGAACTGCACACCAATAAACCATGGATGGTCTGGGCGCTCAACGATTTCCGGCAATTCGCCATCGGGTGACATTCCGCTAAAAACCAGTCCACCTTGTTCAAGCGCGTCCTTGTAATGGACGTTGACTTCATACCGATGGCGATGGCGCTCGGAGATTTCCTGACTGCCGTAAATCGATGCCACATGGCTGTTGCCATCAAGCACTGCATCATAAGCACCAAGCCGCATCGTGCCGCCCATGTCTCCACCCGTTTCGCGCTTCTGGATACCCTCTTGGCTCATCCATTCGGTGATGATGCCGACTACCGGTTCAGTCGTTGGTCCAAATTCCGTGCTTGAGGCGCCAACGACACCCGCAGTATTTCGCGCACCTTCAATACAGGCCATTTGCATACCAAGGCAGATGCCAAAAAATGGTACGTGACGTTCCCGCGCAAATTTTACCGCGGCAATTTTGCCCTCAGATCCACGCTCTCCAAATCCGCCGGGGACCAAAATCGCATTCATGGGTTCAAGCGCCGTAGCAATATCCTCTTCGGATTGCTCAAAAAGCTCGGCATCAATCCATTTGATGTTGACCTTAACCCGGTTGGCTAATCCACCATGCGTTAAAGCCTCGTTGAGCGACTTATAGGCGTCCGCAAGACCGACATATTTACCAACTACGCCAATAGTCACTTCGCCTTCAGGGTTGGATTGACGATCAATGATGTCGTCCCAACGGCTAAGATCGGGCTCGCCATCGGATAAAAGGCCGAATGCCCGAAGCACTTCATTATCAAGCCCTTCGGCATGATACTGCAGCGGGACGGCGTATATACTCTTGGCGTCCAATGCAGGAATAACCGCCTCTTTGCGCACATTGCAGAATGCGGCAATCTTTGCGCGCTCCGTCTCCGGCAAGGGATGTTCACAGCGACACAGCAAAAGATCGGGCTGAATACCCAAGGACGTCAGCTCACGAACACTGTGCTGGGTTGGCTTGGTCTTCAGTTCACCTGCGGCGGCGATGTATGGAACTAAGGTGACGTGCACAGACAAGGTTCGTTCACGACCAAGCTCGTTGCGTAACTGACGAATGGCCTCAATGAACGGCAGGGATTCAATATCACCAACCGTACCTCCAATTTCGCACAACACAAAATCTAAGTCTTGCGTCTCCGCCTTGGCGAATTCCATGATCGCGTCGGTGACGTGTGGGATGACCTGAACAGTCGCGCCGAGATAATCTCCGCGACGTTCTTTCTGGATAATAGTCTGATAAATGCGTCCAGACGTAACATTGTCAGACTGCCGCGCCGAAACGCCTGTAAAGCGTTCATAATGCCCAAGGTCTAGGTCGGTTTCCGCCCCATCGTCTGTGACGTACACTTCGCCATGCTGATACGGCGACATCGTGCCTGGATCAACATTGAGATAAGGATCAAACTTGCGGATACGGACGCGGTACCCACGCGCTTGCAAAAGGGCAGCCAGCGATGCTGCCATAAGACCTTTGCCAAGCGAGGAGACCACGCCACCGGTGATAAAAATAAACCGTGTCATGGGAGAAAAGGGTTAAGCTACCTTTTCATAAAAACACAAGCGAACGAATCTCTCAGATGGAAAATAAACTGTGTAAAACAGTTTTTTCGCAAACTGCGCTTATTTGTCGAGGGGAACTTCGGTTGCAGGTGCAGCGGCTGGCGCGGCGACCGCTGGCGCCGTTGTTACGGGCGCTGCTGGTGCAGTTGGAACCTCCGTGCGCTGCAAGCTGCTATCAATTTCGCCAGTGCCGCCTTTTTTCGCGGCCACAAAAGCAAGCGAAATGGACAACAAGATGAACATGGTTGCCAATATTGCCGTTGTGCGCGTCAAAAAGTCAGTAGCGCCGCGTGCGGACATCAGGCCCGATGGGCTGCCTCCCATTCCCAAGCCACCGCCTTCGGAACGCTGCATCAAAACCACGCCCACAAGCGAAGCCGCGATGATTGCCTGAACGACGATAAGAAAATGAAACAGACCCATGAGAGAATTCCGAATATAAATGGCAACACAGTACCGGTTGTGCCGCCCACATAGCGAGCGCACGGCAAATCTTCAATGCTATTTGCTCAAAGCTGCTGCTGCAGATAATATTGGCCCAAATTTCGCAGCCGTTAGGCTGGCTCCGCCAATTAGACCTCCGTCAACATTGGGAACCGCCAAAAGCTGAGCTGCGTTATCGCCATTCATCGACCCGCCATATAAAATCCGGACTTTGAAGCCGTCATCGTCGAAGCGCTCCACCAACGCAGCGCGAATAGCTCCATGCATTTCCGCAACGTCCGCAGGCTCTGCAACGCGGCCCGTTCCAATAGCCCATACCGGTTCATATGCCACGCTCAGCCATTGGCTTGCAGCCGTATCGGGTAAAGACTGATGCAGCTGACCGAGCACCACATTTAAGGCTTTCTTACTCTCGCGTTCTTCAAGAGTTTCACCGACACATACGATAACCTGCAGGCCAGCTACCTTTGCAGCTTCGGCCTTTGCGCGAATATCTGAATCTTGTTCATGTTGTGCGGCGCGGCGTTCGCTGTGACCAATGATCGTGAGCACTGCTCCGGCATCTGATAACATTTCCGCCGATAGGCACCCCGTATGCGCGCCAGCCTCCATCATGTGGCAGTCTTGGCCACCTATGGCAAAACCACCCACTGCCTGGCTTGCTCTATCAATGAGTGTTGCAGGTAAGCATAACGCCGCGTCCACGGCAGCGTGCATGCCCGATAATTCTGCGATGGCCATAATCTCAGACACATCGCGCGATGTGCCGTTCATTTTCCAATTTCCGACGATTAACTTGCGCATCTGATCCCTCATTGAACTTTTTCGCGATTCTTTGTGCCGCTATTCCATGCTTTCCAATCATTCGGCAAGTCTATCCCTTGATTGCCAACGTCTTGCCGCCTAAAGCGGCTCGCTAAGCCCACCTTGTGCCGTATATTCAGGAAATCGCCGTTCATGATTAGCTCTATTCGTTCGCTCATTAACTCGAAGTTCGGCGCGTTTTTTGCGCTTTTGTTCGTTGGGGCGATTGCCATTGCGTTTGCGCTCGGTGATGTAAGCAATTCAGGTAGCTTTGGTGGCCTGAGCGGCGGGAATGTGGCGCGCGTCGGCGACCGCGATATTACCTTGGGTGAACTTAATGATGCCTTAGATAATCGCCTTAAGTCAGAGCGCCAAAACAACCCCACCCTAAATATGGCGAGTTTTGTCGACGGTGGCGGTCTGGATTCAACGCTGGAGCAATTGATCAATCGCTATGCGCTTGCTGTGTTTGGGCAGGAATATGGCGTTGCAGTGAGCAAACGCCTGATTGATTCCGAAATACGAAAAATTCCTGGTGCCATGGGGCTTGATGGCAAGTTCAGTGCTGAGGCATTCGGCCGATTTGCCCAACAGATAGGCGTCAGCGAGAAAGCCATTCGCGACGATATCGCCCAGAATTTGTTTGCGCAGCAGATATTACCGGCGTCAGCGAGCGGACCCGCTGCACCCGACGGGTTTGTTCTGCCTTATGCGTCCCTCTTGCTCGAGCAGCGTTCAGGACAGATTGCGGCTGTGCCAGCGTCAGCCTTTTTGCCGCAAAAGCCTCCAAGCGAAACCATCCTTGCCAAGTTTTACAGCGATAATTCTGTGAAGTTCACTATTCCTGAGAAACGATCAATTAGTTACGCCATCTTCGGCAAGGATATCATTGCACAGCGCGCAAAACCGACTGAGGCCGATATCGCGGCATATTATAAAGCAAACGCCGAAAAATTTGCTGCCGCGCAAGCGCGTAACATAAGCCAAATGATCGTTCCCACTGAAGCGGCAGCCAAGTCTGTCGTCGCACAGGTTGCAGCGGGTAAATCCATAGCGGCGGTGGCCAATGAACTTGGCCTGGCGGTTACGACAGCAATTAATGTCAGCAAAAGCACCCTGGCCAGCACCACATCGCAAGCAGTTGCAGATGCCGCATTTGCCGCGGCACAGGGCACAGTCGCAAAGCCTGCTCGCAGTAATTTAGGATGGGCCGTCGTTCGCGTCGACAGCATCAATAATGTCGCAGCCAAGTCGCTAGCAGCGGCGCGCGCCGAAATTGAAAAAGATTTGCTCAAGACGCGCAGTGAAGAAATGCTAACCGAAATGACCGGCGAGATTGAAGACGGGTTTGCAAATGGCGCGACAATCTCAGATGTCGCAAAGCAGAATAGTCTGACAGTGAGTACATCGCCAAAACTGCTGGCCACTGGGCAAGATATCAGCAACCCTTCGTACAAACCAATTCCCGAAATGCAGGCCATTTTGCCAGCAGCCTTCCAAATGGAAACAAATGGCGAGGCGCAGCTTATTGAACTGGTGCCAGGTGAAAAATTTGCCATGGTTGCCGTGGCGGATTTTGACGAGGCCGCTCCGCCTGCCCTAAACCAAGTGCGTTCGATTGTGTTACAACAATGGGCACAGTCAGAAGGCGCAAAGGGCGCGCGAAAAGCTGCGGATGCATTGCGTAAGGCTGTTGATGCTGGACAACCTCTTGAAGCGGCGTTGGCTGCAGCAAAAATCAAAGGGGCTCAGGTCGAACGACTGAGCGGGACACGCGCCGACATATCGCGTGAAGGCCAACAAGTGCCCCCTCCCTTGTCGCTAATGTTTGCGATGAAAAAGGGTACTGCAAAAACCATTCAAGCGGGCGATAACCGCGGTTGGTTCGTTGTGTATTTAACCGATATTGTAAAAGGCGATGCGAGCGGTCAGAGCGACATGCTTAAAGCACGTAAGCAGGAACTGTCCGGCATTCTGCAACAGGAATATGTCGCGCAAATGGTCCTTTCTGCTGCCAAAGATGTGGGCGTTGAAAAGAATGAAGAGGGTATCGCCGAAGTGCGCACGCGCCTGACAAACCGTGACGGAAACTAAGCCGCAACTCATTTGGCGTAAACGTATTGCAGACACCGAAACGCCGGTGTCTGCCGCACTGAAGCTTTTTGTCGCCGAGCGCGGTGATTTCATTCTTGAATCCGTGGAGGGCGGCGAAACGCGAGGACGTCACAGCCTCATTGGAATCGCACCCGATCTCGTTTTTCGCGCAGCAGGCAATACTGCCGAAATCAACAATCAATGGATGTCCGACCGGGAAGCTTTTGTCCCCTCGCCGCTGCCGTCCTTAGACGCGCTGCGCGCGCTGGCTGCAGAGTGCCGAATGGATGTTCCCGAAGAACTGCCCCCAGCGCTTGCCTGTCTGGTCGGGTATTTCGGTTATGAAACCATTGGCTTAGTAGAGAAGCTTCCACGGGCGCCACAGTCTGCACTTCAGTTGCCCGACATGCTGTTTGTTCGGCCAACCGTCATTCTGTTGTTTGATCGTTTGAAAGATGAGATGTTCCTCGTGTCGCCAGTCTGGACAGGGGGCAACGATGAGCAGGCTGTTGCCCTGGCAAACGAACGTTTGGATGAAACCGAACGATTGCTGGATGCTGGACACCCCGCGGCTTCACAAAAAGACGTCAGCGTTCACGAAAGCAATTTAAAGTTAGAACCCGTTTTACCTGCTGGTCGCTATGCGGAGATGGTGGCTTCGGCCAAAAACTACATTGAGGCTGGTGACATATTCCAGGTCGTTCTGGCGCAGCGTTTTACAGCCCCCTTTAACCTACCGCCGGTTCACCTCTACCGCGCTTTGCGTCGGATAAATCCGTCGCCGTTTCTCTATTTTATCGACTTGCCTGGCTTCGCCCTCATCGGGTCAAGTCCCGAAATATTGGTCCGTGCCCGTGGGGGTGAGGTTACTATCCGCCCGATCGCGGGAACACGACCTCGCGGAACCAGCAGCATCGAAGACGCAGAAAACAAGGCGTCATTGCTAGCCGACCCAAAAGAACGTGCGGAGCACCTCATGTTGCTCGACTTAGGCCGCAACGATGTGGGCCGCGTAACCAAAGGTGGGACTGTTACCGTCACTGACAGCTATATGGTCGAGTTTTACAGTCACGTAATGCACATCGTATCGAACGTGGTGGGCGAGCTTGCGGATGACAAGGACGCGATTGATGCCTTATTCGCTGGCTTTCCCGCAGGCACGGTATCGGGCGCCCCCAAAGTGCGCGCCTGCGAAATTATTGCCGAGCTGGAACCAGAAACTCGCGGCGCATATGCCGGCGGCGTGGGCTATTTCTCCCCCAATGGCGATATGGATAGCTGCATTGTCCTGCGCACAGCGGTGGTGAAGGATGGTATCATGCACGTGCAAGCTGGCGCAGGTATCGTTGCCGACAGCAACCCCGAATATGAACAGCGCGAATGTGAAGCAAAGGCAGGCGCGCTCATCGCAGCAGCCCGTGAAGCGATCCGTGTTGCTGGTGAAGCTAAGTTTGGTCAGTAGCTTGACGGGGGCATAAAGGCCGCTAGCACATGGCTATGCGTAAACTCATCCTAGCTTCACTGGCCCTTTTTTCGGCCGTCCATGTTCCCGCTTTTGCCGAGACTTCGGCCCCCACTGAGGCGGACGCCGTTTTTAAGGACTATGTATTTTCAACAGGTGAGCAACTGCCTGAGCTAAAAATTCATTATACAACCTTAGGTTCGCCAAAACGCGACGCCAGCGGCAACATCTCAAACGCCATAATGATCTTGCATGGTACAGGCGGAACAGGCCACCAGTTCTTCCAGCCCCAATTTGCGGGAGAATTGTTCGGCCCGGGCCAAGTGCTGGATACGTCGAAATATTTCATCATCCTGCCCGACAATGTTGGCCACGGAAAGTCGTCAAAGCCAAGCGATGGTCTGCGCATGGCGTTTCCAAAATATGATTACACCGACATGATCGCCACGCAGCATCGATTGGTAACAAAGACCCTGGGCATAAAAAAGCTAAAGCTCATCCTCGGCACATCCATGGGCTGCATGCATGCCTTCATGTGGGGTTCGCGTTATCCTGACGCTGTTGAAAATTTGGCGCCCTTTGCTTGCCTGCCCGTTGAAATTGCTGGGCAAAACCGCATGTGGCGCAAGCTTTCTATGGATGCGATCAGGGCCGACCCAAATTGGAACGATGGTAACTACACCGCACCGCCAATGTCAGGCTTGCGCACCGCAGCGACATTGAGCCTTATCGCCGGCGCCAATCCGCTCGCCCTTCAGGCCCAATATCCCACCCGCGCAGCCGCCGAAGCCTACACCAACGAAGCCTTTGACCGCGTGGTGACGCGCAATGATGCGAACGACATCATCTATCAGTTGGATTCGTCTCGAACCTACAATCCATGGCTAACGCTTGAGGCGATTAAAGCCCCCACATTGTGGATCAACTCGGCCGATGATTTCATCAATCCGGCGAATTATGGCATCACTGAACGTGCCATAAAGCGGATGCCCAATGCCAAGTTCATCCTTATCCCGGCGTCCGCGGACACCAAGGGACATGGCACGCATACATGGGCCAAATTCTGGAAGGATGATCTAGCAGCCTTGCTTGCGCAATAGTGCCTCTTCCACCCGCACGTCAAAGCCGCTAGGGACGCCGCATGATCCTAGTCATAGACAATTACGACAGCTTTACTTGGAACCTTGTCCATTATCTGATGGAACTAGGAGCGCAGGTTGAAGTCGTGCGCAATGACGATATTTCTGCTGCTCAGGCCATTGCATCTGGCGCGCAAGCATTCCTTATTTCGCCCGGACCGAAGACCCCCAACGAAGCCGGCGTTAGCCTTGACCTTGTCGCGGCCTGTGCCGAAGCAGGCAAGCCACTTCTTGGCGTATGCCTTGGCCATCAGACCATAGGGCAGCATTTTGGCGGCAATGTGGCCCGTGGCGGTTTGATGCATGGCAAAACATCGCCTGTCAGCCATGACGGGAGCGGGTTGTTTGTAGGACTGCCCTCCCCTTTTCAGGCAACGCGATACCATTCCTTGATTGTAGAAAATGTCCCTCCCGCATTGGTCGTCAACGCGACCAGCGATGACGGCCATGTCATGGGTTTCTGCCATGCTACGCTCCCGATTCACAGCGTTCAATTTCACCCCGAAAGTATCGCGACGGAACATGGACATGCGATGCTTGCGAATTTCATGCGTATTGCCGGGATGACTGTCGTGAGCGGAGCCGAAGGGAATATGCGTTGACCCCATTCGGCAAGCTCCCCGACCCGCAGCATCTGTTTGACCATGACGAGGCTGCAAAGGCCTTTTCCGACATTCTTGATGCGCGCGCATCAGAAGGCGAAATTGAGGCCTTCCTTGTTGCGCTATCTGCCCGCGGTGAAACAATGGTGGAAATCGCTGCGGCTGCGCAAGCGATGCGTGACCGTTTGATCCCCATTGATGCGCCTGCCAACGCTATCGATGTCTGCGGCACAGGCGGCGACGGGCATCATACGCTGAACGTTTCAACCGCTGTGTCTATCGTTGTAGCCGCATGCGAAGTTCCCGTTGCCAAGCATGGAAACCGCGCAGCATCATCCAAGGCAGGCGCAGCGGATACTTTGGAGGCGCTTGGCCTCGATATGGAACGCGCGGGGCGCATGGCGCAGGAAACTCTTAAAGACCTTGGCATATGCTTCCTGTTCGCTGCCAACCACCATCCGGCGATGAAGCGGATCCAGCCAATCCGTCAACGCATTGGCCAGCGCACAATATTCAACCTTATGGGCCCCCTCGCCAACCCTGCGCGGGTCAAACGTCAGCTGATCGGCATTGCTCGCCCTGCTTATGTCCCTGTGTATGCAGAAGCACTGCAGTATCTTGGCACGGAACATGCGCGCATCATCTCAGGCGACGAAGGGCTCGACGAATTGAGCCTTGCTGGCGGTAACGAAGTTGCAGTCGTCACTCCAGACGGCATCCGTTTTCAACGCGTCAGCGCTGCGGATGCTGGTTTGCCCGTGTATCCTGTCGAAGCCATCCGTGGCAGCGACGCGCAACATAATGCGTTGGAGCTGCGCAAGCTGCTTCAGGGTGAACATGGCGCCTATCGCGATGCTGTCCTGTTCAATGCAGCAGAGGCTTTGTTGGTGGCAGGTGTCGTGCAAACAATGCCCGAAGGCGTGGAAGAAGCAGCAGAAGCAATCGACAAAGGTCTTGCCAATGCCCTGCTGAACTGTTGGGTGGCATATTAATGGCGGACAAGCTTGCAGAGATATGCGCGACCAAGCGGCTTGAAGTTGCAGAACGCAAACTTCACGGCTTGCCACATTGGCCAACGCCATCGGCGCCTCGTGGGTTTGAGGCAGCATTGCGCACCAAAAGCCAGTCAGGCATCGCGCTGATAGCGGAGATCAAGAAGGCTAGCCCATCCAAGGGGCTTATTCGCGCAGATTTTAATCCTGCCGCCCATGCAATGGCCTATCAGGCTGGTGGCGCAGCTTGCCTTTCCGTCCTCACCGACGCGCCTTATTTTCAAGGACATGAGGATTATCTAATTGCGGCGCGCACAGCATGCGACCTGCCCGTCATCCGCAAAGATTTCATGGTCGATCCGTGGCAATGCGCCGAAGCGCGGCAAATGGGCGGCGATGCTATCTTGATTATTGTCGCGGCGCTTGATGACGCCGTTATGGCCGAGATTGAGGACGCAGCCCGGCAGGAGAAACTTGATGTCCTTGTCGAGGTTCATGATGAAGATGAACTCGAACGCGCGCTTAAGCATCTCAATTCCAAGCTGGTGGGCGTGAACAACCGCAATTTAAAAACCTTTGAGGTTGATCTGGCCAACACGGAACGTTTGGCGAAACTGGTCCCAGATGACATTTTGCTTGTCTGCGAAAGTGGTATTTCAACCCATGCCGATTGTCTGCGCATGGCCGGTGCCGGCATTCACACGTTTTTGGTAGGCGAAAGCCTGATGCGGCAGGTTGATATTCAGGCGGCTACACAAAGGCTTTTGACTGGTAATGGCTGATCTTACGCATCTCAACGCCGATGGCTGCGCGCATATGGTCGATGTTTCGGCGAAGGCAGATACCGCGCGGGAGGCTGTCGCCGAAGGCCGGATCAGACTGTCCGCCGAAGCGCTTGAGGCCGTGCGCGCAGGCAATATGAAAAAGGGCGATGTCCTTGGTACCGCGCGTATCGCGGGCATCATGGCCGCAAAAAAGACAAGCGACCTTATTCCCTTATGTCATCCGCTGATGCTCTCCAAAATTAGCGTCGAATTCGAATATGAAGCGACTGCTATTCGTGTCGAGGCACGGGTAAGGCTTAACGGGCCAACTGGGGTCGAGATGGAGGCGTTGACCGCTGTGACCGTCACCTTGCTGACATTGTACGACATGGCAAAGGCGCTCGACAAATCGATGGTCATTTCGGACGTGCGCTTATTGTCGAAGACCGGCGGCAAGTCAGGCGACTGGTTCGCATGATTTCGGTTGATGAGGCACAGGCCAGATTGCTGGCGCTCGCATCGCCATTGCCCCAGATCGAAGTCGAACTCACGCGCGCCGTGCACCATTATATGCATGGACCGCTGGTGGCGTTGCGCACGCAGCCTGCCGCAGATTTATCGGCGATGGATGGCTATGCTGTAATAAGCTCGGACTTTACGGGACCTTGGCGCGTTATCGGTGAAAGCGCAGCGGCCAGGCCGTTTTCGGGTACGCTTCATGCAGGCGAGGCTGTCCGCATTTTTACAGGGGCGCATGTTCCCAAAAATGCAGACCGTATTTTGATTCAAGAAAATGCCGCGCGAGATGGGGACGTCGTGCACGCCACGCAGGATCAAAGCCCTGCAGACAAGCCCCATATCCAACATTCTGGGAGCGATTTTCTGGCAGGCGCCGAAATTCTAACGCAGGGCGCGCTGCTTGGTGCTGGGCAAATCGCTCTTGCCGCAATGGCAGGTTACGGCAAGCTGTGCGTTGGTGGCCGGCCACGTGTTGCTGTTGTTGCCACTGGCGATGAATTGGTGGCCGCCGGCACGCAGTGCACCGCAGCGCAGATACCATCATCAAACAGCCTCATGCTGCGTGCCATGCTTTCAAATCTGCCTTGCGATGTGATTGATGGCGGTATTTTGCCTGATGATCTGGCGGCACTTGAGGCCAGCTTGGCGCACTTGGCTGCACAAGCGGATGTTATCGTTACCACAGGCGGTGCGTCCGTTGGCGACCATGATTTGGTCCAGCCTGCATTGCTGAATATAGGCGCAAAGATGGACTTTTGGAAAGTAGCCATGCGTCCTGGAAAGCCTTTAATGGCCGGAAAAATAGGCGATACAATCATGCTTGGTCTTCCCGGTAATCCGTCATCGGCATTTGTCACCGCAACCTTATTCTTGCTTCCACTTCTTCGATATATGGCCGGTTGCCAAACGCCGTTTCCCGAGTTGCAGGAAGCCATCATAACCCGCGATCTACCCGCTGGCGGCATGAGAGCAGAATATCTGCGCGCTCGGATGGATGGCGGCCGCATCACACCCCTCAATACCCAAGATAGCGGGCTCACCCATAGCCTGTCGCACGCCAATGCGCTGCTTCTTCAACCCGTCAATGGGACTAGTCGAGCCGCAGGGACCCTTGTCCAATATATCCGCTTGTCGTAATATCTGGACACAATATGTGCGATTGTTCTTGACTTAACCTCTTTTGTTCTCTAATCGTTCCATTCATGTTCAACAGGATGGAACCCTGAATATGCTCACGGCAAAACAGCACGAACTGCTTGTATTCATTAATCAGCGACTTGATCAAAGCGGCATCTCTCCGTCATTT
>CANIRZ010000014.1 GCA_947470185.1 Sphingomonadales bacterium | reverse complement strand
AGCAGCAGATTGCTGTGTTGGATGGCCTGATGAATGCTCTGACCGTAGATGCGCTCACCGTCCTAGCACGACTTCAGCCCTTGTTATCATACGCGCAAGGTGATGATGGGGATTATGCAACGCAGATTGAAATCATGCCGACTGCTGGCGGGCCAGCGTTTGATACTTTGCGTGCGACGGAGATTGGGGCTGTTCATGTGCTCGATAGCTTGCTTGATCCACAACGGCTTAACCGGTTGGACATGCAACATGTATATGACCCCGCTGTGCCGTCTCCCGCACAAGTCCTCGCCCGCCTCATCGCGCATGCCGACGCAGCAGCGGCGACGGGAGCCGTTGGACGCAGGATTGCTACGACGATTGCACTCGATATGGCCAAGACCGTGCGTGAGAAGGGTCTTGCTCGTTCCATTGGGCTGCAACTAAACGGTAAGCTGCAGGCGTGGAGCAAAGCCCTGTCTAATAGCCGTGGTTCGGATGAACTTGCCGACTGGCGCAGGGGCCTTGGCGGGCTTTTATCCGATCAGGCTGCTTTAACGGCGGCACTGTCTGACCGGACGCTTCTGCCTGCAGTTCCGCCGGGTATGCCTATTGGCTGATGTCTCGGCCGCTTTAGATTTATTCATTCTCTAGCCGACGAAGGCGCGCTCAAGCACATAAGTGCCAGGGTGCGAATGGGCGCCTTCAACAAAACCAAGGGCTTCCAGCTGGGCGCCTGTTTCCTTGATCATTGCCATGCTGCCGCAAAGCATGACGCGGTCTGTGGCGGGATCAAGTGGATAGTCCCCACACGCAATACGGTCCGTAATACGGCGATTTTCGTCAGTCCAAGTGGGGCATTTGGTCACGGACTGATCATAGGTAAGCTGCAGTCTGGCTTCATCTGCAACCAACGGGTCGCTCGCCAGCTTGCTTTCAAGCAGATCGCGGTAGGCCAAATCCTCGACTTGCCGGACTGTATGCTGAACGGTGATATGTTCGAAGCGTTCGTACACACCCGGGTCGCGGATGATCGAAATCCAAGGAGCAAGGCCTGTTCCTGTCCCAATCATATGCAAGCGTTTGCCGGGGATAAGCGCATCCATAGTCAACGTGCCCGTTGGCTTTTCCCCCAACAATATCTCATCACCGGGTTTGATTTTGTATAGGTGGCTCGTGAGCGGACCGTCGGGAATGATGATGCTCAAAAACTCAAGCGACTCTTCCCAAAAAGGCGATACGATTGAATATGCGCGCAACAGTGGCTTGCCGTTGACCATCAGGCCAAGCATCACAAATTGACCGCTGACAAAGCGGAAAGATGTTGGCCGCTCGACGGAAAACGAAAATAGACCCGTGTTCCAGTGATGTGTGGTCAAAACTTTAACTGTATTAAACGCCATGATATCCGTTCCATAATTGGGCGCCATTTGGACGCAGGAAGGCCCTTTGCATAATAAACATTTCTTTCCCACGAAAAAGTCAGCCTTCGTCCGGTAAGCCATGACAACCACGTCGACTTATTGAGGCAAATATTCTAACGATATCTCATGGACTCACTTGATATCGCCTTTGCCGAAGCCCGCCGTTACCTTGCCTCATTGGACACACGGCCTGTTGCCTCACGGGGTACGCCGGATGACATGCGATCAATGTTGCCGTCACATTTTCCGCAACAGGGAATGCCAGCAAATGACGTTGTGCGCGCCATCGCAGCGGCGGCAGAACCGGGGTTAACCGCCAATGCCAGTGGCAGATTCTTTGCATGGGTAAAGGGGGGCGCTTTACCCGCCGCATTGGCGACCGACATCATGTGTTCGGCGTGGGACCAAAATGCGGTTTTGGCTTCAACAAGCCCAGCAGGCGCCGTGCTTGAGGAGGTTGCCGGCCAATATCTTTTGGAGGCGCTGGGGCTGCCTTCAGACGCCAGCTATGCCTTTGTGACGGGTTGCCAGATGGCGCACACTACCGCGCTGGCTGCTGCGCGCCATGGCGTACTTGCGCGGCAGGGATGGGATGTTGAAGCCAAGGGGCTTCAGGGTAGCCCGGCCATTCGCATATTGGCCAACGCCCACCATCATTCGTCGGTAACGCGCTCCTTGCGCCTTCTTGGCTTAGGCAGTGCATGCATTGAACCATTGGGTGGTAAGACCCCCGGCAAGGTCGATGCCGACGTGCTGCAAGCTGCATTGGCGCAGGCCCCTGATGCGCCGACTATTGTGATACTGAATGCAGGCGACCTCAACATTGGTGCATGCGATGATTTTGAGGTTCTCTGTCCCATTGCACAAGCCAGCGGTGCCTGGGTGCATGTCGATGGTGCCTTTGGTTTGTGGGCGAATGCAAGCCCGCGTCTTGCACCACTGGTGAAGGGCATAGCTCTGGCTGATAGCTGGGCGACCGACGGGCATAAATGGCTTAATACCCCCTATGACTGCGGAATGGCCATCACCCGGGACCCGCAGGCGCACAGTGCCGCCATGCGGATGACTGCGGCTTATTTAAGCAGCGGTGGTCCAGTGCGTGACCCAATGGATTTTACGCCGGAATGGTCGCGGCGTGCGCGATCATTGCCGACGCTTGCGGCATTGATGGAGCTGGGCCGCGATGGGCTCGCGGCAATGGTGGAACGTTGCTGCGACCATGCAGTCGCGATCTATGATGGCATAGCGGCCTTGGACGGCGCAACCGGCATCGCGCGGCCGACCATGAACCAAGGGCTCATTCGGTTTGATGCCGAGAACGGCAATAACATCAGCGATGCTGTGATCGCCGCCATTAACGCCAGCGGCGAAGCTTTTTTAAGTGGGGGCACGTGGAACGCAGAACGCGTTATGCGGATCAGCGTTTGTGGCTGGAACACCACCGCCAATGACGTTGTACGCACGGTGGCTGCCGCTGGTAAGGCACTGTCGCAGCTAAAACAGCACGCAGACTAAACAGCCTTAACCATGCGGCGATGATGGCGACCCTGACAAAAACGGCGGCTAAGGTGAGCGCTGGAACATAAACGCGCCTTGCCTGTTATTATATCGGACACACCGCCTGCGAATCCTCCCGTTTTTAGTTCGGTGTGTCCAACCTTCCAAATCTCACGGGCATATTCTGTGGCGCAATACACGCCACGCAGTTGATATGCGAAAAGATCTACGCGGCCAGAGCTTCGGCCGTTTCAGTGCGGGTAATGCCGTGCACAAATTGGTCAGTGCATGCATCCCAGCAAAATATCGCGCCATAGTGTGCGGCGTCCGCTCGGTCCAGCTTCAGCGCGTCTTGAATGGCTTGCGACAAATCTGCGTTCAGCGACCCAATGGGCCGTTTTAACTCCCTGTTGGGGCCGAGGCCCTCTGCGCCAATTATATCCAGCGGCCCTTGCACCGGATAGCCTGCTACCGGTGTCCCACAGGCCAATGCCTCCAATATGACGAGTCCGAACGTGTCGGTCTTGCTTGGAAAAACAAAAACGTCGGCGGATGCATAGATGCTCGCAAGCTCTGCGCCTTGTCGCGTTCCGAGGAAAATGGCCTCAGGATACTGCGCTTCCAGCGCCGCGCGGGCAGGGCCATCGCCGACGACCACTTTTGTTCCCGGTACATCTGGGTCCAGAAATGCTTCCAGATTCTTCTCAACAGCAACCCGGCCAACCGACAATAATATCGGTTTTGCAACATCTTGCAGGGCTGGATGCTTACCTTGTTGGGGATGAAAGATGTCATGATCAATGCCGCGTGACCACAATCGTGTCGGGTGTATGCCGCGATTTTCAAGCTCATCACGCAAACTTTGTGTCGCAGTAAGAACTACGCGTGACCCCTTGTGAAATCTGCGCATGATTGGCCAGATGAGGTCAGGCGAGAGATTCGTGCGCGCTGCGACATATTCTGGGAACCGCGTATGGAAGGCCGTCGTGAAGGGCACTTTATGCTTAAGACACCATGCCCGCGCGCTCCAACCGATTGGACCTTCGGTTGATATGTGAACAAGGTCCGGTTTGAATGCGCCAAGCACCTTGCGCAAGCGGAAACGCGGGGCGAGAGCCAGGCGTATTTCGGGGTAACCCGGACAAGCAATGGTGGTGAAACGATCAGGCGATATAACTTCAACCTCATGGCCGCGTCCTTTTAAGCGGCGTATCGTCTCGTTCAGGGTGCGCACAACACCGTTGACTTGTGGAGCCCAAGCGTCGGTTGCGATGGCCAGTCTCATGCTGCAACCGTCGCATTTTTTGCCGCTTGATCACGTACACGTGCTGCCCAGTCGATGATGGACATAGTCCCATCTTTAGCTTCGGTGAGCGCGGTGCAGCTTTCGACCCAGTCACCGTCATTATAATAAGTGATTGTGTCGAACTGCCGTATTTCTGCGCAGTGAATATGGCCGCAGACTACACCCTGCACACGACGCTGCAAAGCTTCGCGTGCAACAACTTCTTCATATTTACCAACATATTGTACAGCATTTTTAACACGCTTTTTCAAATAAGAAGACAGCGACCAATAAGGGAGGTTAAACCTCCGACGCACGGCATTGAGGATGATGTTGGCTTTAAGCAGCAAGGTATATGCCTGATCCCCCAAGAACGCGAGCCAGCGAGCGTAAAGAACAATGCCGTCAAAGGCATCCCCATGGGTGACAAGCAACGATTTGCCATCGGCAGTGGTATGTATGGCTTCTAGCTGCACTTCGATGCCGCCAAAGCTAAGCCCTGCATAATCGCGGAACATCTCATCATGATTGCCGGGTATGTAAATCACCCGCGTGCCGCGATGCGCCATTTTCAAGAGTCGCCGGATGACTTCATTATGTTGGTCTGGCCAATACCAGCCCTTACGCAGGCGCCAGCCATCGACTATGTCACCAACCAGATAAAGTGTTTCACATTCGATCGAGTGCAAAAAATCACTGAGCAGTCCGGCCTGACAACCGGCTGTGCCAAGGTGCACGTCGGATATCCAGACTGTGCGGAACTTCATCTTCGGCTGATAACTTCGCGGTTCGGGTTTATCGAACCAAGTAGGAAGCTTTGGCTTAACATTCTCCGGCTCTAAGAACTGGTTACCAACAATAGCTGCATTACTAAATAATGTGTCTGTCATCTGCCTTTACCCCCAACCAGATGTAATGGGCATAGCCGATTCGTTGGTCAGGCACGTGGCAGATAGATGACAGTTTTCTTGCCATCGATCACGCCTTTGTCCTTTTATTTCAGAGCAGCAGCTTCTGCATCGGGCATGGTCAGTCCCATGGCCAGTGCCAGCGTCGGCGCGATAGCAAGTTTGGAGCCGGCGCTCTAGGTGCAGCAAGTGGCGGTTTTATGAGCTTATCATGTGATTTTGATAGCAGTTGTAAGTCCGAAATATTTCGACTGTCGCTGCCAACGATTGCCCCGTCGAATAAAAGCTACAGTTATATGACAATTTTATTGCATCAATGTCATATAACTGTAACATGGCGGAAGAGACAGAGGAGATGAGCTATGAAACTGTTATTAGTCAGCGCTTTAATCGCGGGAACTATGGGGGCTGCAGTGCACGCGGCGCCCAGTATGACGGGCGAAATTTCGTATCCAAAAGAATCCATAGGATATGAGGCCCTCATGCGCGGTGATAACGAACGTGCAGTCTTCCAAATCATGGCGAATGAACAAGTCAGTAGCGGTGATCCAGCAAAATTACTGAACCTTGGCCGTGCCTATGCGCGCATGGGGCACACTGATGAAGCAGCAAAGATGTTTAAAGCCGTGCTTGAGAGCCGAGACAGTGTTGACTTGGTTCTTGCAGATGGCAGCGTGATGAATTCGAAGGTTGCGGCACGTAAGGCTTATGCGAGTTTGCAAAGGCGCGTGGCTACGCGATAACCCTTTACTACAAGCGCTTTCCATTCCGGATACATATTCAAGGCGGGCCTCACGGCTCGCCTTTTTATTTTCTCCAAACAAGGCTCCACAAACAGCCATTCCGGCACTGTAATATTTTTGACGTAAAAGATTCTCTCAACTGCAATGTGATACGCATAGTGATGTCACAGGCCGCTTCTAGTTGCCGTGTTGTCAACGGGTGGGGCCTAATGTTGATTCGTCACTGGTCCGTTGCAAGTGCCTATAATCGGGCAAGTCTTATTTGTTGCGGAGATTCAGAATGTTAAACCCAAAAATGCGCGGGATTGTCTATGCTACGGCAGCCGCTGCCCTTGTCACTGGTTGTGGCGCAGACGATATCGCGTCGCCCGGCACCGGAGGTAACATCACCATTAACAACCCAGCTGCTCCTCCTCCTCCGCCACCACCGCCGCCGCCAACAACCGTTGTCGCCGCTGGTGCGTGCCCTTCGATCGCTGACCCTCAGGGCTTGACGAACGCTGGAACGATTTCGGGCCCAACTGGGACCTATCGTATTTGCCAGCTGCCTAATCTGATTAAGGTTTCGAGCTCTTTGCCGAAACTGGCTGGCGTGTTGTATTCGATGAATGGCCGCGTTAACGTAGGCTGCGATGGCGGCTTCACTGCGCCAACATCTGGTGCGCCATTCACTTCGACAACCATCGGTTGCACCACGCCATTGACGGCAGATACCAATGTAACTTTGTCAATCGCTCCAGGAGTAATCCTCTATGGCGCAACAGGCCAGTCATGGCTTGCGGTCAACCGCGGCAATAAAATCTCCGCTGTTGGCACGGCAAGCTTGCCGATCATATTCACCAGCCAGGACAACGTTGCTGGCTTCAATACAGACTCATCGCAGGGTCAATGGGGCGGCGTCGTGCTTATGGGTCGCGGGATCACCACGGATTGCAACTACGGAACGGTTGCAGGAAATACTTGCGAGCGGGACACAGAAGGCTCTGCCGATAAAGCTATCTTTGGTGGAACTAATAACGCCGACAATTCTGGTACAATGAAATACGTACAAATCCGTTATTCGGGCTTTGTTCTTGGCGCAGGCAAGGAACTTCAGTCTCTTACAACAGAGAGTATTGGGTCGGGCACGACGATTGAATATCTGCAATCGCACAACAGTTCGGATGACGGCGTTGAGTTGTTTGGCGGCGCGATCAACATGAAATATTATGTTGCAACCGGCGCAGATGACGACAGTCTTGATATCGACACCGGCGCGCAAGCCAACATTCAATTCGCTTTGCTGATCCAGCGTGCTGGTAAGGGCGACGCATTGATGGAGTTTGACAGCAATGGTGCCGAAACAGATACGCCGCGCAGCAAAATGCAGATCGTAAATTTCACCGGCTTGCAGTCGCAAACCTCGCCGGATAACGAAAGCAACGACCTCGCAGCGACGTTGTTCCGCGGAAACTCCGACACAACTTTGGTCAACGGCATAATCGCGACACCAAATAACGAATGTGTTCGGATGAATGGCTCGGGCACTTCGCCTGCTACGCTCGTTGCCCGTTCTGTGGCATTGCAGTGTAATGCGACCAAGTTTTTGGGTTCGGGGTCATACACCGTAGCGCAAGTAGCAACCAATTTCGGTACAGGCGCAAACAACAACAATGATGCATTCACGACGAGCTTCTCATCGCTGTTTATCAACGGTGTAAATGAGACCGCCGTCGTTGGTACGAACCCAACTACGTTTAGCTCGTTCTTTACAGCCACGACCTACATTGGTGCCGTGAAGGATGCGAGTGACACTTGGTACGCCGGTTGGACCTGCAACAGTTCCACCGCAACCTTGGGCACGAGCCTAACTGGCCTCTGCACGTCGCTGCCTACATACTAAGCTGCGAGCCATGATTTGGGTGGAGCGCGGCCGCATTGGCCCGCTCCACCCTTTTTCAATAGGAAATAGGGAAATTCCAATGTCGTATTCATTTAGGCGTGCAAGCCTGTTGCTCTTTACAACTGCGCTCGTGGCGCCAAATATGGCGCTTGCGCAGACTGCTGAGCCAACTCCAGCTGAAACCCAGCAAGAAGCAGCGGCAGAGCCTGCGGCAGCGGAAGTGTCCCAGCCTGAAGAGGAAACCGAAGTATCCGTGCCAGGCGGTGAAATCGTCGTGCGTGGATATCTTGACCGCAATATTGCAAAATCGTCACCACAAGTCGTATCCGTGCTTTCGAGCGCTGACATCGCACGCACTGGCGAAGGCAACATTGCTGGTGCATTGGGCCGTGTAACCGGCCTTAGCGTAGTCGGTAACGGCTATGTATATGTGCGCGGTCTTGGCGACCGCTATTCGCTCGCTTTGTTGAATGGGTCGCCGCTTCCAAGCCCCGAGCCGCTGAAGCGCGTCGTGCCGCTTGATCTGTTTCCCACAGGCGTAATCGCATCATCTTTGGTGCAAAAAAGCTATTCTGTGAACTATCCAGGTGAATTTGGCGGTGGTGTTATCAACCTGACAACGAAGGCAACACCGCGCGATCCGTTTTTCACCATTGGGGGGACAATCTCTGGTGACAGCGAAACGACGGGTCGTCTTGGGTATACTTATTACGGCAGTTCGTCTGACTGGTCGGGTTACACCAATGCAAACCGCGATTACACGCCCGCGCTGCAGAGCTTCCTCGCGAGCGGTGAACGGCTGAGTTCAAATAAAGTCAATGTTCAAGACGTCGGCAAAGGCGTAGTCACTGGTCGTAATGCAATATTGCAGCGGGACACGAAGTTGCCCGCCAATGCATCGCTATCTTTTTCAGGTGGTAAAACCTTCGATGTTGGCGCTTCGCAACTTGGCATCATCGCAGGCGGCGGCTACAGCAATAAATGGTCAACGCGCGATACCATTCAGCAGCGTTCGTCGAGTGCGGACGTGTCAACCGTCGAATCGGATTTCCATCAAGTCAGCACGGATCAGCGTATTGTTGCCAACGGTCTACTCGGCCTAGGACTTGAATTCGGTGAGAACAAGCTCCGCTGGACCAACCTGTATATTCACGACACCATTAAGCAGGGGCGGTTAAGCCTCGGCAATTTAGACAAGTCCAACGCAGACGTGATGCGGCAGAAGACAGCGTGGTACGAACGGCAATTGGTTGATACGCAACTGGTTGGCGAATTCAAAGTGTCGCCCGATCTTCGGATTGATGTGCGTGGCGCATATGCAAAATCGCAACGCGACGCGCCTTATGAATTGTCGACTGAATATATAAGAACGAATGCTGCTTCTGATCCGACTGGCGCGTATTTCGTTAACGTGCTTAACCGTAACCGGGGTGACGCACGGGTCATTTTTTCGAAACTTACGGAAGAACTTTTATCTGGCGGTATCGACGTAACATATAAAGTGACCCCCGATATCGGCATTACCTTCGGCAATGCTTACTCGGACACGGACCGCATCAGTTCACGGCGTGAATTCTTCTACGACGCAAATGCACTACCTGCAGGTGTTGGCCTGCTGCGGATTGATCTTTTGCTGCAGCCACAGCTTATTGATCTCTACAAGATTTCGTTGTTCGAAGGTGATGAAGGCAACCCAGCTTTTGAAGCTAAGTTGCGGACATGGGCTGGCTACGGCAAAATCAATGCCCAGATCGGTGATATGTTCAACATCGATGCCGGGGTTAGGTGGGAAAAAGCGGAGCAGTCCGTGGTTCCGATCCAGGTATTTAAAGTACCCGGCGCCTCGGGTGCGGCGACCGACTTGTCGCGTCAGTATTGGTTGCCGGCTGCTACGGTAACGGTCGACCTAACTGACCAGGTGAAAGCCCGCTTTAGTGGATCTAAAACGATCGCACGTCCGCAGTTTCGCGAACTGATCAATCAGCCATATTTTGATCCAGACACGAACCGTGCCTATCGCGGCAACCCGCTGCTGGTAGATAGCCAACTTTACAATGGTGAGGCTCGGGTTGAATATTATTTTGCACCGGAGCAGCGCTTTTCATTCTCCGCGTTTTATAAGAAGATCAAAAATCCGATTGAGGCATTTGTTACTAACGATTTCACGACGTCGTTCGCAAATGCCCCAGAGGCATCGCTTTATGGTGCAGAAATTGATGTCCAGAAATATGTCGACCTTAGCAACTTAAGCAGCAGCGATTTCTTCGCAACGCGGCGGTTGGTGTTGGTTGCAAACTATACTTACACTAAGTCAAAGTTAAAAGTTCAGGCTAGTGACAAGACAAACTTTTTCGGAGCATTTTCCACCAAAGCGACAGATTATTTCCAGAATGGTGCGCCGTTGACTGGGCAGTCGGACCATATCGTCAATTTCCAAGCCGGTATTGAAGATACGGATAAGCTATCGCAGCTAACGTTCCTGCTCACCTATTCCAGTGATCGCGTTACAAGTCGGGGCATCAACGGGACGCCGCCTCAGCCAGATGTTGTTGAGCGCCCAGGCTTTAGGCTAGATCTTGTCGGTCGGCAGGGTATAAAAATTGCCGGGCAGGAAGCCGATTTGAAGGTTGAACTTCGCAACCTTACGCGCACAAAGTATAACGAGTTCCAGCAGTCAGGTAATAACCGCATCATTTATAACCAATATGATCCGGGCATGAGCGCGTCTATCGGGCTTAGCTTCAACTTCTAAAGCAAATATCTTCCCCCACACTTGCGGCGGCGTGTTCATAAGCATGCCGCCGTAATTTTTTGCCTTCCCGCATATTATCCGTTAATAGTCATGAAAGTGTCTTATTAGCTTCACTTACACGTCATAACGGCGGCTTAGTCCCGTGATATAGGCGGATTCGCGCAGGAGACTTTGTGGCAATATCGTTGGCTGAAAGGGTGAAAGTGCAATCACGCCGGCTGACGTCATTGCCAGTTGGTGCGGTGCTCATCGTCTTGCTGGCTGCTTTATGTGCTGTTCAAGCTGCGCGCTTGCTTTGGGTGTCGGTAACGCCTGTGGGCCCAACATCGCAATGGGGAGCGCCGGCGGTGAA
The DNA here is from genome assembly GCA_947470185.1 of Sphingomonadales bacterium. GTDB lineage: Bacteria > Pseudomonadota > Alphaproteobacteria > Sphingomonadales > Sphingomonadaceae > Sphingorhabdus_B. The sequence continues at coordinate 34,130 of CANIRZ010000014.1, read as the reverse complement.
TCTTGTTCCGCCGTCTGCGCGGCTTGCACTTTTCAGCGGTTTTGATCCTTTTTATCGCGCGGATGCCTCTGCTGCGACAACGCAAAATGTGACATCGTTGAGCTTGGTTTTATTTGGCGTGCGCGCGAACGAGAGTTCCGGCGGCGGGGCTGCCATTATCGCGGGCGAAGATGGCATTCAAAATAGCTACGCGGTGGGAGAGGAAGTTGCTCCAGGTGTCACGCTCGATACCGTTGCTTTTGACCATGTCATTTTGTCGCGCGGCGGCGTCAAAGAATCCCTTTACCTTGACCAATCGGTCCCCGCTGAAACCGTGAAGCCGTCCAGCGTACCATCTCAAGCCGCATCTGCGTCCGCTAAAGATGGCGGATTGAATGCTGAGACGCTTCAGAAAGCTATCGGCTTTGCGCCGCGCAACGAAGGTGGCCGTGTCACTGGCCTTGTTTTGCAAGCGCGAGATGATGGCACGATGTTGCGCCTCGCAGGTTTTCTTGCGGGCGATGTTGTTGTCGGGGTCAACGGACGTCCAATATCTTCGGCGGCAGACATTGCCGCGCAATTACGGCCAGGTGCCCGGTTAAGTTTCGAAGTCGAACGCGGCGGTTCGAAGGTCCCCATAGCTCTAAATTTGGAACAATAGTGATCCGTAAACTTATTTCACTGCTCGCATGTAGCTCTCTGATCCTTGCCGCTCCATTGGCTGCGCAGCAGACTTTAAATGTCCGCGACGCCGACATCCGCGCCTTTGTGCAGGATGCCGCGCGCGTAACGGGGCAGACATTCATCGTCGACGGACGTGTAAACGGGAAAGTTTCTGTCGTCACCGACCGCCCGCTGTCGCGTTCCGAATATTTTGAAGTATTTTTGTCGACGCTGCGCGCAAATGGATTGGTTGCTATTCCCATGCGTGGCGGTGGCTACCGCATTCAACCATCCGATGGAGCAGCCACGCAACCAAGCCGTATTGGCAGCCAGGCCGCTACCGCTAGCCAATTTGTGACCGAAGTTTTCAGACTACGTTCGATTGACGCTACGAGCGCGGTAGAAACGCTTCGTCCGCTTATCAGTCGAGAGGGCTCGCTTACAGCAAACCGCAGCGCCAATAGCTTGGTTGTTGCCGATTTTGCCGACAATATCCGTCGTATCCGTGACCTCATCCGCCAAATTGACCGCGACAGTGCTGCTACCCAGATTGTAAACTTGGACAATGCTGGCGCGCGTGAAATCGCAACTGCGCTGCAAGGGCTAGCTGGTCAAGGCGGCGGGGAGGGCGGGCGATCACCCGTCTCGATTGCTGCGGTTGACAGCAGCAACGCCATCGCCTTGCGCGGCGACCCAACCTCGGTCGCCCGCTTTGCCGCAATGGCAAAGCAACTGGATGAGCGCGCGCAATCCGGTGCCGAAATTCGTGTGTACCGACTTGAATTTGCGAATGCCGAAACACTCTTGCAAACGGTTCAGTCGCTCATCGGTGGTCAGAGCGGCAATTCTCAGTCTAGTGATCTACCTCTAGTTGCTGCGGCAACCAGCGGCAGTACGCCGGCGCCGGTATCTGCACCTGTAATGGCATCAGCCTCTGGTTCGGGCGTGAACGGTATTGGCGGACGCGGACCCGTTGTCGTGACACGCTATGAAGGCACAAACGCCCTGATCGTTGCTGCCAATCCAGAGGTGCAGCGCACTTTGGGCGAATTGATACGCCAGCTTGATACTCGGCCTGAACAGGTTTTGGTCGAAGCCATCGTTGTCGAAATCGGCAATGAAGCCGCGAAAAAACTTGGCGTTCAATTCCTTGTGGGCGGCAAAAATGCGCCATTTGCAGCAACCAATTATACTAATGCAACGCCCAACATCTTGACCATTGCGGGAGCCGTTGGGGCCGAGCAATTGTCGCGCACAACGACGACTGTAAATGGGAATACAACCACCACAGCAACCAACAGCGCTTTGGGCGATGGATTGCAACAAGCAGCGGCTGCCTCGATATTGAGCGCCACCGGCGGTTTCGGTGGTTTTGCGCTTGATGTCGGCAAAAATGCTGTTTTTGGCACCATCATCAACGCCATTGCAGCGGACACAGAATCCAACCTGTTGGCAACGCCGCACATCGTAACGCTGAACAATCAAAAGGCAAAGTTCCTTGTTGGCCAAGAAGTGCCTGTTAGCACCGGCGAACAATTGTCTGCGAACTTCGAAAATGCGTTCCGAACTGTACAACGGCAAGAGGTTGGCATTAAGCTTGAAGTTACGCCGCAGGTTAATGCGCAGGGCGACGTAAAGCTGTTCCTTAAGCAAGAGGTATCCAGCGTCGCTGGTCCCGTATCGGCTCGCTCAAGCGACCTCATCCTTAATAAACGCGAATTTGAAACTACGTTGACTGTTGGCGATGGTCAGTTGTTGGCCATTGGCGGTCTGCTGAATGATGATGAGCGGCGCACTATAGAACGTATTCCATTACTGAGCGACATTCCCCTTATTGGTGAGTTGTTCAAATCGCGCAGCCGCAGCCGCAGCAAAACCAATTTGATGGTGTTTATTCGTCCTACAATTTTACGCAGTCGCGAAGATGGCGACCGCTTAACGGCACGGCGCTATGACTATGTGCGCGACATGCAACGGGTACGTAACCCCGATATGGAACCAAGCATTGACGAACTGTTGCGTGATTATATGGGCGCGACCCCGCCAGCAGAGCCCAGTGCACGCGTAAATGACATTATGATCGGGGCAGATGGTAATTTGACGCGGCCACCCGCAAGCGGTCCGCTTCAATCGACAGAGGTGCCGCCAAGCTCTGTTTCCGCAACCAGCGGGGATGGACAGTCGTGATACGCCAGGGGGTAACACCTGAACACGATATATTGGCGAATGCCGAGCCCTCAGGGCAGCTGACTGCCGCGCATATTAAACCATTGCTTGATTTGCCTTATGCCTTTGCCAAAACGCACGGTCTGGTAATACGCCACGAAAGCAACGACCGTTTGGTGGTAGCGATGCGCGAGGGCGCTGATCCAATCATGCTGCTGGAGGTGCGCCGTTTTTTGGCAATGCCATTCGATGTTGAAATGTCGGATAACCAAACATTTGACCGATATTTGTCCGACCATTACGCCATGGACGGCAGCGCGGCCGCGATGGCGGGGTCTATCGGGAACAATGACGGCGATTTATTGTCCGACATGCTGCCGAGTGCGGACGATTTGCTTGACAGCGCAGACGACGCGCCTGTCATCCGGTTGATTAACGGCATCATCGCCGAGGCTGTTCGGCAGGGCGTATCCGATATTCATATCGAGCCATATGAAACGGGCTTGGTTATTCGCATGCGCGCCGATGGCGTCTTGCAAGAACGGCTTCGCTTGCCAGCCAATGTTGCGCCTGTGGTAGTGAGCCGTATCAAGGTCATGGCGCGGCTAGACATCGCAGAGCGCCGTATTCCACAGGATGGTCGTATTGGTCTGACGCTTGGCGGAAAGCTGGTGGATGTTCGCGTGTCAACATTACCAAGCCGCGCTGGAGAGCGTGTGGTGATGCGTATTTTAGACAATGAAAATGCGGGCATATCGCTTGACCTGCTCGGCATGTCTGAGGACGCGCTTATAATCTTGCGCGAAGCGTTGGCTGAACCCAATGGCATTATCCTCGTGACTGGCCCTACAGGGTCGGGTAAGACCACTACGCTATATGCTGGCCTGAAACGTTTGAATGACGGCTCGCGCAATATCCTCACGGTTGAAGACCCAGTGGAATATGCCGTCGAAGGCATCGGCCAAACGCAGGTGAATGCAAAAGTAGGCATGACATTTGCCGCTGGTTTGCGTGCAATATTGCGGCAGGACCCCGACGTAGTGATGGTCGGCGAAATCCGTGACCGCGAAACCGCCGACATTGCCGTCCAAGCCGCGCTGACGGGGCATCTTGTGTTGACTACCGTCCACACAAATGATGCCTTGGGCGCGATTACGCGTATGCGCGATATGAAGGTTGAGCCGTTCCTGCTTGCCTCAACCTTACGCGCGGTTATCGCCCAGCGTCTTGTGCGCAGGCTGTGCCCAGCGTGCCGCGAAACGGTTCAAGCTGAGGGTAATGCTGCATCCTTGCTTGGGTTTGATAAAGGCACAGCTGTATACAAGGCAGTTGGCTGCGCTGAATGCAACAACACAGGATTCCAGGGCCGTATTGGTGTGTTTGAGGCGGTGCGCGTTGATGACACCATCCGGCGTCTCATTAACGATGGCGGTGATGAAGCCATATTGGCGCGACATGCATTTGTGAACCAACCTAATCTGAGCGCCGCAGCACGTAAATTGGTGCGTAGTGGGGAGACCACGCCGGAGGAAGCCATTCGTATTTCGCGCCGTGAAGACATGGTTGATGCCTGAATTCGCCTATCATGCGATCGACCCGGATGGGCGCGAACGGCGCGGACGCATATCTGCAGCCAATGATGACATGGCGCGTGAAGAACTGGTATCAAAGAAGCTGTACATTGTAACTGTTACGCCAGCTGAAGCGCGCGCGTCGGCCTTTGCCAACCTGCCTTTTAAACGGCAGGCACGGTTGAGTACAAAGCAACTTACATTGTTTACGCGGCAATTGTCCTCATTGGCTCAAGTGTCGCCCTTGGAAGAAGCCTTACGCACGATTAGCCGCCAAAGCGAACAGCCCCATGTACGCCAGATATTATCGGATGTGCATGCAGGCGTTGTCGAAGGGCAGCGTTTGTCAGAAGCGATGCGGCGCGAGAGCAATAGCTTTCCTGCATTGTATCGCGCGATGATCGCGGCAGGTGAAGGGGCGGGCACCTTGCCGCTGATCACAGAGCGTCTCGCGGTGTTGCTCGAACGACAGGCTGAAATGCGCGGTAAGCTCATTGGTGCCCTTGCATATCCAGCGATTTTGTCACTTGTAGCAACATTGGTCGTGATGGGATTGATGGTTTCGGTTGTCCCAAGGGTCGTTGAACAGTTTGACAATGTGGATCAACAGTTGCCGCTGATTACGCGTATCGTGATTGGTATTTCCGCGTTTTTGGCGAGCTATTATTGGGCGCTCATTCTCGTTGTTGTAATTGGTGCGTTTCTGTTCGCACAAGCATTGAAGCGGCCCGCTTTCCGTATGTCTGTCGACCGCAATATTTTACGCATTCCCCTGCTGGGAAAGCTTTTGCGCAACCTGCATGCCGCGCGCATGGCGCGCACATTGGCTACAATGGTCGCAAGCCGATTGCCTTTGCTGGAGGGCCTGCGTCTGACGGGCGGCACCATTCGGAACAAGGTCCTTTCGGCCGCCAATGATGATATTGTCGAAGCTGTGCGCAGCGGAGGTAGCCTGTCGGGTGCAATGCGCACCAGCGGCGTTTTTCCGCCGCTTCTGGTATATCTTACCGCAAGTGGCGAGAGCGCTGGCCAGCTTGATCAGATGCTTGAGCGCGCTGCCGAGTATCTGGAGCGCGAATTTGATAACTTTACCAGCACAGCTTTGTCGCTGCTTGAACCACTTATCATTGTGGCGATGGGCGGCGTTGTCGCTGTCATAATATTGGCAATTTTGCTGCCTATACTTCAACTTCAAAACCTTTCGGGACTTTAGACATGCTCCGCATATTGTTTCACCTGCTCACTGACACAAATCTTCCACCCGCCAAGTTCAGGCGGAAAAAGACCAAATTAGAACGCAACGGATTTACGCTTGTCGAAATGATGGTGACGCTGTTTATTTTGGCATTGCTGACCACGATTGTCGCGATTAATGTTCTGCCGAACCAAGATAAGGCCATGGTGCAAAAGGCAAAGGCCGATATCGCAGTGCTCGGTCAAGCGTTGGAAACCTATCGGCTCGATAATCTTACTTATCCAGACGCAGGAGCAGGCCTTCAGGCTTTGGTTACGCCGCCCACTACAAGTGGAATGCGCACCGAGGGCTATATCAAAAAACTACCGATGGACCCTTGGAACCGCCCTTATCAGTACAGCATGCCCGGAAAAAATGGTGCTTTTGATATCTATTCGCTTGGTGCCGACGGCGCGCCCGGTGGCGAGAATGAAAATGCGGATATTTACGGCGCTTAAGACGCCGCATTCTGGAAATATAAAGCCAAGTGAGCAGGGCTTTACATTGGTAGAGCTGATGGTGGTAATATTCATCATTGGCATCGCCAGTGCAGCAGTAGTGATGACAGTCCGGTCGCCAGAGCGTGGTGTGCGCGATGAGGCGGAGCGCTTTGCCGCCCGAGTAGCGGCGTTGCGTGACAATGCGATCGTGCAGTCACGCAGTATGGCGGTCACCATCCGTCCATCAGGCTACGGTTTTGACAAACGGGACAAGGGTGCATGGGTTCCGCTGTCAGAGGCGCCCTTTACATCTACGGACTGGCAACGCGGTACGTCCGTTCAGATGTCAGGCGCGCGTCAAATGCGCGTTGCGTTTGACAGCACCGGCATGCCCTCCAGCGCCGCTAATATCATTATCAAGCATGACAATGTTGCGGTGACGCTTGCGCTGGCGGCAACGGGGGATGTCCGCGTTGTTCGTTAAGTCCCAACTACAGCGCAACGGTTTTACCTTGCTAGAGATCATGGTCGCTTTGGCAATATTTAGCCTTGCCGCTTTGGCGATGGTGCGGCTGCAGGGATATTCAGTGCGATCGACAGCCAATTTGGCCGATAGCGGCATGGCGTGGCAGGTTGCGCGCAATGTGGCGGTTGAAATATTGTCTAACCCCGCGCCACCCACTTTAGGCGAAACGCGCGGCGAAGAGGTCAATGGCGGTCAGAAGTGGATATGGACAGCAACCGCCAACCCAACCGATGACAGTCGTCTCGTGATGGTGGATATTGTGGTCACGGGTTCAGGCAACGCCGCGCTGCGTAAGGCCCGCTTATCCATCGCAAGGCCAATTGAGCAGTGACCAATGTCCGCAGCACAGAAGATGGCTTCACGCTGATTGAGCTACTCGTGGCGCTGGCTATTTTTGCGCTGATCTCCGTTGCAGGCGTGATGCTTCTGCGTTCCGGCACTGACACGCAAATTGCTGTGAAAAAGCGCTTGGAGGAAATGGCGTTGTCACACCGTCTAGCCAACAGCTTGGAAGGCGATCTGGCGCAGGCTATTGCACGGCCAGTTCGCGATCAATCAGGACAAGCTGTGCCGGCTTTTACGCAAGGGGATGCAACCATCTCGGGTGCATTATTTGGATTTGTCCGGGCAGGTTGGTCCAACTATGATGCAGCGCCAAGGGCAGGCCTGCAGCGCGTGGCTTATGTTTTGGAGGATGGGGCGCTTAAGAGGTTAAGTTGGCCGATGTTGGATGGTGCTACCCCCGCAGATGCGGCAAATTTGCTCGAAAATGTTACGTCCGCGAATGTCGAGTATCGCGATGATAAAGGGCAGTGGCGTGGTGACTGGAGCGCTACAGATGCCAATGCTTTGCCGCGCGCAGTGGCGTTGCGCGTGACGGTGAAGGGCAAGGCAGAGGAACGTTTGCTCTTCCTCGTCGGGCCGCAAACACGCGTTCCGCCGCCCAGCATTGAAACAAGCCCTGATCAATGATGCCAGCTAAACCCTCGGAACGCGGTGCTGCCTTGCTGTCGGTATTGTTGATGGTGGCGGTGCTGGCTGTGATTGCCGCTACAACGCTTGACCGGCTGACCCTGTCGAGCAAATTGACGTCAAATGGTAACGCTTTGGCGCAAGCGCGTATGTTTGCCTACGCCGCAGAAGCGATTGCGGCCGCACGGATTGAGGATTTGCTGGCGCGCGATGCGGCACAGACTACGCTAGAGGGTGGCTGGCTCGGTAAACCGCAAAGCCTTCCTATTCCCTTGGGATCAGCGACCGCGACGCTGCGTGATGCCGACAATTGCTTCAACTTGAATAGTTTGGTGACCGACGCAGATGGGCGCTATCTGGCAAATGCAACTGGCACTTCACAGATGACATCACTTATGGTCGCCTTGGGCACTGATGAAAATACAGCGCGCAGTATAGCCGCAGCGGCTACAGATTGGGCGGACAGTGATATCACGCCAGTTGCCAATGGTGTGGAAGATGACGCCTATCGGTCCGCGACAACACCTTATCTGGCTGCCAATAGGCTATTTGCTCACCCGAGTGAACTGCGGGCCGTGAAGGGCGTAACGCCATCTGTTTATGCCAAGCTTCAAGACTGGATTTGTGCACTACCTAAGTCAGCCTTATCTCCGCTGAACGTAAACACATTACTGCCCGAGCAAGCACCTTTATTGGCGATGCTATTTGCGCCGGGTAAGATGAACATATCCACCGCGCGCAGCTATCTCGCCAAGCGGCCTTCGAATGGCTATGGCAGTCTTATTCGATTCTGGGCCGCACCTGAACTTGCGGCACTTGAGCCGACTTCTCAGGTGCAAGGGCAAGTTAAACTGACGAGCAACTATTTCCTTTTGAATACGCAAGTTTCATTTGGCGAACTGACCCTTGCTGGACAATCGATGATTTTGGCGTCTCCGGCGCCCGCGCGTGTTGTTTGGCGCAGCTGGGGGGAAGAGGAGTGACCCTCATGCTCACGCGCTTTCCCACGACAGTGGGTGATGACCCTAATATTTTTCGGGTGTCCGAAGGCGTGTGGGAAGCGGCGGGGTTTCTGTCAGAGTTTGAGGCTGCCGCTGACGATGCAACGGTAATGGCGGTTGTGGCGCCTCAGGATGTCCGAAACAATTGGTTCACCTTTCCGGAACTTGAAGCACGGCAAGCTATGACTGTTGCTAAACTGCGTGCCTCCGAGCAAGCGCTTGGGTTGGTTCATTGCAGTGCTGGGGTGGATTTTGACGGGTCCTCGGTAACCGCGGCCGTCGCACCAGACGTTATGCAATATGGTCTAGACCGGCTTGCAGCACGGGGGATAAATCCTGATATCGTCATACCTCTCGCGCTCGTTTTGAACACCGGCCCGGATGGCTTTTTCAAGGCGGAACTGGACGGCGTTTCGGTATTGCGCGGTCCCGGAATAGCCATTCCAGATGAACAGGTTCTTCGCGATATATTCGTTGGTGCCGACAAGGCGATCAACATAGAAACAAATGCCCTTCGGTCTATGCTGTTATCGGCAAGCGCCGCACCCGTGCTGAACATGCGTGAGGGAATATTCGCAAAAAGGGAGCGGACGGTTTGGACAACCGAAGCGCAACGCACGTGGTTACAGCGGATTTTGATAGCCATCGTTGCTCTTACAATGATGATTACTCTGGTGACGCTGGCGAAATACTGGATTGCTACCAAAGCCGAAAATGACACGGCATTGGCGGCTGCACAGGAAATTGACCCATCTATTCAAGACATAAACCAAGCCGAAAGTGCGCTCACCACCGCGTTAAATCGAAAGGGTATTGTGCAGGGAAGCTTTACACCGCTTTCCGCCGCCTTGTGGCGAAGTGTTAAGGCATCGCCTAACGTATCGGTACGCGAGATGCGTTTCACGCCTGACGGCATTTTGTCCGTTGTTCTTGCAGCCCCCACCGCGGATAATATCAACAAAACGCTTTTGGGCATTCAGCAAGACGGTTTTAAAATTACGGCGACCCCGCGCCAAGATGCCAGCGGTTCAACATTGGTCGATATTACCATGAGGATGCCATGATAGCGTCGGTTCGTTTATGGTTTGCAGCGCTGACACAGCGCGAAAAATGGCTGGTGGCGACAGCCGTTATCTTGGCGGGGTTGTCTATCGCTGTTTTCGCAATCATTATGCCAGCACTATCCGTGGTAGAAAAAGCTGCGTTAGACCTTGATGAGGCGGTGCAGCGGCGGGGACGGATTGTCGCCAAGGTCGCATTGACACAGGGTCAGCGTCCAGTTGCGCGCACGGCTGCTGCTGCGGACATTGGCCTGCTGGTTACTCAGAGTGCAGCTGAAAAAGGCTTTGATGTCATAAAGTCGGCAAACGCAGCGCCGGGTCAGATCAGCATTCGTATTGACCAGGCGCGAGCACCGGCTTTTCTGGCTTGGGTAGACGAGTTGGAGGCACAAAATATTATCGTGCGCACGGCCAACTTGCGTTCTGGAGCCAATGGAACCGTGACTGTTGAGGCCCAAATGCAAATGGGCGCGCAATGAAACGTCGATACGTCCTTGCCTTGGCTGCGATACTCTCGGTTTTCCTTGTAATTTTTATACCGTTGCGTGCGGTTGTCGGAGGTGAAGGCGTAACAGCACGTAAGGTTGAGGGCATTATCTGGGATGGCTCGGTACGCGATCTGCGCTTGGGCACCTTGTCCGTTGGTGACGTCAACGCGCGCTTGTTGATATGGCCACTATTACTGGGTCGTGCAGAATTTCTGGTATCGCGCGGCGATGCACCCTTGGCTCCCGGGATAACTGCTTCTGTTGCGCGCGGTATTGGGGGTCTGTCGGTCCACGACCTTAATGCCACTTTGCCAGTCGGTTCGCTTTTGGCGCCATTTCCGGCAGAAAACATCCAGTTTGAAGGCTTCTTGGCACGTTTTGCTGCAGGACGATGCATTGAAGCCGGGGGACAAGTGCGCCTGACCCTGTCCGACAGTGTACCAGGGCTCAACCTGCAAAACGGGATGCTCGGCAAACCGCGTTGTGATGGTGCGCGTCTGTTGCTGCCACTGGTCAGCCAATCGGGTATGGAGCGGGCTGATATCCGTTTGTCAGCTGGTGGGACATACACCATTGCAGTAACGCTTGATTCCAACAGGGGCGACCAAGCAGCGCTTTTGAACCTCTCGGGATTCCGCCCTGTGGCTGGTGGCTACCGGCTTGTCCAAAAGGGTCGGTTCTGAGCAAGCTTTTGTCGTCATTGGGTGAGGTGCAGTTCGCCGTGCCTTTCTGGTATCAGATGATCTCGTTTGTTACCTTGGGCGCAATTTGGGGCAGTTTCGTGGCCGCCCTTTGCAGCCGCTGGCCAATTGGAGAGCGGATATCAAACGGACGGTCACGGTGTGATGCGTGTCAGACGACGCTTGCGCCCAAGGATCTTGTCCCAATAATCTCCTTTATTTTGCTTAGGGGCAAATGCCGATATTGTCGTCAAAGCATTGGTGTCGGCGCTTTATATATCGAACTAACTTCCGCCGCAATTGGACTATTGGCTATACTTTTGGTTCCGAGCGATTCAGCTGTGGCTATGGCCGTGTTTGGTTGGCTGTTGCTGCCATTGATCATATTGGATTATCAGCGATTGTGGCTGCCTAACCGGCTTGTGATCGCCCTTGCAGGGGTAGGCACAATCGGTGGCTATTTTCTCTTACCCGATGTAGCTTGGACAGATCGGGTCATTGGCGGTGCTTTAGGGTTTTTATCGCTGGAGGCCATCCGTCAGGGGTTCCGAAAAATCCGGAGCGAAGAGGGCATGGGGGGCGGTGATCCCAAATTATTTGGGGCGATTGGTGTCTGGCTGGGCTGGCAGCTTTTGCCGATGACGTTGCTCTTGGCTTGCCTAATCGGATTTGCACATGTCGCTATGGCCTATGTCCGCGACAGAGCGTCTCCATTACGCCTGCCTTTTGGGACGTTTCTGAGCGTCGCAGCGTTTTTGCTGGCCGCATTCCACTAAAAGAATTTCGGCTTAAGCATATGCCATCGGCACGTCTAGGCGCACGCATAGGTCTCTTTTGGTTCCGCTGTGCTCAACATTGGCACCAAATTGCTGGATGTAATGGCCAATCGGTCAGCAATGGCGCGAAGAACCTCCGCACTGAAGCCAAAACCGCAATGGGCGCAACGCACGGGGATGTTTCGCGCACTTGGCGTTTCTGGCTCAAGACAGGCTTGCCACGACACAATACCGTCGCTTTTTGAATAAAATGAAACCGCCGGTACGGGCAGGGGAAGCTTACTTTCGGCGATCTGTATCTGCGCGATAGGTGCTTTCAGGCTATGTCCGCTAAGGCGTTCATAGACTTCAAATGCCCTGCTTGCGAATGGGTCGCCGGCAAATGGCGAACCAAGCGAGATGACTTGAGATATCAGTTTCGGGTGACGTCTTGCAACCATGCGCGCCATAATTCCGCCCATGCTCCAACCAATCAAGGTCACTGGCCTTTGCGCGGCGTTGTGAACGGATTTCACCCGTTCTATGAGCCGCTCATTGCGCAAGCCAATTGTTTTGGCACCAAGATTGCGGCCGAGTTCCCAAGCATGCACCTTATACCCTAGAAATCCCAAATAACGGCGCAGAATAAGCGTCGACCGGTCTGTCATGCCAATCCCGGGAATAACAAAGACAGGCCGTTGATCCCCCTGAGGGGCAGAGGAAAGATCTGTCCAGTGATATGGCAGATTAGCCATAGCGAACAATGCGCGGGGCACTTCAGCCCATGCGAGCCAGCGTTGCGGTACGTGTTGGTTGATCATAACAAACCAACGCAGATGGCACGATATCGTTCCTAGAAACTGCGCGCGAAAGCCAGCAAGCTGAAGCCTCTTGCGTCATAAGAATGTGCGAAGAGGGGACGCAAAACCAAGTACTTTAGCTTATTGCGCAGGTTCCACACTGGTTGTCTCTGCCGCCTCAATTTCGGCCTTTGCGTCCGCCTCAACCAACTTGGTTGCTTCTTCCGCGGCCTGCTCAATTGTCAGTTTCTGCTTAGCCAGATCATCCTGCTGCGTAGATACCAGAGCGTCACTTTGCCCAGTGATGCCTTCGGTGGCCGCTGGGGTGTCATTACACCCGGTGAGCATCAATAAGGATAGCAATAAGGCTGGGCTATACCTCATTGGGCAGGCTCAGGCTTCAATTCGCCTTCATAATTGGCAATATAGGCAAGAGTTGCGACCCATGCGGCAACGTTTTGACGCAATTCGGCCTTATCAATCTTGTCCAACGTGTCGTCGGGCGTGTGGTGCAGGTCGAAATATTTTGTGCCATCTTGTTGCAAATCGATGATGCCAAGCTTTTGCGCAGCAATGATGGCACCCACATCCGCGCCGCCGCCTGCGGCGTCCTTGCGTGGCACAACGCCCAATGGCGCGAGCGCTGATGTAACTTTCGTGCGCAGGGCGCTAGCGCTGTTGGGAAGGTTGAAGTCAACAGCCCAAACCTTACCTGCTCCAAAATCGGATTCCATGGCAAAGGCATGTGGCTCGCTTGCATGCTTTTCGCCGTAATCGCGGCCACCCCAAATCCCGACTTCTTCAGCACCGGCCCAAAGCAGGCGGACGGTGCGCTTTGGTTGGCCCATTGATTTCAGATGCTTGGCAGCAGCGCCAATAATACCGCAGCCTGCGGCATCGTCAATTGCGCCCGTGCCAAGGTCCCAGCTATCCAAATGACAAGCAATGACGATAATAGGTAGATCGGGGTTTGAACCTTTCACTTCTGCCAACACATTACCAGAGGTTTGCATACCAACATTCTGTGGCGTCAGTTTTAATTTCATGCGCACTGGCTTGCCCCGTGCGATCATACGTTCCAGATTTTCGGCATCGGGTATAGACAGGGCGCCCGCCGGGATTGGCGTTACACTGGGTTCGAAATTTGTGTTTCCAGTGTGCGGATTGCGATGATAGTCGGTCCCAATGGAGCGAATAACGATAGCCGCCGCGCCCTTTTTTGCAGCAATGTTCGGCCCGACAAAGCGGGCAGGGCCAAATGCCCCATAGCTGCTTCCGTCCTGCGTTGCCTTCATATTGTGGCTCACAAATGCAATTTTGCCCTTTAAGCTGCCGTCGGGCGCCGCGCGCAAATCCTCGATTGTCGCGAAATAGACGATCTCTGCATCAATGCCGGCGTCACCCGTGCTTGCGCTATTGCCCAGCGCCGCAACCGCCATTTTCTGTGTGAATGGTGTCGTGATTTCAGCTGTCTCGGCGCCGCGGACCCATGTTGGCATTTGATATTCTTCAACCCGCACATTCTCAAAACCCAGCGCCTTTAACTTTGCCACTGCCCAAATACGGGCACGCGCTTCTGCTGCTGTACCACCCTGTCGCGGACCAATCTCGGTCGTAAGGCCTTCGACAATATCGTAAGCAATATTATCAGCTTGAAGCGCATTGTCGCGCAGTCCGGCGATTATCTCATCATTCGATTTAGCAGGTGCAGCGGATGCAAGCGAAGGGATCAGGAACAGCGAAGATGCTGCGGCGAGCAGGGTGATGTGTTTATTCATGGAGATGAGACTTAATCCCATCACACAGTTTTGCAATCCCACCTTGCGAGGAATCGTGCAGATAGCTAGGGAAGCGGCCAAATCAAAGTAATGCAACACAGGAACTGATCCCCATGGCAGCCCAATATAGCTTCGTAATGAAGGGAATGACAAAAACCTTCCCCGGCGCAAGCAAACCCGTTCTAAGCAATATCAATCTGCAATTCTACCCGGATGCGAAGATTGGGATCGTTGGCCCGAACGGCACGGGTAAATCTACGCTGATGAAAATCATGGCGGGCATGGACACCGAATTCACCGGTGAAGCATGGCCTGGGGAGCATATCCGCGTTGGTTATCTGGCGCAGGAACCAGAATTGGACCCCAACAAGACCGTGCGCGAAAACGTTATGGATGGTGTCCGTCCGGTTGCCGACTTGGTGGATCGCTTCAACGAGATTTCGATGATCATGGGTGACCCACCCGAAGATGCCGATTTTGATGCGCTCATGGAGGAAATGGGTACGCTTCAGGAAAAGATTGATGCCGTTGATGGCTGGTCGCTAGATAGCCAGCTTGAGCTTGCAATGGACGCTCTGCGCTGCCCCCCAGGTGACAGCCCCGTGACGAGCTTGTCCGGCGGTGAGAAGCGTCGTATCGCGCTGACGCGTCTGCTGCTTGAAAAGCCTGATATTCTGCTGCTCGACGAACCTACCAACCACCTTGATGCAGAATCAGTGGCTTGGCTGGAAAAGCATCTGGTCGATTATAAGGGCAACGTCATCCTTGTAACCCATGACCGCTATTTCCTCGACAATGTGGTTAGCTGGATACTTGAGCTCGATCGCGGTCGCTATTTTGTCTATGAAGGCAATTATTCGACCTATCTGGAAAAGAAGGGCAAACGGCTAGAGCAGGAGTCGCGCGAAGACGCTGGAAGGCAAAAGGCGATCAAGGACGAGCTGGAGTGGATTCGGCAAAGCCCGAAAGCCCGACAGACCAAGTCAAAAGCGCGGATCAAATCCTTCGACCAATTGGTTCAGGCACAGGAAAATCGTACACCTGGCAAAGCGCAAATCGTCATTCAGATACCCGAACGTCTTGGCAGTAAGGTTATAGAGGTGAAGAATGTCACCAAAGCTTATGGCGACAAGCTGCTGTTCGAAAACCTCTCCTTCACCATCCCGCAGGGCGGCATCGTTGGTGTGATAGGACCGAACGGTGCTGGCAAATCGACTTTATTCCGCTTGATTACAGGCCAAGAAGTACCTGATTCCGGCGAGGTAGACATTGGCGAAACCGTAAAGCTTGGATTTGTTGATCAGAGCCGTGACGATTTGGATCCCAACAAGAATGTTTGGGAGGAAATTTCCGGCGGAGCGGACTTCATGAAGCTTGGTAAGCATGAAACGCCGACCCGCGCTTATGTTGGTGCGTTTAACTTCAAGGGCACGGACCAGCAGAAAAAGGTTGGTTTACTGTCGGGCGGTGAACGTAACCGCGTGCACATGGCAAAGATGTTGAAAGAGGGCGGCAACGTGCTTCTGCTCGATGAGCCCACCAACGACCTTGACGTGGAAACCTTGTCCGCACTTGAAGAAGCGCTTGAAAGCTTCGCCGGTTGCGCTGTGGTCATCAGCCATGACCGTTTCTTCCTCGATCGACTGGCAACACATATCTTGGCTTTCGAAGGTGACAGCCATGTCGAGTGGTTCGAAGGCAATTTTGGATCCTATGAAGAGGACAAGATTGCCCGCCTTGGCGACGAGGCAACGCGTCCGCATCGTGCAACTTATAAGAAAATGACTCGTTGATAATGGCATGAACCGCGCACATCTCGCTTCCGTTTAAGAGGATGCGTTGACGCGTAACGCGTTCGTGAATTCAGCCTGTCTGGAAAAAATCTAGCGCCTTAGGGGACGAGCCAAGACCCTTGCCATGATTTCTGTGCGTCCTGCCACTGCCAGCACGCGCGGCGGTGTCCGGCATTTGCCAGATACAGCCATTCGACGGATTGGATTTCAACCAACATAGTCGAAAAATTGGGACGGTAATCGGCCAACTGGGCTTCATCGGGTTTCTTACCTTGTATCCATTCGGGCAGACCCGATGAAGGTCCTGCGATGGGCAATCCGGGTGCAGCCTCAGCCATGTAACAACGCCGCGCAAATGGAGTTGAGTTGCTCCATGCGGCATCTGCAACGTCACCAATGGGCAACAACTGCGTCTGACCTGACATCCGAATTTGAAGCTTAGCCGACATGTCGTAAAACAGAACGCTCGTTGCGCCATTGTTGCGGACTTGGGCAGCCTTGATGGAACGCAAATCTGTATGGAAGCGCAGCGTTCGTGCAATGCGAGAAGCGTCACGCAGGATCATTATACGCAGTTGCGGCGCGCCTGTTTCATCGACGGTTCCAACGGTAGGCGTATGTGCAGGACTGTGCCGGTCGGTGCTGCCAGCTTCGACGAGGTTCCATGCTTCTTCAAAGCTCTGTCCCAGATCGTCATAATATGCAGGTTGGCTGGGCAGCTCGGTCATTGTACCTCGAACATGTCGTTCTCATCATTCAGAACGTAAAGATTTCCGTCGGAAATGCCAAAATAGGCACCGTGCAGTTTCAACTGCTCTGATCGCTCGCGCGCGGCAATAAAAGGAAAACTGCGCAGGTTAGCTAGGCTTACACGAACCGCGTCTAGTTCAAGATCGCGCTGCGGATCCTGCGAAGATGAACCGAGTATTTTGTCACGGGCAGGACGAATGATGTCGACCCAGTCGTCAATGAAGCTATGGCCGCCATGCCCGAGGTTTGCACCCTCTAGTGACGCTTTTATTCCGCCGCATTGGGCATGCCCAAGAACAACGATATGGCGCACTTCAAGGCCTAACACGCCAAATTCAATGGCAGCCGAAACGCCATGAAGACCGCCGCCAGTCTCATATGGTGGCACAAGGCTTGCGACGTTGCGCAAAGCAAACACTTGTCCAGGCGTGGTGTCAAAAACCGTGGCCGGATCGACTCGGCTGTCGCAGCATGAGATAATCATTATCGGCGGCGACTGACCGTCGCTGGCAAGTGCGTCGTAACGCGCTTTCTGGCGGACATAGCCGTCGGATTTGAACCTTTGATAACCCTCTACGAGAACTGCAAATTCGGGCATTAAAAACGCTCGCCTCTGACAACCTGAACGTCACCTACCGTGAGCAGCATGCCATAGCTATCAAGCAATGGCGCGATTGCGTCCATTAACTGCGCCGTTTTTGTGTCGGACGCGATAGCCAGCACGATTGTCTTGGCACTGGCGCCGGTAACGTCGTCGTGCTGCCATTCGCCCCCACGCCCTCCACCGGAATCCACATGGATGAGGCTCCACCCCGAAATATCTACAGCCTTCAACTTGCTGACAATACGCGGGACAAGAGGTGTGTCGACCAAGATTTCAATACGTTTTCGTGGAACGGTCTGTACCATATGTCATCCTAAACTTTGAGCAAGTGCGGCAAAAATACTGATGCCGAAGATGATGTTGAAAGGGAAAGTTACGCCAAGTGACATGCTAAGATAGATGCCTGGATCAGCTTGGGGAAGGGCAAGACGCATTGCCGCAGGAACGGCAATGTAGGAGGCGCTAGCCGCCAAGATGCCTAATGCTGCGGCCGAAGCCACATCAAGGCCTATGACGGTGCCGATGACTGTTCCGATGGTCCCGTTTAACAAGGGTAGCAATATTGCAAGACACACCAGCCGCAATGTCATTTTCCGTGTTTGTATTAGACGACGTGCAGCGATGAGGCCCATGTCCAGCAGGAACAGGCACAGCACCCCGCGAAAGCCCGTGTCAAAAAGCGGCTTAACGGCCGCAAAACCTTTGGCGCCTGCAACGGCTCCTATGATGAAGCTGCCAACCAACAGCATGACAGACGCATTTGTGAGAACTTCATGCCAGGGCGTTGAATTTTTCTCGTCAGAATTTGCGTCGCCGCGGCGTGCAAGCGTTAATCCTGTTATAATTGCAGGGGTTTCCATCAGCGCAAGAACGGCCACCATATATCCCGCCGGGCTAAGACCTTCACCCGTCAGCAGCTCCACCGCCGTTACAAACGTCACGACACTGACTGAACCATAATGTGCGGCAACAGCGCCTGCATCGACTTTTGAGAGCTTCCCTATGCTTCTCAACAACGCGAACGCCAGCAACGGCAATAAGAAGCTTAAAGCAAGGCCAGCACCAGCCGCTATTAATATCTCGGGAGTGATACCGGTTTTCGATACCTCAACTCCCCCTTTTAGGCCGATCGCCGCCATCAAATAGATCGACATGGCCTTGGCAAATGCTTCCGGGATACTGAGGTCTGATTTCAGCGCGGCAGCAATAAATCCCAGAACGAAGAACAAAATCACTGGCGATGTGAGAGTATCTAATATCATTTTAGCTCCCTGACAGATTTTGCAACCCTTAGCACGCAAGTTGCAGTTGGCAACAAGCTGCTCGACGGCTATTCCAGCATCATGAATGCACCTATTGTCATGCCAGAACGCCCCGTGAGAGAACGCAAACCTGACTGGATCAGAGTGAAAGCGCCGATGGGGGAAGGTTTTAATGAGACTCGCCGCTTGATGCGCGAACTCAATTTAAACACCGTGTGTGAAGAAGCGGCGTGTCCCAATATCGGCGAATGCTGGACGAAGAAGCATGCTACGGTGATGATCCTCGGGGATGTTTGCACACGGGCTTGTTCGTTCTGCAACGTTAAAACAGGGATGCCACGCGCGGTTGACCCGCTTGAACCAGAGCATGTGGCGATTGCAGCGGCCAAGATGGGCCTTGAGCATATTGTCATTACGTCCGTTGACCGCGATGACTTGCCCGACGGTGGGGCGAGCCAGTTTGTGAAGGTCATTGAAGCACTTCGCCGCAATACGCCAAACACCACGATTGAAATTCTGACGCCTGACTTCCGTAACAAAGCGCAGTCGGCGATTGAAGCGATCGTTACCGCACGCCCTGATGTCTACAATCACAACCTTGAAACCGTGCCGCGGCTGTACCCAACAATACGGCCTGGCGCGCGCTATTATGCGTCGCTGCGCTTGTTGGAAACGGTGAAGCGGCATGACCCGTCCATTTTTACCAAATCCGGCGTGATGCTGGGATTGGGTGAAGAGAGAATGGAGGTGCATCAGGTCATGGATGACATGCGCAGTGCTGACATTGATTTCCTGACAATGGGCCAATATCTGCAGCCAACGCCAAAGCATACCAAGGTTATGGATTTTGTAACACCTGCCGCCTTTGATGCGTATGCAGCAATTGCACGTGCCAAGGGCTTCTTGCTGGTAGCGTCGAGCCCGTTGACGCGCTCAAGCTACCATGCCGGTGATGATTTTGCCAAGATGCGCGATGCCCGTGCTGCCCAACTCGCTAAGGCGCGCTAGGACCAAAGCGAGCCATGCCGCATCATCACGAACGCCGCAGCCTTCCGCATAGCGCGGCGCAAATGTATGATCTGGTGGCCGATGTGAACCGCTATCCAGAGTTTCTGCCTTGGGTGAGCGCAATTCGCATTCGTAAGGACGCTGAAGATGAGATGCTGGCGGATATGATCGTCGGCTTCAAAGCCTTGCGCGAAACCTTCAGCAGCAGGGTGGTAAAAACGCCAAAATCGTCGATTGTCGTCGATTATCTCGACGGTCCAATGAAGCATCTCCATAATGCGTGGACATTTGAGGATGTCGATACTGGCGGCTCAATCGTTGACTTTACGGTGGACTTTTCCTTCCGCAACCGCGTGTTTGAGGCGCTAGCAGGCCAGTTCTTCGATGCCGCGCTGCGCAAGATGACTACCGCGTTTATTGACCGTGCGGATGCCCTTTATGGTGTAGGCGGTAGCAACAACCCCAACGCATGAAGCGTCGCGAATGCACGGATATCGGCACGGCTTTTATCTGAGCCAAAGAATTTTTGATCCCCCACAACCTCATTCGGGTTCTGGCCCTTCACCGCAACGGCAAAAACCACCGTGCCAACGGGCTTCATCGCGCTTCCGCCGTCCGGCCCAGCCACACCGCTAATCGCCACAGCAATGTCCGCCCCGCTTTTCTTCAGCGCGCCTTGCGCCATTGCCCACGCAACGCCGACGGATACGGCACCGAACGCATCAATGATATCCTCATTGACGCCGAGCAGCTTTATTTTCGCATCGTTGCTGTAGGAAACAAAACCATAGCCCAAAACAGCACTACTGCCCGGCACTTCGGTAATGGCGGCGGCAACAAGACCACCGGTGCAGCTTTCAGCAACAGCAACGGTGCGGCCCGCAGCCTTGTTTTCGGCAACCACACGCGCAGCCAGTTCGGCAATCTCGAAAGGTAAAACAGAATCCATTTTAGATTTTCTCAAAAGTTGCGGTGGCTTGTGCAGCAATGCCTTCGCCTCGGCCAGTAAAACCCAGCATTTCGGTTGTTGTTGCCTTTACCGATATACGGTCCACATCAACAGACATTATTTCAGCCAAGCGCGCACGCATTTGTTCGCGAAACGGGCCTATTTTCGGCTGCTCGCAAATAATCGTTACATCGGCATTTGAAAGTTCAAAGCCGCCTTCGCGGGCAAGCTTTATGGCATGCACGAGAAAGCGATCGGATGAGGCACCGCGCCATTGCGGGTCGCTTGGCGGGAAATGGTCGCCAATATCGCCCTGTGCGATGGCGCCCAAGATGGCGTCGGTCAGCGCGTGCATGGCAACATCGGCGTCGCTATGGCCCGCAAGACCACGGTCATGCGGTATCTGCACGCCGCACAACCACAGTTCGGTACCCGGCACCAGGCGATGAACGTCGAAACCGTTGCCGCTTCTGAATGAAGGCATATTATATACTGTAAAATCGCCTGAGAAGGTAAATTTATTCAGCGTTTCCGAGCCTGCAACGATACGCACTTCGCCAGCATGCGCCATCAGCATCCGCGCATCGTCGCTGGGCTCTTCACCGGTCCACGTCTGGTGCGCTGCGTAAATATCCTGAAAGGCGAACGCCTGCGGTGTTTGAATGCGCCAAAGATTTTCGCGCGCAACGGTTTCTGACAGCACATCGGCTCCACGCGAAAGGCTGTCGACAACGGGCAGGGCAGGGACGGCACCCGGTGCCAAAATGAGCGCGGCAAGCAAATCATCAATCACGTGAGTGGGAAGAAATGGCCGCGCAGCGTCGTGAATAAGAACCTGTTCCGCCCCGCCATTTGCGGCTATCGCTTGAAGCCCATGAAGCACGCTTTCGCGCCGTGAAGCGCCGCCTATAACAAACATCGGTTTATTCAAACCTGCGAGCGCGGACGCTGCTTGACCCTCTTGCCCAGCTCCAATGGCTATATAGACCTGATCAATAGCCTCATGCCCCGACAATGCGGCATAGCTGTGCCACAGCATTGGCTTACCGCGCACAAGGCGATATTGCTTCGGCTGCGCCCCGCCAGCACGGCTGCCTGAGCCTGCGGCGACGATCAAAGCGACAGTGTTTGGACGAGAAGCCATTCGCGCGCTCTAGCGACAGCAGACTTGCTCGCCAAGCTGAAAGCGGGTAACGGCCTGCCTAAATTTTAGGCAGTATTTGAAGATGCAACTTAAACCCATTCAGATCGGCAATATCAATATTGATTGCCCTGTCATTCTGGCGCCCATGACGGGCGTGACAGATATGCCATTCCGCAAGATCGTGCGTCAATTTGGTTCTGGCTTGAACGTGACCGAAATGATCGCCAGTCAGGCCATGATCCGCGAAACGCGGCAAAGCATTCAGAAATGCGAATGGGACGCAATTGAAGAACCTGTTTCCATGCAGCTTGCCGGTTGCACACCCTATGAAATGGGTGAGGCGGCGAAGCTGAATGAAGATCGTGGCGCAGCGATCATCGATATTAATATGGGGTGCCCCGTTAAAAAAGTTGTGAATGGTGATGCTGGCTCGGCTTTAATGCGCGACTTGCCCTTGGCGGCAAGTCTTATTGAAGCAACGGTAAAGGCTGTATCGGTGCCAGTTACCGTCAAAATGCGCATGGGCTGGGACCATGGATCCCTGAATGCGCCAGAACTTGCTCGGATTGCAGAAGATTTGGGCGCAAAGATGATTACCGTTCATGGTCGCACACGCAACCAGATGTATAAGGGGGCAGCTGACTGGGCCTTTGTGCGCAAGGTTAAGGACGCAGTGGCGTTGCCCGTGATTGTGAATGGCGACATTTGCAATATTGCCGACGCGCAGGCCGCTTTAACGCAAAGTGGCGCCGATGGCGTCATGATTGGTCGAGGGGCTTATGGAAAGCCATGGCTTTTGGGGCAAATGATGCACTGGTTCCGTACCGGTCAAACCATTGATGATCCGAATATCGATACGCAGTTTCACCTGATCATTGACCATTATCGCGCCATGCTTGACCATTATGGCAGTGAGGTCGGGGTGCGCATCGCCCGTAAGCATATTGGCTGGTATACAAAGGGCTTGAATGGCTCAGCCGAATTCCGGAATTTTATGAATCGGATAGATGACCCCAAGGTCGTCATTGACGAGCTGACGCGGTTTTATGCACCATTTCTGACAAGAACGGCTGCCTGAGATATGTCGGAAGACACGCATCGTCCCGATTATGGTCAGATGCTGGCGAGTATCTCAGTCCCGGTGCTGCTGATTTCTCCCGATCATTGTATCGATTATGCCAACGACGCCAGTGAAGCGTTCTTCGGGCGGAGCAAGCGCCGGCTTGAAGGCCAGCGGGTCGACGAAACCCTCATCTTTGAAAGCGAGCGGATGAATGCTGCTCTGCGCTCGTTCGATAGCGATATCTCTGCGCA
Organism: Sphingomonadales bacterium; assembly: GCA_947470185.1. GTDB lineage: Bacteria > Pseudomonadota > Alphaproteobacteria > Sphingomonadales > Sphingomonadaceae > Sphingorhabdus_B. The sequence continues at coordinate 11,192 of CANIRZ010000014.1, read as the reverse complement.
GGATATGGAGCTAAAAACCCCTCACGGGCTCATTACAGTCGATATAAGCCTATCTTCGGTGTCCAAGGACCCAGACTGGAGAATAGCCATCATATCGCCGCGCAATGGCGGTCGGGAGCACATTGGGGATCAACGTGACGGCGGGCAACAACAGGCCATGGGTGCGCCAGCAATACTGGGCCATGAAATCAAAAACCCCTTGGCCGGTATCAAAGGCGCGGCGCAATTGCTTGCGCGGCAAGTTGATGAAAAAAATGTCGCTTTGACTGATTTAATTGTCAACGAAGTGGACCGTATCGCGCGGCTGCTGGACCAGATGCAAAAGCTTGGCCGTTCGGAACCGGCGGAACTTGCGCCTGCCAATATCCATTTGCTGATTGAACGCGCCATCCGGTCCCTGCGCGCCGCAAACCGCGCAATGCCAGAAATTTCTATTAATTATGACCCATCCTTGCCAGATGTGCTGATTGATGCCGACGGGATGGTGCAAGTGCTTATCAATCTGCTGCAGAACGCGACAGACGCGTTGCAGGGGCGCTTGGACGGCGTCATCGGGATATCAACCCGCTTTGTGATGAGTGGCGCTCTCCGGGATGCAGACGCCGACCGTCGCTCGATTAAGCTTCCGGTCGAAATCGCCATTTCAGACAATGGGCCCGGCGTGCCTGATCACATCGTCGATGAGCTGTTTTCGCCCTTTGTCACCACGAAGCGCGACGGGCAGGGGCTTGGCCTCGCGATTGTGCGCAAACTAGTGCAGCAGATGAACAGCCGCGTCCTGTTTGAGCGCGACGCTTTACAGGGACAAACGATTTTTCGGCTGTTGCTGCCGGTTGCATCAGGGAAAGTAAACGCATGAAGCCGCCACGTGTACTTATCGTTGAAGATGATGTGTCCATTGGCCTGGTAGTCAGCGCCGCACTTCAAGCCGAGAATATCGAAACGCAGTTATGCGACTCTGTAGCTGCTCGCGACACAGTGCTGGCCAGTGGGCATTTCGACCTAATGCTGACTGACGTCATGTTGAAGGACAGCGATGGTTTAACGACGTTGAAAGAGGCGATGGAAAAATCGCCCGACATGCCTGTTATCATCATGTCCGCGCAGAATACATTGGAAACTGCCGTGCGGGCCAGCGAGATTGACGCATTCGAATATTTCCCAAAGCCCTTTGACCTGAACGACCTTGTTCTCGCAGTAAAACAAGGCATCGAAAAACGGCGTTCGACGTCAACAGATCCATTTGAATCGCTCTCCGAAGCCAATCTACCAATGATCGGTCGCAGCGCCGCTATGCAGGATGTTTACCGCATGGTCGCACGGTTGCTGCGCAACGACCTATCTGTCTTGATCTCTGGTGAAAGCGGCACCGGCAAGGAATTGGTGGCCGAGGCTATCCACAATCTTGGCCAGCGTAAGACTGGCCCGTTCGTCGCCGTCAACATGGCTGCAATCCCGAGCGAGTTGATTGAGGCAGAACTTTTCGGTCACGAAAAAGGTGCGTTTACTGGCGCAGTTGGTCAGTCAATTGGTCGGTTTGAACAAGCGCAAGGCGGAACTTTATTCCTCGATGAGATCGGCGACATGCCGATGCATGCCCAAACGCGTTTGCTGCGCGCGCTACAAAGCGGTGTCATAAGCCGCATTGGCGGAAAGGCGAGTATACGGCTTGATGTGCGTATCCTTGCTGCGACCAATCAGAACTTGCCGGCCTTGATTGAAAAGGGCGGCTTTCGCGAAGATTTATATTACCGCCTGAACGTCGTGCCTATCGAGATGCCGCCGCTTCGCGAACGTACAGAGGACATTGGCTTACTCGCGCAGCATTTCCTGATCATGGCGGCAAAGGATGGCCTTCCTATCCGGAAAATTGATGACAATGCCGTCAGCCAGTTGATGGCGATGCCGTGGCGGGGCAATATTCGCGAGCTGAAAAATCTTATCTACCGGCTTGCATTGCTGTGCCGCGAAGACATTATCACTGATGCCACTATAATACAGTTTATTGAACCTGCGCAGGATGCCGAGTCGTCTATCCAAGGTGCAAGTTTTGAGGCCGCGGTAGCGCAATTTTTGCGCGATCAGCGGCAACGCGGTTCAACACGTGAGAAATTATATCCGCGCGCGCTGGCGGAATTTGAAATTCCGCTTCTTCAACATGTGATGCGGCAGGTTAAAGGTAATCAGTTGAAAGCGGCGGCCTTGCTCGGGATCAATCGCAACACATTGCGGAAGAAGCTCACCGATTATGGGATTGGTCCCTCCGGTGGGCGTTAGAATGAGCACTTAACGCGACACGTGGCATTTGGACCATAATTTTGTGCTTTTCAGGCAACTGAATGAATGCCACAGTGACTTTATGGCAACAAGTGGACTAACGAAGGATACATCAAGACCTTCCGCCCCCCGTCGCCTTTTTGAATGGCTTGCTGACCTGTTGGGTAACGGCCAGTCGATAAAATTTCTCGAAATCGCAAGCGCAGTGATGATTGTTGTCGCTGGCGTTGTAACCGCTTTGCTTTTGATCGGGCAGGGGCAGCAGTCAGAACCCCTTGCTCCAGTTGCATCCGCAACGATGTTGGTGGGCAATTTATTACCTGCAACATTGCTTCTCGTGCTGTTCGGTCGGCGTGTTGCACTCAAGCGGGCGGAGAATAGCAACATAGGCAGTAAACAATTACTGCATGTGCGTCTGGTCGCTATATTTTCCGCAATTACTGCCGTGCCAACTGTCTTGCTTGTTATCTTTGCGTCGCTGCTTTTTCAAAGCGGGGTTCAGTTCTGGTTTTCTGGATCCGCGCGCGGGATGCTGCAAAATGCAGGCGAGCTCGCGAAGGGATATTATGACGAGAAAGTGCGCGATGTTGGGGCCGAGACTGTTACGATGGCTGGCGATATCCGGTACATTCTGTCGCAAGTCAAAATAGACAGTTCAGAATTTCTCGAAATTGCATATCCCCAGCAGGTCTTGAACCGTAAGCTGAGTGAATCCGCGATTGTGACAATCAGTCCCAATGGGCAGCAAAATACAGAGGCTGTGTTGGCGGAAAAACCGCGTGGTAACTGGATCAGTAGCGAAGCGTTGCGAAAACTTAAGTCCGGCGAAAATTTCGTTGTGACGGTTAGCCCTAACAATATCGATGCAGTTGTCGTGCTGTTTGACAGTCCAAGAACCTATTTATACGTCAGGCGAGCCGAAACTGTTCCTTCATTTGCCTTGGGTGCGCGCGCGCAATCCGTGCTAGAAGATTACGACAAGATGGTTACGCGTTCACGCGCGCTTCAAATCCAGTTCAATCTCGCGCTCTATTTTGTGTCGTTGATGATTATTGGAATTACGTTGTGGGTCGCCCTGCGGGTCGCTGATCGCCTCGTGCGTCCTGTGAACAATCTCGTGGATGCGGCCCAGCAGATTGCGGATGGTGACCTGTCTGCGCGGGTCAGTATAGACGAGTTTCGCGAGGACGAGGTTGGGTTTCTGTCGCAATCGTTCAACCGCATGACTGAGCGCTTACAGGCACAAACCGGCGTGTTACTTGCAACAAACCATCAACTTGGCGAGCGACGGTTGTTCATCGAGGCCGTCCTGGAGTCCGTTTCCGCTGGCGTTATATCAGTTGATGGCAATGGTGTTGTCGAATTGGCCAATTCGACCGCTGAAAAGCTTTTGAAGAACGCATCGACAACTATCGTGGGGCAGCAGTTCACTTTGGTCGCGCCCGCGTTAGCCGCTTTGGTAAGCGAAAGCGCGCGCGGCGTTGTGCAACTGGGCGACGGGCCAGAGCCGGTTACAGTCGCAGTCACGGTTTCGCCGCGTGCGCAGGGCAATGTGGTGACATTCGAAGACATTAGCCAGCAATTGGCTGACCAACGCCGTGCTGCTTGGTCGGATGTCGCACGCCGTATTGCGCATGAAATTAAAAATCCACTGACACCCATCCAATTGGCCGCGGAACGATTGCAACGCAGGTTCGGGAAGAACATCCCTCAAGATCAAGCGATATTTGAACAATTGACCAGCACAATTGTCCGTCAGGTGGGAGATTTGCGTAACATTGTTGATGAGTTTTCGTCCTTTGCACGTATGCCAAAGCCTCTGTTTCGTGCGGAGAATGTTCACGATATCGTCGGCCATGCGGTATTTCTCTTTGAGGTCGCGCATCCCGATATTGTGTTTGACTATCGCCAAGAAGGGCCAATTTTGCCACTTATTTCCGACCGCCGCCAGTTAGGGCAAGCAGTTACCAATATTCTTAAAAATGCGGCTGAATCTATTGAAGAAAAACAAAAAAATATACCGTTTGATGGTGTGATATCCGTTGATCTCTTGATGGAGGACAAGGCGTTAATCATTCGAATAGCAGATAATGGCATTGGTTTGCCATCGGACAGGCAGCGGATCATGGAGCCTTACATTACCAATCGTGCGACCGGATCTGGCCTTGGTCTGGCGATTGTAAAGAAGATTATTGAAGAGCATTTTGGCGAAATTTCGCTTTCGGACAATGAGCCGGCAGGGGCAATTGTCACGCTAAAGTTTCACCCCGAAAAGGTTGCATCCAAGGTGGGGAAAGCGAAATCCTCCTTACCTCCTTCCAATTCAGATGAGGTTATGGGCTAATTATGGCACTCGACATACTGATTGTAGACGATGAGCAAGACATTAGGGATTTGGTCTCCGGTGTTTTGGAAGACGAAGGCTACGGCACCAGAACTGCATCTTCAGCGGATGATGCACTAGCTGCGCTGGATGAGCGCTTGCCATCTTTAATACTGCTCGACGTTTGGTTGCGCGGTTCATCAATGGACGGCATCGAACTGTTGCGCGTTATCAAGATTCGCGACCCGCAAATTCCGGTTATTGTGTTCTCTGGCCATGGTAACATCGATACCGCTGTTGCAGCCATTGGCCAGGGCGCCGTCGACTTCATTGAGAAACCTTTTGAAGCTAGCAAGCTGTTGCACTTGGTGGCGAAGGCAACTGAAACTGAACGGCTTCGCGCCGAAAATGCTGTACTGAAGGCACGGGTTGGGCATTCGGAAGAACTGACAGGGTCTTCGGCGTCAATCAATGCGGTGCGTGCGACGCTGAAAAAGGTTGCGGGCACGGGCAGCCGGATGCTTATTACCGGACCTGCAGGCGTTGGAAAAGAAGTCGCGGCGCGTTTGCTGCATAGCTGGAGCCCGCGGGCAGGTTCTGCCTTTATATCGGTTAGCGCCGCCCGTCTTTCGCCGGAACGGTTTGACGAAGAACTATTCGGTATTGAACGAGACGGTCACCTTTTTCAGGCAGGCATGTTAGAAAAGGCCCATGGCGGGACTTTGTTTCTCGACGAAGTGGCGGATATGCCGCGCACAACACAAGGTAAGATCCTGCGCGTTCTAACCGACCAAAGCTTTGTCCGTGTAGGCGGTGACCGACAAATTAGGGTGGACGTCCGCTTTGTATCCGCAACGGCGCGCGATCTGGCGGTTGAAATATCGGAGGGTCGGTTTCGTGAAGACCTTTTTTACAGACTAAACGTCGTTCCTGTCGAAATACCGCCATTATGTGGGCGGCGTGAAGATATACCCGACCTTGTCCACCATTATGCTGCCCGTTTTGCATCCGAACACCGCATTTCTCCGCCCAATTTTTCCGATGATGCCTTGGCAGCGCTACAAGCATGCGAATGGCCAGGCAATGTCCGCCAGTTGCGGAACATCATAGAACGTACGATTATAATGGCGCCAGCTGACGGCATTGTAACGATAGAAGCCGACATGCTTCCGTCGGAAATTATCAACAGCTATGAAGGCGCAGAGCATAATGTGACGTCTTTGATGGGCGCGCCATTACGCGAAGCACGCGAAGCGTTTGAACGGGAATATCTTCGCGTGCAGATCAAGCGTTTCTCTGGGAACATCTCGAAGACGGCTACATTTGTTGGTATGGAGCGCTCGGCTCTGCACCGGAAGCTTAAGCTGCTTGGTATTTCGGTGCGCAAGAACGCCTTGGACTTTAACGATGAGGGAGACGTTTGAGCACAATTGCGAAATCGATGTCATTCGTGTATCGATAAGGCCGCTTTTTCATCCGGCTGTTTGATGGACTGTCGGTCTGATATAGTTTAACAATAAATATAATCGGACACTCATAATGACTGAAAAAAATAACGGACTTCAAGACCTCTTTCTGAACTCCCTCAGAAAATCGAAAACACCCGTGACCATGTTTTTGGTCAAAGGAGTCAAGCTTCAAGGCGTGGTGACGTGGTTTGATAATTTTTCGGTGCTTTTGCGTCGCGATGGTATGTCGCAACTCGTTTACAAGCATTCCATTTCTACAATTATGCCATCTACATCCCCTGACAGGGCGCTGTTTGATGAAATGATGTCGCGCACAAGCCACCGCCCTGGTGCGTTGCAGGACGTCTTTCTCCACGCCATGTGCGACAAAAACGAGTCAGTCACCACGTTTCTGGTGAATGGCGTTATGCTCCAAGGTGCTATTGCTGCGTATGATCTTTTTTCGGTCATGCTGGAACGAGATGGGACCACGCAGCTTGTATACAAGCATGCTATATCCACTATCCAGCCAGCCCATCCGGTTAACCTTGCAGAATATAATCAAGGCGTCGACGAGAGCGATATTTGAGCGGGTTTGAACGCAGCGAAACGGACGAGTTCGCGCGTGGCGCGCGTGCTTTGGTCGTTTACCCAGAGCTGCCTGGAAGAGCCTCTGTAGGGCCCGAGTCGCGTCTTGCCGAGGCTGATGGCCTTGCACTTGCGATTGGTTTGAATGTCGTGCGCAAGAAACATTATCGCGTACGTTCGCCGCGCGCGGTAACCTTGCTCGGCGGCGGGCAGGTTGAAGAAATCGCAGAAATGGGTCGCGAGTTGGAAGCAGACCTTCTGATTGTAGACGCATCTTTAACCGCAATTCAGCAACGAAACCTTGAAGAACGGACGGGTCTCAAGACCATTGACCGGACTGGGCTAATTCTTGAGATTTTTGGCGAGCGCGCTGCCACAGCCGAAGGACGGTTGCAGGTGGAGTTGGCACATCTTGATTATCAAGCTGGGCGTTTGGTGCGCAGTTGGACCCATTTGGAACGTCAGCGTGGGGGCTTTGGCTTTCTTGGCGGCCCTGGTGAAACGCAGATTGAAGCTGACCGTCGCATGATCCGCGACCGCATGGCACGGTTGCGGCGTGAGTTGGAAGAGGTCAAGAGAACACGTTCGCTGCATCGCGCGCGGCGCAAGCGCGCGCCTTGGCCAGTCATTGCCCTGGTGGGATACACCAACGCCGGCAAATCAACTTTGTTCAACAAACTGACGCGCGCAACCGTGTTGGCAGAAGACATGTTGTTTGCGACATTGGACCCGACCATGCGGCAAATTGCACTGCCTGGCGTCGAAAAGGCGATTCTATCTGACACTGTTGGCTTTGTCTCGGATCTTCCAACGCAATTGATCGCGGCCTTCCGTGCGACACTGGAAGAGGTGATCTCGGCAGACATCGTCGTCCATGTTCGCGATATTGCGCATCCCGAGACGGATGCGCAGCGTGACGATGTGCTGCAGATCCTTCGCGATCTTGGTGTGATTGATGATGCAGATGCTGGGAATCAGCCGCGCATGGTTGAGCTATGGAATAAGATGGACCTTTTGGAAGGCGATCGTCGTGACGAATTGTCCGGCATATCCAAGCGCGATGATACCGTGCTTATGATTTCTGCCGAGACAGGAGAGGGTGTCGACGCGTTCAAAGCGCATTTGTCGGCGCTAATTGCCAAGGGCAATGACGTTAGAACGGTGAAGCTTCGGGCTGACGATGGTGCTGCATTGGCGTGGTTACATGGGCGAGGGACCGTGACACACCAGATAGTTGACGGTGAAACCGTGTCCGTGGACGTGTCGTTAAGTCGGCAGCTGTGGGGACAGTTTGAAAAGCAGTTCACGCAAGTAGTAGCGTAGAAGAGGCGCTATTTAGCTTCCTTCGCTTTTGCTTGTCGCCAGAGTTCCTCTTTGGAATCCAGCGAGAGCCCAGCAAACGCTTCACCGGCAGACGCTTCCATCTCCCGAAAACGTCGATCAAATTTGGCAGTTGCCGATTTTAGAGCGTGCTCGGCGTCAACTTTGTGAAAGCGCGCAAAATTGACCACCGCAAAAAGCAGGTCTCCGATTTCCTCAGTGATATGCTCTGCCGAAGTTGCGCTTTCAACTTCTTGTAATTCTTCAATGATTTTATCCCTTGCACCGGACTGATCCGGCCAATCAAAGCCGGTACGCGCAGCGCGCTTCTGTATTTTTTGTGCGCGCAACAATGCGGGAAGGGCGAGGGCAACACCGGCTAGGGCGCTGTTGTCTTCATCTCCGCTACGTTCAGCGGCTTTTATACTTTCCCAAGCGTCAGGGACAGCTTCATTCGCGATAACCTTGTCACCAAAGACATGCGGGTGCCGCCGGATCATTTTATCGCAGATACCGCTGACGACGTCTTGCAAACCAAACGCTCCAAGCTCTGACGCCATCTGGCTATGGAACACGACTTGAAGCAGTAGGTCGCCTAATTCGTCTTTTAATCCATCAAGGTCATTGCGTTCGATCGCGTCGGCAACTTCATATGCTTCCTCAATGGTGTAAGGCGCAATAGTAGAAAAATCCTGCTCAAGATCCCAAGGACAACCATCCTTAGGATCACGCAGTTGGGCCATGATGTCAGTGAGAGGGGTTATATCGGTGCGCATCTGTGAGCCTGTATCATTAAGTTCGATAATATATATTATGTTAAATCATAGATTGTATTAGGGTTGAGTTGAAGTCGAATATAGTCCTGAGCATCACGGTTGCAGGACCATCACATTGCCTTCAGCCTTCCAACTCTGCATAACATCGAGGAAGTTCATACCAAGCACATTTGTGTCACCAAAATTCTCGGATACAACCACCCGATGATTTGTTATCAAATGTGGTCCTATTTTTAGCGAACTTATCATGCCACGCTTGGCCGCGACACGGCCGTTAGCTGTGCCTAGCATGACTGGATAGGCGCCGGTTTCAACCTCAACCTGTGCGTCTGTGGCAGTGTTCGCGTTCATGGCGGTAAATGTGGCGCCGCTATCGATCATAAAACGCACTGGTGTGCCATTTACCTCGACCTGAAGCCAATAATGGCCATCGTCCTGTCGCCGCAATGTAATGGCTTCATCGTTGATGCTTTGTCCTGCTGTGCCAGAAATGTCAGCTTTGACGCGTTCCCAAACACTGATGAATTCATACCGAAAGCTGAAAACAGCAAACAAGGCCGCAAAAATCGCTATCCAAGCCAGCCCAGCCTTGGCGACATAACCCAGCGGTAAACGCCGGGCCGCGAGTGAGCTGATCAACAGCAATATGCACACGACGCCCCAAATCAACGATGGGCCGTCCTCGATGAAGTTCATCGTATCGCCTTAGAAAACAGATTGTAGAAATTATCTGAAGTTTGCTGCGCAAGAATTTCAGGCGCAACGCCACGTAACTGGGCGACAAAGCGTGCGGTGTCGGCCACAAAGGCTGGTTCGCCGGTCCTTCCGCGATGTGGAATTGGCGCCAAAAATGGCGCGTCGGTTTCAACCAGCAAACGGTCTTCTGGAAGCCATTTGGCCACGTCCTGAAGGTCCTGTGCGTTTTTGAACGTCACAATGCCGGATAGCGATATGTACATGCCAAGATCCAAGGCTATTCGGGCAAATTCGGCACTGGCGGTGAAACAATGAATGACGCCAGTGAAAGCCCCCTCCCGCATTTCTTCGGTCAATATGGCGGCTGTGTCAGCCTCCGCATCGCGTGTGTGAATAATGATCGGCAGGCCCGTTTCGCGCGAAGCCTTGATATGTTCGCGAAAGCCAGTGCACTGCTGGGCGCGGTCGCTTTTGTCGTAATAATAATCCAGACCGGTTTCGCCTATGGCAACGACACGCGGATGCGCTGACTTTTGGACTAGCTTTGCACAATCCATACCAACATGTTGGTCTGCCTCATGCGGATGAATACCAACGGAAGCCCATACATCGCTTTCCTGCTCGGCTAATCCAATGACGTCATCCCACTCACGCTCCCGCGTGGAAATGTTGAGCATCGCAGACACACCACTTTCCCGCGCCCGCGCAAGAACATCGACTTGCTGTTCAACTAAGCCCTTATAATTCAGGTGGCAGTGGGAATCGACGAACATCAGGCGGCATCCCCTTGCTCCGCCGGCATTTCTAGCCGCGGGAAAAGGCCTACAGGCTGGGCAATGTGGAAACCGCTTTCGGCCAGCGGCGCATACCAATGCGTTCCAGCGTCTGCAAAATTGCGAACTTCATTGGGCACGCCCATTTGATCAAGCAACTTTGTTGCGGACCCTGGAATAATCGGCAGCGCGGCAATGGCAAGCTGCGCGATACATATGAACAACGTTGCCAATACGGTTTCCATCCGCTCGGGATCGGTCTTTTTTAGTGCCCAGGGCGCTTGCACGTCCACATAAGCGTTACAGGCAAACACCGCCTGCATCCACGCCTCTAAAGCCTGCGACATCGCTAGGTCTTCGAAATGCGCTGGAATTTGCTTTGAAACCGCGTTCCCGACCAATTCTAGCAAGGCGTTATCGTCGTCATGATACCGGCCAATAGCCGGAAGGCGACCCTCGCAGTTTTTGAAGATCAGCGACAATGTCCGTTGCGCAAGATTGCCAAAGCTGTTGGCAAGGTCAGCATTTACGCGGGTGACAATGGCTTCGGGGCTATAACTTCCGTCTTGGCCAAAGCTGACTTCGCGCAACAGGAAGTACCGCAACGCGTCGACACCGAAAAGTTGGGCAAGCTCCATCGGGTCGACGACATTGCCCAATGACTTGGACATTTTTTCACCGCGAGAGAGCAAGAAACCATGACCGAATACCATTTTTGGTAGGGGCAAGCCAGCAGACATAAGAAACGCTGGCCAATAGACGGTGTGGAAACGCACAATGTCTTTGCCGATGATATGGACGCTGGCGGGCCAGAATTTGCGCCATTCTTCGGTCTCGTTGGGAAAACCAATAGCCGAAATATAGGTCGTCAGCGCATCGAGCCACACATACATGACATGGTTCTCGCTGCCCGGAACCTTTACGCCCCAATCAAAGCTGGTGCGCGATACGGACAAGTCCTTTAATCCGCCTTCAACAAATTTGACGGTTT
>CANIRZ010000013.1 GCA_947470185.1 Sphingomonadales bacterium | reverse complement strand
TTAACCTCTTTTGTTCTCTAATCGTTCCATTCATGTTCAACAGGATGGAACCCTGAATATGCTCACGGCAAAACAGCACGAACTGCTTGTATTCATTAATCAGCGACTTGATCAAAGCGGCATCTCTCCGTCATTTGAAGAAATGAAGGAAGCACTCGATTTGAAAAGCAAATCCGGGGTGCACCGTTTAATCGGCGCGTTGGAAGAGCGCGGCTTTATTCGTCGCCTGGCCAACCGAGCCCGTGCGCTTGAAGTTATGAAAATGCCTGAGAGCGCGAATGCGCGTGGGGACAATGTAACCCGTCTGGCACCTGTCAAAGAAGCCAAACCACAAATTCAAATTCCTGTTGCTGCGAATGACGTGCTTGAAATTCCGTTTCATGGGAAGATTGCTGCCGGCGTTCCGATTGAGGCGCTTGAAGGGCAGAACTCGTTATCGGTTCCAATGGCGTTGCTGGGTGCAGGTGAACATTATGCACTTGAGGTGTCCGGCGATTCCATGATGGAAGCAGGCATATTGGATGGCGATTACGCCTTGATCCGTAAGGCAGACACAGCGCGTGATGGTGAGATTGTTGTCGCCTTGATTAGAGGCGAAGAAGCAACGTTGAAATATCTCCGTCGTGAAGGTCAAAAGATCCGTCTTGATCCCGCCAATGGCAGCTATCAACCGCAATATTATGCCCCGCATGAAGTTCAAGTTCAGGGTAAGCTTGCAGGTCTATTGCGCAGATATCATTGATTATTATTGGACCGTGGCTGCGTTCACGCGCGCTTGCACCCATGGCATTTGTAGGGTGCCGTCATTGGCGCCAATGATAAGCGGTTCGTTCAGATAAAAAGCCAAGCCGCCACTTTGCTCTAGCAGGCGGCGGTCTGCCTTTATCCATCTTGGTCTGCACGATTGCGGCAACCAGCGGTCACTGACGACGATATCAACCCGTTTACACGCGGCGGCCATTTCCATCGCGGGCACTTGGTTGGCTGTTCGCGTCGCAAGTACAGTCCATGTGCGTTTCTCACTCGCAATAGTAACAACGCAATTATCCAGCGTACATACTGCGCCAGGCCATTGTTCAATAGGCGTCGCGGTTTCGGCGCTTCCGGCCTTTTCGAAAATCATGCTGCGCACAAAGTCCCCCGCTTTCCCGCGCAGCAAGGCAACTTGTCCATCCGAGCGCACGAAGGCCACATGTTTTCCGTCCCCTGTGACCAAAATATCTGGGCGCGGCGCGGCAACCATGGCGATGACACCTATTATGCAAAACGGAATACCGAGATATCGAGCGCGTGTTGCCAGCAACCCGAACACCAATCCGCCGCATATAAAAGCGGCAAAGGCCCATAATGGCATCGCGGGCATCATGGCCACAGCGCCGGGTTGTGCATTCACTGCATGCGCGAGCGCGAGGATCATGTATATGCCCTGCCCCGCCAGCCACCAAGCGGGCGCTCCCAAACCAAACAGATCAAGCAGCAAGGCGCATGCCTCTAACGGCATGATCCAAAAGGTCGTAATTGGTATTGCAACTACGTTGGCAAAGGCCCCGTAAAGGCCCGTTTTGTGAAAATGAAAAAGGGCTATGGGCGCAAGTGCAGCCTCAATAGCGATGCCAGTGAGCACTAATGAGCCAATTGCGCGCGCGATTTTAAAAAAGACCTGCTCTTCACGTATCTGTGTAAAGCGCTTTACAATGGGCATCTCGTGGATGATGACAATAGTCGCTACTGCCGCGAAGCTTAGCTGAAAACTTGGGCCTGCCATGGCTTCGGGCCAGAATATCAAGACGACAAGAGCTCCAAATGCAACCAAGCGCAGCGTCAGCGCATCCCTGCCCATCGCTAATGCCACCAATATGAGCAGCGCCGCTATGCAAGAGCGCACAGTTGGCACTTCGGCGCCCGTGAGCAACGTGTAAGCAAGTGCGCCCAACGCAGCTGCCGTCGCAGCAACCACTGGAATAGATATCCGCAAGGCAAGCCATGACGACAATGCCAAAAGGCGACCAACGGTGATGAAAATGAACCCCACAACCGCCGTAACGTGGAGCCCGCTAATCGATAGCAAATGGGCCAACCCGCTGTTGCGCATAGCCTGTGCATCAGCTTCGCTAATATGTCCCTGATCGCCTGTCACAAGCGCAGCGCCAATGGCCCCTGTGCCCTCCGGCATGGCCGCCAATATGTGGTTTGTTAGTGCCTCCCTCTGCGATGCCAGCAAGGGACGTCCGGAAGCTGGCTGGTAAAGCTGGACTTCCCCCAAAGCGGAACCCGTTGCGCCAATTTGTTGAAACCAGGCCCGGCGTGCAAAGTCATAGCCACCCGGCAAAGCTGGCCCCGCAGGTGGCATAAGCCGCGCACGTAACCGCAAGATTGATCCGGGCTGAAAGCTATCCCGAAATTGCTCAGGCGTTAGGTTGACGCGCACAAAAGGCGGCAAACTCGATTCAGGTCCCGTTGCGAGACGAATACGAAATACATCGCGGGCGGAAATATTTTCGACAGAATCTACGCGTCCATAGAACTCACCGATCCATGTCTTGCCTAGAACAGGCTGAGCAACGACCTCCGACCTTAATGCGATAAGCGAAAAGCCGATGGACAATGTCAGCGAGAATATTTGGACAAGTTGCCGGAACCGGCTCCCAAGCGGTATGAGAAGACTATATGCGCCAAGAGCAATGCTGGTTACTAGAACTCCAATCCAAATTGATGTGCCGCCAGATTGCCAAATGGCGATACCGAATCCGATGCCTACTGGCAGCCAGAGCGGTAATTGATCGCGTTCGCGGTCAAGCCAGTTCTCGACGGCTTGGAATAGCGTCAAATTCTCATTTGAATCCACAGATGCAAGTGTATTCAATTTGAAATATTTCGTTGCCATAACATATGCTTAGCATTCAATGAATAAACCGCAAATCCCTGTGTTCTCGGATGCTATTGTTTGCCTTGACGCCCGCAAAATTTGCTACCATTGGGCTAAACGGTACAAAAGCCGTTTTCTCCCCAAGAAAAATTGGCATTTGCAGGGCCTTATCTGTTCGTAACGGTTGTTTTCTTGCTTCCAATGTCGAACGAGAAAAAATGCCCATGCATGAGCGGCCCGTTTATTATGTTAGCAAGATATGGAGTTTGAAAATGGCCGATAACAACGCAACGCTCACTGTTGGCGAAACCAGCTATGACTTGCCCATCATGAAGGGCACCGAAGGTCCTGACGTGATTGATATACGCAAGCTGTATGCTGCGTCGGACCATTTCACGTTCGACCCCGGCTTTACGTCGACCGCAAGCTGTGAGTCTGCACTGACGTTCATTGACGGCGACCAAGGTATTTTGCTGCACCGCGGATATTCGATTGAAGAGCTCTCGGAGCAATCAAGCTTCATGGAAGTGTCTTACCTTTTGTTAAATGGTGAGCTTCCGTCCAAGGCCGAGCTAGAACATTTTAGCTATACTATATCGCGCCACACCATGCTGCATGAACAGCTTGCGACCTTTTACCGTGGCTTTCGACGCGATGCCCACCCAATGGCGATCATGTGCGGTGTAGTTGGTGCGCTTTCAGCATTTTACCATGATTCGACTGACATTAGCGATCCAACACACCGGATGGTTTCCAGCCATCGCTTGATTGCCAAAATGCCGACAATTGCGGCAATGGCTTATAAATATTCGGCCGGCCAACCCTTTGTCTATCCGGACAACCGCCTATCCTACACCGGCAACTTCCTGCGTATGACCTTTGGCGTTCCAGCTGAGGAATATGTTGTAAATCCAGTCATCGAACGCGCCTTGGACCGGATTTTTATTCTTCATGCAGACCATGAACAAAACGCATCTACATCGACCGTACGGCTGGCCGGATCGTCCGGTGCGAACCCGTTTGCGTGTATAGCAGCGGGTATCGCATGTCTTTGGGGTCCTGCACATGGCGGCGCCAACGAAGCTGCATTAAACATGCTGCGCGAAATTGGCACGCCAGACCGCATTCCGCATTACATCGAACGGGCAAAGGACAAGAATGACCCGTTCCGCCTAATGGGCTTTGGTCACCGTGTTTACAAAAACTATGACCCGCGCGCTTCCGTCATGCAAAAAACGGTCCGCGAGGTGCTAACCGAACTCAACATTAGCGACCCGATTTTTGACGTTGCAATGCAACTTGAAGAAATGGCCCTGAACGACCCATATTTCATTGAGAAAAAACTGTTCCCGAATGTCGATTTCTATTCGGGCATAATTTTGTCGGCTATCGGCTTCCCCACCGAAATGTTCACTGTCTTGTTCGCCCTGTCGCGGACGGTTGGTTGGGTTGCCCAATGGAATGAAATGATTTCCGATCCAGCCCAGAAAATCGGTCGTCCGCGCCAACTATACACGGGACCAAATCACAGGGCCTATCCCGGCCTAAACGCCCGCTAAAAGCTCGTTGAAGGTGGAGTGCGTTTATAGCATTCCGCCTTTTCACCTCTCTAAAGTCGTTTCCTGTGGCACTGCGTTAATTTGTTTCCACTTACCGTCAAAGCCGTGGCATTTTGGCGCACAGAGGCCAGATAGCGTTCGAACCAAAGCTAGAGCAATTTTAGGTTCACTCGGCCTTAGGTTTCCTTAGCCTTTTTGCCTATGATGTCATTGCGCAGGCTGACGAAGATGAGCACAGTAAGTTGCAGTACCATAATCCACTCCAAAGCCTGAATTAGCCCAAGTAGAACAGAGCCGCTTGCTGCAAAGATAGTGAGTGCCGCAGGCGAATGTAGCAATTGCTTCGCCCCCTTTGGTAACGCCATTTTCTGCGTAAGATATGCAAGCGACGAAACCGCAAAAGCGACGAATAGACCATCATCGCGATATGAGGATTGCATATAGACAGCGCTAAGCATGGCCAAAATGATCAGTGCCCATGTTATTAAGGATACGCTTTGGATGTGAATATGGTCATCAACGTCATCTGTAACCGCCAGGCGAAGGGAATTGGCTGCGATAGCTACAAATGCCGCAATGCAAGCCGCAGTTGCAAAATTGCCAAAGCCCAAGGCCAACGCAACTAGTGCAAGAATTGGGCTTGCGAACTTTGTAATCGTGACGGCAACAGGGTTTTGCCAAATTACTGGGACTATGCGCGCCAGTACGGGACCAAATAACTGAGATTCTACAAAACCAGATCGGCTTGCCACACGCCGCCTTAATATTTGGCGGTTAAGCTCGGAAAAATCTTGCGGCGCCGTCAGAACGGTCAGTGTCCCATTAGTGATGTGCTGCTGGGACACAGGACGCATCGGAATTTGGGCCAATACCGACTGACGCAGTAACGAGGAGATAATGCTCCAATCATCAGGCAGATCCCTTAGCGTCGCGATAGTATCTTGTCCCACCACAGAAACACCCGCCCACCGCGTGTTCAAGTCAATCCTTTCAAAAGCAGTATTTTCATCACGACTATCAACGGTAGCGACGAAATTCTCGGTTGCTTTCGTAAGCGTTTCAATCAGCCCAAATTGAACATATAATTGCGATGATTGGACCCAAATGCGGTCGCTAGCTTCGACAAAACTTTGGATATCTAAGCCAGTCCGAACAAAAACGACCACTAAACCTTTCATACGACAACGGTCCGCCAGTGCGGTGAGAGATCCGTCGTAATTCTCCACTTCGATAAGGAACTTCGAAATGCCTGCTCGCGCTAGGGTGGTTATCTGATGCTCTATTAGTGATCCGCCAGCAAGATCCTGACGCGCCGTACCCGCTAACACCTCATTCCCACCATTACCTTCGCCGGTAACAGACAACAAAGCGATCGTAGGAATATTTTGAGAACGAGCAGGCGCCATTGCCCAGATATGAATGTTGTTACCATTTTGCCAATAGAAATCTGCCGTCGTGATACCCTCAATTTAACATTAAAGCGCTCAACATATTGAATTTCATTGTAGATTATTCTTAAGAGTAATTTTATCTGGCGCTTTGCGCTAGCCACAGAAGAAACGCACATTTGTCCCGTGTGCGTTACATGGATGGCTATCATTTTCGTTAATGCTGCTGCAAATCTGTCACGATCTAGGAAACGTTTGATTAACCTAATCCAAAACCGTTAAGTTTGCATTTCTCTACAGAAATAATGTGCTAAATAACCTCCCATGACTATGCGCTCAAAAATTGTCGGCCTAAGCCGCGACATCACCGAAACCGAACAAAATGCCTCTGCGCCCGCGGCAGGTGAAGTTGAGGTAACTTCTGACGACGGTTATGATGCGGACCTCGAAGAGTACGCGGAAGAGAACACATATCAGTCTGGAATCTTGGCCTATATTGCTCCTGTTTTGCTGCTCGTTGCCTTTTCGACATGGACGGCATTTTTTGCGCTGACATATTGGCCTGAAATAAAGATAGGGCTGGCCAACGACCGGATCATCGCATTGGTCACAACTTGGTCCGCGCCGACCTTGTTAATTACAGTCTTATGGCTCCTGGCCATGCGGAACAGTAGCCGCGAAGCTGCCCGTTTTGGTAAGGTCGCAAGCCGATTGCGGATGGAGAGCGTCGCGCTCGCTGCGCGAATGCGCGCAGTTAATGGAGAAATCTCGCTTGCCCGCGAATTTTTGTCGCAAAACGCACGGGAACTGGAAACCGTTGGGCGGCAGTCTTCGCAAAAGCTTATAGAATCGGCGCAAATGCTTTCTGCTGCTCTTGCTGATAGCGATGAAAAGGCCAAAAAACTTGAAGCCGTTAGCCAGGCGGCTAACACGAATTTGGAGCATCTTCGCAAACATTTACCCGTGGTAACGAGCGCCGCCAAAGACGTCACAAATCAAATTGGAAGCGCAGGTAATAATGCGCAAGTCCAAATCAAATCCTTAATTGCGTCCCTTGAGCGGGTGAGTGATGCAGGCAAATCCGTCAACGCGTATATCGACAATGTAGAAACGCGCGCAGATGATCTGTCGGTTAGGCTAGAGCAATCATTAAGCAGCAGCGCCAAGCTTCTTGATGATAAGAGCGCCGAAGCGCTTGATAGAAGTGCGGAAATGGCGACGCTCATGGACAGCGCAGCGCAAGCCATCTCAGGCGGCATAGCTCAAGCCTCTGGCGACATCGATACGATTTTTGCGGGTAGCCAAGTGCAAATCCAATCCAGTCTTTCAGACCTTCGCGGCGCGCTTAGCGAAATAGAGGCTCAATCCCAGCAGGAGGACGCGCGTGTCCGCGCTATAATTACGGCTATAACTGCGCACATCCAAACAAGCGCTGCGCAAATCGCCGAAGTTGACAAAGCGGCCACTGACCAAACCTCAAAACTGGCCTTTATTGTGACAGCGCTGGGGGAAAGCACACGCTCGGTCGGTTCGGCTTTGTCGGACAATCAGGTAATTGCGGCGGATCTCATTACCCAGTCGGATAGATTGAACACGTTGCTTGGCGCCGCGAATGATGAGATTGGCCAGAACATTCCTACGGCGATGGACAATCTCAACGTCCGCATGACCGAGAGTATATCGCAAGTCCAATCTGCACTATCGAACGCGGAAACGTTAGATAGTTTAAGCGATGGGGTGCTAGAGAAGCTCGTAAAGATTGAGCAATCAATGGCTGCGCAGCACGACGCCGTTGGCGCCTTGACCGCAGAAAGCGATATCCATTTCGCGGCCCGTCATGAACAGGTTGATGCGCTTGGCGCTGCGTTAAAGCAGACACATGCATTGTTGGAAGAAATGTCGGGAGAGGCGAATGACCGACTGGTGTCTTCCCTCTTACGTGTGCGAGAAACAACCCGTGCTGCCGCCGAAAGCAGCCGCAAAATACTAGATGAAGAACTTGCGCATATTGCCGACCAGTTGACCGAGCAAAATCGTGCGGCGCTTGCAAATGCGTTGGACGCGCAGGTGGCGTCTATGAATGAGGCCGTGCAAGAGGCGATTGCGCGTAATATCGAATTGTCGGAAGTCGCTTCATCATTAGCGGTAAGGCAGCTTGGCGAACTCGAGGAAATGACGATAAGCCTTGAGGGCCGGATCGCCGATACCAAAAACAATTTTGAATCTGTTCAAGAAGATAGCTTTGCACGCCGCATGGTAGTGTTGACGGAATCATTGAATTCCACCGCAATTGATGTGACAAAGATATTGTCTAACGAAGTCACCGACACCGCTTGGAACGCCTATCTGAAGGGTGACCGAGGTGTATTTACGCGCCGCGCTGTGCGCCTGCTCGATTCTAGCGAAGCCAAAATTATTGTAAGACATTATGGCGAAGACAGCGACTTCCGCGAACACGTCAACCGCTATGTCCACGATTTCGAAGCAATCATGCGTCTGTTGCTAAGCACGCGCGACGGCAATGCCATCGGTGTGACGCTTCTATCATCGGACATTGGCAAGCTGTATGTTGCGCTTGCTCAAGCCATTGAGCGCCTTCGCAAATAAGCCCTATTTGGGCCCATTAAGCAGCGCGTCAAAGCTATGGCGGTCAATCCAGCCATAAATGTAATTGAGGTAGTATAGCCCGAATAACGTCGCCGACAGTAATGTGGTGCGGAGCAGTACAACACGTGGCCGAAAATTACCCGGCGCGCCGTCAGCCTGCCCCGGGGTTTTTGGCAATCCTAATTCTTCGTGCGTGCGCACGCCGATGGGAAGGATCACAAAAGCAGTCATGACCCAAAACAAAGCGTATATGGCAACAATCGAACTCCAGTTCATGCTGTCTCCACTATCAGAACATCAACAATAGGTTTTTTACCTGTCCAGCTTACTGCGACGCGGCGCACGGCCAAGCGGACTGTTTCGCGTAACTTGTCATAATCACCGCGATGATCTTTGACGGCCTTTGCCGCAGCAGAACTGGATTCTTCAAGAAAATCCTCAAGATCCTCTTCAATCGGCACGCCATGCAAACGGATCTGAGGGCTACCAAGCATTCTGTCCTTAGCATCCAACGCAAAGGCCACTGAAATCAGCCCATACCATGACAGGCGGCGGCGTTCGTTCAATGTTGCGCCATCCGCGGCAATGATGGTGTCTCCATCCAGTATCAGGCGCCCCGTGCGTTCCTTGCCGATGATTTTGGGTTCGCCAGGCGCCAAACGTACCACGTCGCCGTTTGACTGAACCACTGTCTTAGGAACTCCATGGGCACGCGCAAACCGCGACTGCTCGGCCATGTGCCGACGCTCCCCGTGGACAGGGACAAGAATTTCAGGCCGGATCCAATCATACAGTGCGGCCAGCTCTGGCTGCCCTGGATGTCCAGACACATGCACATGCGCCTGCTTTTCCGTGACGGTCAGAATGTTGCGCTCAGCCAGCTTGTTCATGATGATACCAATGGCAATTTCGTTGCCCGGTATCTGTTTCGATGAGAAGATGACCGTGTCGCCCGCTTCCAGCTTTACGGGGTGGTTACCTTCAGCAATACGCGCCAATGCCGCGCGTGCTTCGCCCTGCCCGCCCGTTGCCACTACAATAACGTCACGACGTGGAAGGCTATCGACGTTCTCCATGCCAATGGTCTTGGGCATATCCTTCAAATAGCCATTGGCCTGTGCTGCCTCAATAATCCGGTGGAGCGAACGGCCTGCAAAGCACAGGGTGCGGCCGCTTTCACGTGCCACTTCGCCTAAGGTCTGTAACCGCGCTGCGTTTGAGGCAAATGTGGTGACGACCACCCTTCCCTTAGCGGCCTTAACAGACTTTAGCAGGTCATCCTTGACACTGCCTTCGCTGCCACTTGTTTCTAGGTTGAAGACGTTCGTAGAATCGCAAACCATAGCCAGCACTTTGTCATCGCCAATCGCGGTGAGCGCCTCTTGCGTTGATGGTGTGCCCAATACTGGCCGTGGGTCCAATTTCCAGTCGCCTGTATGGAATATTTTTCCATAAGGCGTTGTGATCAAGCAGGCGCTCATTTCAAGGATCGAGTGCGCCAAAGTAACAAACTTAAAATCAAATGGGCCCAAGGAGAACGCGCCCTCCATAGGGATCACGTTCAATTCTACTATGTCGGCGATGCCTTCTTCTTCCAGCTTGCCGCGAATAAGGGTTGCCGTGAATGGTGTCGCGTAAAGCGGAACACCAAGGTCGGCGGCAAAATAGGCGACTGCGCCGATATGGTCCTCATGACCATGGGTCAGCACAATACCGAGCAAGTCTTTTTTACGCTTCTCGATGAATTCGAGATCAGGCAAAACAAGGTCAACCCCCGGATATTCGGAGTTTGCGAATGTCAGGCCAAGATCAACCATTACCCACTTGCCTTCGCATCCGTACAAATTGACGTTCATGCCAATTTCATTGGACCCGCCAAGGGCAAGGAAAAGAAGTTCATTTTTTGGGGTCGTCATTAGGTAAGTTCTCTATTCCTGTACAAAAGCGCCAGCCCCCGCAGCGTTAAATCCGGCTCTACCCGGTCAAATAAATGGCCATGCTGCTGAAACAATATAGCCAAACCGCCAGTCGCAATGACCGACACCGGTTCGCCGATTTCAGCTTTCATCCGTGCGATCATCCCCTCGATCATCGCCACATAGCCCCAATAGATGCCAATCTGCATTTGTCCAACAGTCGTTGTGCCAATTACGCTTTCATTTGGTGGCGGTTCAATTGCAATTCGCGGCAACATGGCGGCCGCAGCGTATAGGGCATCAAGGGACAAGTTCACACCGGGTGCAATGCTGCCGCCGCGATAGGACCCATCTGGACCGATATAATCAAAGGTGGTGGCCGTGCCAAAACTGACAACGATCTTGTGACCTTCTGTTAACGACTGCGCGGCGATGGCGTTAACGGCGCGGTCAGCGCCTACCGAATGCGGTTCCGCAACCCGCAGTTGAATACCCCAGCCCACGGTCCCGCATCCCGCCACCAATGCCTCACAGCCAAAATAGCGCGTCGCCAGTAACTGCAAATTGTGCAGCGCACGCGGCACCACAGTCGCAATGATAACCGCATCAATATCCGTACGGCGATATCCTGCCATCTGGATAAGCTGATCCAGCCAGACGGCATATTCATCCGCTGTGCGCCGTGCATCGGTCGCGATACGCCACCGCTGCAATATTTTGCCTGTATCGTCGACCAATGCAAATTTGGCATTGGTGTTACCTGTGTCAATCGCGAGCAGCATAGCCCACTCCTGTTAAATTAGAAAAACATCGGCCGCGTGAATGGCACGAATTGCACCATCCGCCAAGCGAAGCTGCAATGCGCCATCTTCATTCAGTCCTGCATAAAGGCCGTCCAAATGCTCTCCATCGGGCAGCTTTGCGCACAAAGCAGTGCCGCGTGGATGTGCACGTGCCTCCCAATGCCGCACAATCACTTCGACCCCTGACTGACGCCAGATAGCGAGATAGCGCGCAAAGACCTCTGCAACGATCTCTACTGCCGTTTGCGCATCGGGTGGCGTTGCGCCGAGGGTAAGTAGGTCCGTTACCTTGCGTTCAAGATTCTGCGGATGCCAAACTAGGTTAAGCCCGATACCAACGACAACAGCGTCAGACGCACGCTCTAACAAAACGCCGCATAATTTTGCGCCATCCGGCGTCAAAATATCATTTGGCCACTTAACGCAAACAGGCACTTGCGGCGCCATCAGCCGAACGGCGTCAAACACTGCGACAGCCGTCACAAAGGCTAGGCTGGCCGGCGACGGGTCCGTACCGCGCAACCGCACAATCGTGCTTGCAAACAGGTTGCCGCTTGGGCTTTCCCAAATGCGCCCGAGCCGCCCGCGTCCGCCATCTTGTGCATCGGCACGCAACCACAATCCCTCAGGTGCGCCCTGAACCGCCCGCGCCAAAAGGTCCGCGTTCGTTGATCCTGTCAGCGTGACTTCTTCAAATATCGACGTCAGAAAAGCGCTCTTGCGGCATAGGCCGTCCACACACCAAGCGCCGGTATTGCAAAATAGCCAAGCGGCGAGTTTGCGGCTGCCAACAGCCCGCCAGTCCAGACGAGAACCTTGTCATCGCTTTGCGCAATCACGTCGGCGGCATCATCGAAATACATAACCTTGACGACTTTCAGGTAATAGAATGCCCCAATCGCCGATGCAGCAATGCCAATGACGGCCAATGGCAAAAGACCCGCGGCAACAGCAGCGTTGAACACAACCAGCTTGCCCCAAAAGCCGAACAGTGGCGGAATACCGGCCAAGCTGAACATGAAAATCGCAAAAGCAGCCGCCAGCGCTGGACGCGTTTTGGAAAGCCCCGATATGTCGGCGAATTCTTCGCGATAGCCGCCATCCTTGTCCTTTAACTGCATCAGGCATACGAAACTGCCTAAGGTCATCGCAACATAGATGGTCAGATAAACGAGCATCGCGGCAATGCCCTGCTCTGTCCCAGTGGCAAGACCAATCAGAATGAATCCTACATTGTTGATTGAGCTATAGGCCATAAGGCGCTTCAAATTCTGCTGACCAATTGCGCCGACTGCGCCAATGATAATGGACATTAAAGCGACGGCAATGATGATCTGCTGCCACACGAAAATCTGCGACCCAAATGCCTCAAGCACGATGCGGATGGTCAACGCAATTGCCGCAACCTTTGGCGCGCTGGCGAAGAATGCGGTCACGGGCGTTGGCGCGCCTTCATATACGTCCGGTGTCCACATGTGGAACGGTGCCGCGCTGATCTTAAACGCTAAACCCGACAGAATGAAGACGATGCCGAATATCAAGCCAAGGCCAACTTCGCCGTTCATGGCCGTGCCGATGGCAGCAAAACTTGTCGATCCGGCAAAGCCATAGACCAAGGATGCTCCATAAAGCAGCATCCCGCTGGCCAAAGCGCCAAGGACAAAATATTTGAGACCAGCCTCAGCCGAACGCCCATCGGAACGCGCAAAGCTCGCCAAAACATAAGCAGAAAGGCTTTGCAGTTCGAGCCCGATGTACAGTGAAATCAGGTCCGTCGCGGAAACCATGACCCCCATGCCGATACAAGACAGCAGGATAAGCACGGGATACTCGGCACGCATGGCACCCGTTTTTTCGAGGAAACGCGGGGCAATGATCAGGGAAATTGCCGCCGCTATATATACGAGAATTTTGGCAAAGTTGCCGAACGCGTCATTAACAAGAAGCCCATCAAAGGCCGAAACATCGGTTCCCTTCGCCATAAAGGCAAATACGAAAGCCGCCGCAGCAACCAGCGCTCCGACCGACAAAATGCTGATCAGGCGCCCTGCCTGTTCCCGCCATGCGGCCAGCAACAACAGCGCCAGCGCCGAGAAACTCAGTATAAGCTCCGGACGGACTAATGAGAGAGAAGCGTTCAGTTCCATTATCAATGGCTCCCCTCAGCCATGTTTTTTTCCGGACCTTGCACAACGCGGTAAGGCGCAGTTGTCAGATCTACTAATTTGAGTTTGCTATCCCCGGCGGGTGCAGCGCGTTCGACGCGGGCGACAATCGTTGCGACATCGCGGCGGATAGGCGCCAAAAATGTTTCCGGATACACACCCATCCACAACACCACGACAGCAATGGGCGCAAGAAGCCACATTTCACGGCCATTTACGTCCGACATTGCGGCAGCATCTGCATTGACCTGCGGGCCAAAGGCGATTCGGCGATAGAGATACAGCATATAGCCAGCACCAAGGATGATCCCGGTAGTCGCAATCAACGTAGCCCAGGTTGAAACCTTATACGCGCCGGCAAGGCTCAAAAACTCGCCCACAAAACCGCTGGTTCCCGGCAAGCCAACGCTCGCCATGGTGAAAAGCATAAACAGCAAAGCATATTTGGGCATATTGACGCTCAGACCGCCATAACGGCTAATTTCGCGGGTATGCAGGCGGTCATAAATGACGCCAACGCACAAGAAGAGCGCACCCGACACCAGGCCGTGGCTCAACATCACAATGATCGCGCCTTCAATGCCCTGTTGGTTAAACGTAAACAGCCCAACAGTTACAATTGCCATGTGCGCGACCGAGGAATAGGCGATCAGCTTTTTCATGTCTTGCTGCACCAAAGCAACCAGCGACGTATACACAACGGCCACCATCGACAGGCCAAAGACCAATGGAATGAAGTCGGCACTTGCTTCAGGGAACATCGGCAAAGAGAAACGCAAAAAGCCGTAACCGCCCATTTTTAATAACACGCCCGCCAATATGACGGAGCCTGCGGTCGGCGCCTGAACGTGCGCGTCGGGCAACCATGTATGCACTGGCCACATCGGCATTTTCACGGCGAATGATGCGAAGAACGCAAACCACAGCCACTTCTGCGCCTCAACAGGGAAATCCGTGTTCAACAAAGTCGGAATATCCGCCGTGCCGGCAAACTGGATCATCCACAACATAGCGATCAGCATGACGAGCGAGCCGAGCAAGGTGTAGAGGAAGAATTTGTAAGACGCGTAAATCCTGTCCTGTCCGCCCCAAATACCGATAATCAGATACATCGGGATCAAGCCAGCTTCGAAGAAGATGTAGAACAGCAGCAAATCCTGCGCCGCAAAAACGCCAATCATCAACGTTTCCATGAGCAAGAATGCGGCCATATATTCACCGACGCGCTTCTGGATTGAGGTCCAGCTTGCGCCGATGCAAATCGGCATCAGGAACACGGACAGCATGATAAGCGTCAATGAAATGCCATCAATGCCAAGCCGCCAGCCAATTGGCCCGAACAAGGTCGCGGCTTCAGTAAACTGCCACTGCGCGCCCGCCGGATCGTAGCTAAGCCATAGCACGATACCGAGCGCTAGGTTCGCCAGCGTGGCCACCAACGCGATTAACCGCGCCTGTTCAGCCTGCACAAAAAGGCAGAATGCGGCAGCAACCACCGGAATGGCGAGCATGATGGAAAGTACAGGGATATCCGCGGCGTTCATTATACTCTCACCATCATCCAGCTAACCGCGACGACGAGGCCGAGAAGCATCACAAGCGCATATGTGTAAAGATAACCCGACTGCATCCGGACCGCCATTTTGCTGCCGAAAGACACAACGGCAGCAGAACCATTGGGTCCAAAGCGGTCGATGATCCCGATGTCCCCCTGCTTCCAGAAAAGGCGCCCGAACCAGAATGCGGGCCGCACAAATAGGAAGCTATACAGTTCGTCGAAGTACCATTTATTCAGAAGGAAACGATAGATTGGGGCGAAAGTCGCAGCCAAGCGCTGCGGCGCGTCCTTTGACAACTGATACATCGCAAACGCTGTTATCAGTCCCAGTAACATTGCCACTGTCGACGACAGCTTCACCCACATCGGCACCTCATGCATCGCATGCATCAAATGTTCGTTGAAATAGAGGGTGCTGTTTGCCCAAAACGCCTTACCGGCCTCTGCCTCGATAAACTGATTATGAAAGACAAAGCCTGCAAACACCGCGCCAAGCGTGAGCAACGCCAAAGGCGTCAGCATCGACCATGGGCTTTCATGGGGATGATACCCCGCCGTCCCATCACTTGTCGTCGCGTGCGCATGCGCATCATGGTCATGTTCATGGGCGTGGTCACCATGATCATGCACCGCGTGCTGAATATGCTCCGATTGCTCCCAACGTGGCTTGCCGAA
The DNA here is from genome assembly GCA_947470185.1 of Sphingomonadales bacterium. Taxonomy (GTDB): domain Bacteria; phylum Pseudomonadota; class Alphaproteobacteria; order Sphingomonadales; family Sphingomonadaceae; genus Sphingorhabdus_B. The sequence continues at coordinate 30,253 of CANIRZ010000013.1, read as the reverse complement.
GAAGGTAAGGAACATCAGCCTCCAACTGTAAAAGCTAGTCAAAAGCGCAGCGATCACACCAATGGCAAAGCCGTACATATGATAGGTTGATCCACTGGCGAACGCGGCCTCAATAATCGCGTCCTTGGAATAGAAGCCCGCAAATCCGCCAACTCCAACGATGCCAACGCCCGTAATTGCAAGCGTTCCAGCCATCATCGCCCAAAATGTCAGCGGGATATGTTTCCGAAGGCCACCATAATAACGCATATCTTGTTCATGGTGCATGGCGTGGATTACCGAACCCGCACCCAAGAACAACAACGCCTTAAAAAAGGCATGCGTGAACAAATGGAACATTGCCGCGCCATATGCGCCTGACCCTGCTGCAAAGAACATATAGCCAAGCTGCGAGCAGGTTGAATACGCAATGACACGCTTGATATCCGTTTGCACCAAGCCAACCGTTGCGGCAAAAATAGCTGTTGTGGCCCCTACAATGGTCACAACATTAAGGGCAAACTGGCTTGTCTCGAACAAAGGCGACAGGCGGCAAACCATAAACACACCAGCGGTCACCATGGTAGCCGCGTGGATCAGTGCCGACACAGGTGTTGGCCCTTCCATTGCGTCAGGTAACCAGGTGTGCAAGCCAAGCTGCGCCGATTTGCCCATCGCGCCAATGAACAGCAATATGCACAGCAAGCTCATCGTATCCACGCGCAAACCAAGGAAGCCAATGCTCGAGCCGACCTTATCGGGCGCGGCAGCGAGTATTTCAGGGATGGAAACCGTGCCAAATAAGCAGAATATGCCAAAAATACCCAACATGAAGCCAAGGTCGCCAACGCGGTTGACCACAAACGCCTTAATTGCTGCCGCATTCGCGCTTGGTTTTTTGTACCAGAAACCAATCAGCAAATAAGATGCAAGGCCGACACCTTCCCAACCAAAGAACATCTGGACAAGGTTGTTCGCGGTTACGAGCATCAACATCGCGAAGGTAAACAGCGATAGATAGGCAAAAAAGCGCGGCTGATCGGGGTCTTCCTCCATATAGCCCCAGCTATACAAATGGACGAGCGCAGACACGCTGGTGATCACGACCAACATGACCGCGGTGAGCGCATCGACGCGCAATTCCCAGTCAAACGTCAAATCGCCGGACTGCACCCATGTCATCACGGGCTGCACATAAGCGGTTTCACTGCCGCTCAGAAAACCGATGAAGATCGGCCAGCTCAGGAACGCGGCGATAAACAACCCAGCGGTTGTGATCGTCTTGGCCGCCAACGCCCCAATTAAGCGCTGTCCCAGGCCTGCGGCGAGCGCAGCCAAAAGCGGCAGAAAAACGATGATATGAATTGCAGTCACTGGATGTTACCCCTTCATCCGGTTGACATCATCAACGGCAATGGTTCCACGGCCGCGGAAATAGATAACCAATATGGCAAGGCCAATCGCGGCCTCGCCGGCAGCGACAGTCAACACGAACATCGCGAAAATTTGCCCCGTCAGGTCGCCCAAAAACACACTGAACGCGACGAGATTAATATTTACCGCCAGTAAAATGAGCTCAATCGCCATCAATATGATGATGACATTCTTGCGGTTCAGGAAAATCCCAAGCACGCCCATGACAAACAATATGCTGCTGACAACGAGATAATGTTCGATACCAATCACAACTCAATCCCCTGCCCGACGGGCTGATTAACATTACGCGTCGCGTCTTCGGGGCGGCGCTGCACCTGGCTGCTGATATTCTGGCCACGCGTGCCATGGCTGCGACGGTGCGTTAGAACGATTGCGCCGACCATAGCAACCAACAGGATCAACCCTGCGGTTTCGAAGAGGAAAACATATTTACTGTAGAGCAAACCGCCAATAGCCTCGATATTCGGCACTGTTGCAGACACCGTGGCTACCCCTGCGCCCGGGGTACCTAGCTTTACAGCTCCCGCCTGATAGGCACCAATACCAAGCACCAGCTCAGCCACCAGAACGACCGCCAGCAAGATCCCGAGCGGCACGTTTTTGACAAATCCAGCACGCAACTCGGCAAAATCAATGTCGAGCATCATCACCACAAACAGGAATAGCACTGCCACCGCGCCGACATAGACAATGACCAAGAGCATCGCGATAAATTCGGCGCCGATCAGAACCATGAGGCCCGCAGCATTAAAGAAAGCCACAATCAGCCAGAGCACGCTGTGCACGGGATTGCGCGCGAAGATCACCATCGCTGCTGAGGCAATGACGATACTTGCAAAAATATAGAAGGATATAAGCTGTATCACGATGCGCCGCCCTTAACGATAGGGGGCATCGGCAGCAAGGTTCGCGGCGATTGCCCGCTCCCACTTTGCGCCATTGTCGAGGAGCTTGGCTTTATCATACAGCAATTCTTCTCGCGTTTCTGTTGCGAATTCGAAATTTGGTCCTTCAACGATAGCATCTACGGGACATGCCTCTTGGCAAAAACCGCAGTAAATGCACTTGGTCATGTCGATGTCGTAGCGCGTCGTACGGCGGCTGCCGTCGTCGCGTGGTTCGGACTCAATGGTAATGGCAAGTGCCGGACACACAGCCTCGCATAGCTTGCACGCTATACACCGTTCTTCACCATTGGGGTAACGACGCAGGGCATGCTCACCGCGAAAACGCGGGCTCAACGGGTTCTTTTCAAACGGATAATTGATCGTCGCCTTTGGCTTGAAGAAATATTGCAAGGTTAGCCAATGCGCCTTGACGAATTCCCACAAAGTGAAGGTTTTGATGAGTTGGGCGATACTGGTCATGCGAAATGTCCTGTGAACATAAGATAGCCACTCACCAAAAAGACCCAGAACAGCGAGATTGGCAGAAAAACTTTCCAACCCAGACGCATCAATTGGTCATAGCGGTAACGCGGCACGGTCGCCTTCACCCATGCGAAGATGAAGAACATCAACAGGATTTTGGCGAAGAACCAGATAATACCGGGAACAAGATAAAGCGGCGCCCAATCAACCGGAGGCAAATATCCGCCCCAGAAAAGTATCGCATTGAGCGCGCACATCAAAAGGACGTTTGCATATTCACCAAGCCAGAACAAAGCGAAGGCCATGGACGAATATTCGGTTTGATAACCAGCAACCAGCTCGCTCTCAGCCTCAGTCAAATCGAACGGAGCGCGCGCGGTTTCCGCCATTGAACTGATCAGGAACATGACAGCAATCGGGAACAACAAAGGGTTGAAGGCATAAGCGTTAATGAAGCCAAAGACGTGGCCACGCTGGCCTTCGATAATGCCACCAATGTTGAATGTGCCCGCCCACAAAACAATGCAAATCAGTATGAACCCAATAGAGACTTCATAGGATATCATTTGCGCCGCAGCCCGCATGGCGGAATAAAACGGATATTTGGAGTTGGAAGCCCAGCCCGCAATCACAACGCCATAAACGCCAAGACTGCTAATCGCCAAAATATAGAGCAAGCCTACATTGATATTCGCCAACACGACACCGTCGGCAAAGGGAATGACTGCCCATGCCATCAATGCCACGGTGAAGGTGATGATGGGCGCGATCAGGAACAGGCCGCGGTTTGACGCGCTCGGAATAATCGTTTCCTGCAGAAAAACCTTCAGGCCATCTGCAAAAGATTGCAGGACACCAAAGGGCCCAACCACGTTTGGACCCCTGCGAAGGGCAAATGCGGCCCATAATTTACGTTCCGCATAAATAATCATCGCCACAGCTAACATCAACGGCAGAGCAATCAGAAGGATCCCCGCGATGGTTGCGGTGAACCAGGCCGCGTCATAACCCATGCCCAAATTTTGGAAGAAGGAGGTCATTCCGCCGCCTCCAGAACCTGCGTTCCGTGCACCAGCTCCGAAGAGCATTTCTGCATCGTTTCCGACGCGCGACAAATGGCGTTCGTCAGATAAAAATCCTTGATTGGATAATCGGCAATTTTGCCATTAACTTCCGCCGACAGCGACGGTTCGTTCCAACCATAATTGGCGAGACCCTCAACACCAAGCGCCGGCACCGCTTTTGCCATTTCGCCGCGCAACGCGTCGACACTGTCGAACGGCAAGCGTTTGCCCAACGCGTCAGACAATGCCCGGAATATCGCCCAATCTTCGCGCGCATCGCCGGGCGGGAACACGGCACGCTCTCCGCGCTGCACTCTGCCTTCCAGATTCACATATGTACCCGATTTCTCGGAATAGGCGGCACCTGGCAAAATGACGTCAGCATGATGCGCGCCATTGTCGCCATGATGGCCGACATAGACCTTAAACGTATTACTAAACAGGCTGTAATCGACCTCATCCGCGCCGAGGAAGAATGCCAGCTTGGGCGATGCCGCCGCCAGCTTCTTGATGCCGCCGTCATGCGCATAGCCCAACATCAGTCCACCCATGCGCGCGGCTGCAAAATGCAGGACGTTAAATCCGTTCCAGCCATCACGCACCAGTTTGAACTTTTTGGCAAACGCCAACGCAGCTCCATGCACGCCTGCATAACGCAACGCGCCGCCACCGACGATGATCGCAGGACGCTCCGCATTCTTCAACGCCTCTGTCAGGGCCTTGGGCGCCTTTGTGAGCGCGTTCAGGTCATCGCCCAGCCACTCAACCTTATATGTCAGGTCCGTCACTGGCCCGATCGCAAAGACCTTTGCACCACGCTTTCGGATTGCCTTTTGAATACGCGTGTTCACCAATGGTGCTTCACGGCGCAAGTCGCTTCCAACCAACAAGATGACGTCAGCATTCTCAACGCCCGCAATTGTCGTGTTGAAATTCACCGCCGAAAGCGAGGATGTGTCATAGGCTAGGCCAGTTTGACGCCCTTCAAGCATCGACGCGCCCGCCAATGCGCGCGCCGCGAACATGGTCTCGCAATCGACTTGATCACCAGCCAATACCGCAGCTTCGCCGGTCCAATGGGCTTTGATCGCATCAAATGCCTCAACCCAGCTTGCCGCGACAAGCTTACCGTCCTTGCGGATATATGGCTTGTCCAAGCGGCGATGCGTCAGGCCATCAACGGCATGACGGGTTTTGTCCGACGCCCATTCTTCGTTCACATCGTCATTGATACGCGGCAATGCGCGCAGCACGGCCCTTCCCCGGCTATCAAGGCGAATGTTGGTGCCGACAGCATCCATCACATCGATGCTGGGCGTCTTTTTAAGCTCCCAAGGACGCGCTTCAAAAGCATAAGGCTTCGACGTCAAGGCTCCCACAGGGCATAGATCAACCACATTGCCCGAAAGCTCGCTTTGCATGGCGTGCTCAAGATAGGTTGTAATCTGCATATTTTCGCCGCGACCAATCGCGCCGACTTCTTCAATGCCCGCGACTTCTTCGGCGAAACGGACGCAGCGTGTGCACTGGATGCAGCGCGTCATCGCCGTTTTGACCAGCGGACCCATATATTTTTCAGTAACTGCGCGCTTATTTTCCTCAAAGCGCGAGGCACCGCGACCATAAGCAACGCTTTGGTCCTGCAAATCGCATTCGCCACCTTGGTCGCAAATGGGGCAATCGAGCGGGTGGTTGATGAGCAGAAACTCCATCACCCCTTCGCGCGCCTTTTTGACCATTGGTGTATCGGTGCGGATAATTTGGCCTTCGGTGGCCGGCAACGCGCACGATGCCTGTGGCTTAGGCGGCCCGGGGGCAATCTCGACCAAGCACATCCGGCAGTTACCCGCGATGGACAGCCGCTCATGATAGCAAAAGCGGGGTATTTCTTTCCCAGCCATCTCGCACGCTTGCAGCACTGTCGCGCCTGCAGGGACTTCGATCTCTAATCCGTCTACGGTGACTTTAGGCATTATTGGGTGCCCCCTGGCATGGCGTTCGCTAATCGGTAATAATTCACACCCAATGTGTTACGAATGCTGAGGCGAGTGAATGCCACATTTTCCCCCTTGGCAATGCAACTCGATAAAACCGGTGCCATTGCCTTTATCGCGGCCATCTCTTCGGTCGTCCCGATGGGTGCAAATACAACATTCCGAGCACTTGCAGGGTCCGTCCGCACAACACATTCCCCAAAGCGAGACAGCGTATATGCTAATGTTTTGCGGGCTATCGCCTCTTGCTGGCTTTTGATGGATTTTTCGCTCAACGGCAGCCCCGTTTTATCGTTTATCGTTTTCAGCGGATAAGGCTGACGGTGTGTAAGCGGCGGCGCCCGTGTAAAATCGCTAAACTGGCTATTCTGCAGATCTCGATAAATCAGCGTCTGAGCTATTGCAGCCTTCAACGAAAGGTCGTCCATTTGCAACCGAATGCCACTGCCAACGGTTGATGGCAAACATCTCGGATCCAGCAGTTTCTTGTGGTCTTTATTAATCTCTGCAGATTCAAGATCGGACAAAACCGCCTTTTTTGCAGATACGGGATCAAGCTTCACAACGCATTTACCAAAGTTGGCCGCTACTTTGCGTTCCATCGCTTGATCAACGGCTTTATCAGCAAGTGCCGCCGTAGAAGCTACCAAAGCCGCAGAGATTAATATCGGACGAATCACTCTGCAGCCTCCAACATGTTATCGCCTTTGGCTTCATGAATGCGCCGCTCCATCTCGGGGCGGAAATGCTTTATCAATCCCTGAATAGGCCAAGCCGCCGCATCACCGAGCGCGCAGATGGTGTGGCCTTCAACCTGTTTGGTCACATCGTACAAGGTGTCGATATCGCCTATTTCAGCATTGCCGGTGCGCATCTTTTCCATCACGCGCCACATCCAGCCTGTACCTTCACGGCAAGGCGTACATTGGCCGCAGCTTTCATGTTTGTAGAAATACGAAAGCCGGGAAATTGCTCGCACAACATCGGTGGACTTGTCCATCACGATGACGGCTGCTGTGCCTAAGCCGGAACCAACAGCCTTGCAGCCGTCGAAATCCATCGGCACGTCCATCATCATCGCCGCAGGCACCAACGGAACCGACGACCCGCCGGGGATTACCGCAAGCAGATTGTCCCATCCACCGCGAATGCCGCCACAATGCTTCTCAATCAGCTCGCGGAAAGGAATGCCCATTTCTTCTTCGACGACGCATGGCTTTTCTACATGGCCAGAGATTTGGAACAGCTTCGTGCCATGGTTGTTCTCACGACCAAAACTTTTGAACCAAGCCGCACCGCGCCGCAGGATCGTTGGCACGACCGCAATACTTTCGACATTGTTAACCGTGGTGGGGCAACCGTAAAGCCCTGCACCTGCCGGAAACGGAGGCTTCAAACGGGGCTGACCCTTTTTGCCCTCAAGGCTTTCGATCATCGCGGTTTCTTCGCCGCAGATATATGCACCAGCGCCGCGATGAACAAAGACGTCGAAGTCATAGCCGGACTTGGCAGCGTTCTTGCCGAGTAAGCCCGCTGAATATGCCTCAGCAACGGCCTGTTCCAGAACCTTTGCTTCGAAAATATATTCACCGCGAATGTATATATAGGCTGCACGCGCGCGCATGGCAAAGCCAGCGATCAGCGCGCCTTCAATTAGCTTATGCGGATCATGGCGGATGATTTCACGGTCCTTGCAGCTGCCAGGCTCGGACTCATCGGCGTTGATGACAAGGAAATTGGGACGCTCTGGCGTTGGCGCTTTTGGCATGAAGCTCCACTTCATACCCGTCGGGAAGCCAGCACCGCCGCGACCGCGCAGGCCAGAGGCTTTCACTTCCTCAATAATCGCGTCCTGCCCAAGCTTCATCAAGGCGGAGGTTTTATCCCAATCACCGCGTTTCTGCGCCGCTTTCAGGGCGAAATCCTGATAGCCATATAGATTGGTAAAAATACGGTCTTTGTCAGCGAGCATCAGCCCAAACCTCCAAGAAAAAACCATGCAGCGCCCGCGATGAGCAACCCGATGACGGCAAGCTTTATGATGCCCTTAAGCAATCTCCACGCGACGAACGCAGCGACGAGAACGCCGATGAGTGGGAGATATTCCATCAATACTCGCCCCGATAATCATGGTTCTTGTCAACCATCGCCTGCAAGGTGGTTGCGCCACCGTAAGGCTCAACCGTGTGGCGACCAGGCAACTGCGTGCCAACCTTCGGCTGCTTGCCCTCTGCGAGATCGCTCAGGATAGCAGTCATGCTGTCATAATCGAGATCTTCGTAATTATCGTCGTTGATCTGCACCATAGGTGCAGAAGCGCAGTTACCCATGCATTCAACTTCATTCAAAGTGAACAGCCCGTCGGGGGTTGTTCCACCCTTAACCAGTCCGCGGTTCTTGCAAGCCGCGATTATGTCATCCGACCCGCGCAGCATGCATGGCGTCGTGCCACATATCTGCACATGAAAACGGCCCACCGGGGCGAGATTGTACATCGTGTAAAAGGTCGCAACCTCATAGGTCCGCATATAAGGCATGCCGAGATAACTTGCGACATATTCAATTACCGGCACTGGCAACCAGCCCTGGGTTTGCGTTTCTTCGCCCACCTGACGTTGCGCCAGATCAAGCAGCGCCATCACGGCAGATTGCTGACGCCCAGCGGGATAGCGGCCGATGAAGACATCTGCCTTCGCCTTGTACGCGGGTGAAAAGGCAAAGCTGCCCCACTTGGCGCGGGTTTCAGCCTCATCAGGGATATGCACTGCACCAGCCATTAGCGGACAAACTCCACGCGCGACACTTTGTCGCCTTCAAAACTGTAAATCGACATGACATCAAAGGGTTCGGACGATTCCGAACGATACACTTTTTCGTACAACACAGCGTAATCGCCTAAAGCATAGCACGCCACAATCTCTGCCCTATTCTCAGGGAATTCAGCAAACATTGCCTTCAATCCCGAACGGACACCCTCTTTCCCGTCGCGAACAACGGCCCCGCGATACACAGCCTCGGCAGCATCATCGGTCATTAACGACACATATGCGTCTGCATCTTGTGCATTATAATACGCAATCATCTGCTGCGCGGTTGCGAGGCGCACGCTCATTGGACGAACTTTCCCTGCGACAATGCAACAGCGGAAACGTTGGGAAATTTGAGAAAAAATGCGTCAGCCATGTGCTTCTTTCCGCCCCCAAACCCGTCCAATATATGCCCCAAACATCATCGCGGCCGCGGTCGACCCAACTTCCTTTGCCGAAATCTCGGCATGGAACAGATACAAGTAAGCAGCGACCAACGCGACCGACCCCATGGCAGCGGATGCCAGAAACATTAGCTCGCGTGTCATCAGCGGTCACACTCCCCAAACACGATATCGAGCGCGCCCAATATGGCGGTCGTATCCGCGAGCATGTGCCCGCGGGTCATGAAATCCATCGCTTGGAGATGCGAAAATGCCGTGGGCCGAATTTTGCAGCGATAGGGTTTATTGCTACCATCGGCGACCAAATAGACACCGAATTCGCCCTTGGGGCTCTCGGTGGCGACATAGACGCTGCCTGCCGGCACTTTAAAGCCCTCGGTGTAGAGTTTGAAGTGATGGATCAACGCTTCCATCGACTGCTTCATCTCGGCGCGCTTGGGCGGAACGACCTTACGATCATCGCTGCAAACCGGACCTTCTGGCATTTGTTGCAAACATTGCTTCATGATACGGACGGATTGACGCACTTCTTCAACGCGCACCATGAACCGGTCATAACAATCGCCCCGCGTGCCGACCGGAATATCGAATTCTATCCGGTCATACACATCATAAGGTTGGCTTTTGCGGATATCCCAAGGGATGCCCGCACCACGGATCATCGGACCGGAAAAGCCCCATTTTATGGCGTCTTCCTTCGAAACAATCGCGATATCGACGTTGCGCTGCTTAAAAATACGGTTGTCGACAACAAGCGACATCGCGTCTTCAAACAGGCGCGGCATGCGGTCATCCAGCCATTCAGCGATGTCAGTCAGCAGCTTCAACGGCACATCCTGATGCACGCCGCCCGGACGGAACCAAGCCGCATGCATACGCGCACCGCTGGCGCGTTCATAAAAGCCCATGATGTCTTCGCGAATTTCATACAACCACAAGGGCGGTGTCATCGCGCCGACGTCAATGATATGGTGGGCAATATTCAGCGTATGGTTCTTTATCCGTGTCAGTTCAGCAAACAACACCCGCAGATATTGGGCACGGAGCGGCACTTCCAAGTCCAGCAGCTTCTCGACAGCGAGCACATAGCTATGCTCCATCGCCATTGGCGACGCGTAATCCAGCCGGTCAAAATAGGGCAAAGCCTGTAAATAGGTCTTATACTCGATAAGCTTTTCCGTGCCGCGATGCAAAAGGCCGATGTGCGGGTCAAGCCGCTCGACGATTTCACCATCCAACTCCATCACCAGACGCAAAACGCCATGCGCTGCGGGGTGCTGTGGCCCGAAGTTAATCGTGTAGTTCTGGATGACGTCATCGCCAGTGGTCGGCGCGAGATCTTGCTGCATACTCATGCCTTGTCTCCCGTCGCCTTAGGCTTCCGAACACTGCGTTTAACGGCTTCCTTGTTCGCAGCTTTACCAGCGCCAGTCTGTGTCGCCGTATCCGTAGTTTTGGGTGTAGGCGGTGGCACAGCCTTACCAGCACCCTCGCCGGTCTTCTCGTCGCCAGGCAGGATATAATCCGCGCCTTCCCATGGCGAGAGGAAATCAAAATTACGGAAATCCTGCGCCAGTTGGACTGGCTCATATTTCACGCGTTTTTCTTCTTCGGAATAGCGCAGTTCCACATAGCCAGATAATGGGAAGTCCTTGCGTTGCGGGTGCCCTGCAAAGCCATAATCTGTCAAAATCCGGCGCAAATCCGTATTGCCCGAGAATAGCACACCATACATGTCGAACACTTCGCGCTCCAACCATCCGGCAACAGGCCAGATGCCCGTAACCGACGGAACTGGCTGATCTTCATTCGTCACCAGATGCACGCGGATGCGGTGGTTTTTAGTTAGGCTCAACAGGCAATATACAACCTCAAACCGGGGATCGCGATCAGGCCAGTCAACGCCGGCGATTTCCATCAATTGCTGATATGCGCATTCGTCACGCAGTTGAATCATGCACTCCACCAGCGCATCACGATGAATATGCACAGCAATTTCATTATTGGCTTCTTCAATAGAAACCAGATGCTTACCCAGTGCTTTTGAGATAGCTTCTATCGTACCAACAGGCGTGGTAATCAAAGGTGCGGAATGGGTCACCGTTCAATGGTTCCTGTCCGGCGGATTTTGCGCTGCAGCTGCATGATACCGTACAACAATGCTTCTGCGGTCGGTGGGCATCCTGGCACATAAATATCGACCGGAACCACGCGATCGCAACCGCGCACAACACTATAGCTATAATGATAATAGCCACCACCATTGGCACAGCTGCCCATGGAAATGACATATTTCGGCTCAGACATTTGGTCGTAAACCTTGCGCAAGGCAGGTGCCATTTTGTTGCACAGCGTTCCTGCTACAATCATCACGTCGGACTGACGTGGTGACGCGCGTGGCGCTATGCCAAAGCGTTCAAAGTCGTAACGCGGCATATATCCGTGGATCATCTCTACGGCGCAGCATGCAAGACCAAAGGTCATTGGCCACAAGGAACCAGTGCGCGCCCAATTAAACAGATCTTCTGCGGAGGAAACGACAAAGCCCTTGTCGTTCACTTCGCTTTCAATATCCTTGAAGAAAGCTGCATCCGGCGTTTGCACGTCCGAAAGTGCTGGTGTGACTACTCCCATTCGAGTGCTCCCACTTTCCATGCATAAATAAATCCAATGACCAATTCGAACAGGAACAGCATCATTGTGCCCCAACCAATCCAACCTGTTTCACCCAGGCTAACTGCCCAGGGAAACAAAAAGGCGGCTTCAAGGTCGAAAATTATGAACAAGATTGCAACGAGATAGAAGCGGACATCAAACTGGCTCCGCGAATCTTCGAACGCTGGAAATCCACACTCATATTCGGTCAGCTTGGCTTCGGTTGGTTTATGTGTGCCCGTCAAACGCGACACACCCATAGGCAAAAACACAAATGCCGACGACAAACCGAGCGCCACCACGAGGAAAAGCAGTATAGGCAAATATTGCGACAAATCAGTCATATCAGACTCGCTTCCGAACCCCGTAAGATGCGGCGCTTTTAGGCAGAAGAACCCTGACCTGCAAGGCCAAGAATCGGCATTTTTTCTAACATTTTCATGGTTTATTTTATGGCACCGACCAACAGCTTATGTAGCTTGCTATGCAGTATGTCATTTGCCGCCAAAACCTGAACATCTGCTATGTGCGGGCTCCGTCCGCGATAGTCAGTTACAAAGCCGCCAGCTTCGCGCACCAACAAGCATCCCGCAGCCGTATCCCAAGGTGACAAGCCGCTTTCCCAAAAGCCATCATAGCGACCAGCGGCGAGCCAAGCCAGATCAAGGCTGGCAGCACCAAAGCGCCGGATACCCGCGACCGAAGGACCAATCGTGCCAAAAATCTTGGCCCATTCGTCGAAATCGCCATGTCCCTTATACGGGGTCCCAGTCGCAATTAACGCTTCATTTAATTGCCGGCGTGCCGAAACTCGCAAACGACGATTGCCTAACCAAGCGCCCTTACCCCGTTCCGCCCAAAAGCTTTCATCCGTAATCGGATTGTACACGAGGCCTGCAAAAATATCACCCCAGCCCGAACCGTCAGGCTTTGGATCTTGCACGGCAATCGAAATCGCGAAATGCGGGATGCCGTGAAGAAAGTTGCTCGTGCCGTCGAGCGGGTCGACGATAAAACGAGGCTTGCCCTCAGCGCCAGCAATCTCGCCGCCTTCTTCCATCAAAAAGCCCCAATCGGGACGTGCGATTTCGAGTTCCCGAAAAATCGTATCTTCGGCGCGTTCATCTGCCTTAGAGACGAAATCGGCAGGTCCCTTTTGCGACACCTGCAAATGTTCGATTTCACCAAAATCGCGGCGAAGCTTTCCACCCGCTTTACGGGCGGCTTTTTCCATGATGGTCAAAAGACCGGTTAATGCAGGCATTAATCAGCCTTCCGGACATATTCCCGCTCGTACACATCCACCACGATCCGCGTGCCCGAGCTAATGAACGGCGGCACCATAACGCGCACGCCGTTATCGAGAATTGCAGGCTTGTAACTGGAGGATGCCGTTTGGCCTTTGACCACGGCATCTGCTTCAACGACCGTTGCTTCGATATGATCAGGTAAAGCCACCGAAAGCGCTTCATCGTCATACATTTCCATAACAACATCCATGCCATCCTGCAGGAACGCCGCAGCATCGCCCAAAAGGTCGCTTGGCAACGTTACCTGGTCGTAGGTTTCCTTGTCCATGAACACCAAATTGTCACCTTCGGAATAAAGAAACTGGAAGTCTTTCTGGTCAAGGCGCACTTTTTCAACGCTTTCCGCCGAACGAAAACGGATATTGTTTTTGCGGCCATCCCGGAGGTTTTTGAGTTCCACCTGCATATATGCGCCGCCCTTACCCGGTTGGGTATGCGCGGTCTTTACGACGCGCCATAGGCCGCCTTCATATTCCAGAATGTTACCCGGCTTGATTTCAACCGCGTTGATTTTCATGAGTGCACTCGCTTGACAGATGGAAAGAGCAGGTACGCAGAAACGTACCGTTGGACGCGGCCTTTAGCGATGACAGCGCGATTAGGCAAGCAGTGCGTTGAACGCCTTTACGGCTTCTGCCGGCCCCTGTGGATGGGTCCAGACCGCGTTGCTGACGGCAATGAAGTCCGCGCCACCATCAATCAACGGCTTGGCGTTATCAGTTGTGATGCCGCCAATAGCCACGCAAGGCACTTCGGTTACAAGAGACCATTTCTGCAACGTATCCAGATCAGCAATATGCTCGACGGACTTCGTCTGTGTTGGGTAGAAGGCCCCAAAGGCAACATAATCTGCGCCTGCCTCCGCCGCTTCCATCGCCAGATGGCGACTGTTGTGACAGGTAACGCCAATCTGCGCGTCACGGCCAAGCAGTTCGCGTGCTTCGCTAACGTCACCATCACCCTGCCCCAAATGCACGCCGTCAGCCTTCAACCGTTTGGCGAGCGCTACACTGTCATTAACGATAAACGCGACATCATGCGCGGCGCATATTACCTGCAGGGGCTCTGCCAGGGCTGCAGCCTCATGCTGGTCCACATCCTTTACGCGAAATTGGAATGCGGCAACTGGCCCCGCAGATAACGCAGCCTCAAGCTGAACGGGAAAATCGCCGCCTACTTCAAGCGGCGAGATAAGATATAATTGGCAGGGAAATTCTTTCATACTGCGCTCAATAGCGCGGCTTTAGGCCAGCGGCAAATGCCTTGCGCATTTACTGCCGGCCTCTGTCCAAACTGGCCTCAAACATCGCATGCGAATTTACGTGGCCCTGACCCTAAGTCGCAGACGCTGCGTGAATTTCATCAATGGCGCTGGCAAGTGCCGCGTCAAATTCGTCCGCGGTCATCTGGTGGCGCAGATCTTCCAACAAAGCGCGCGAGAAACTTGCGATCATGCCTTTGTTCTTGGCAAGCTCGGCGCACGCTTCAGGACGGGCATAGCCACCAGACAAGGCGACAACACGCAAGACGCGTGGGTGGTGGATAAGCCCGTCAAACGTGCCCGCCTCGGCCGGAATTGACAGTTTAAGCATCACCTTGTGGTCGCCTGATACATTATCCAGTGCCTTTAATATCTCGTCGCGCAGAATAATGTCGCTTTGCGCGCGGTCAGCACTTTTGATGTTCACTTCAGGCTCAATGATCGGCATCAGGCCATTCGCTAGTATCTGCTCAGCCACCTCAAACTGCTGCTTCACGACCGCCGCGATGCCCGAAGGCGAAGCCTGATTGATTACCGACCGCTTTTTTGTGCCAAACACGCCCTTGGCCTTCGCGCGCTGAAGCAGTTCATCAAGACCGGCTATTGGCTTCATCAATTGAACACCGTCCACCTCATCCTCAAGCCCCTTGTCGACTTTAAGGAATGGCACCACGCCGCGATCTTGCAGCGCTGTTGGAACGGGCTTGCCGCCGGCGTCGCCATCCATAGTCCGTTCGAACAAGATAGCGCCCAACACTTTTTCGCCGGAAAAGCTCGGTGCAGTAATAATCCGCGCACGCATGTCGTGGATCAACGCAAACATTTCTTCGTCGTTTGTGTAAGCATCTTCTTCGACACCATAACCCCGAAGTGCCTTGGGTGTTGAACCGCCGCTCTGGTCAAGCGCAGCAATAAAACCAGATGCAGTGGCAACTTTTTCAAGCATTTCAGAGTAATTCATGAGCAACTTCCTTAATTTTATGTCGTGCATACGTATGCACCAACAGTTGAAAAAAAACGGGGCGCTACCCCGAATGTTTAAACGATATTCAAAGCATCAACACCGGGGAGCGGTTTGCCTTCCATCCACTCCAAAAAAGCACCGCCCGCGGTTGAAACAAAAGTAAAGTCTTGCGTCACACCAGCATGCGCCAGCGCAGCGACAGTATCACCACCACCCGCAACGGACACCAGCGAGCCTTCGCGCGTCAACGCGGCTGCTGTGCGGGCCAGTGACACTGTAGCCGCGTCAAAAGGTTCAATCTCAAAAGCACCCAATGGCCCGTTCCACACCAATGTGCGGCAATTTTTCAGTACATCCGCAAGCGCCTCAACAGCGGCAGGCCCAACATCGAGGATCATCTCATCAGCAGCGACCTCGTGGACATTCACTGTCCGTACCGGAGGATTTACGCGGAATTCGCGTGACGTCACGACGTCATAAGGCAAATGCACAGTGCAGCCAGCGGCGTCCGCTGCGTCCATGATGGCATTGGCTTGGTCGGCGAGATCGTGCTCGCACAAAGACTTCCCAACATGCACACCGCGTGCGGCCAAAAAGGTATTCGCCATGCCGCCACCGATAATCAGATGGTCGACCTGTTTGACCAAATTGTTCAACACATCAAGCTTTGTAGACACTTTTGCGCCGCCAACTACGGCTGCCACAGGATGCTCTGGCGAACCAAGCGCCGCTTCCAACGCTTTTAACTCGGCTTCCATCGAACGACCAGCATAGGCCGGCAGGATATGTGCGAGCCCTTCGGTCGACATGTGCGCACGGTGCGCCGCCGAAAATGCGTCATTGACGTAAAAGTCCCCGTTCGCGGCAACGGCGCGGGCAAGTTCAGGATCATTCTTTTCTTCACCAGCCCAAAAACGGGTGTTTTCGAGAAGCGCGATGTCACCATCTGCCAATATGCCTACCGATTGCGCCACAACATCGCCCGCAACTTCCGGTACGAACATGATTTCGCGGCCAACCACCTCTTGCAAGGCATCAAGCACCATCGACACCGACATTTCGCTATGCTTGGCACCCTTGGGACGCCCGAAATGTGCGAGCAACAGGACCTTGGCGCCCTTATCCGCAAGTTCTAGCACCGTCGGCAACAACGCACGCATGCGCGTTTCATCCGTCACACGCCCGTCGGCCATTGGTACATTCAGGTCAACGCGAACAAGTGCCCGCTTTCCCTTTATGTCCCCAAGATCGTCAAGCGTGCGAAATGCCATAATTCAGCTCCTTACAGCAATTTGCCGATGACGCCGGCTGTGTCGACCATGCGGTTGGAGAAACCCCATTCATTGTCATACCAACTCAACACGCGCACCAACTTGCCGTCGATTACCGCAGTTTCAAGGCTATCTATGGTCGAGCTTGCCGGGCAATGATTATAATCGATCGAGACCAAAGGCTCGTCCGAATAGGCCAGCACGCCCTTCAAGGCACCTTCTGATGCCGCCTTCAACAACGCGTTCACCTCTTCAACGCTCGTGTCACGCTTTGGCGTGAAGGTCAGGTCCACGATGCTGACATTGGGCGTTGGAACGCGAATGGCAGAACCGTCCAATTTGCCTTTGAGTTCGGGCATGACTTCACCAACGGCACGCGCTGCGCCGGTTGTTGTCGGAATCATCGACATTGCCGCGGCACGTGCACGGCGCATGTCTTCATGTATCTGGTCAAGGATCTTCTGATCGTTGGTGTAGCTGTGGATTGTAGTCATCAGCCCGCGCTCGATACCAATCGCGTCGTTCAACACCTTCGCCATTGGCGCCAAGCAGTTGGTGGTGCAGCTTGCGTTGGAAACGATCACATCGGCAGCGGTCAACACCTCGTGATTAACGCCAAAGACTACCGTTTTGTCGACATTTTTGCCCGGCGCAGATATCAGGACACGCTTTGCACCTGCCGCCAGATGCTTTTCGGCGCTTGCACGATCCGTGAAGAAACCTGTGCATTCAAGGGCAATATCGACGCCATTTGCGGCATGCGGTAAGTTGGCCGGATCACGCTCTGCAGTAACATGGATACGGTTGCCATTGACGATGATGTCATTGCCATCCGCCTCAACTGTACCAGGGAAAGGACCGTGAACGCTGTCACGCTTGAACAAAAGCGCGTTGGCCTTGGCGGGCGCAAGGTCATTGATCGCGACCAGCTCAAGATCATGGTCATCGCGCTCCAAAATGGCGCGTGCGACCAAACGACCGATGCGGCCAAATCCGTTAATTGCTACTTTTACAGTCATGCTTGCTCCAATCAGCCCAAACGGGCGACAATTTGAGGGGTGATTTTGTCGGCTGTCAGGCCGAAATGTTCATAAAGGGCATCAATCGGGGCGGATGCACCAAAGCTGTCGATGCCAATCCGCAAACCGTCGCCGACATAACGCTCCCAACCCATCGTTGTGCCGGCCTCAATCGAAACGCGTAAGACGTCCGTGGGCAAAAGCTCTGATTTATAAGCCGCAGGCTGCGCGTCGAAGCGCTCCCAGCTTGGCATGGAGACAACGTCCGCGCCAATGCCTTGTGCTTCAAGCTTGTCGGCCACGGCTGCCGCAATTTCAACTTCAGAACCCGTAGCTACTAAGATAACCTTGCGTGGTGCCGAAGCTGCACGCAGGTTGTACGCACCCTTAGCGGAGAAATTCTCACTAATATCGGTACGCAGTTGCGGCAGATTCTGGCGTGATAGCGCCAACACCGAAGGGGTCGATGCGCTTTCGATGGCCAATGCCCAGCATTCCGCAGTCTCAATCGTGTCGCAAGGCCGATACACGTCCAAATTCGGAATGAGACGCATCGACATAATCTGTTCGATCGGCTGATGCGTTGGGCCATCTTCGCCTACACCGATAGAGTCGTGCGTCAAAACATAGATAACGCGCGTCTCTTGCAAGGCGGATAAGCGAATGGCTGCGCGGCAATAGTCCGAGAATATGAGGAAAGTGCCACCATAAGGAATGATCCCGCCATGCAACGCCATTCCGTTCATCGCTGCGGCCATACCGAATTCACGAATACCATAGTTCACATAGCGACCGGAATAATCGTTTTTATCCAGAGTATTAGTGGAAGCAGTTCGGGTAAAATTTGAACCTGTCAAATCCGCCGACCCACCAAGTAGTTCAGCTATTGCAGCAGTTGCTGAAGTCAGCGCAATTTCAGATGCCTTGCGCGTCGCGATCTTCTGCGGCGCTGCGATTAAACCGTCCAGATGTGGCTTAAGCCAAGCATTACTTGGCGTGCCTGCCATAGCTGTTCTGAAATCAGCAGCCTTTGCAGATGTAGCAAACCGTGCGTCCCACTCCGCATGCGCCGCTGCGCCTGCTTTGCCAGTCGCACGCCATGCGCCAAGAACATCATCAGGCATTTCAAATGCAGGGTACGGCCAGTCAAGTGCAGCCCGCGTGGCAACAATTTCGTCCGCCCCAAGCGGGCTACCATGTGGCGCTTTCGTGCCCTCCTTATTCGGAGACCCTTTGCCAATCAACGTCCGGCACGCAATTAATGAAGGCCGATTGTCGGCTACCGCCGCCGAAATGGCGCGATCAATGTCGTTAAAATCATGCCCATCGCACGCCTCGACGTGCCAGCCACTGGCCACATAGCGCGCTGCGATATCTTCGCTGGTCGACAGATCGGTCGCGCCGTCGATAGTGATCCTGTTGTCGTCCCAGAAAACGATCAAACGCCCCAGTCCCAAATGCCCTGCGAGCCCAACTGCTTCGTGGTTGATGCCTTCCATCAAGCATCCATCACCCGCAACGACCCATGTGCGGTGATCAACCAGTTCATCACCGAAACGCGCGTTGAGATGCCGTTCGGCCATCGCCATGCCTACCGCCATCGCCAGACCCTGCCCTAACGGACCTGTGGTGCATTCTATACCATCAATAAGGAAGTTTTCTGGATGCCCGGCGCAGGGGCTACCTAATTGTCGAAAATTGCGGATATCGTCTATGGTCGGGCTTGCGTATCCGGTGAGATACAAGGTCGCATAAGCAAACATCGACCCGTGCCCCGCCGACAGGATAAACCGGTCGCGATCGGCCCAATCGGGTGCCTGCGGATCAAATTTCAGAAATTTAGAATATAAAACCGTTGCGACGTCGGCCATGCCCATTGGCATACCGGGGTGGCCACTATTTGCGGCCTGCACCGCATCCATGGCCAGTGCCCGTATTGCATTGGCCATTTGCTGGTCACTAACGGTCATGTTCTTTCCCCACTTGTTACTCCCGAATGGGAGCGGGTGACGGGGCATATCGCAATATGCGTGACCGCCGAGTCGCTGGTCCAAACCCTTTGCGGATGCGAGCGCCAAGCGTCAAGGGAGCCGGGTGCTTTTACCTGTGGAATCTATGGTGATAAATCCGTTCTCACATTTGCATTCAAAAGATAGTCTGTTAATACTCCTCAGCAGAGGATAGTAACCCATGGCAGATGAACGATTAATTTTTGCAATAGGGCGCATCGAGCGCGCTTTGTCGCGGATCGAAAAATTGGCGATATCCCCAAGCCCGTCAGATGACAGTGATCTCAGCAAGCGGCACGAAAAACTTAAATCTGAAACCCTCGCTGCTATTCATGACATGGATAAAATTCTTGCAGGTGCAGACTGATGCCTGACGTCAAAATTAACATCGCCGGTCGCGACTATTTTGTAGCTTGCAATCCCGGCGAAGAACAACGTCTGATGGATCTGGGCGCAATGGTGGATGCCAGCGCACTTGAAGCGGGAGGCGGCTCTCGCGGCCTTACTGAAAACCGTGCCCTTCTATTCTCCGCCCTTTTGCTGGCGGATAAGCTGCAGGACGCGGGTGGCAGTGCAGCAGCCGAACCCAACGCACAAACATCAGCAGCATTTGCTCAATCCGCTGATGTTTTAGAAGGACTTGCGGATCGATTGGAAAATCTGGCGCTAAGGCTTGAGAATTAACAATATACGCTTATATTAGCCGTTGGCGGGACTGTCCGGCACGAACTGATGAGAACATCCCTGAGGCGATTATCTATCTAAGGGAGCTGTCCCTGCCTGGGCCGTTTGGGAAACCTTAAGGTCCAGATCACACGGTGCCCACCTGACGTCCTGGCGTCAGAGGATATTCCGGGAAACGACCCATGGTGGTTCCGCCAACAATTTTCAGGAAAAGCTGTGAAACCAGAATATGACAAGCAGTCGCAGCGGTTAAAATATCGCGAGCTGCGTGACCAGTTTGTAGGTGCACTTTCGGCGCAAGATCGCGCGCTGGCCTTTTCCAAAATCCCCAGTCCGCTTGGTAAACTTTTACAACCCGGCAAAATAGTAGCTGGTTATGTCGCGATAGGGTCAGAGGTCGATCCTTCGGCCCTTTTGGCCCAGGCGCATGCACTCGGCAGCGAGATTGCCCTGCCCCATGTTACCAGCAAGATTGCTCCAATGCGGTTTCTGCGCTGGTCGCCTGGCGACGATTTGATGCCTGGCCCATTTGGGCTGCTACAACCCGCCGAGAATTGCCTCGAATGCAAACCCGATGTCATTTTAACACCCCTAGTGGCCTTTGATGATCAATTAATGCGCCTTGGACAGGGCGCAGGACATTATGACCGCGCCTTAAGTATGCTTGACCATTCTTTTGCCATTGGCCTTGCGTGGTCGGTGCAGCGCGCCCCTGCGATCGCATCCGACATCTGGGACATGCCCCTCGACGCTATTCTCACCGAAACATCATGGATAACCTTATGACCACACCACTCAAACAACCTACCTGGCGTAAACCAGCAGGCATGCTGGCAATATTGCTGATTATATTAGTTTGGGCTGTAATGGTGGTCAGTATATCTGATTACATAGGTGCGCAGCACATTGCCGTGCAAAGCATGATCTATTTGATAGCAGGAACCATCTGGATAGTGCCCATGCGACCGCTTTTGATCTGGATGGAGACAGGGTCTTTTCGCGCACCACCCCAAGCCTGAACTAGGGAAGTGGCGCGAGTGACGGGGCTCGAACCCGCGACCTCCGGCGTGACAGGCCGGCGCTCTAACCAACTGAGCTACACCCGCTAACTTGCGGTTGGGGCGCACTATAAGCGGCGCAAGATTCTGTCAACGGCATTCGTAGGAAAAGATTGTTTTGTAACGGACGCCGACAACGCCCACTTTTTTGTCATGACATGACAATTCTTAAAAATTTTTCTTAGATTCACCCTATTTCATTTACTTGAAAAAATATTTTTAACGTAATTTCAATAGTTTGTTATGGTTAACATGATCCCGACGCATTAACTGTTTATTGATACTATTCCGGCATAGGCCGGCACATGAAAAGTAATTTCGAAGCCTACCCGGCCCTCAGGCGCGCGGTTCGTCTTGGGAAAAAGACGCAGGTCTGCGGAACGCTTCTTATGCTGTCTGCAAGCGTGCCGGCTTTTGCAGCAGGCACAGTCGCAGGCACTGATATCCAAAATATAGCAACGGCAACTTTTGAGGTGGCTGGGAGCCCAGCTACCCTCACGTCCAATACACTATCGATCAAGGTAGACGAACTACTCGACGCAACGGTGGCGAAAACAGACGCCGGCGATGTCATCACGAGCCCTGGCAAAACAGGAAACGTCCAATCGTTCCGCGTGACGAACACTGGCAATGGTGACGAAGCATTTGCCCTTACCGTCAACACCGCAAATGGCGGCAACGATTTTGATCCAACGCTTCAACAGATCATCATCGATAGCAACAATAACGGCGCATATGATGCCGGCGTTGATACTGTTTACGTCGCTGGTTCCAATAATCCGATTATAGCGCCAGACCAAAGTAAGACGGTGTTTGTCATAACCTCAACCCCATCAGGCCAGACGAACGGTGCCAGAGGCAACGTCAGCCTTACTGCTGAAGCTGTCACTGGCGTGGGCGCACCGGGCACTTCGTTCGCAGGACTAGGCCAAGGCGGCGGCAATGCTGTCGTCGGTTCAACGGGCGGGGATGGCTCAGCCAATAGCTTTTTAGTGGTGCAATCGACCGCTTTAACCCTCGTCAAATCCGCCGCGATTGTAGACCAGTTCGGCGGGCAACGGCCTCTACCCGGAGCGGTTGTGACATATCAATTGGTGGCAACAGTCACGGGATCAGGTGCGGTTAGCAACCTTGTCATTACCGACCCAATTCCCGTTGGCACGGCCTATCAAACGGGATCCATAACGCTTCAAAATTCAGTAGCCGCAGCGATAGCATTAACCGATGCAGTTGATGCAGACGGAGGTGCGTTCAATGGCGCGCGCATTTCGGTCACGGCAGGCAATGTTCCTGCTGGGGAGACGCGGACCGTTACTTTCAAGGTCGTTATTCAATGATTACGCACGCTAAAAAAAGCGGGTGTGCAGCCGTAAACTATATTTCCCTTAGGGTATTTCAGATCATCCCGAGAACCGTTCAATTGCGACGGTCCAAACGCAATTCCACAAATTGACAGAAATTTTAAGCGATGACCAAACCACTTAAACTACTCGCCGCCTGCACACCAATACCGCTAGCAATACTGAGCTCTACGCCTGCTATTGCTGGTGGTACCGCTCCGGGTTCCGAGATTTCTGCTGTCGTGACGGTTAATTATCAAACCGGAGGCACCCCACAGACGGAGATTACCGCGACGGACACATTTAAGGTCGACCGGAAAATCAACTTTAGTTTGGTTGAGGCGGCGACCATTGGCACGACCACCGTCAGCCTTGGACAAGTTGCAGCAGTGGCGCGGTTCCAGCTTACAAACACATCGAACGATATTTTGGATTTTAGCCTCGCAGCGGTTCAACAGGCGTCTTCGACAAATGTGGCCCATAACGGTCAGGATGCATTTGACCTCACGTCGTTCTCGTTTTTTGTCGATGTGAATGGCAATGGCACTTACGAACCAGCTACCGATACGGCGACATCGATTGACAATTTGGGTGTTGACCAATCACGCTATGTTTTTGCAGTTGGCAATGTCCCTGCAACGGCCACCAACGGCCATATCGCGGGCGTAGAGCTTACAGCAACGGCTCTTGAAAGTAATGGGAGCGCAATCACCTCCGTCAATGACTCGACTGTGAACGGCGCGAATACGGTTGAAACCGTGTTTGCGGATACAGCAAAATCTGGCGTTGGTGGCACATCTGCCGCGCGCGACGGGATTGACGTTGCAACTGACGATTTCACGGTATCCACTGCATTACTAAGCGTTACCAAAAGCAGCCGGATTATCAGTGACGGTGTGAGCGCAAGCAATTATAAATCTATCCCCGGCGCCGTCGTGGAATATTGCATCTCTGTCACCAATGCGACCGGCGGCGCCACGGCGACCAACATCAGCATCACCGACACTTTGCCGACGACCACAACTTTCGTGTCTGGTTCGATCAAGGTCAATGGCACAGTGACCACGCCCGGCACCGGCCAAAGTTGCAGCGGAGGCACAGCCGGTGGAAGCTTTGGAACACCGGCAAACACAGTCGTAGGATCGTTGTCGGATATCGAAGCCGGCAATTCCAGAGCCCTCATTTTCCAGGCAACCATAAATTAAGGGGTCAGGGGGCGGCGGGCAGATAAGCTGTCACCGCTCAAGATATTATGGGTAGCTTAGCCAAATATCTCAAAAATGTAGTGCTGATGTTGGTGATAGGGTTGTTTCTCCCTGTTGGCGGCACCGGCGTGATTGCGCAAAATGCTCCTGCGTCCATTGTAAATACCGCGTCCGCTCAATGGGATACAGGTTATGGGCGACAGTCCATCAACTCAAATACGGTAGGGTTTGTAGTTGAAGCAGCTACTGTTTCTGCAAGCATTTCCTTATTCCGCCTAACAAAAAGTGCGGGATCGACGACGCATGCCCTTCCCCAGACCATGTGTACCGGCACCGCAGGCCGCGTGCCAATGACATTAGGTGGTGCTTATGCCGACACGCAATTGGCTGCAGCGAGCCTTTTACAGACAACAGCCATTCGCGCTGGCGAACCGCTTATCATTCGCGTCACCGCAGCATCGAAAAACATAAATCCAGCCGCAATCGACACATTCGATGCCTTAGTCGCAACGTCGAAGGGCGACCGCGAACGAATCTCGTTTACAGAGGACACTTCAAACAGCGCCAAATTCATTGGTTACATTAATACCAAAGCTGTTCCGCCGACGCCGGCAATCGGCGATTGCGCGTTATCTGTGTACCCTGGCGATACGATTGATGTCGACCTTGATGATATCGCCAGCGGCGCACCCGTTGCGCATGCAAAAGTCGAAATCTTAATCGATCCTTTCGGTGTCGCATTTGACAGCGGCAACGGCGTTCCTATTGACGGAACGCGCATAACGATCGTCGACGCTTCAACAGGACGACCTGCAGACGTTTTTGGGGATGATGGCGTATCTGCCTACCCAAACAGTATCATTACAGGGTCGACTGTCACAGATGCCAATGGCACGGTATATGTATTTACCCCGGGATTTTACAGATTTCCGTTTTTACGTCGGGGGACCTATCGACTATTAGTCACGCCCCCTGCC
Organism: Sphingomonadales bacterium; assembly: GCA_947470185.1. GTDB lineage: Bacteria > Pseudomonadota > Alphaproteobacteria > Sphingomonadales > Sphingomonadaceae > Sphingorhabdus_B. The sequence continues at coordinate 5,445 of CANIRZ010000013.1, read as the reverse complement.
CCATTTAGTTTCCCGTCGCGATCAACGCCTTCTGAATTAGAGGCTTTGGTTCGGCCCGATGGGGGTAGCTTTGTCATTACGGAAAACTCTTATGGCGCCCCGATTGTCTTGGACGACCCGGCCCCTGTTCGCGTCGACATCCCGCTTGACCGGCCTGGTAGCGCGCTCATGTTACGCAAAGAAACATCCACGGTAACCGCCATGCCCGGCGATATTGTTCAATATCGGATAACAATAACAAACCCAGATCGTGGCCGCATGTCCGGACAAGTAACTATCACGGATCAACTGCCGACCGCGCTGCGCCTGCGTATGGGCAGCATTAAATATCAGGGCGCTCCCGTAACCCCGAAAATTGCAGCTGATGCCAGCCGCTTTGAGATAACAGTTCCCTCGCTTCCCGGTGGCGGCTTAGGGTTGCTGACCTATCTGGCAGAAGTTCGGCAAGACGCGCGTCCCGGCAATGCAGTCAACCTTGCCACTGCAATAGACAGTCGCGGCACCCAAAGCGCCACCGTTGATGCCCCGATCCGCATCGTCAAAGACGGGATCTCCGAGCGGTTCAGTGTGGTCGGTCGCATCACCGATGGTGGATGCACTGTTGACCCGCGCTTGGCCAAGGGCATCGCGGGCGTGCGTGTCATGCTTGAGGACGGCACATATACCGTCACCGATAAGGACGGCCGTTACCATTTCGAGGGTCTTATCCCTGGCCTGCACGTGGTACAGGTTGATCCAAGCAGCTTTCCGCTTAACCAAGCACCCGTTGATTGTGCCGATAATACGCGCAGCGCAGGCAGTGCAATTTCACGTTTTGTAGAAGGCAGTGGCGGAACGTTGAAGCGCGCTGACTTCCGTGCAAAAACAACCGCACCCCGCGCCGAAACTGGCAAATCTGTTACACCGCTCCCACCCGTTCTCACTGACCCGCAAGCTGCGGGCGCTGAGCGTGACTGGTTAACCGGGCAAGAACCCGGCACGGGCTTTGTCTATCCCGATATTGACCAGAATCCGCGCGTAAAGTCCATCCGTATCGCTGTAAAACATCGCGCAGGGCAGACTGTCGAACTTAAAGTGAACGGCAAAGCAATCAGCGCGCTGAACTTTGATGGCGTAAAGAAGAGCGCCGATGGACAGATACGCGTAGCCATATGGCGTGGCGTCGACATCGACGATGGCGAAAACAAGCTTGTGGCCCTGATTAAGGACGCAAATGGTAATGTGGTGGAGACGCTCGAACGCCGCACGTATTTTGCACACGCCCCAATGCAGGCACAGTTTATCAAGGAACATTCTATCCTTGTTGCGGACGGCGTGACACGGCCTCGCATCGTGGTCCGCCTGACCGACCGGGCAGGAAAGCCAGTGCAACATGGCGCGGTCGGCGCTTTTCAGGTTTCAGACCCCTACCGCCCCGCTGTTGAGGTCGACGCGGAACAAGCCAACCAATTGTCTGGGCTTGAACGCGCAGAACCCGTTTGGCGCGTCCATGGCGACAATGGCCTTGCATATATCGAATTGGAGCCCACCACTGCGTCAGGCACGGTTGCGATAAGTTTTAACTTTACCGATGGCAAAGTGCGTCGGGAGCAACGCGTTGAAACATGGCTTGATCCGGGCGACCGTCCCTGGACTGTCGTTGGCTTTGCCGCAGGAACCATAGGCTTCAACAAGCTTGAAGAGGGTCTTGAGGATCTAGCAGGCGACAATGCCCCACTGAACGTCGACGGCCGCATCGCTTTGTACGCCAAGGGCCGTGTTAGCGGCAAATGGCTGATGACCATGGCATATGACAGCGACAAGAAGGAGGACGAGACCCGCTTTGCAGGGACCATTGACCCACGCCGCTATTACACGGTTTATGCTGACGGCACCGATCAACGATATGACGCAGCCTCTGTTCGTCGGTTATATCTTAAACTTGAAAGGCCGCAGTTCTACGCGCTGTTTGGCGATTACCAGACGGGCATTGATGCGCCCGAACTTGCCCGATATCAGCGCTCCTTCAATGGTGTGAAGGCCGAATATCGCAACCGCGCGATTCAGGCGACTGCCTTTGGTTCGGACACGCCCACCCGCTATCGTCGCGACGAAATTCAAGGCAATGGCCTTTCAGGTCCATATATGCTCGGCGCGCGCGACATCATTGCGAATACTGAGCATGTCCGTATCGAAACGCGGGACCGGCTTCGGTCGGATCGCATCATCGAAACCAAGGTCCTCATCCGCCACATTGATTATGACATTGATTATCTATCGGGCAGCCTGCGGTTTCGTGTGCCGATACTATCGCGTTCTAGTGGTCTTGATCCACAATTCATCATCGCCGAATATGAAGTCGACGGCGTTGGCAAGCGGGTGGCCAATGCCGGCGGCCGCGTGCGTTGGACGAGCGACGACGAAAAGCTGCAGATTGCAGCGACCGGCATCCATGACGAAAGCGACATTGGCAAAACCAACCTATTGGGCGCTGATGTGATCTATCGTCCCGGAACAGGCACTGAAATTCGCGCTGAATTTGCAGGGTCACGCTCGCAAGCTCAATCCGCTGTCGCGGCAAACGGCGCCGGCAACCGAACATCATGGCTGCTTGAGGCGGAGCATCATGACGAACGTTTCGACGTTCTGACCTATGTCCGCGAACAGGGAGCAGGCTTTGGGCTTGGGCAGCAGAACCGTTCCGAAGTCGGAACACGAAAATTTGGCGTCGATGGCCGCGTACGCCTGACCGAACAGCTCGCGGCATCCCTGATTGCCTATCAGGAAGAATTTTTTGCCAGCGATGCACTTCGGCGCGCAGCTATATCCGAAGTGGAGTATCGCGCCGATACTACAACGTTCCGCGCCGGGCTGACCCATGCGCGTGATACACTATCAGATGGCACAACGAACCAATCCACGCTCGCGCGCCTTGGAGCTTCACAACGGCTACTTGAAGACAAGCTTGAGCTTTCAGCGCAGACCGAGTTCGCATTGATCGGCAAGGACGAGAGCATCGACTTCCCTGCCCGCCACAATGTTTCGGCGCGCTATCAGATTAAATCCGGCATGGCCTTGGTCGCAGGATATGAAATCGCCAAGGGTGAAAATATTAACGCGCGCACTGCACGGGTTGGCTTCGATGTTGCCCCTTGGGCGGGTGGCCGCGTGCTTGCCAGCGCCAATCAAGAACATATGACCGAATACGGCCCCCGCACCTATGCCGCATATGGTCTTGCCCAGTCATTTCGGATTACGGATCAATGGTCGGTGGACCTGACACTGGATGGCAACAAGACCATTGGCGGGGTAAATTCTGCTGATGTGGTCGACACAGATCAACCGTTGGCCTCCGGGGGCTTTCTGGGGACGCGTGGAGCCCTCACAGAGGACTTTACCGCGATTACGGGTGGCGCAACCTACCGAGGCACCGAATGGAGCTGGACAGGCCGCGCTGAGACGCGTGATGGACAGACCAACAAACGCTATGGCGTCACTACTGCTGTCCTGCGTCAGATTGGTGCAGGCCGTGCCGTTGGCGGCGCGCTCAGCTGGCTGAATGCAAAAGAAGACGGGGGTGCACGAACGACAACGGCGCAAGCCGAAATCAGCTGGGCCTATCGTCCCGGCGACAGCGCGTGGTCCTTACTGAATAAGACAGAATTTCGCTATGATGCCGTGCGTGGCGCGGTCGCCGGCAACGCTGGACCAGTTGGCAACGCCTTGCTGAATGTTAATGGCGACGCCACAGCCCGCCGCGTGATCAACAGCTTGTCTGTTAACTTCACGCCAATACGCCAAAATGAAAGCAGCTTTGTCGAGCGCGGCGAATATGCCGTATTCTGGGGCACGCGTTACGCAACCGACCGTTTTGGAACCGACGATATTCGCGGCTGGAGCAACGTGTTTGGCGGTGATTTCAAATTCGACATCAGCAATGTTGCAGACATAGGATTAACGGGCACGGTCAGGATCGGCAGCAGTGGGGATAATATAGCGTACGCCGTTGGTCCCGTTCTAACTGTTGCACCATTTACCAACGCAAACATAACAATTGGCTACAACATCATTGGCTTTGAAGACCGCGACTTTGAACTGGCCCGCTACAGCCGTTCAGGACCGTTTTTGACGTTCAAAATGAAATTCGACCAGACAAGCTTGCCCGGATACAAATTTTAGTCGGCGAACAGCAAAACGGGCGTCTCGACAAGTTTCTTCAACGCCTGAACATAGCTTGCGGCATCCCAGCCATCGACAACGCGGTGGTCGCAACTGATCGATAGGTTCATTAACTTACGGGCCTCGATACGGTCGCCAACGAACATAGGGCGTTCGACAATCTTGTTCGGTCCGATGATGGCGACCTCTGGTCGGTTAATCACTGGGGTAGTGGCAATGCCACCGAGCGCGCCCAGCGATGTGATCGTTAGGGTTGAACCCGACAGTTCTTCGCTTGTGGCCGATCCACTGCGCGCTGCCTCGGCAAGGCGCGTGATCTCAGTCGCCAACTGCCAAATATTGCGGTCTTGCGCGTCGCGGATAACAGGCACCATCAACCCAGCATCAGTCTGCGTTGCCATGCCCAGATGCACAGCGCCGTGCCGTGTGACAATGCCAGCCTCGTCATCAAACCGTGCGTTCATCATCGGGTATTGCGGAATGGCCTTGCAGATAGCCACGATGAGCAGCGGCAGCAGGGTGAGCTTGGGCTTCGTTCCGCGATTGGCATTCAAATCCGCGCGCATGGCTTCGATTGCAGTAACGTCAATTTCTTCGACATAGGTAAAATGTGGAATATGTCGTTTCGACGCCGCCATATTGTCGGCAATCCTGCGCCGCATGCCGATGACTTTAACGGCCTCATCCGCGCGCCGCGCAGTTGCGTGCGCTGGGCGATAGCCCATCTGCGTTCCGTACGACAGGAAAGCGTCGAGATCAGCATGCCGAATATGCCCGCCTGCCGCCTTGACGTCAGTCAAATCCACGCCAAGCTCCTTGGCACGCTGGCGGACGGCTGGCGACGCCGTGACCTTGCCTGATGCCTCAGCAGCAGGTGCAGCAGGTGCTGGTTTGACCTCGGCGACGGAAACGGGTTCCGGCGCGTGCGGAATTTCATCCTCGACGATGGATGCCGCGGGCTCTGGCGCGAGTGGCGTAGCTTCGGCAACTTCCGCTTTTGCCTCACCAGCGACTTCAATTTCAACAAGCATTGCTCCGATTGCGATCACATCGCCGGCTTCGCCCGCCACTTTGGTGACAACCCCCGTAACCGGACTTTCCATCTCAACGGTGGCCTTGTCGGTCATCATATCCGCCAAACGCTGGTCTTCAAAAATCATGTCGCCAACTTTGACGTGCCAGGCAACGATTTCGGCCTCGGCGATCCCTTCACCAATGTCAGGCAAATTAAACGTGAATTTAGGCATCGCGTCAGTCCTTCATGATCTTGTCAAAGGCGCGGGCAAG
>CANIRZ010000012.1 GCA_947470185.1 Sphingomonadales bacterium | reverse complement strand
CGTCACACCTTCGGACCCAAAGCAACGCGGCAGCCACATCTCCTTCCGCCATCCGAACGCGTACGAAATTGTGCAAGCACTGATCGCGCGCGGCGTCATCGGCGATTTCCGCGATCCCGACATCATGCGCTTTGGCCTGACGCCGTTGATGCTCCGCCATGCCGACATTTGGCGTGCGGGCGAGATGCTGCGCGAGATAGTCGCCAGCGGCAGTTTTCGTGCGCCGGAATTTGCTGTGCGGTATGCGGTGACATAGGCGTTTCGCTCTGCTAGGCGGCGCGCATGCTTAACCTGAACGGTATCACCGTGCGCCTTGGCGGACGCACTATCCTTGACCGCGCCACGGCGGCGTTGCCTCCTTATAGCCGCATCGGCCTAATCGGGCGCAATGGCGCGGGTAAATCGACGCTGATGAAGGTGATGATTGGCTCGCTGGAGGCTGATGACGGCAGCCTTGAGATGCCAAAGGGCACGCGGATCGGCTATATCGCGCAAGAGGCGCCTGCGGGCGATTCTACGCCGTTTGACACGGTGTTGGCGGCGGATACGGAGCGCGCGGCGTTGATGATCGAAAGCGAGCAAGAGGGCCTTGACCATGACCGCATGGCCGAAGTGCATGAACGCCTGATCGCGATTGACGCTTACACCGCGCCTGCGCGCGCGTCGCGTATCCTTGTTGGCCTTGGCTTTGACGAAGATATGCAGGGGCGGCCGCTCGATAGCTTCTCGGGTGGTTGGAAAATGCGCGTGGCGCTGGCGTCCTTATTGTTTTCGCAGCCGGATTTGCTGTTGCTGGATGAACCTTCCAACCACTTGGACTTGGAAGCGACCTTGTGGCTGGAAAACTTCCTTAAGGGCTATCCCGCGATGATGGTGGTGATCAGCCATGAACGCGATCTGTTAAACAATGTCGTCGACCATATCCTGCATCTGGAGGGCGGGCAGGTGACTTTGTATTCCGGCGGCTATGACTCGTTCGAGCGCCAACGTGCCGAGCGTGCAGCGCAGCTGGCGGCGGCCAAGGCAAGCCAAGACGCGCAACGCGCCAAGCTGCAGGATTATGTCGCGCGCAACTCGGCGCGTGCCTCCACCGCCAAGCAGGCGCAGTCCAGAGCCAAGGCGCTGGCGCGGATGCAGCCGATTGCCGCAATGGCCGAAGATCCGACATTGAGCTTTGACTTTCCAAGCCCAGATGAATTGAAACCGCCATTGGTGACGCTGGATCTGGCGAGTGTCGGCTATACCGAAGGCAACCCGATTTTAGAGCGGTTGAACTTGCGGATTGACCCCGATGACCGGATCGCTTTGCTGGGCCGCAACGGGAACGGCAAGACCACGCTGGCGCGATTGCTCGCGGCGCAACTGACGCCAATGGAAGGGCAGATGAGTTCCTCCGGCAAGATGCGCGTCGGTTATTTCACCCAATATCAGGTCGAGGAGCTTGACGGCGACGATACCCCGCTTGAGCATATGACCCATCAGATGAAGGGTGCGAACCCCGGCGCGGTGCGCGCGCAACTGGGGCGCTTTGGCTTTTCGGGCGCAAAGGCGACGACGAAGGTTGGCAAATTGTCGGGCGGCGAACGTGCGCGGCTCGCGCTGGCGCTGATCACCCGCGATGCGCCGCATATGCTCATCCTCGATGAGCCAACGAACCACTTGGATGTCGATGCGCGTGAGGCATTGGTGCAGGCGCTGAATGAATATGAAGGCACAGTAGTGCTGGTCAGCCATGACCGCCATATGCTTGAGCTGACGGCGGACCGGCTGGTGCTCGTCGACGGCGGGACTGCGACCGAATTTTCCGGCACGATTGAGGATTATACCGACTTCATCCTGGGCAAGGGGCCAGCGAAGGAGAAGGTATCAAAGGCTGACCGCAAGGACGACAAGAAAGCTGCGGCTGCCGCACGTGAGGCGCAAGCCAAGCTTAAGCGGGATGTGAGTGATGCCGAGGCTGACTTGGCCAAGCTTGAGGTTGTGTTGAGCGCGATTGACCGTGCGATGTTCGACCCTGCGTCGGCAGCAAACGAGTATAAGAACCTGACGATGGGTGAACTGTCGCAACGGCGTGGCAAAATAATCGCTGCGCAGGAAGCTGCCGAGGCTCGCTGGGTTGCGGCGGGTGAGGCGTTGGAGAAGGTCTCTTAGGGCGCAAGCTTCCAATTTCACTGTTCTCAATGGCGTAATTTCAGCCACAGTAGCTCTGCGCAAATTGGCGCCGGCCTCGCACACCTTTATTGCTAATTTATCTCCGAAACGGATGCAAATATCGCCGGTTCTGGTGCAGTCTAAAGCGATTTAGCCCATTTGCACCTTTACGATCCAACTATTACAGTTTTGCTTGTGTGTGCATGGTTCAGAAGACCGCTTTGCAGGCGCATCATTCCATGCGGATATCAAAGCAGCATATTTCGGTTCATTCGGCCCCTAATATCGCGGCCTTTGCCGCCGCGAAGCGGGTTTCGCCGAGCCCCTGAATGCGGACGTAATGTACATCATTTCTGTCGAGTTCCAATGTGCACAGGTCAAAAAATTGCCGTCGCTCAGCAGGTTGCGCATAGACGCGAAGGCCATCATCTACGAAGGGGAGGTCGATATCGAGCAAAAGATAAAGGTCAGAAAAGCCTCTAAAGCTGTCGAAATAGCCGTCGCGCAGATAGCCCGGCGTTGCGCCGAACATCATATCCGCCCAGACGGCGGTGATGAGTGGGTCTGTGTCAAACAGCACAAAGCCAGCGCCCAGTTCGCCTGCGCGCGCAGCGGCGGCGCGGTTCATGGCGTCTTGCGTTTGCGCGATGTGGATCAGTTCTTGTCTGCCAATGTCAGTGCCATGCGCCTCACAATATGCACGGCCATATTCGGGTACGACTTCGCATCCGAGTTCCGCCGCGAGCCGAGTGCCCAACGTCGATTTTCCGGTACTTTCGGGGCCGTGAAGGCAGATACGCTTCATTTTTGTTCCGCCTTGCGCCATGCGATCAGTCCGGCAACAGCTAGGACAAGGAATAGCCCATAAAGGCCTGCAGTCAGATACAATTCCTTCATCGCATATAAGGGAATGGAAATCAGGTTGACGATGATCCAGAAATGCCAGTTTTCTACAAAGCGCCGTGCCATCAATATCTGTCCGGCAATAGAGAGCATTGCGACCGATGCGTCCCAATATGGATAGGTAGCATCGGTTTCAGCATGCATTACGGCGCCCCATGCCCAAATCGCGGCAATAGCGCCCAATATCCACAAGCCATAGCCCATAACAGAAATTCGACGGACAATGATGTCTCCGCTGTCTGCCTTGTTCCGCGTCCAGCTCCACCAACCGTACAGGTTCACAGCCGCAAAAAATATCTGTAGCCCTGCATCGCTGTACAGCTTGGCATCTCGGAAAATGACGAAATACAGCGACACCATGATTATCGCGACGGGGAAATTCCACACCGATCGCTTAATAATCAATAATATATTGGCAATGCCAAGCAGAACGGCAAGGATTTCAAGTAAGCTCATGCTCGGTGATTTAGCGTCCCGGTCGCGGGACGCAAGTGCCGTGCATCAGTGCGGTTAAGTAACGCTAAATTCGGTAATTCTAACGCCAATGACATGGGCGCCCCTTGCCATTGGTCCTAAACTAAGCAGACATAGCAAGTGGCTCGCGCGCGGGGTTCATTGCGTGCACATCGGCCTGCAACGTATATCCAAAGCCGTATAACGCGCTGAGGCTAATGCCACATGCCGGGTCGAGTTTCAGGTTCTTGCGGAGCCGCGCGACATGTGTGTCGATAGTCCGCGACTGATAATCCACCACCTTGCCCCACAAAGTCGCCGCGAGATATTGGCGCGACAACAACCGATTGGGGTTGGTGAAGAACAGCATAGCCATGTCGAATTCGCGCTTTGGCAAAATCATGGCTTCGTCGTCAAAATACACCGTCGATGTCGATGGACGCAACAAATATGGGCCAAGCACAACCGATTCCGGACGGGTACGCACATTGCCATTATAGCGGCGTAAAACCGATTTAATCCGCAGGCGAAGAATTTCGGGGTCAACCGGCTTCGACACGAAATCATCCGCACCGGCTTCAAACCCGCGAATGACGTCTCCGCGATCATTGCGTGCCGTAAGCATGATTGATGGCATGTCAGGATGAAATTTCCGGGCATACTCAAGAACCTCAATCCCCGTCAGGTCAGGTAGTGACCAATCGACGATTAAAAGATCGCATTCTTTTTGACGAATATCGGTCAAAAACTTTTGTGCTGAGCTATAGCTGGTTACGCCATATCCCAATCCACTTAAAAATTCTTCGAGCTCAGCCGCAAACAACGGGTCGTCTTCAACTACGGCAATGTGATAATTGTTCACCGCGCGGCCCTTTTGAGTGGTTTAAGATCTGATATCAGTATTTGGCGGATTTATTACGCTGCTCGCGTACAAATACATCGCCAATCTCCCCCGAAACGGATGAAAACGACATCAATGCTTATGTAAACTAAGGTAAATTTTCCCTTTGCGTCTACGCGGCCCAATACTGGGACGCAGGGGAGCGCGTCAGTGCGGTTGTGTAAGGCTGAACTCACCAAACACGGGGCCTTGGCCATGTGTAGCTCCGGCTTCCTGAAACATCATGGCATCATCAATGGAAAGGCATCCGTCCACGAGGATGCGCGAAATACCCATTGAGGCCACCAGATTAACGAGTTTCTGGGTGGGGGATACGGGAATAACTTGCGCGCGGACCATGCCAATTAGGCGTGGGTCAAAGCGGACTACGTCAACATTATGTACCAATGGCCAAAGCGCCGGGACGGCAGCGTAGCCAAATCCGTCAATCCCTACGCTACAGCCGGCTCGGCGCCAGTTTTGCATTGCGCTGCTGACAGCATTGTTGGCCGCGTCATTGTCTGTTGCAGCCAACAAAACACTGATATGCGTTCCTTTGGACAGTAGCGAACGCAACGCCCATGCCATTTGGTTCGACAGGTCTAAAGCCACGAAAATGTTAGTCGGAACCGATAAAAAGATTTCAGACAAGGACAGCAAACCCGCTGTATCCAATATGTGCTGCAGGTCAAGCTCCGACAAAATATTCCGGTTGGGTAGAAAGCTATATTGGTCGCAGGCCATATATTCATAGGCCATGACCTGACTATTGAGCAGATCGACAACAGGCCGTGATGCAATGATCGAAGTCGCCGGTGATGATGGAACGTCATCGACAACATCGAGCAAGGACAATTGCTCTGGAATAATTGGCATAAGCGACTGTCTTGTTAAGGAAAGCGCGTTAACATAGTCTGAACTAAGCTGGCATGGCAAGCGGCTCGAGCAGGGTTTTTATGGCGTGTACATCGGCCTGCAACATATATCTAAAGCCGTATAATGCGTTGAGGCTAGTGCCAAATGCCGGGTCGGGTTCAGGTTCTTGCGGAGCCGCGCGACATGTGTGTTGCCAGTTGGGGGGAGGCTGACACCGTCAATGCAGTTTTGTATTCCAGAATACTGACTTTATTGCTTTTTTAGAGATACGGAATGACGCCGCATGATTGAAGTTGTTTATGTCTTCGGGTGAATTTCGTTGTGGTGGTGGATGATCGCGCGGGCAACATTTTGCATCAGGCCGTTCGTCACCTGCATATCGGAACGTGTCTGCGCGATCATGACAGCTACCGGATAAAGGCAACCATCCGGTGCCTTCATTACGCCTACATCGTTAATCGCTGTCGACGTCGAACCAAGGACTTGTCCGGTCCCCGTTTTATGCGCGAGGCTCCAGTGCGGGGCGAGCCCTGAGCGCAGTCGGGATTTGCCGGTGTATGTGCCTTCCATGAGCTTTAGCAATTTTGCACCGGGGTCATTGGGGCCACGTTCACTGAAGCGCTTTAGTACCAGAACAATAGTCCCGGGCGCGGCGCCATCAAGTGGCGCTTCCAGATAGGCCGCCAATGCTGCCTCACGCTTTTCCATCGGAATACGCGACCGCTGCGCCTTGAATGCATTGCCTTGTCTATATTGTGGTTTCCACTCAACGCCAGCGATTGCGCTTTGCAGCAGGACTTCGCCCGGACCGAAGCGAATGGACGTTACCTTGCGCCGGTCGAGCATCTTGTTGATCGATTTTGGACCACCAGCTAAGTGCAACAACACGCTGTTCGCCAGATTGTCACTGGCATTAATGGCGTGCGCGAGCAGTTCGCGTATAGGCATTTCGAATGAGTCCCGACCGTCGAGATAACGCTTTAAAGGCTGGCTGAAGACAACTACGTCGTCGCCGCTGACCCGGATGCGCTTATCCAGCGATAACTTGCCCGCAGCCTCCTGTTCCAAGATCGTCAGCGCAACCCACATTTTGGAAACGCTTTGCTGCGGAAAGCGTTCGGTCTGTCGCTTGCCGATAATCTCTTTGGAAAGTGGGGGATAGATGGCAATACCAACGCGGCCCGGAAACTTCTTCCAGAGCGCATCAATTTCAGACTGAAGCTTGGCATCGGCTGCAGCAATGGCATTGGTCGCTTTAATGGGGGAAGCCTCACCGGCTAAAGCTGTTGCCGTAAATGCCGATACGCCGAGCGCGATGGCGATAGCCTTTATATAACCGCGCATGATATCTAATTTTTTGTTTGAGCCGGGGCAGCGGTTGGTATGCCAGCCTTCATCGGAGATTTTACCGTGGCTGGCGTGGAGCCGAAATCGAGCCAACGCGAGTCACTGGCTGCGGTCGCAAGCAGGATGGAGAGTATCGCGATCTGGATCAGAACAATGATAGCTATCCAAGCCTTTGCGTGGCGAAGCATTTGGGCAACAACAATGCTGTTCGCCTCAAATTCATGGTGAATAAGATCTGTCGTGATGCGGATTTCTGATACGGAAAGACTGTGGCTCTGGCGCAATTCGACCAACTCTTTCTTTAGCTCCCGAACCGTTTTTACGATTTCAGCATGTCGCTGCTGCGTGCCATCCTGGATGCTGTCCAGATGCTCACGGATCATCTGTTCCGCGCTTGCAGGCTTAACGCCAGCGGCTTTCAGTAGCCGCCCAAGGCCCTCAAGCTGCTTTACCTTAGCTGTCATTTTTAATGGCCATTGACCTTGTTTTGAAACGTGAATGCGCCATTGGACCGGTCGAAGGATGACGTAAACTTGTTCCTGAACGATCGGTATTAAGACAGGTGGCGGCTTGTCTCCAGTTTAGATATGCGTGTTTGCAATTGTTCACATTGCGAGGAGTGTTTGACCAAATGGTCGGGCCGTGTAATTCTGCGCAGGAGGGCAAAGGAGAGGACCATGGCAAGCAAGGCGGAAACGGGCGGAAACGCGAAAACGGGCAAAAAGAAATCGCAAAAGAAAGGCGCGCCTTTTTCGGGGATTGCAGGGGCATTTGATGCTGCTAATGATGCCACAATGGCGCTCGGCCCGCTCGCCGGTTTGGCGCGGGAAGATTTCATTGGCGCAATTGGCCTAATGCTCCGCCAAACCGCGACCAACCCCGATAAGGCCTGGAAGGCGACAACCAACTTCTCCGAAGATGTTGTTAAGATCATAACTGGAAAGTCCGACCTTGCGCCTGACCCCAAAGACAAGCGTTTCATGGACCCGGCATGGACTTTCAATCCGTTTTTCAAGGCAGGCGCGCAATATTATCTCGCGGTGCAAAAGGGCGTCAAAAGCTATATTGAGGATTTAGACCTCGATGCGCTGGAGCGCGACCGCGCAAACTTCATTTCGCAGATCATCATCGACGCGATGTCGCCAACGAACAGCTTGATCGGTAACCCGACCGCACAGAAACGGCTTGTAGACTCTGGCGGCCTTAGCCTCGTGAAGGGCCTGAAAAACGCATATAATGACATGGTCCACAACGATATGATGGTGAGCCAGGTCAACAAAAAGCCGTTCAAGCTTGGCGAGAATGTCGCGACCGCAAAGGGTGCGGTGGTGTATCGCGATGAACGTTTTGAACTTATCCAATATGCGCCCACGACCGACAAGGTGTTCGCAACGCCACAACTCACCATTCCGCCGCAGATCAACAAAATGTATATCAATGATCTGTCGCCGGAAAAATCGATCATCAAATGGCAGACCGACCACGGAATTCAGCCATTCATGATTTCATGGCGTAACCCGACCCACGACATGGGCGTTTGGGGCATGGCCGAATATATCGAAAGCTGCATCAAGGCACTTGATGTCGTGTGTGAGATTACCGGCAGCGACAAGGTCAACATTTCCGGCGGCTGTTCCGGCGGGCAGACGATGTCGGTGCTGCTCTCCAAACTCGCATCGATGGGGGACACGCGCGCTAACGCCATCACGATGATGGTGTGTGTTCTCGAACCCAGGCCCGGCGACACTGAGGCGGCGAGCCTTGTGTCGCACAATGGCATTGCGCTGGCACGGCAACGCGCCGCGAAAAAGGGCGTGATTGAGGGCAGCAGCCTCGCGCGTGGCTTTGCTTGGTTGCGGCCCAATGATCTGATCTGGAACTATGTCATCAACAATTATCTGCTCGGCGATGATCCGCCCGCATTTGATATCCTGTTCTGGAATGCCGATGCGACCAACCTATCATCGGCGCTGATGGGCGACTTTTTGGAGCTTTTTGAGGCCAATGCCTATGCTGCGCCGGGTGCGCTCGACATTGCCGGACATACGCTTGACCTGACCAAGGTGACGGGCGATTTGTTCGTTTTGGGCGGGACAACCGACCACATTACGCCATGGCGCGCATGTTACCGTTCGACGCAATTGTTCGGCAGCAAAAATGTCGAATTCATCCTGAGCCAGGCTGGCCATATGCAAGCGATCTTAAACCCGCCGGGCAACCCCAAGGCGAAATACTGGAAGCATTCGAACGGCAAGACCCCAGCCGACGTCACAGAATGGATGAAAGGCACCGAAGAAGTCGCCGGAAGCTGGTGGCCATATTGGATGGAGTGGCTCCACGCCCGCTCCGGCGCTGAAGTCATTGCCCCAGCAACGCAGGGGAGCAAAAAGTATCCAGCTATGGAACCCGCACCTGGCCTGTACGTTTTGGAGTGACGCGTTTGATTAGGTGTTGTGGCATGGCTTATTCTTCCTTGCGTGTAGGGGACCAGCCGCTAGACTGACTGCAACGCCCGCGATAGGCACGGCAAAGGAACAGATATGACCAAAAAACGCGCGCCGACATTCAGCATGGAAACCGTTGATGGCCGCGTATTGCGGGTCGCGGTTTGGCGTGCCAGCGCGCCAACTCATAATCTGCCGATATTGTTCTTTAACGGCATTGGCGCGAATATTGAGGCGATGGCGCCGATGGCCGAGCTGTTGGATGACCGCGACTTTATCACTTTTGATATGCCGGGTATTGGCGGATCTCCAGATCCGGTTGTGCCGTATAATGCGCTCCTCATGTCACGGATTGCGGCGTTGCTGCTTGATCGGTTTGAAATGCCCGTTGTCGACGTAATGGGCGTCAGTTGGGGCGGCGCGATGGCGCAGCAATTTGCGTTGCAGAATACAGGGCGCACTAACAAACTCATCCTGTGCGCAACCAGCGCAGGCATGTTGATGGTTCCTGGTAATCCGGCCGCTTTGGCCAAAATGGCCGACCCGCGACGTTATATAGACCCCGACTTCATGGCGAAGCATTTCAAGACGCTGTACGGCGGTATGGTGGGCAACAAGTCGGAGCATATTGGCCGGATCACGCCGCCGTCGAAGACCGGATATTTCTACCAGTTGATGGCGATGATGGGATGGACCAGCGCGCCATTCCTGCCTTTTTTGAAAACTGAAACATTGATCATGATGGGCGATGATGATCAGATTGTACCGTTGGCGAATGGTAAGTTTTTAAATCTCCTGATCCCCAACAGCGAATTGTTCGTGGTCAAAAATGGTGGGCATTTGTTCCTGTTGAGCCATGTCGAAGAAAGCATCACAGCTATTCGGGCATTCCTTGATCGCGATGCGGGCAAGGCACGCAAGGCAGCGTGATTTCCGGCTGTGTTCCGGATGCCGCAAGCGATACGATAATGTCGCGATAACGCGTTTTTCCTTAGTTTTGAATTGTCATGATAACTTCGCAATTCACCTGCTAGAACAATATCTTACTCAAAACAGGGGCAGGCGCAGTATGTTTAAGACTATTGGTGTTATCGCTGGCGTGGATGCCGAAGCGGCTGCCCTGTTCCCCGGTCAAAGCGCAAATGTTGAGGCGCTGCACGGCTTTATGGTTCGGCAGGTGCAATTTGCGGACCGTAAAATTGCCATTACGTGCAGCGGCATTGGCAAGGTAAATGCGGCAATGGCCGCAATGATGCTGGTTGAACATTATCATGCCGACCTTTTGATTGTTGTTGGCACGGCGGGTAAATTGAATGGCCGCGACGGGGCTTGCTTTCAGATCGTGGAGGCCGTGCAGGGCGATTATGGCGCATCACGGTCCGACGGCTTTGTGCATTATAGGGCAGGGGCATGGCCAATTGGAGAGGCGCATGCCGAACCTTTCTACGCCGCTATCATGCCGGAGACGGGGCTACCCAAGGTGCGTGTCATTACCAGTGATTGCTTTATGGAAAGCGCTGACCATGGCGAACGGCTGCATAAGGCGTTGAGCGGTGATATTGTCGATATGGAAACTGCCGCCGTAGCACAGGCAGCTGCGCGCATGGACATTCCGTGGGCCGCGATAAAGGCCGTCAGCGATGATGCCAATGGCAAGAGCGCTGGCGATTTTCAGGCCAATTTAAAATATGCTGCACGATTGGCGGCAGAGGCAACACAGCGCATGATTGCCGATTTACCGCAGGGCTAAATTAGCAATCCTACGGCATGGATGATGATGCCTGCCATGCCGCCTACCAAAGTGCCGTTGATGCGGATGAACTGAAGGTCGCTGCCAACCGCATTTTCCACGCGATCCGTAATGGTGGATGCATCCCAGCGGGCAATGGTTTCGGACACTAGCTTGACGATATTGTCGCCGTAATTCTCGGTCGTACCAACAATGGCGCGGCGGGCAAAGCGGTTGATTTGATGCTTGAGCCGTGCGTCTTCTTGCAAAGTCCCGCCAAGTTTAATCAGCGCATCGCCAAAGCTTCCCGCCAGCGCCGCGTCGGGGTTGCGGGCCGCCTTTAACAGGCCATCGCGGCCTTGATCCCACAGGCTGTTGATCCATTTGCTCATCGCAGGGTTTTCGAGCAATTGTCCCTTCCAATGCGCGACCTTGGCTTGCAATTCCTTGTCATGACGCAGGTCGTGGGCAAGCTTTGCAAGTCCTTCTTCGCCCTTTTCCCGCAACGGATGGTCGGGGTCTTCCACCATTTCGTGCAACAGCTTATTCAAGCCATTGACGATGGCATTAGCCAGTTTTTCGTCAAGGCCCGTCCAGCGCATGATCGTGTTGGCCCGTTCCTCAACCATTTCGCGGATGAGATGTTCATTGGCCTCCAACGTTGCCGACGCCCATTTTATGATACTGTCGAGCACGGGGATATGGCGCCGTTCGCGGATCATCGCGCTCAATAGCTGCCCAAGCAAAGGCGCGATATCCAGCTTATCAAGTTGTTTGCGGATCGCGCCCTTGGCAACGCCGCCCAGGCGCTCATCATCCAACGCGGCGATTATATCACCCATCAGCCGCGATGCCCCCATGCGCATGCGACCTTCGCCGCCTGAGGGGGCACTGAGGAATTTGCCCATTGCGCCTGCCACATCCATGCGCTGCACACGGCGGGCAACGACCTTTGTCGTCAGGAAATTGGTGCGCAGGAAACTGGCCAATGTGCGGCCAAGCCGTTCCTTGTTATTCGGAATGATCGCGGTGTGCGGAATGGGTATGCCTAAAGGGTGCCTGAAGAGCGCTGTGACGGCAAACCAGTCGGCTAGGCCACCAACCATCCCGGCCTCGGCAAAGGCCCTTAAAAAGCCCCAATAGCCGACGTAACGGGTTTCCATATATTTGCCGAAAACAAACAATGCCGCCATGCACAACAGCAATGCCGTTGCGATAATGCGCATTTGGCGCAGTTCGGCGTCGCGTTCGGCGTAACGGACTTTTTCCGACAGGCCCAGTTGATTGGCAGATTTCACATCATTGCCTTAGCCAAGGCGCGCCATGCTGCCAAGCACAGCGTCACTCTGCCGGCTGAAGTCCGTCTAGGCCGTCTTTGCTCGATAGCTTGCCGGAGGCTTTTGCTGCCGTGCCAGTATCTGCAACATTCGCTTGGGGATCATAGGTCAGCAACCGCGAACGCAACCATGGGCCAACACGCTTTTCAAAGCCGTCAGCCAGGCTGAAGCCGGCAGGGACGATAAGCAAGGTTAGCAAGGTCGAGACAATGAGGCCGCCGATCACGACCGTGCCCATGGGCGAGCGCCATTGGCCATCACCACCCAAGGACAGTGCCGTGGGGACCATGCCAGCTGTCATGGCAACGGTGGTCATAACGATTGGCTGGGCACGCTTATGGCCAGCTTCCATAATTGCCTGAAACTTTGGAACGCCGCGCGCCATTTCCTCAATTGCAAAGTCGATTAACAGGATCGAGTTTTTCGCCACGATACCAAAGAGCATTAAGATGCCGATGAAGACAGGCATTGAAATCGGCTGACCAACCAGTGCAAGCGCAACCAAGCCGCCTAACGGCGCGAGCAAGAGTGACCCCATATTGACCAGAGGTGACATGAAGCGATGGTAAAGAAGAACCAGTACCGCAAACACCAGTAAGGTTCCTGAAACTAATGCAACCAAGAAGTTCTGCTGCATTTCCAGTTCCCACTCCTGACTACCAAAGGGTGCACGTGACACGCCAGTTGGTAGGTTTTTCATGATGGGAAGCGCGTTAATTATCGTGTCTGCTTGTGAAGCGACTACCCCAGGAGCAAAGTCTGCACCAACAAAGGTGCGGAAATTCTGATTACGGCGCTGGACGGAAGTTGGGCCTGCGCCAAAGCTGATGTCCGCCACACGCGATAACGGCACAGATCCGCCGGTCGCCAATGGCACTGGCAAGTTTCGGATGACATCAAGGCTTTGACGTGACTCTTTCGCGAGCATTACGCGGATCGGGATCTGACGATCGGACAGCGAGAATTTTGCGCTATTCTGGTCGATATCGCCCAGCGTTGCGATGCGTATAGTTTGGCTCAGCGCTACAGTTGATACGCCAAGCTGTGACGCGATGTCATTACGCGGCTTTATAATCAACTCAGGACGCTGCAAATCGGCGGAGATACGGGGCGCACGCAGCTCGGGCAAACCCTTCATTTGTTCGACCAGCGTTGCCGCGGTCTTGTCGAGCATCTTTGGATCTGATCCTGATAGCATAACCGAAACATCACGGCCGGAACCGCCACCGCCACCGCCGCCGGGGCCGTTAACCTGAAATGTGACTCGCGCATCTGCGATTTTGGTTAGCAAGGGCGTGAGGTCTTCCTCAAACTGTTGGCTGGTCCGCGCCCTGTCCTTTTTCAAGGTGATGAACATGCTGGCGCCGCCTTCGCGCAGGCTCTGCAAGGCCGTTTCAACCTCGGGCTGCTTTTCGATAATCGCAGCAGCCTCGCTGGTGATTTCGCGCGTGCGTTCCAACGTGGTTCCCGGAACCATTTCTATACGGACCCGGCTAAAATCGGTATCCCCGTCGGGGAAAAACTGTTTTGGCAGGACAACCAGCAACGCCACCGTGAGTGCCAAAGCTACCGCGCCGATACCCATCATCCAACGGCGGTGACCAAGTGACCAGCGCAGAATTTTCATATATCGATCGATCCAGCTGGCCTCGCCATGTTCGGCCATTCCATCGGATTTTAGGAAATAAGCCGCAATCATCGGCGTGATCATTCGGGCCACGGCAAGGCTCATCAGAACAGAGGCGACAACGGTCAGGCCAAAATTCTTAAAAAACTGTCCCGCAACCCCGGGCATCAGGCCAACTGGCAAAAACACTGCGACAATCGAAAATGTGGTCGCAACCACAGCAAGCCCAATCTCATCTGCAGCGTCAATGGATGCCTGATAAGCGGATTTGCCCATCCGCATATGGCGAACGATATTTTCAATTTCCACAATGGCGTCATCGACCAGGACCCCGGCTACAAGACCAAGCGCCAACAGCGACATGGTGTTCAGCGTGAAGCCCATCAGGTCCAAAAACCAGAAAGTTGGAATGGCCGACAATGGGATAGCAATCGCCGATATAATCGTCGCACGCCAATCGCGCAGGAACAGGAAAACCACAACGATGGCAAGAAGAGCGCCTTCAATCATCGCTGCCATCGAGCTTTTATACTGGCCCTTGGTGTAATCGACGCTGTTGAACAGCGTGATGAAGTTAATGCCTGGATTTTCTTTTTTTATTTCCGCGATTTTGACCATCGCATCATCAAAGACGGTGACATCGGACGCGCCCTTTGCGCGGGACATGCCGAACGTGACAACTTGTTTGCCGCCGGCAAAGGCCATGGATTTCTGCTCGCTGAAGCCGTCGGTCACTGCAGCCACATCGGCCAATTTGATTGAACGCCCGCCGCTGAGGCTAATTTGCGTTTGGCTCAGTTCAAAAGCGTTGGTCGCGTTGCCGAGAACGCGCACAGACTGACGTGAACCCGCGATTTGCGATTGGCCGCCGGACGCGTTGATATTTTGCTGGCGGAGCACAGCGTTGATCTGGCTGGCGCTAACACCAAGTGACTGCATTTTTGCAGGATCAAGTACGACGCGAATTTCGCGGTTTACGCCGCCATTCCGGCTAACCGACGCCATGCCTTCGACGGCAAGCAAGCGACGGGCTACGCTATCGTCGACGAACCAGCTCAATTGCTCAAGTGTCATGTCGCTCGCTTCAACCGCGAAATAGGCGATTGGATCGCTGGACGTGGCAACCTTGAAAATTTGTGGTTCCAAGATGCCATCGGGCAAATCGCTGCGGATCTGGTCAACGGCGTTCTTTACTTCACTGACCGCGGCGTTGATGTCATCGCCAATTTCAAATTCAGCGCTAATCGTGGTGTTGCCCTCGGTTGAGGTGGCATCAATGTTACGAACGCCTTGAACACTGCGAATGGCAGATTCAACCTTCTGCGTAATCTGCGTTGTGATTTCTGTAGGCGCAGCGCCTGGTTGAGAAATGGAGACAACGACAACGGGAAATTCGATATCGGGATCATTCTGAACGTCCATATTTATGAACGCCATGATACCGGCAAGGGTAAGCGCGACGAACAAGACGATTGGCACCACTGGGTTACGGATGGACCATGCAGAGATATTGTTAAAATTCATTTTTTATGTCCCGAATATCCCAAAAAATTACTTCTTTTTCAGAAGTTTAGGATTGATCGTTTCGTCCGGATTTAGGAAGCCGCCAGCGTAAAGGACTACGCGTTCAGTACCATCAAGTCCTTCTTGGATGATCAGGCCGTTTGCGGTGACTGGTCCAACCTTGATGGGCCGCTGCTTCACCTTATTGTCTTTACCAACGACATACACAAAACTGCCGTTAGGGCCGGTTTGAACCGCGGACTCAGGCAGAACGGGCGCTGTCATGGCGCCGGATTTTAGCTCCACAGACGCAAAACCGCCGGGGCGCAGAGCCTTGTCAAAGGGCAAAGCCACGCGGGCCATCCCTTGGCGGCTTTGTGCATCGATCATTGGGGAAATCTGCCAGATGTTTCCGCTGAAAACGCGATCAGTCCCAACGGGGGTGACTGTCGCGGGAATGCCAACATCAATCTGTGCCAGATCATCTTCGCTCAGCTTAGCTTGAAGCTCAAGCTGGCCGTCCTTGGCAATCCGGAACAGGATGCCGCTACCAGCAGATACCGTCTGGCCAGTTTCGACATTACGTTCGAGCACATAACCAGCAACAGGGGCGCGGATGTCCAACCGGGCGTTACGCGCACGCGTTTCGGCAAGCTGGGCATTAGCGACGTTAACGCGGGCACGGGTTGCGTCCCGTGTGGCAGTTTTGCGATCGACATCGGCCTTTGAAATGAACCCGCGCTCAACCAGCTGCATGGCACGATCGAGCTCGTTTTGGGCCAACTGCAAGTCAGCGCGGGTAACGCCGATTTGCGCCTCAAGTGCTGCCGCTTGTTGGGCTTGGACTGAACGATCAACGCTCACTAGAATATCACCCTGGCTTACCCAGTCGCCAGCATCTGCGTAAACCTGAAGCACGCGGCCACCTTCACCAACAACACCAACGGGTATTTCTCGGCGCGCTGCCAAGGTGCCGGTGGCATTAATAGTCTGAGCAACCGTATCGCGGCCAGGGACGACAACCGAAACGGTCTGCGCCTGCGCTGCTTTCTCGGCTTCGGCTGAGGCTGCTGCAGCTTCCTTACCCTGACCGAAAAAATAATACGCGCCGCCGGCTACAATCAATATCGCCGCTATCACCGCCGCAATGATTATCCGACGCCGGTTGCGATCCGCGTTATCGTCTAGCATTTCGTCATTCAGCGCGCCGCTCATCGTTGTCTCGTAATTCATACTGGTTTTCCAAGTTCAGTGTCGTGGGAGCGTGGGCTTCCCCTTAATATCCGTAATGTAGCTGTATTACCCTAATAAGTCACTTGTCGCAAGGCGCGGAACGTCAAAGGGTTAAAAGAAGATTTATGATGTAGAGTAGCCTGAAACCCTGCGGGTAACAATACAGACTGATGCCTCATATGTTTCGACAAACGGCATAAACTAAAAAGCGATGGAGAAGGTGACTGCGTGGATTTATTAAGCGTCAGAACATCCTCGAAGAACGAAAATTCAATGGCGGTACGCACCATTCCGAAGCGTTTGGCATGGAGTTACCAAAAATTGATCTTGCGCTGTCGGGCAAAGCCCAAACACGATTAAGAAAGGCCCCGCACGCGGCCGACCTTTCTCGTTATCTGATCAACACGTCTAATCGAAACTATGTTAACGTCAGTATTTCTGCTGCCGCTCGTAAAGATCACGATAATGCTGGATACGTGTCACACGCAGGCCAGGCATCCCGGACCTGTCAACCGCCCGTTGCCATGACGCAAATTCTTCAAGCGTTAGGTTGTAACGTTCGCAGACATCATTTATCGACAATAACCCACCATTGACGGCCGCGACAACCTCTGCCTTGCGGCGCACGACCCAGCGCGTCGTGCCAGGAGGTGGCAGGCTATTTAGGGTAAGTGGCTCGCCCAACGGGCCAACGACCTGCGAGGGGCGGAATTTCTGATTTTCAATCATGATTTTTTTCTGCTCCATGCGCCTTGATGTTCAATTCTGCGCCTGTTCTGGAAGGAGATAAGATGTGGTTCTTATTATTAGCTGAAGTCGAATGGTATATGGGCTCTTCATTCACTTCTGCCGCCGCCGTTTTTTGCCAAAAGGAGCCGCGTATCTCAATTTCCGGGTTGGGCTCCGCTGCGAAACACTGAATGCGCGCAGCAAGACCGCCGCCATCGTTTACGTTACCATGTGCAGCAAGACGCATTGCGCGGACGGTCCGGCTTTTTGCCTGCCGCGTACGCGCAGCTTCCAGCACCGACTCGCGATTTTCCTCCGAGAGGTCGGGGTGTGTGCTAATCGCGCCGTGGGGAAAATTCATTTCCATCACTTCAAGCTACACGCCTAAATTCTAATATGAGGTAAATATGTCGTCCAGATGATGCCAAGTGGAATTACCTGCCAGTGCCTTTTCAACACCGTTGGCAATGCGTCCGCATCCGGAAACTCATGAGAAAACTGGCTATTTGTTGGTTAAGCTTTTAGGAACACCTTCTTATGACCGACGACATATATCATTCCGATTTTCAACTGGGTCCTGACTTAAGCGGCAAGCGAATCGTCGTTGCCATGTCGGGTGGCGTCGATTCGTCTGTAGTAGCTGCCCTTGCCGCCAGGACGGGCGCAGAAACGATCGGTGTTACCTTGCAACTTTATGACCATGGCAGCGCTGTAAAGCGCGCAGGGGCATGCTGCGCCGGTCAGGATATCCGCGATGCGCGCGCCGTGGCGGATAAGCTTGGCATTGCGCATTATGTGTTCGACCATGAGAGCCGGTTCCGCGAATCGGTCATCGACCATTTCGCGGATGAGTATATGGCAGGACGAACCCCAATTCCCTGCGTGCGCTGCAACATGGGCGTAAAGTTCACTGACCTGTTCCGACTTGCACGCGAGCTTGGTGCCGATTGCCTTGCGACTGGCCATTATGTCCGCCGCGTCGAGGGCGCTGCGGGCGCAGAACTTCATCGCGCTGCCGACCCTGCGCGTGATCAAAGTTATTTCCTGTTTGCGACTACGCAAGACCAGCTCGATTATTTGCGTTTCCCCTTGGGCGGTATGCCCAAGCCTCAGGTTCGCGCTATTGCGCAAGAAATGGGGCTAATCGTGGCTATGAAGCCCGACAGTCAGGACATCTGTTTTGTACCAGACGGTGATTATGCCAGCGTAGTGCGTAAAATTCGGCCCGATGCTGAAATCGGCGGTGACATCGTACATCTCGATGGTCGCGTACTTGGTCAGCACAAGGGCCTTATCCATTACACAGTTGGTCAGCGCAAAGGTCTTGAGGTTGGGGGGCAGCCAGTGCCCTTATATGTGATCCGCCTTGATCCAGCGACGCAGCGCGTGATTGTCGGTCCGCGCGCGGCGCTTGCGGTTCAGGCAGCGCGCATCATCGACTCCAACTGGCTAACCAGTATTGGAAACCGGCCAGTGATGGCAAAGGTACGGTCCATGTCGCGCCCGGTGGCCGCCCAACTTGAGGGTGAATGGCTGCGTTTTGACGTGCCTGAATATGGCGTCGCGCCCGGGCAGGCAGCTGTTTTGTACGACGGTGACCGGGTTCTTGGTGGAGGTTGGATTGAGGAAACAGTGGCGGTCGAGTTAGCCTTAGCCAGCTAGGGTCAGGACCTATCAAATCCAGCGATCGCGCAGAGGCAGCTTAAAGCGCTTCGATCTCTGCCTCATTCAACTGCAGACAGCCAAAGGCACCGCGCCGTTCGGCAACCGCCTTCGCCAAAAAGGGTACCGAGGCATAGATGCGTTTGTTTTCGGGATCGTCGCTTAGCCGCACAATCTCCATCCCTTTTTCCTTATCGGTTTCGCAAGATGCCATGTCGCGCCCTTCGATATAACGGCACGCGCATGTAATGTGCGCACCATAAGCCGCAGCAACCCGCGCTTGCCCCGTTATGCTGTTCCAGTTCCATAGCAACCACACGGCAGCAACGCCGAATAGGATTGCACCCACAATCTTCAGCGTTTTAAACCGGCGTGGGGTTTCTTTTGTAATTTGGGTCGAAGTTGCGGTTGCCATGGGCCCTCCATTTGGTGCATCGAAGCACACTATGCCTAGAAACAAATTCCGTCCCGCCGCAACCGCTTTTTGCGCCTTCTTTGCTCTGGCACTTGCCGGATGTGCTGCCGAACAACCCAAAAAGCCTGCTGGGCCAGGCTTTACGATGATTGTTGACGACGCATCTGTTAGCGAAGAAAAGCTATCAAAAGTCATTGCGCCATTTTTTGAGGATCCCGCGCTTTCCGAAACCCGCGCCTTGGTGGTGATGGAAGGCGGTCGTGTGGTCGCTGAACGTTACGCGCCGGGATATGGACCGGACACACGGCTGATCAGCTGGTCGATGGCCAAGAGTGTTACTGCCGTGTTGGTCGGTA
Organism: Sphingomonadales bacterium; assembly: GCA_947470185.1. Lineage (GTDB taxonomy): Bacteria > Pseudomonadota > Alphaproteobacteria > Sphingomonadales > Sphingomonadaceae > Sphingorhabdus_B. Next base: position 26,193 of record CANIRZ010000012.1, on the reverse strand, counting down.
TGATGGTCGCAGACGGGCGGCTGGCCTTGGATACGCCAGCGATTGTCCCCGAGTGGCAAACGCCGCGCGATGGACGTGCCAAAATAACGCTGCGCCATTTGCTGCATATGTCATCGGGGCTAGACCATACCGAAATGGCGGAAGGCGGGGTCGAGATTTTTGATGCCGATACACCGCGCATGTTGTTTCTTGATGGTCGGGAAAATGTTGCGCGCTATGCCGAGACCAGGCCGTTGGAGGCCATTCCCGGTGAAAAATTTGAATATAGCACGGCTACCAGCCATATCCTTTCCGACATTATGACCAGATCCTTGACCGACAGCAAAGATCCGACCGTGCGCCGTGATGCGATGTTGGAATATGCCCGTGGCCGTTTGTTTGAACCGCTTGGCATGACGAACGCGATACCTCAATTTGACCGCAACGGCACAATGTTGGGGGGAAGCATGATCCATGCAACGGCGCGTGACTGGGCAAAGTTTGGGGAATTTTTGCGGAACAATGGCGCAGTTCGGTCGGCGCAAATGATGCCAACCAGTTGGACGCGCTTTATGAAAACGCAAAGCCCCAATGACAAAAGCTATGGTGCGCATCTGTGGTTGAATCATAAGCGCAATGACGGCCGGGATCAGGTGCTGTTTCCCGGAAAGGCACCATCCGACGTCTTTGCCGCTTTGGGCCATCTTGGGCAGTTTGTTGTGGTTTCACCGCAGCATCGGTTGACGATCGTGCGGCTTGGGAACACACCCGATGATAAACTCAACCCAATTGACGATCAACTGGCGAAGCTGATTTCGGTTTTCCCTAAACGGTAAGTTAAGCGAACGTCAGAGCTTCGCGACAGGCGCGTCGTCCCCAAGGTCCTCGAACCATGCTTCGACTGGACCGCTTAATTTAATAAGCAACGGATTGCCCTTGCGGTCGCGCGCCTTGCCCGCTTGCACCTTAATCCAGCTTTCGGAAATACAATATTCCTCAACCGTGGTGCGGGTTGCGCCCTTAAAACGAATGCCGATGCCGCGCGACAAAAGGTCGCCATCGAAATGCGGGCTCGTCGGGTTAATCGATAGGTGATCGGGTGGGGTGTCGGTACCCGCGGATTTGGTGTCTTCAGTCATGAACGGCGCTTTGCCGCAAAGCATAGCGCTTGGCAATATAGCGCAGGCAGTGCAGGGGGACGAAATGGCACTTTCAAATAGATATGACGCAATTATTCTTGGTGGCGGTGGGGCTGGGCTCATGTGCGCATTGACCGCCGGGCAACGCGGAAAACGCGTACTGGTGATCGATCATGCATCCGGTCCGGGTAAGAAAATCCTAATTTCGGGCGGCGGGCGGTGCAACTTCACCAATGTGAATGCGACGACGACACATGCGCAGGAACGCTATTTGTCCGCAAACCTACATTTCGCGAAGTCGGCGCTTGGACGTTATACGCCGCAGGATTTTATCGAACTCGTGCGCAGCCACAATATCGCGTTTCATGAAAAAACGCTGGGGCAATTATTCTGCGACGGGTCAGCGCGGCAGATTGTCGCAATGCTGATGGCCGAATGCGACAAGTCTGCTGCTGCGGGGGGGCATGTCGATTTCGTGTTTGACGCGCCCGTGGGGGAAGTCACATATGATGGAAGCGACTATCACGTTACATATAATGGCGTTCGTGCGCACGGTGGAGCATTGGTGATCGCAACGGGGGGGGCAAGCATTCCCAAAATGGGCGCAACTGCCTTTGCTTATGATCTTGGTCGCCAGTTTGGCCTGAAGATTGTGGAACCTAGGCCCGCGCTCGTGCCGTTAACACTTGGGGGTGACGACATATTGTTTCGTGAGTTGTCGGGGGTGTCGGCAGAGGTTGTTGCTCGACATCAGAAGACCGCGTTCCGTGAAGCCGCGTTGTTTACCCATCGTGGCCTCAGCGGTCCTGCGGTTCTACAAATCAGCAGCTATTGGCGGCCAGGCGATCAAGTCGAAATTGATTTTCTGCCATCGCTGGATGCAACCGAGTTGCTTTTGGCAGAAAAACGCGCGCGGCCGCGCGCGACATTGCGGTCAACATTGGACCGCGTCTTGCCTGCGCGGTTGGCTGAAGCGCTTGCTGCCAAAATTGGGCTACTCGGCAACCTCGCCGACCAAAACGACCGGAAATTGGTGGGTGCGGGCGCGCTACTCGGCAACTGGCCATTCGTGCCCAATGGCAGTGAGGGCTATGCCAAGGCGGAGGTGACGCTGGGTGGGATTAGCACCGATGGCCTGTCGCAAAAGACGATGGAGGCGAAGAAGATGCCGCGCTTATTCTGTGTGGGCGAGGCGGTGGACGTCACGGGTTGGCTCGGTGGTTACAACTTCCAATGGGCTTGGGCCAGCGGCGTTGCAGCAGGGGAAGCCATTTAGGGTCAGAACCGAGGGCCGTTGCCCAAAGAAAAAGGGCGTCGAAACCGACGCCCTTTTCTGATTTATGCGGCCTGCTTGGCGCGTGATGCTTTTTTCCGCTCATTGGGGTCAAGTAAGCGCTTACGCAAACGAATGTTCTTCGGCGTAACCTCCACCATTTCATCGTTGTCGATATATGCAATGGCTTGCTCAAGCGTCAGACGCTTTGGCGGGGTGAGGCGAATGGCGTCGTCCTTGCCGGTCGAACGGAAGTTCGTCAGCTGCTTCGACTTCATCGGGTTGACTTCAAGGTCATCTGGTTTGGCATTTTCGCCAATAATCATGCCTTCATATAGAGCTTCACCCGGCGAGACCATCAGGATGCCGCGTTCCTCCAATGGGCCAAGGGCGTAAGCCACCGCTTCGCCCGCGCCATTGGAAATCAGTACGCCATTTTTGCGGCCTTCAATCGGACCACGATGCGGGCCATATTTTTCGAACAAGCGGTTCATGATGCCGGTGCCGCGCGTGTCGGACAGGAATTCGCCATGATAGCCGATTAGGCCGCGTGAAGGGGCGCTGAAGGTGATGCGCGTCTTGCCACCACCCGAAGGACGCATATCGGTCATGTCACCTTTGCGAACGGCCATTTTCTCGACAACGGTGCCCGCATATTCATCGTCGACGTCGATTACGACGGTTTCATAAGGCTCGGTCGGTTGGCCCTTTTCGTCTTCGCGGAACAGCACGCGTGGGCGGCTGATGCCAAGCTCAAAGCCTTCGCGGCGCATCGTTTCGATGAGAACGCCCAATTGCAGTTCGCCGCGGCCAGCAACTTCAAAGCTATCCTTGTCTTCTGCTTCCGTGATGCGGACGGCCACATTGCTTTCGGCTTCGCGCATCAGGCGGTCGCGGATCATGCGGCTTGTGACTTTTGTACCTTCACGGCCAGCCATTGGGCTGTCGTTCACCGAAAAGCGCATCGACAATGTTGGCGGATCGATTGGCTGCGCCTGAAGCGGCTCAGTCACGGACGGCTCGGCGATCGTATCTGCGACGGTCGCGGTGGTCATACCGGCGATAGAGATGATGTCGCCTGCCTTGGCCTCTTCCACTGGAACGCGCTCCAGGCCACGGAAGGACATAATCTTAGATGCGCGGCCGGTTTCGACGATCTTGCCGTCAGGGTTCAGCGCATGAATTTGCTGGTTCACCTTGACGGTGCCAGACAATACCAGACCGGTAAGAATACGGCCAAGGAAGTTGTCACGGTCAAGCAAAGTAACCAGCATTTTGAATTCGCCGTCAACATCTGCCTTTGGTTCACGCACATGGCTGACGATCGTTTCAAACATCGGCGTCAGCGTGCCTTCGCGAGCGCTTGGGTCGGTCGATGCATAGCCGTTACGGCCCGATGCATAGAGCACTGGGAAATCAAGCTGCTCGTCTGTGGCATCGAGTGACACGAAAAGGTCGAACACTTCGTCCAACACTTCCTGAATGCGCTCGTCAGGACGGTCTACCTTGTTGACGACAACGATTGGGCGAAGTCCCAAAGCGAGGGCCTTGCCGGTAACAAACTTCGTTTGCGGCATCGCGCCTTCAGAAGAATCGACCAGAAGGATAACGCCGTCGACCATCGACAAGATGCGTTCAACTTCGCCGCCAAAGTCCGCGTGACCCGGTGTATCGACGATGTTGATGCGGGTTTTTTCACCCTTGTGATCATCCCACTCTACCGATGTGCATTTGGCAAGAATAGTGATTCCGCGTTCTTTTTCGAGGTCGTTTGAATCCATCGCGCGCTCTTCGATGCGCTGGTTGTCGCGGAATGTGCCAGACTGACGGAACAGTTGGTCAACGAGGGTGGTTTTGCCGTGATCGACGTGCGCGATAATGGCGATGTTACGCAATGACATTTGGAAATGGGCCTTTTGGAAGGTCTTCATAGCAGCCACACGCCACCAGATTCTCGCGCGCCACTAACGCAATATCCGCTGCAGCGCAACATCGCTGGTGTTGCAATACGCGATTGCAACGGTCAAAGCGCTCGGATGTTCGCTCGTATCTTCGCTGATCGCTTTGTCCTTTTGTTACTCGCCACGATATTGCTGGCGAGTTTTATACCCGTGCGCGGTCACGCGGCGGAGGTTGCGGCGCTTATCTCATCGGCGGCGATATTCCTTTTGTTTTTCCTGAACGGCGTGCGTTTGCCGCGTCATGAAGTTGTCAGTGGCGTACGCAATTGGCAGTTGCAGGGGGCCATTTTCCTGTTCGTATTTGGCGTGATGTCTGCTGCGGGATTGGCCATGTCACATCTTTTTGACAATATATTGCCGCCGATACTTGCTTTGGGCTTGCTGTTTACAGGAATATTGCCCTCAACCGTGCAATCAGCGGCGGCCTACTGCGCGCTTGCGCGGGGCAATGTTGCAGCGTCCGTTGTTGCCGCGGCTTTGGTCAACTTGATCGGCGTTGTGCTGTCGCCTTTGCTGTTTGCGCTGCTGGCGCATGTGGGGGAGGCGACCGTCTCTGGCCAAGCCGTCGGTCGCATTGCGCTCATCCTGCTTCTGCCCTTTGCGCTGGGCCAAATGGCGCAACGTTGGTGCAAGCCATGGGTTGATGCCCATAGGGACTTGGCGACGTGGATGGACCGCATATCGATTGCTATCGCAGTCTATGTAGCGTTTTCAGGCGCAGTTGTTGCAGGCATCTGGAGCATTGTGCGCGGCGATGAATTGGCTTGGTTGGCGCTTGCTGTGTCGGGCATGCTGCTGGTCGGCTTTGGCGGCGCGTGGGCATTGGGTGGGGTTATGAAGCTTGCACGCGGTGACCGGATTACGATGCTGTTTTCCGGCGGGCAGAAAAGCATCGCCATCGGCGCACCGCTCGCCGCGACGATATTTCCGCCAGCGATTGCCGGCATGGTGCTGCTGCCGACGCTTATATATCATATGGCGCAACTGATCTTATCAGCGCCACTCGCCACGCATTTGGCACGAGATTAGAGGCTGCGTAATGCCTCTGAAGGCCTTGCGGCCAATATGGGTAGCGAGCCGATGATGCCAAGAACAAAGGTCAATCCAGCGCCGCCAATGAGCGTGAGCGCCAAAATCGAATAATCCGGCATGAAGCTGAAATCGAAGATTTGGACCACAACATAATAAGCCGCCAACATGCCAAGCAACAGCGACACCAGACCCAGCACGACCGCCAATATGCCATATTCAAGTGCCTGAGCGCCCAAAATCTGCCCTCTTGTGCTGCCCAACATTTTCATGATGACGCTGTCGTAAATGCGCGACTGCCGCGCGGCGGCGATTGCACCCACAAGCACCGCAATACCAGCCAAGATAGCGATGGACGCCGCAGCGGCAATCGCCTGCGCCATTTGGGTTAACAGGACGGTGATCTGTGCGGTGACTTCCCCAACCTCAATCAAAGACGAGGACGGGAAGGTCGGCGGGATCGATTTTGCCAATATGCGCTCGGCCGGTTTTGACACCGTTAATGTCGCCACCATGTTGTGCGGCGCGGCGTCAAGGCTTCCCGGCGAAAACACCATGACATAATTCAGGCCGAAATTGTCCCATTTGACAGTGCGCAAGGATGCAATTCTGGCGGGAACTTCGACACCAAGAAGGCTGATAGTCAGGCTATCCCCAACCCCGATGCCCAATGTTTTGGCCACTTCGGCCTCAAGGCTAACCAATGCCGGGCCGCTGTAATCGGCGGGCCACCATTGCCCCGCCACGATCTCGCTGCCATTGGGCAATGCACTGCTATAGGTTAGACCGCGATCACCGTTCAGGACCCATGCGCCTTCGGGCAGTTCCTCCAGCTGGTCAACGCGCTGTCCGCCATATTCGATGATAGTGCCGCGTAAGGCAGGTATCATGTTGATGGTGGCCTTAGGATCGGCTTCTTTGACCATCTGCGTGAATTGGGCTGCACCTTCACGCGGGATGTCCAGTGCAAAGAAGCTTGGCGCGCGGTCGGGCACGCTATTCTTGATTTCGTTGTTAATGCTCGTTTGGATGGCAGCGAGCGTCACAAATAAGGTGAGGCCAAGGCCAAGCGCCACCACCAATGCCTGCGTCTGCGCGCCGGGGCGGTGCAGGTTTGCAAGCGCCAAACGCGGCAGCGGTGCCGTGGGCCGAGGGATATGCACGGCGATCGCACGCAGCAGCCACGCAATTCCGGTTAGCAACAGCAACAAGCCAAAGGCCGCGCCGATAAATGCCAGCGAGAATAAAGGCTCTCGCGCAGTCAGAACCGCGAGCGCGATGATCGCGATGATTGCGGACACGACCCAAAATGCGCTGCGTCGGTCGATGCGGGCATTGCCTTCTACAATGGCACGGAACAGGCCAGCGGCGGGAACTGTGCGTGCGCGGGCCAAAGGGGGAAGGGCAAAGGCAATGGCGATTAACAGGCCGTAGATCGCGCTGACGAGCAACGGCAAGGGATGCAGGTTAAAGCCCGGTGCGACCGGCAAAATGTCGCCAGCAACCCAGCCAATGACCGAAGGCATGACACTGCCCACCGCAAGGCCAGCGATAACCGCACCTGCGGAAACAGCCAGGATTTGGAGCATATAGATGCGGAATATTGTCCCGCTGTCGGCGCCTGTCACTTTCAGCGTGGCAATGCTTGCGCGCTTGCTTGCGAGGTAACTGCTCACGCCATTGCCGACGCCAATGCCTGCAATGACCAATGCGGCAAGGCCAACCAGCGTAAGGAACTGGCCCATACGCTCAATAAAGCGCCTTGTGCCGGGTGCGCCGTTGGAGCGATCCGTAATGTCCCAACCCGCCGAAGGGAACTGCGCCTCAAGCGTTTTTGCGACGGCGGCGGCGTCTTCGTTTGCGGATAGTTTTATGCGGTACTTCGCCTCATACATGCTGCCCGGTTGGATCAAAGCGGTGTCCGGTAACGAGGCCATGTTGATGATGGCAACTGGACCAAGCGTGAAGCCTTCGCCCAAACGGTCAGGTTCTTGGTCAATAATACCCAATACCTTGAACCGTTCCTCCCCAAAACGGACGGTACCACCGATTTTAATGCCGAGCCGTTCGGACAAGGTTGGTCCGATGTAAATTTCGCCTTTGGCTGGTGCCCTGACGCTACCGCCCCCACGCAAGGTTAAAGCGCCATAATGGGGATATATACTGTCTACGGCCTTTAATTCGGCAAGCAGGCTGTCTCCGCCCGCTTCACCAGCAATGGCCATCGCGCGCAACCGGACGGTTTGGGAGACTTGGCCAGCTTTGCGCATTGCCGCCATTTCGGCTTGCGTCGCTTCACGTTGTGCGATGCCGATTTCGACGTCGCCGCCAAGAATGGTCTGGCCACGCCGCGACAGTTCATCGGCTATGCCAGCGGTCAGGCTACCAATGGCTGCGAGGGTCGCCACGCCCAAAAACAAGCAAATCGCAAGCAAACGTAGCCCGCGAATATGTGCGGACAAATCACGACGCGATATACGCCAAATGGCAGCGAGCGGCAGGCTCAAGCCGCGCTCTCCACGACATGGCCGTCCTGCATGGAGATTACGCGGTCACATTTGCGTGCAAGTTCGGGGTCATGCGTGATGATCAATAATGTCGCGCCCAAGGCGGCGCGGCGGGCGAACAAAAGGTCGATAATCGACGTACCGGTCGACCCATCCAGATTGCCCGTCGGTTCATCCGCAAAGATGATCTTTGGCCCAGCGGCCATTGCGCGGGCAATGGCGACGCGTTGTTGTTCGCCGCCGGATAATTGCGATGGATAATGCGTCAGACGATGGCCAAGCCCAACGGCTTCAAGTTCGCTTTGCGCCCGCCCAAAAGGGTCTTCGAGACCAGCTAACTCCAACGGGATGGCCACGTTCTCAAGCGCCGTCATCGTCGGCAGCAAATGAAATGCCTGCAACACAATACCAATGCGTCCGCGGCGCGCGCGCGCGAGTTCGTCTTCATCCAACTTGGTGAAATCAAGGCCATCGACCAGCACAGTTCCACCGCTTGCCTGCTCCAACCCGGCAAGCACAGCCATCAGCGACGATTTGCCTGACCCCGATGGCCCAAGCAATGCCACACTTCTGTCATAGGGCACCTCAAGGTCTACCCCGCGTAAAATCGACACCGATGCGTCGTTGCTGCCAAGGCTAAGGGTGACATTTGCCGCGCGGATTGCCATATCCACTTTGTTATTGACCGGAGCGTGCAAGGAAAAATCCTTATGAGAAGTTTTTGGCTATATGGTGCGTTATGTGTCGCAATCCAAGGGCTGTCGGGATGCGGGTCTAATCCTGTAGTAGAAACTAAGACCGAAGTGACCAACACCACAAAGGTCGCGCAATATGACCGGCTGGTCGTCGCGTTCGGCGACAGCCTTTACGCCGGATACCGCCTTGCCCCTGGCGACGGGCTTGCGCCGCAGTTGCAGGCAGCGTTGCAGGCATCAGGCATTAACGCGCGCGTTCATAATGCTGGCGTGTCCGGTGATACCACGGCAGCCGGAAAAGACCGGCTCGCCTTCGTGCTCAATAATCTCGACCGAAAGCCTGATCTGGTTGTGCTTGGCCTGGGTGGCAACGACATGTTGCGGGGGATTAAGCCCACAGAAACCAAAACAAACATGACGACGATGATGGACGAATTGAAACGGCGCGGTATTCCGGTTGTGCTCACCGGCATGCTGGCTTCGCCCAACATGGGTCAGGATTATGGAAAATCTTTTAATGGAATATTTCCTGCATTGTCGAAACAATATGACGCGAAGCTTTACCCTTTCTTCCTCGATGGCGTGGTGACGGACGCGGCATTGATGCTGCCGGACAACATTCATCCCAATGCCAAGGGCGTAACGCGGGTTGTCGAAGGATTATCGCCGCTGGTAGAAGCTGCTTTGAAGGATAACAAAGAAGCTGTATTAGAAAAATAATACAGTTGGGGATAGAAGTGCTTGAAATGGTCGGGCACTGGTTCCATCTGTTGTAATATTTAAGGACTGAGGGATTTTTGGCCATGTCGACTGAAACCGTAACCCAGACATTTCAAGAGCTGAAGCTTACCCCGCCAGATCCCGTGCCCACCGTTGCCCCGCAACAGGCAATGGGGTTGGTTCCCGTGACCGAGGAGCAACAAAGCAAGCTTGCGCAGCGTGTAGAGGCTTATGTCGCCGATTTGGTCGCACAGGACGTTAACAGCCCTGAATTTGGCAAGCGGGTCGACCAATTAACAAATATGGGCCGCAAGGAGATTATGGAAGCATCGGCACAGTCGAACCGCTTCTTGGATAAACCTATCCGCCGGATGGATGCCGACTCTGGTGTTGGCGCGGACCTTGCCGAATTGCGCCGCGTTGTCGAAGATCTCGACCCTTCAAAAAAGGGTAATCTTATGACCAAGCAGAAGCTGTTTGGCATCATTCCCTTTGGCAACAAATTGCGTAATTATTTCGACAGCTACCAAAGTTCGCAAACGCATATCGGATCGATCCTCGGTCGGCTTGGCAATGGCAAAGATGAGCTATTGATGGATAACGCCGCGATTGATGTGGAACGGCAAAATCTGTGGGTTGCGATGGGCAAGCTTGAACAGATGATTATAATGTCCAAGCAGCTTGATACAAAGCTTGAGGACAAGGCCGGCGAACTTGAGCTGTCCGACCCGGCAAAATCGCGGGCAATTAAGGAAAGCGCTTTATTTTATGTGCGCCAGCGCACGCAGGATTTGCTGACGCAAATGGCGGTGACAGTTCAAGGCTATCTCGCGCTTGATCTGGTGAAGAAGAACAATGTCGAGTTGGTCAAGGGCGTGGACCGCGCATCGACAACGACCGTTGGTGCGTTGCGAACAGCTGTGACCGTCGCGCAGGCTATGACCAATCAAAAGCTTGTGCTGGACCAGATTACGGCGCTGAACACCACGACCGCCAACATCATCGACAGCACCGGCCAGTTGCTGCGCGACAATACTGCGCGAATTCATGAACAGGCGGCGGGCGCGACTATTCCTTTGGAAACCTTAAGCCGCGCGTTCCAGAATATTTACGACACTATGGACGCCATCGACACGTTCAAGTTGAAGGCGTTGGACAGCATGAAGCAGACGTCCGAAGCGCTCGAGAAGGAAGTCGAAAAGTCCAAAGGCTATATTGCCCGCGCCGAAGGTCAGGCCCAAGCGGTCGAGGCAACGCAGGGCAGCGGTTTGCTCGCGGCGTTGGAGGCGTGAGCGTCTTCGTCGTACAAGGTAAAATATGAACAATCCAGCATCCAACGCAAATGAAACACTAACCGCAGCGGCACGATCGCTGCGCAAAGTGCGGATGACGCCCATAGGCTCGAAGTCGCAGGCGCTGCGCCGAGCGCATTACTGGGGGAAACTCAGCAAGGCCGTGATCGCGGTCGGCGCCGTTATGATCGGTGCCGGAATTGTCGGTGCAATCATCGACGGCATTGGCTTTTGGGGTGTGATGATCACCGTGATTGTTGGCGCTGCCGCTGCTTATCTCATGATGCGCTATCCCGAAATGCCAATGCCGACGATCGAAAGCCTGCGCCAAACCGATCTCGCGACTTTAGCCGGCAAGACCGAAATCTGGCTTGAGGCACAGCGACCCGCTTTGCCAGCGCCAGCGGTAACGTTGATGCAGGACATCGGTTTACGGCTGGACCAGCTTGCGCCGCAGTTGCAGACATTAGACGAAAACGACCCCGCGGCGCGCGAAGTGCGCAAGCTGGTGGGGGAGCATCTGCCTGAGCTGATCAACGGCTATAAGAAAATTCCCGACAGCCTGAAAAACAAGGAATATGCGGGTAAAACGCCAGTACAGCAGCTCGTTGACGGACTTAAAACCATCGACCGTGAAATTGAAACTATGACCGGGCAGATTTCGCGGGGGGAACTGGATAAACTAGCAGTGCGTGGCCGCTACCTGGAAATGCGCTACGATGATCCGGATGCAAGCGGGCGCGTGGTTTAAGCTAAATACTATTCGCCACCAACGGTTGTGCCGTTGCCTCTATCGGTCGCTTCGTCCGATCGATCATATCATAGGAAAAGGGGACAGCTTTTGGATCGGTCAGGGCTGAAGACAGAAATTTTCGGCACACTTGCCAACGGCGAAACTGTGGAAGCGGTCACCTTAACAAACGCCAATGGTATGTCGGTTAAAATTATCAGCTATGGCGCCTCCATTCAGTCCGTTTGCGTACCCGATGCGCAAGGTCGGTTTGCAGATGTAACCACTGGTTATGCAACGCTGGATGAGTATGTTGCCCAGCCGCATTTTTACGGGGCCACCATTGGGCGCGTTGCCAACCGGATTGCGCACGCGCGCTTCACTCTAGACGACGAAGAATATATTGTTCCTGCCAATGATGGCACCAATTCATTGCATGGCGGCGATGTGGGATTTGATAAGGCGAACTGGACAGTGACGACGTGCGACGCGGCCGCGTTGTCGGTCACGCTGCGGCATTTTAGCCTCCATGGCGATCAAGGCTATCCCGGCAATTTGAACGTGACCGCAACCTATCAGTTGAGCGCAGATAACGCGCTTTCGGTAACCTATCGCGCGACGACTGATGCCCCCACGTGCGTTAATCTGACCAATCATGCATATTGGCACTTGAGCGGTGAGGGCGCGGCGCATGATGCGATGGACCATCTTCTGACAATACAGGCAGAGCATTATTTGCCGGTAGACAGTGGCCTTATTCCAACCGGAGAGCGCCGGAGCGTCGCGGGCAGCGTGTTTGATTTTCGGACGCCTAAGCCAATCCGTGATCATGTCCGCGATTTTGCTGACGCACAATTAAGGCTCGGGCGCGGCTATGATCATCATTGGATCATCGATGAGGTCGTCGCCTTAGAACCTAGAATTCTGGCTGAATTGAAAGATCCATATTCGGGACGGACGATGACGTTGCTATCGAACCAGCCCGGTGTGCAATTTTACGCAAGTAACTTTTTTGATGGTTCAACCACGGGCAAGGCTGGTAAAAGTTATCACATCGGCGATGCCATTGCACTGGAGCCACAAATGTTTCCAGACGCGCCCAACCAGCCATCCTTTGCATCGGTTGCACTGCACCCAGGGGATGTTTACGAGAATGTCATCGTGTGGCAGTTTGGCACAACAGCGGGTGCGTGATCATGCTCTCATGACGACCTTACAAAGGCTCGGAATAACCATACCGATTGTGCAAGCCCCTATGGCTGGCATTTCCACCCCCACGATGGCAGCCGCGGTGTCCAATGCGGGAGGGCTTGGTTCGATTGCCATTGGCGCCACGGACGTTGCGGGCGCGCGCTCCATGATAACCGAAACCCGCGCACTAACCGGCCGCCCTTTTAATGTTAATCTGTTTGTCCATGCTGAACCCAAAGCGGATGAAGCGCGGGCGCAAAATTGGTTGAGCGCATTACGGCCGCTGTTCCAAATTCATGGAGCTGAGCCGCCAGCGACCTTGCGTAAGATTTACAAAAGCTTTGCTGTGGATGACGAAATGCTCTCGCTGGTGCTCGAAGTTAGGCCAAAGATTGTGAGCTTCCACTTTGGGCTGCCCGGCGCAGACCATATTCAGGCGCTGCGGCAGGCTGGTTGCGTTTTAATGGCAACTGCGACGAGCTTGGCCGAGGCGCATGCAGTCGCGGATGCAGGTATCGACATTGTGATTGCCCAAGGGTGGGAGGCAGGTGGACATCGCGGAATATTCAACCCGGCCGCGCCTGACGAACGCCTTGGCACATTTGCATTAACCCATTTGTTGGTGAAGCAGTCGCGTCTGCCTGTCATCGCGGCAGGCGGCATCATGGACGGTGCTGGCATCAATGCTGTGCGCGCCCTCGGCGCAGTTGCGGCACAGCTTGGGACAGCATTTATAGCCTGTCCCGAAAGCAATGCTGATGAAGCTTATCGGGCGGCACTGGCGGGGGCAGGGGCCAAACACACAATTATGACTGCGGCTATCTCAGGGCGACCTGCGCGTTGTTTGGCAAATGCATTTACCAATTGGGGGGAGGCGGGCGCACCTGCGGACATTCCAGCTTATCCGTTCGCTTATGATGCAGGAAAGGCATTGAATGCTGCAGCGAAAGCTTTGGGTGAAAGCGGATATGGCGCGCAATGGGCTGGCCAAGGTGGCCCACTCCTTCGACCTATGACGGCAGCCGCGCTCGTGAACCTTTTATGGCAAGAGGCAACCGTGCCGACTGCAACGGTTACTTAAACGCGAACAACGGGAACTTTGTCCCATTCTATCACTTAAACCCCCGTCTTGGTGCCCTCTGCGCCAAAAAAGGAAACCCACATGAAAATTCTCATCGTTTTGACATCGCATGACAGACTTGGCGGCACTGGGAAAAAGACCGGCTTCTGGCTCGAGGAGTTTGCCGCGCCTTATTATGTGTTCAAGGATGCAGGCGCCGAATTGACGCTTGCCTCGCCCAAGGGTGACCAACCCCCGCTTGATCCAAATAGTGCAGCCGAAAGTGCGCTGACGGATGCTACAAAGCGTTTCAATGATGACCAAGCCGCACAAGACGAACTTGCGCATACAGCCGTGCTGGCAACCGTGTCGCCAGACGGGTTTGATGCAATATTTTTCCCTGGCGGACATGGACCATTATGGGACTTGGCGGAAGATGCCGATAGCATAAGGCTGATAGAAACCTTCGCGTCCAGCGACCGTCCGATTGGTGCCGTCTGCCATGCGCCCGCCGTGTTCAAGCATACAAAGGGTGCGGGCGGCGACCCGTTGGTATCCGGCAAGAATGTGACGGGTTTTACGAACAGCGAAGAGGAAGGCGTTGGCCTGACTGACGTGGTGCCCTTCCTTGTCGAAGATATGTTGAAAGCCAATGGCGGCAATTATCAAAAGGGTCCGGATTGGTCGTCTTTCGTGGTTACTGACGGCAAGCTGGTGACAGGCCAAAACCCGGCTTCATCCGAAGAAGCGGCGCGCAAGTTGCTTGAGTTGCTTTAAAATCGGCCGGTAGAGACTTTGGGTTCTCGGTCAGTTGCTAAACATCTGTGGGGCGGACCAAATGTTCGCTCCATGGGTGCGCTGCAGTCCTGGCCTCGTATCCTTATCTGATGCACGGCATTCATTGATGGCTGGGGGCAAACCACATCCACAGGGCCATCGATATCATCATCAGGTTCTCCGTCAGCGACACAAATCCAAGCGGCACGTTACTGTCGCCGCCAACGCAGGCGCATTTGATTGCACGTTTGTCGATATATACGGCTTTGAACACGGATACCGCGCCGATAGTGCCGATGAACAAGGCGATGGGAATCGATAGCCAGTTGAGCGCGCCGGCGATCATCAACACCCCTGCTACCCCCTCGGCAAACGGGTATATACGTCCATAGGGCACCCATCGACGTGCAAGCAGGTCATAGCCCAAGAACATGGTCGCAAATTTGTCGACATTCTGGAGTTTGAGCATAGCAAGAATGGACATGCTAAAGGCAATAAACCACTCGCCAGCGCGTATGGTAAAGGGCGAGCCATAGACGGCATAGCTTGCTGCAACTGCCATAAGGCCCGCCATGCAGAAGAGCGCGATGACAGCCAGGTACGAAGTAGCCTTTGGGTCAGCAACCTTTAGACCCAAGTGACGCCGTAGGTCATCGTGACCGCCGATGCGGCTGCCGTCTATGAAGATTTGCGGCGTCGTCTCCACCCCGTGCTTTGCTTTGAAAGCGTCTACCTCCTCTCGCGTTGTCAGCAAGCGATCATCGACGGTGAAGCCCTTTCGCTTCAGAAGATCCAGCGCCTTTAACCCATAAGGGCAGACATGGTCCGCTAACGCCATGCGATAGATAACAGCTTCTTTCCGGTTTGAATGTGCGTTGGGAGAGGAGGCAAGCATTGGCAATTGTCCTTGAAAACTGCGTTAACCCGAGCGTCATAATGGGCTTATAACGGCCTGGTTCCTGATACCTCAGTGAAGAAGTTCGATCATTGCGACCACGTATGAACAGGATTTCAAGCAAGTGGCGTTTCGGATGGCGGTGAGCAGTGGATTGTCGATAAACATTTTCAGGAACATAAAAGCGGTAACAGCCGTTCTTGTTCCGATAGCGCGATGCGAACCAGTGTCGCGCTCGATAACATTACTCCGATACAATGGCCCTTGGCTCTCTCCAACATCCACGCATTATCGGGGTGTTTTGAAATTATAGAAGGGTTTTCTGTGCTGGAATTTATCGAGCGTGCGACGTTTACAGATGAGATTAAGTCTGTCCTTGCAACGAAAACAGCTGCTAAATCGAATATCCTGGCACTTATCGGCGGTTTTACACCGCGCAGATGTGGCATTGCGACGTTTACTGCCGACATTCATGCCTCGCTCAGGGTCGCTCAGCCTGATCTGCAGATAGACGTTTACGCAATGACCCCCGCGCCCTCCGCAATTGCGTTCGACGCTTCGGTCAGCACAACGATAACGGAGAGCGATCCCCAGAGTTATATCAACGCCGCGCAACAAATCGATACGAGCGGCGCAGATGTTGTGTGGCTCCAACATGAATTTGGCCTATTTGGCGGACCAGCTGGCGATATGGTTCTGGAATTAATCGATCGGATCGCGGCGCCTCTGATCATTACATTGCATACCGTGTTGGCCAACCCTAACCCCGACCAAATGCGGGTGATGCGTAGATTAATTGCGCATGCCAGCAAGCTGGTCATTATGTCGGAACGATCGCGCGACTTGCTTGGCAGCATTTACGGCGCCGATAGCGCGCAAATAGTCCTTATTCCGCACGGAGTTCCAGATAGGCCCTTTGGCCGATCCGAAGAATTCAAGTCAAAACTTGGGTTTGAAGGTCGGGACGTCCTGTTAACATTTGGGCTTCTTTCGCCGGGTAAGGGAATTGAAGCAGTGATCGCAGCTATGCCCGCCATCACAGCGAAATATCCAAATTTACTTTACTGCATCGCGGGCGCGACGCACCCCAATTTGCTTGCAGTGGAAGGCGAATCTTACAGAGAAAGCCTTAAAGCACTGGCGGCGTCGCTGGGCGTTGAGCAACATCTCCATTGGCTGGACGCATTTCTTGAAACAGAAACGCTACTTGACCTTATTGAAGCAACGGATGTGTATGTTACGCCATATACTGGGGTCGACCAATCGACGTCAGGGACATTATCCTATGCATTAGCACTTGGGAAAGCGGTCGTCTCGACCCCCTATGTTCATGCTGTTGAGCTGCTTTCCGATAACCATGGTATCATTGTACCGTTCAATGACAGCCCAGCAATCGCAACCGAAGTTATCGGCCTTTTCAACGACCCAGACAGACTTTTGGATGTTCAGCAACGTGCTTACAATCGCAATCGAGATATGATTTGGCCGGCTTTTGCCGGGCGTTGTCTAGATGTAATGAATGCGGTGCGGGTCTCTATAAAAACGGCGCCAATACCTGCGGCTGTCGGCACTCAAGGCCTGCTAAGAATCTGCGATGATACTGGAATATTGCAGCATAGCATTAGCAATGTTCCTGACCGAGCGCATGGATATTGCGTCGACGATAATGCCCGGGCGTTGATGCTAACCAACAGGCTCAACGGTCAATCTGCACCATTACGTCAATTGGCTACTAACTTTGCCGCATTTGTTCAAAGCGCCTGGAACGAAGACCGCCGCGAATTTAGAAATTTCATGGATTTCGGGCGAAACTGGCTTGAAGAAATAGGATCAGAGGATAGCTGCGGGCGCACATTATGGGCACTGGGTTCGACCGTGCGTTGGGCACCGTCCGCTGGACTTCGGCATTGGGCACTCGGCTTGTTCGACCGGACTTCGTCGTCTGCAGAAACATTTGGATCGCCGCGCGCTATCGCCTTTGCAATGCTTGGTGCAGATGATGTCTTAGAAATGGACAATCGGCACAAGGTATCATTGTCCATACTAAGCAATGGCGCTGAGCAGATGTTATCGCTTTTCAATATGTCCAGCAGGAAAGATTGGACATGGTTTGAAGACGTCTTGGCTTATGATAATTGCCGACTTTCGGAAGCGATGATCCGCGCCGGGATGCGTTTGGATCGCCCTGATATCCGCGATTGCGGGATCGAAACATTACGCTGGATCAGCAATATGCAAAAAGCACCTGGCGGCCATTTCCGCCCTGTTGGCTCGAGCAGTTTTGGAAGGCCATATGTAAAGCCAAATCCCTTCGATCAACAGCCTGTAGAAATTTGGGCAGCCATTGATGCTGCCTCGGCGGCATATGATCTAACCGGGGATTTAAGCTGGCTGACGCAGGCAACACACGCTTATGATTGGTTTCTAGGTGCCAATGACCGCGGGGTCGCGGTTGCCGATCCGGTATCTGGTACCAGCCATGACGGAATAAATCCTCGTGGCGTCAATCTCAATGAGGGAGCCGAGTCCGTTCTGGCCTTCCAACATGCAACAATCGCAATTAAAAACTTTATCGCTAAAGCCGGCTAGGGCAACGTTATTTTAGAACTCACTCTACATGAGTTACGGCTGCATGCTGATCCATCACGGGTTGTTGTCCGGCCGTTCCATCTGGCGTGGCAAGCGTCTGGACCTGACCTTGAAAGAGTCCAAAAATTAGCGCGCGATATTCTTGCGCTGGACGCGCGAACAGTTCGTGCTGAACTCAGCGTGGTACTGCGTGATTTTGCTGACCGGCATTGGCAGATTGAAAAGGTATTTGAGGAACGATTCAACGAAATTGAGCCCCGGTTAGGACTGTCAGGACCATTTAAAAAAGAAATGCGCCAATTGATCGGTGCATATTTTTGTCACGAATATAGTTTTGCGGCCGCAGCTTTAATGAACCCCAGCGTTGTACCTCATCCAGACCAGACCGGTTTGCAACCCGGCAGCGTTCGAATACTTCTGTCGCTCCGGGCTGTTGGAGAAGGCCACATCTCAACGATCGCGTTTCGCGAGGGCATTGTTTCAACGGGCCGGCACCTCGTTTTGATGCCGCAGCCATCCTTTGCAACGGCGGCAACGTTAGGAAAGCACAAGCCAGGCAAGCCGGATGACGTGTCTACACTCGATTGCCATCGGGACAGCAGTATATCTGGCACGGTTATTTTTCCTGTGACTGAGGCACAGCGCAACGGGCTTGAAGATCTCCGGCTCGTAGAGTTTCAGCATGAAGGAGGGGATCGTGAATGGATTGGAACATATACCGCCTACAGCGGGCATGATATTCGCTCCGAACTTCTTCGCACTCGTAATTTTCGAAACTTCACCCTGACACCGATCAAGGGTGGGGCTGGCCGTAACAAGGGCATGGCTCTTTTTCCGAGTAAGATTGATGGCAAATATTGCATGATAGGGCGTCAGGATGGGAAGAATCTGTATCTGCTCCGCTCGGACTCGATTGATTGCTGGGATGGCGGAGAACTCTTATTGGAGCCATGTTTCCCTTGGGAGCTCGTCCAGATCGGGAACTGCGGTGCACCGATTGAACTCGACCAAGGCTGGCTCGTGCTGACCCATGGCGTTGGCGCGATGCGAAAATATGCAATCGGTGCTGCATTGCTCGACAAATCTGACCCTTCAAAGGTCATCGGCCGCACGCCCAACCCGATCTTGTCCGCTGCTGACGAAGACCGTGAGGGATATGTTCCAAACGTGGTCTACACGTGCGGCGCAATCCGGGTCGGAGACGATCTTTTCCTGCCATATGGCGTCGCCGACAGTTCGGTATGTTTTGCCTTTGTGGCCATCAATGACGTTTTGGCCGCAATGCGTTAGTCAGTTTGGGAGCTGTGTATTGATTTGCGGCAGCATTTCCTTATCCGTCTCTTTTTAACGCCTCCACACAAAGCGATGCTGATCCAGCAAAACAGCCCAATCAATCCGCGTGATTGCATATAATGCGGCAATGACGGTGAGCTGGGTGGCGATAAAATAGCCGCCAGCGTAAAGTGTCGATTCAAGGGAATCGATCTGAAAATGCCGGCCCGCTGCCTGTCCACCGAGAATGAAAAATGCGTAGCTCACAAAACGCCCCAGAAAAAACGGCAGCGCTACGCGCGGTAACGGCAGACCAGTTAAGCCATATGCAATGAACAAGAAATTCGATGGCAGCGGACTGAAGGCATAAGATAGAAATACACTAAAGGTCAGCGTCTTACGTTTTCTAAGGCGCTGTTTGATAACATCAATATTGGCGCGTTGCGCTTGACTTAACAGCTTCTTGCCGATGATTTTATGCGACAACAGTGCTAGTGTAAGCCGACCCAAGGTGGCGGCCACAGCGCCAACCAATGCCAAAGCCCAAGGGTTGGTTTCCGGAAATTGGAACCCCACAAAGGCTAAAGCCATCCATGTCGGGGGCGCAAATACCGGGATCAGGTTGAGGACAAAGATCAAAATGATCAACACAACAAAGGCGAGCAATATTTCAGCCATTTTTTGAGCCTTCCGCCTTAAGCCAATTTCCTAGCATACACGTACCATCATCGCCACATCAGTGATATGAAGCAAATGTGGGTAAATTGATGGAGACACGGTGGGCAAAGTGCGACTGACAATTTGATCCTATTCACTTCGCTGCTGCGCGAAGCTGCAGAGAACAGACGTGAATGCCCGAAATGGTGTGGAATTTCGTGGATTGGCGAAGTGACACAAATGCGAGATATTTCTATCGCCATTCGGTCATAAGACGCAATAACATCAATATGTTATGATGGTTCCCCGGTAAGGATTCGAACCTCAATAGACGGAGTCAGAGTCCGTAGTCTTACCGTTAGACGACCGGGGAACAGGGGATGGGCCTATATGCGTGTGGTTGTGCGTGGTCAAGCCGGTGTATCTGCGTCTTGTCGCCAATATTCAAAAATCTTGAATTTCTGCGCGCCAGCGCGTAACGCCGTTTTCAGGTACCGGCGGCACACCCGCTCGGATAGAAAATAAAAAGTGAGTTTACGGCTATGGGCGAGAATGTCGCGCCATCGCCGCAAAAGGGACGCGGGCGAAAACGTAAAAAGCCGCCCCGTCGCAAAAATGCGGCACCCAAGGCTGCAACCTTGCAGCAGACTTCGGTCGATGGCGCAGCGCGTCCCGATGCTGCTAATGTATCAGCGAACGCCAGAAATAGCGCGACAGGGGGCGCACAGGCAGCTTCGCGCCGCAATTGGCTCGAGCGGACAGCCTATGCCGCGCTTGACCTTGGTACCAACAATTGTCGGTTGCTCATAGCGCGTGCAGGCGGCGACGATTTTACCGTGGTGGATGCTTTTTCGCGCGTTGTCCGCTTGGGGGAGGGGCTCACATCAACTGGCCGGATGAGCGATGAGGCGATGGACCGAGCGGTCGAAGCGCTATCGGTATGCGCCGAGAAGTTGAAGAAGCGCAATGTCGTCCTTGCCCGTTCCGTAGCAACCGAAGCCTGTCGTCAGGCGGTGAACGGGGCCCAATTCATAGAACGGGTGAAGCGCGAGACCGGAATTCACCTCGATATCATAAGCCCCAAGGAAGAGGCCAGGTTGGCGATGATGGGCTGCCACGCGTTGCTTGAAAACGGCGACGGGCCAGCCCTTATATTTGACATTGGCGGCGGCTCTACGGAATTGGTGCTTGTGTCGACGAGCGGTCCAGTGCCTGAAATTCTGGATTGGGTGAGCGTCCCATGGGGTGTGGTTTCACTCACCGAGAGCGAACGGGTAGAGGGCGACAGCCCGGAGCAATTAAAGGCAAGTTACCAAGTGATGCGCGATAAGGTTATGCTAAGCTTCGCTGACTTCGCGGCCCGTCTTCCGGACGAGGGCGGCGACCGCCGTCTATTGGGTACGTCAGGTACAGTCACCACTTTGGCCAGCGTCTATTTGAAACTCAACAGCTACGACAGGCGGGCCGTGGACGGGCTGCATCTTCCTACTTCTGCGATGCGAGACATCAGCCAGAAACTCGCGCATCGCAACATTCAAGGGCGCGCAGAGTTTCCAACCATTGGTCATGAACGTGCCGATTTGGTAGTGGCCGGTTGTGCGATACTTGAATCCATTTTTGACATATGGCCCGGTGAACGGTTGGGCGTTGCTGATCGCGGCATTCGCGAGGGTATCTTGCGCGCGCTGATGGCCAGCGACGCCAATCGGCGTAATCGGCGGAATTGAAGCATGGCAGACAATCTTTTTGGTGGTAAAAATTCAGGCCGGACACTGGCCGGAAAACAAAAGGTCAAGACCGCAAAACGCCGAACGGCCGGGTCTACACGCTGGCTTGAGCGTCAATTGAATGACCCCTATGTCAAACGCGCGCATGGCGAAGGCTATCGCAGCCGAGCGGCCTATAAGCTTGTTGAGCTCGACGAGAAATTCCACATCTTGCGCGGCAAAAGGGCCATTGTCGATTTGGGCGTTGCGCCTGGCGGCTGGGCGCAGGTTGTACGCAGACAACAGCCAAAGGCAGCGATTGTTGGCATCGATTTGTTGCCCGTGGATCCGCTTGAGGGTGTGGTTCTGCTCGAGATGGATTTTATGCATGATAGCGCGCCTGATAAGCTCATTGCCGAGCTTGGCAGCGCGCCGGACTTGATATTGTCAGACATGGCGGCGAATACGGTTGGGCATAAGCAGACAGACCATCTGCGCACCATGGGTCTGGTCGAGGCCGCGGTGGATTTTGCAGTCAAAGTGCTGATGCCTGGCGGCGATTTTGTTGCCAAAGTATTTGCTGGAGGTACCGATCCGGCGATGCTCAGCATCCTCAAATCGAACTTTACAACAGTTAAACACGCAAAGCCGCCAGCCAGCCGCAAGGGCTCGGTGGAATGGTATGTGATTGCCCAAGGCAAAAAGGGCTGATCAGCTTTTCGCGCGCGCCTTTTCGATGGCGCTCTTTAAGGCCTCATACCCCAGAGCGCCCTCTAATATCTGATCGCCAATGATAAAGGTTGGTGTGCCATTGAAACCAATCTGGTGCATCATCGCAAGGTTGCGTTCAATTTCTTGATTGGCTTGTGGTGAGGCCGCGAAGCTGCGGGCCGCGGTGATATTTAGTCCTGCGGTCTGCGCTGCTGCGGCTATGTTGGGTTCATCCGCCCGCCCAAGGGCAAACAGCGCGTCGTGAAATGCCTTGTGTTTGCCTTGACGTGCAGCGGCGAGTGCCCACAATGCGGCAGTGCGGCTCGTTTCGCTTAGAATAGGCAATTCGCGATAGACAAGACGGATATTGCCGTCGCTCTTCAACAAGCGTTGTATGTCCGGCAGACTCGCCCGGCAGAAACCGCAATTATAGTCAGTAAACTCGACAATCGTCACGTCACCTTTGGGATTGCCTGCCTCCGCGCCGGGGAAAGGTTTTGCGATTTCATTTCCGGCTGCCGACAGCCGCTCTGTAACTTCACGCCGCTGCAAAATGGCTATGGCGTCGGTGATAATTTCCGGGTTTTCGAGGATATAGGCCTTCACCAGCGCCTCGGTTGCCCTGCGATCCGCGGGGGACATGCCTGCAGCAGCCACAGCCGCATCCGCAGATTTGGTTGCGCCCTCTGCGGTTGGTGTGGCGTCAAAAGGGCGATCTGCCGCAGATGGTGGCCAGAAGATATAGGCTGCTAACATAACCAGTATGATCAAACCCGCAACGACAGTGGCGATTATGATCCGGCGGCTTTGTGCGTGTTCATTCATGCGGTTTGGTTAGCGGCAACGCGGGCATTCGGCCAGCATTTTAGCGACGTCGCTTCTTCAAGGACGCAAGCTTTGCTTCAGCCACCATGTTGATATCCTGCGCGCGGATCCAGTCTGGCGAATATTCCGGCAATCCCGCCATCGCGGTTTGCGCGTTGGGCAACGCAAGTTGCGGCGCGCCTTCCATCAAATAACGTTCGGCGCTGGCAAGGGCGGCGCGCGCGGTATCGCCTTTTTGTTCATAGACAACGCCAAGTTGATACCAAGCGAAGGGATTTTGGTTATCCTTGGTAACTGCTGCCTTCAACACCTGCGCGGCCTCATCCAGCTGTGCCTTATCGTCGGTCGCGATCAATGCATGTCCGAATATTGCCGCAATCAATGGTTGATTACCTGTAAGGCTAACTGCCTTGCGTAACGGAACAATCGCCTCAGTAGGGTGACCCGATTCCAACAAGATTTGTCCGTAGAGCTCCAAGAAATACGGGTCATCAGGTGCGGAAGCGACAAGGGTCGAAGATTCATCTAATGCCTTTTGCGGATAGGCCGATTTATGCCATGCATAAGCCCGTGCATAACGCCCCGGTACTGACTTGTCAGTTTCCGGATAGTCACGCAGTGTGGCAGTGGGATCAGCAAGATAACCTGTGAGCTTGGCCTTGATGCGTTTAAAATCACTCTCCCATTTCGGGTTTAATGGCGCGCTCCATGCAGGATCAACCGAGTATGTGTCCTGAAGAACTGCAATGCGCTCGCCTGACAAAGGGTGTGTCCGCCCGTAGCTGTCCTCTTGGGGAATGCCGAGGCGGAATTCAAAATTCTGGAGCTTCTTGAAAAAGTTAATGGAGCCGCGACCTGATATGCCTGCCTTGGAAAGATACTGCGCGCCCGCCGCGTCGGCTGTACCCTCTTGTCCGCGGCTGAAGGCTAGAAACTTGCCCATAGCGGCTTGCTGGCCCGCCGATAAAATGCCCATACCAGCTTCACCGGCCCCCGCCGCAATAGCGGCTGCCGCAAGTATAAGGCTAGCGATGCTGATGCCGCTAGCCGCAGAGGCGCCTTCGTCAAAACGGACGGCGTGACCTCCCGCGACGTGTCCAAGCTCATGTGCGATCACGCCTTGTACTTCGTTTGCGGAGGTTGCGGCATCGATTAAACCGCTGTGGATGTAGACAGCTTGGCCGCCGGCTACGAACGCATTAATGGATTTGTCATTGATGAGGATGATTTCGACATTGTTGGGATCAAGACCTGCTGCTGCGATCAAGGGCGCCGAAATTTCGTCGAAAAATGCTTCAGTTTCTGCGTCGCGCAAGATTGATTGTGCCATCACCGGTCGCGCCGAAACCAACACGGCTAGAAACAGAATGAACGCCGTACGGATGGCGCGAAACACGGTGATGCTCATATGCGATGAATGGCCCGATCTTGATGAACGCGCAATGAAGAAGTTTTACAAACAAAGCCCCGCCAGTCGATGACCAGCGGGGCTATGTTGTTTTCAATTTCGCTGCTTCTTATCCGAATGTGCGCTGCCACCATCCAGTGCGTGGCGTACCGTCCTCATTGACGCCATCTGCATCCGTGGATGCTACGCCTTGCGTCGCACCCTTTGCAACGGCTTTCTTGCGAGGGGCTTTCGCCTTTGGCGCCTCGGCAGGCACCTCGGTTGCAGCTTCAGCTATTGCCGGTGCCTTGTCCTTTGCCTTCGCGCGTGGCTTGGCCGGCGCCTTCGCCTTGGCGACAGGCGCTTCGTCGGTCGCAGCCGTTGCATTGGCACCGGGAGCTTTTTCCGCTGCCTCAACCGCAACAGTTTCTGCCTTCGGCTTCGCACGGCTGCGGCGCTTTGGCTTCGTGTCTGCTTCTTCGCTTACTTCGACCGGAACCGCTGACACTTCCGTTTCGGTAGGTGCTGAAGCTTCGGCTACTGTGTCTAGGCCTGCTTCCTGACGGTCGCGACCTCTGCCGCCGCGACGTCCGCGACGTGCTTTTGGCTTGGCTTCTGCATCTGCTTCCGGTGCTTCAACTGCGGCATCGCTTTCAGGACGTTCCGACGTAGCCTCGTTTTCGCCCGCAACTGCATCTTCGCCTTCAGGCCGTCCATCACGCTCGCGTCCCTTGCCACCACGGCGGCCACGGCGACGCTTGCGCTTGCGACCTTCGCCGCCTTCACCTTCTTCGCGTGGACGCTCCTCGCGGGCGCGGCGCGGTTCGCGAGTAGTTTCTTCAACTTCATCAACTTCGTCGTCGAAATCGTCGATTTCATCTTCGATATCGTCATCGTCGAGATCAATAATCGGCGGTAATTCGACAGGACGCTCCGGACGTGGGCCGGAGCTTGAAACCGCAAGCTTTGCGCCCTCGGTCTCGCCATTGGGGACGATCAGAACGCGGACATGGTAGCGATCTTCAATCGCTGCGAGTTCTGCACGCTTGTTGTTGAGGCAATATATTGTTGCCTCTTGGCTAGCTTGCAGCACGATCTGGCTGCCATTACCCTTAGCGGACTCTTCTTCGATAAGCCGTAATGCGGACAACGCGGCGGACGATGCCGTGCGCACCAGACCAGTGCCCTCGCAATGCGGACATTCGCGAGTTGATGCCTCGAGCACACCAGTGCGTAGACGCTGACGGCTCATCTCCATGAGGCCAAAGCTTGAAATGCGACCGACCTGAATACGGGCGCGGTCGTGCTTCAACGCTTCTTTCATTGCACGCTCTACTTTGCGCGCGTTTGAATGATGCTCCATGTCGATAAAGTCGATGACAACAAGGCCAGCCATGTCGCGCAAACGCAGTTGGCGGGCAATCTCGCGCGCGGCTTCTAAGTTTGTCGAAAGCGCCGTCTGTTCAATGCCATGTTCTTTGGTCGAACGGCCTGAGTTGATGTCGATTGATACCAACGCTTCGGTCGGGTTGATGACAATATAGCCACCTGATTTCAGCTGGACGATCGGCTGATACATAGCATTCAGCTGATCCTCGACATGGTAGCGCTGGAACAACGGCACCGGATCAGCATAATGCTGCACACGCTTGGCGTGGCTTGGCATCAGTAATCTCATGAAGTCTTTCGCGGCCTTGTAACCATCCGGTCCTTCAACAAAGACTTCGTCAATGTCCTTGTTATAGATATCGCGGATGGCGCGTTTGATCAGGTCGCTGTCGGTGTGGATCAGCATTGG
>CANIRZ010000011.1 GCA_947470185.1 Sphingomonadales bacterium | reverse complement strand
TGCTGCGATTACCGAGCGCGCCATGGCGGGAGAGCTTGATTTTGCTGAGGCATTGAAAGCGCGGGTCGCCTTACTGGCGGGGCTGGACGAAAATATGATCGCGCAATGCCTGCGTGAACGCGTTCGGCCTATGCCCGGCGCCGAAATTCTTGTGCGAACGATGACGGCTTGGGGCGCGCATGCCGTTTTGGTTTCCGGTGGCTTTACCAGCTTTACAGGGCCAGTCGCGGCGTTGCTTGGTTTTACCGAGGTGCATGCCAATGTGCTTGAAATCAAGGACGGACGCCTCACCGGGGGGCTAAAGGGTGATATCGTCGATGCTGCCGTTAAAAAGGCAGTCTTGCATTCTGCCGCAGTCAGTCAAGGAATACCCCTGGAGGCTGCGATTGCGGTGGGTGACGGTGCGAATGACCTGCCAATGATTTCCGCCGCTGTGGCGGGCGATGGACTTGGCATAGGATATCATCCTCGGCCGCAGCTCGCGAAAGCCGCGAATTTTTCGGTACGACACAATGATCTGACAGCACTGCTATTTGCGCAAGGGGTTGCGCCCAGTGAATGGCTGCGCTGATCCCACGAAACAAATTGAGTGTTACCCCGTTGATGTTATGTTGAGGCATCACGTCCAATAAACGGAGTTCATCATGCGCAATTATCTGCCGATCTTCATCATTCCTGTTCTTGCCAGTTGCACGACCATGCAACCTGCAAAATCGGTTGAGGTCTCGGAAGTTATAACGGCCGATCTTGCGCGCGCCGACGGCAGCTGGGCAGGCGTGGCCACGATTTCGCAACGCAGCGACGGCGTCTTCCTAAGCCTGACTGCAGATGCACCAGCGGCTGGGACGTATGGCATGCACCTTCATGCGGTAGGAAAATGCGAAGCGCCTGACTTCACAAGCGCTGGCCCGCATTGGAACCCCAATATGAAACAGCATGGGCGTGATAACCCGATGGGCGCGCATGATGGTGATCTGCCAAATGTTGAAGCTGCTGCCGACCGCAAGGTCACGCTTGAGTATAAACTTGCAGATTTCATGCTTTCAGGACCCGCGGGTTTATTGGACGCAGATGGTGGGGCGTTGGTTATTCATGAAAAAGCCGATGATTATAAAACCGACCCAAGCGGCAATAGCGGCAAGCGCATACTCTGCGGAGTGTTTAAATCCGGAAACCGGGGCTGACGCTACACCTTGTCGGCGTATAAAAGGCAACCGGCCGGCACACGCTCCAAGATGGCGTTAATATCTTCTTTGGCAAAGGCAAAGCATCCCTGACTACGCCCGATTTTGCCTTGGTCTTGGATAAGCGACTGGTTCACATACCATGCCGGATGAATCACAATCGCGCGCGCCTCCGCCTGGTCATTCTCGGGGTCCAGCCCAACTAAACGACGGGACTCACCATGTTGGCCAATATAGGTTTCGCCGACAAGGTAGCTGCCAGCAGAAGTTGCTTCGGAGCCATTTACGTTCGAAAAATTTTGCACCCAACCGCTGTGATTTGGGTCTGACCCTTTACCATGGGCGACCAGATAGGGTGTCGATTGGCCATTGCGGAGATCAACCACATAAAAGCGCGGATCGCGCGAGGGTTTTGAAAAGTCGGCAATCGCCAAAAGGTCATGGTTGCAAATATGCGACGCGTGCGATGCCAATGCCGCCTTTGCCTTTTCAAGCAACAGCGGCGAGGGGCCTGCGATAGCGTGACCGGTGCCCGGTACGAAAAGTATATCTGACGCCCTAGACGGAACAGCGAGCAAACTTGCCCCCATTATTGCGGAATGAATAAATTGCCTGCGCCCGATTTCCATTCCAACCAGATAGGGCACAAAAATTTGCATAAAAAGGGCGGCAGTGGCATTTGGACGCAAAACAAGGACAGTTAACCGCATTGCGATACGCGAGGTATTTCGTCCACAGCGGCGATTTTGGCATCGAATGTTTAAATGGGTTTTGCTACTGGTGTATCCAGTGCCGCTGCTTAAGTTGCAAATATTTGATGGTCCAAGGGTAGTTTCATGAAGTTTGGCGCGGACATTCGCTCATTACGCAGTATTTTTGCGCTTGCCTTAGCTCTTTTAGCGCCCGCAGCTGTTTTAGCGACGCAACAGACGGTACAGGTCGAGCCCTCGCGAGCCCAACCAGAGCAAAACAAAGACACGGTTGCTGCCAGTCCGCTTGTTTCGGTTCCAGCCACGCAAACATCACCGCCAGAGCAAACGTCATCCACGCCCTCTCCATCCAAGCCCGCTCCAGCAAAGCCAACGCCAAAGCCGCGAAAGAAGGGGGCAGTGGATGCGCTGAAACCCGGGCAGTTTGTTTGGGTTACGCAGGCTATTTACGAGGGGCCGATGAAAATTGTCATTGTCCTTGATATTCAACGCATTTATGTTTTCCAGAACGACAAGTTAATTGGTTTCAGTACCATTTCTTCGGGCAAGAAGGGCAAGGAAACGCCGACCGGTTTTTTCAATATACTGCAGAAAAACGTCGATCATAAATCTAATCTCTACAGCGATGCACCCATGCCTTTCATGCAGCGGCTGACATGGGACGGCATTGCAATGCACGGCGGATATTTGCCGGGCTATCCTGCGTCGCATGGATGCATCCGATTGCCGCTCGCATTTGCGAAGGCTTTATTTGGCGTGACGCGACTAGACCAAGAAGTATTCGTTCTCCAAGACACTGCAACGCCCGTGAAAAGGCCAGAACCAAAGCCTGTCGTTGATCCAATATTGGCACCAACTATGCCGCCTGTGGAGACCACGAGTACGCAAGAAGTCCCGGTGTTGAAAGCTATCGACAATTACCCACCGGCACCATCCGCCTGATGCTTCGTTAACGCGCAAAAAGCCACCACTTCCACGATTGACGTTTACGCTAACGTAAACTAGTGACGTTAGTGCAACGAAGAGGGAAGGCGCCATGGAATCTTTTACGCATGACGAAAGACGGGCTGATGCAACCATTGACACGCCGGATGCATTCAATCGGGATTCGTTCACGATATCCGACCTATCCCTTGAATTTGAGGTAACGGCCCGCGCGTTGCGTTTTTACGAAGACCAAGGGCTAATTTCCCCCGAACGCATGGGTTTGGCCCGGATATACTCGACGCGTGATCGGGCCCGTTTAGCGTGGATATTGCGGGCAAAGCGTGTTGGTTTCAGCCTCGCGGAAATCCGCGAGATGATCGATCTGTATGACCTGAATGACGGTCGCAATATTCAGCGCCGGGTGACCATTGAAAAATGCCGCGACCGGATCAATCTTTTGAAGGCGCAGCGCGACGATATTGAAAGCGCGATCAAAGAACTCACTGAATTTGTTTCAACGGTGGAAAAGGTCGAGGCCGCGGAAAAATCTGCAGCAGCCTAACCGAAACGCACCGCAAACCGAAGGATCAAAAATGCCAACCTACACCGCCCCAGTTCGCGATATGCAGTTCATTCTCAACGAAGTATTGGGTGTGGAGCGCTTTGCTAATCTGCCAGGTTTTGAAAACGCGAGCGCCGATATGGTCGACGCAATCCTGACCGAAGGCGCGAAGTTCGTAGAGGGGGTGCTTTTCCCGTTAAACCAAGTTGGCGACTTGCAGGGCTGCACCCGGCATGAAGACGGTAGCGTCACCACGCCAGATGGGTTCAAAGAAGCTTATAAGCTCTTTTGTGAAGGCGGCTGGGGCACATTGTCAGGGCCGGTAGAGTTCGGCGGGCAGGGCATGCCGCACATCGTCTCCATGGCGTTTGAGGAGTTGATGGCCAGCTCCAACATGGCGTTCGCGATGTATCCTGGCTTAACTCAAGGTGCGGTTTCCGCGATTTTGGTGAAGGGTAGCGACGAACAGAAGGCCAAATATGCACCGAATATGATTTCGGGCAAATGGGGCGGGACAATGAACCTGACCGAGCCGCATTGTGGAACCGACCTTGGCCTTATCCGCACTAAGGCCGTGCCGAATACCGATGGCAGTTATGCGATTTCGGGCACCAAAATCTTTATCTCTTCTGGCGAGCACGACTTGACCGAAAACATCATTCATCTCGTGTTGGCCAAAACCCCTGGCGCACCGGATAGTGTGAAAGGCATATCGCTGTTCATCGTGCCCAAATTCCTCGTGAATGATGATGGCTCGCTCGGCTCGCGTAACGGGCTATCTTGTGGTTCCATTGAACATAAGATGGGGATCCACGGAAACGCTACCTGCGTCATGAATTATGATGATGCTACCGGCTTTCTTGTCGGTGACGAAAATAAGGGCCTCGCCGCCATGTTTATCATGATGAACATCGCGCGGCTTGGCGTGGGGCAGCAAGGCCTTGGCGTCGCTGAGGTCGCTTATCAAAACGCGGTCCATTATGCGCAAGACCGCCGGCAGGGGCGTGCGCTGACTGGCCCGCAAGACCTTGAGCAAAAGGCCGACACGCTGTTCGTTCACCCCGACGTGCGCCGCATGTTGATGGATGCAAAGGCATTTACCGAGGGCATGCGCGCCTTGTGCTTATGGGGTGCGTTACAGGCCGATTTGCTGCACCACGCGCAAACTGAAGAAGAACGCCAGATGGCCGACGATCTGCTGTCCCTCCTAACGCCGGTCATTAAGGGCTATGGCACCGACAAGGGCTATGAAGTCGCAACCAACGCCCAGCAAGTCTATGGCGGCCACGGCTATATTGCCGAATGGGGCATGGAACAATATGTCCGCGATGCCCGCATCGCGATGATCTACGAAGGCACCAATGGCGTGCAGGCGATGGACTTGGTCGGCCGGAAACTCGCGCAAAATGGTGGCCGTGCTATTCAGGCGCTTTTCAAGATTGTGGATGAAGAATGCGCAACCGCGAAATCCGGCCCACTTGCCGATCTGGCGACCCGTCTTGAAAAAGCCAGTGGTGATTTGAAGGCGTCAACCATGTGGTTCATGCAAAATGGCATGGCAAACCCGAACAATATTGGCGCTGGCGCGCACCATTATATGCATATCATGGGCATCGTTGCGCTTGGCTTGCAATGGCTGCGTATGGCGCAAAGTGCACAAAAAGCATTGGACGCAGGGGCGGGCAACGCGGCATTCTATGAAACGAAGCTTGTGACCGCGCGCTACTTCGCCGAGCGCTATTTACCCGATTGCGGTGCACTGCGCCGCAAGATTGAAGCAGGAAGTGAGGCTATCATGGCGCTAACACCGGAAATGTTTGCGGCCGCCTAACCACGGCAAGCCTTGCTAGGTAACAAAATGCCGGGATGATGAGTCCCGGCATTTTTGTTTATTCGACCGGCAGAAAGTCCGGAACCGAAAGATAGCGTTCGCCAGTATCATAATTGAAACCAAGCACGCGGCTTCCCGCGGGCAGATCTGGAAGCTTCTGCGCAATCGCGGCAAGCGTCGCGCCGGATGAAATACCAACCAACATACCTTCTTCGCGTGCGGCACGGCGCGCGGTTTCCTTGGCAACATCGGGATCAACTTGAATGACACCGTCGAGTAACGACGTGTGCAAGTTGGCCGGAATGAAACCAGCGCCAATTCCCTGAATTGCATGAGGGCCAGGCTGGCCACCGCTGATTACGGGGGACAGCGTTGGTTCAACCGCAAACACTTTCAAGTTGGGCCACGCCTTCTTCAGGACCTCCGCGCAACCTGTAATGTGGCCACCTGTCCCAACGCCGGTAATCATGGCGTCGATGGGAGAATCTGCAAAATCCTCTAATATCTCCAACGCACTGGTGCGGGTATGGATGTCGATATTGGCGGGATTTTCAAACTGTTGCGGCATCCAAGAATTCGTGGTTTGGGACACCAATTCATGCGCACGTTCAATCGCACCCTTCATGCCCTTTTCACGCGGGGTCAGGTCAAACGAAGCCCCATAAGCCAGCATCAAGCGGCGGCGTTCCAACGACATGGATTCTGGCATGACAAGGATAAGCTTATAGCCCTTGACTGCCGCTACCATAGCAAGGCCAACTCCGGTGTTCCCAGATGTGGGTTCAATGATCGTGCCGCCGGGCTTTAATGTCCCATCCTTTTCGGCCGCTTCAATCATAGCAAGGCCAATACGGTCTTTAATCGACCCGCCGGGGTTCGATCGTTCCGACTTAATCCATACCTCAGCATGCGGAAACATACGTGCCATGCGGATATGCGGGCTGTTGCCGATGGTTTCCAGGATCGATTGGGCTTTCATGGACTTTTTCCTCTATATTGCGGTTCGAATGTTCGCGCGTTTTTGAGCTCGGGGAACAGCCCCGCCCAAATGGCTACAACAAATATGGCACCGAAGCCGCCAAATACAACCGCGCCGACAGGACCAAGCACTGCTGCTGCCAATCCTGATTGCAGTTCACCCAATTCGTTGGAGGCGGAAATGGCGAGGCCGGACACCGAACTGACCCGTCCGCGCATGTCGTCGGGGGTATTTAACTGCACTAAGGACGAGCGGACATAGACCGACAGCATGTCCGACGCGCCAAGCACGACGAGCATAACCAAAGCCACAGCCATACCCGCCCCCATATTGAGGAAACCAATGCGCGCATCGCTGAACACATGGACGCCGATCTCGTGGCTAAGGCCAAAGCCTATTGTAGCAAGGCCGAACACCACAACTGCCCAGAGCATTTTGGCCCCAACATTGTGACGGAGCGGCCGGAAGGTCAGCATCAAAGCGACGACCGAAGCGCCAACGGCTGGTGCAGCCCGCAACTGTCCAAGGCCATCAGGCCCCACCATCAATATGTCGCGCGCATAAACGGGAAGCATTGCGGTTGCCCCTGCGAGCAACACCGCAACCAGATCAAGCGTGATCGCGCCCAGCAAAAAGCGTTCCGACCATGTGTAGCGCATGCCGTCGATCATTTGACGGATCGGGTGGATCTTTTTTTCCATTGGCGGCGGATATACCGGCCGCACAAAGCTCAGGCTAATGGTCGCCATAAGCATAAGCACAGCCGACGCCCAATAAGGTAGTGACGGGCTTGCCGCAAACATCAAGCCGCCCGCCGCAGGGCCAATGACCGACCCTATCTGCCAAGCGATGGAGCTTAGGGCAATCGCGCGGGGCAGGGATGCCGCCGGCACGATATTTGGACCAATGGCCGACATGGACGGCCCGACAAATACACGCGCCACGCCATGCAATGCGCCGAAGAAAAACAGCAAAGGCAAAGTGAGGCCGTCGATATAGGTGAACCAGCCTAAAGACAGCGCAACCAGCATATCGATGCTGTTGGCAAGCCGCGCAACGGTGCGCCGTTCCCAACGGTCTGCCGCCCATCCGGCAACAGGCGTTAGCAGCGCTAATGGCACGAACTGAACAAAGCCAAGCAGACCAAGCTGTAGCGATGCCTCCCGAATAGACATGCCATAATCGCTGCGTGCAATGTCATAGGCCTGATAGCCAATGACGACGACCATTCCCATAGTCGCAAGCACCGCCATAAAACGCGCCATCCAATAAAAGCGGAAGTCGGCGATTTTAAGCGGATGTATTTCTGGGGTACTGTCGGACATGACCTAAGGCCTATCGGCTTGCGCACTTAAGTGCAATGCAGGCACGTGCATTCAATGAAAAAGATAACTGTCATTTTAGGTGATCATCAGCCTGAATCTTCTGGCACGATAGTCAGGCTGTGGTAAATCAACCGCGCGTTCTAAGTGCCGCCGTACCGCTGGATATCCGTGTCTGGCTCACCGACGACCACAACGCAATCAGAGGGCGCTGGTCGAATAGGGGCATTATGTCTGTCATTTAGTATCCACCCATCGGTAATGCGGGATTGATGACGAAGTTTTCAGGGTCCTGCGACCTTGGTTCCTCACCATTGAGAAACGCCATCATGTCGGAGATGAGCCGATCGCGGTCGGTTTCGAATATGCCGTGCGGTGAGCCAGTATATTCAACAAGGCGGACGTCTTTAATCAGCGCGGCCGCCATGCGTGCGGTGGGATCGATGGGTACGGTCGAATCTGCCGTGCCGTGGATAATCAAAGTCGGCACCTTAAACGTTGGCAGGTCCTTGCGGAAATCCGTCGATGAGAATGCCTCTGCCGCTTTTAGCGTAGGACGAAGCCCTGCTTGCATGGTCATATTCCATGCCCAATCCAAAGTGGCGCTGCTGACTGGCCTTGTCAGCCAACCGATACCGAAAAAGTCGTGCAGAAATGTCCGCATGAATGCCGGCCGGTCAGCGATCATGTCCTGAGCCATCTGTTCGAATGCCTCTTGCGGCACGCCGCCGGGATTGTCTTCTGCCTGCAACAGATAAGGGACCACGGAGGACACCAATATCGCGCGGACAACGCCTGCGCCATCATAACGCGACATGTACCGCGCCACTTCACCGCCACCCATGGAAAATCCAATTAACGTGACATTTTCGGTAGCATCAGTTGCCTTTATGACGTCAGCGAGGTCATCCGTCAGGCTGTCATAATCATAGCCGTTCCATGCCTGTTCCGACCGGCCAAAGCCGCGCCTATCATAAGAAATCACGCGGTGCCCGGCATTGGCGAGCGCCTCGGCTATTGGGTCCCAGCTATCGGAGGAAAGCGGCCAGCCGTGGATAAGGATAACCGGATTTCCCTTGCCCCAATCCTTTACATAAAGCCACGTGCCGTCGCGGGTTTCGATCATGGGCATGTTGCAGTCTCCTATGGTATGAAATCTTCATAGGAAACACTTCCAAAGGGTGAACGTTCCGTTAGCTTAGGCTTACGAAGCTATCCATGACGCGCTTGCGTCCGGCTTGCTCAAAGTCAATCTCCAACTTGTTGCCCTCAATCAATGCAATCGCGCCATAGCCGAATTTTTCATGGAAGACGCGAAGACCAATGCTGAGGTCACTTCGACCCTTGTTGCCAAGGCTGACGGCGCTGCGGGTGTTTTCGGCAATGCGCTGGGGGCGGGGGTTGAAACCGCCCGACGTTGCAGCCCTTTGCCAACCGGGGCCACGCGCGTTGCTCCGGCCTTGGTTCGCGGTTGCCAAATGCGCGAACGGGTCCGATTGCTCGCTCCAGTTTGCACGCCATAATGATGCGCCACCTGTCATGCTCTGTTCTGCCTCAATATGGTCAAGCGGCAGTTCTTCAATGAAGCGGCTCGGGATACTGCTTGTCCATTGGCCATAAATCCGGCGGTTGGCGGCATGGATGATAGTGCATTTACGTTTGGCGCGGGTTATTGCGACATAAGCGAGGCGGCGCTCTTCCTCCAACGAGGCAAGGCCGCCTTCATCCAATGCGCGCTGCGACGGGAAAATGCCTTCCTCCCATCCGACTAAGAAGACATTATCATATTCGAGGCCCTTGGCGGCGTGAATGGTCATGATCGTTACGCTTGCGCCCGTGTCGCCGCGGTCATTGTCCATGACGAGGCTGACATGCTCCAAAAACTCGCCCAAAGTTTCATATTCTTCCATCGCGCGGGCAAGTTCGCTTAGGTTTTCAAGGCGGCCAGATGCCTCAACGCTGCGTTCAGCTTGCAAGACGGCGGTGTAGCCGCTTTCATCCAATATCAGGCGTGTCAGATTGGCAGGCGACATCGCCGCCGCCTCATCACGCCAGCGGGCAATGTCGACCACCAGATCGGCCAACGACTTGCGTGCCTTGCCGGTAAGTTCATCCGTCCCAACAAGGCGCGCCGCAGCTACCGACAATGGCGCACGTTCTGCGCGTGCGATAATGTGTATTTTCTCCACCGCTTTATCGCCAATGCCGCGCTTGGGCACGTTTACGATCCGTTCAAATGCAAGATCATCCGCAGGCTGATTGACGATACGCAAATAAGCGATGGCGTCGCGAATTTCGGCGCGCTCGTAGAACCGAAAGCCACCAACTATCCGATAGTTAATGCCGATTTGTATGAAGCGGTCTTCAAATTCACGCGTCTGATGCTGCGCGCGAACGAGGATGGCGATGCTGTCGAGCGTTTCGCCCTTATACTGCACAGCCTCGATTTCCTCACCGACGCGGCGGGCCTCTTCGGGGCCGTCCCATACGCCGATGATACGAACCTTTTCGCCATCGTCCAGCTCAGTCCACAATGTCTTGCCCAACCGCGCGCTGTTGGCATCAATCAGCCCTGATGCTGCGGCAAGAATATGTGGTGTACTGCGATAATTCTGCTCAAGCTTGATCGTCTTTGCGCCTGGGAAATCCTTTTCAAAGCGAAGGATGTTTGCAACCTCCGCCCCGCGCCATGAATAAATGCTTTGGTCATCATCGCCGACGCAGCATATGTTTTTGCGCTTCTGCGCCAGCAGTCGCAGCCAGAGATATTGGACCGCGTTCGTATCCTGATATTCGTCGACAAGGATATATTTGAACTGCGCCTGATATTTTTCGAGGATGTCGCGGTTGTTTTTAAGCAGGTTTAGGCCATGCAACAACAAATCGCCAAAGTCGCAGGCGTTCAATGCAAGCAGGCGTGCCTGATACAGCGCGTACATATGCTTTCCCTTGCCATTGGCAAAGGCTTCATTGTCTGCGGCGTCTAAATCTGCAGGCGATTTGCCCGCGTTTTTCCATTTGTCGAGCAGACCCGCCAACCCGCGCGCGGGAAAGCGTTTTTCATCCAGATCCTCGGACTGGATAAGCTGTTTCAACAATCGAAGCTGATCATCGGTATCGATGATTGTAAAGTTACTCTGTAATCCAATGACTTCAGCATGGCGGCGAAGCAGCTTTGCACCAATGCTATGGAACGTGCCGAGCCAAGGCATCCCTTCAACGGCTGATCCGACCATTGCACCAATACGTTCGCGCATCTCGCGTGCGGCTTTGTTGGTAAAGGTTACCGCAAGGATTTCCGATGGCCATGCTTGGCGCGTGTATAAAATCTGGGCCATCCGTGCCGTTAGCGCGGCAGTTTTTCCAGTGCCTGCGCCTGCCAGCAGCAGAACCGGTCCCTCTGTGGTAAGCACAGCTTCACGTTGCGGCGCGTTCAATCCGCGCAGCCATGGCGGTTCCGTTTCGGACGGATCGGTTTGGACCTGAATATCTGACATAAAGCGAACAGTTAGGGAACGGCGCGATGAACCGCAAGCGCTGTTCGGCGTGTTGGCGGAACTATTACATGCCGCAAAGCAGGCGCGTGGCTAAATTCCTTCGGGACGTAAAAGTGTTAGTCGCGCCTTGCCAACATTACGGACGGTGTCGACCGTGAAACCCTTCACTTCAACGTCTTCCTTGATACTGGTTTCTAGGCTGATCCATGCGGATGGAGCAAACCAGCCGAATCGAACAAGCTTGTCGAGCGCCACTGAGCCTGCGCCGCTTAAATAAGGCGGGTCCATAAGAACTATGTCGGCAGACTTGATGGCGGTACCCAGTGACAACACGGACGATTTGCGCACGTCGCTTTGATCCTTGGCACCTAATTTCGAGATGTTTGTTTGAAGTGCATCGAGCGCAAGCGCGTCCTGCTCGACAAAGGTGCAATGCGCGGCACCACGCGACAATGCCTCAAGCCCAAGCGCGCCAGATCCTGCAAACAGGTCAAGAACGCGTAAGTCCTCAAATGAACCAAGTCGGCTGGTGAGCATCGAAAACAATGTCTCGCGCGTGCGGTCTGCGGTTGGACGGGTCGTGTCGCCTTTTGGCGAGATCAACGGCCGCGAGCGCCACTGGCCGGAAATAATACGCATTATTTCAGCGTCTTTCGAAATTCGATGAGGTCAACACGGCGCACTTCGCCCACAGTGCCAGGTGCAAGTTCGCCCAGCACGAATGGGCCATAACGCGTCCGGATAAGGCGGCTGACCTCAAGCCCCAAATGTTCAAGGACACGGCGGACTTCGCGGTTTTTGCCTTCGGTCAGCGTCATTTCTACCCAGCCGTTGCGGCCTGTGCGGCGTTCCAGATTGGCGTCAATCTTACCGTAGGTGACGCCCTCAATCTCGATGCCGTGAATGAGTTCTTCTAGCTGTTCCTGACTGACATCACCAAAGCAGCGCGCGCGGTAGGTGCGTTCAACGCCTGTTGATGGCAATTCCATCTGGCGTTTGAATTCGCCATCATTGGTCAGCAATAACAAGCCTTCGGTGTTTAAATCGAGCCGTCCAATGGGCATCAGGCGCGGCAAGTCCTTGGGCAAAACATCATAGATGGTCTTGCGCCCACTAAAATCGCGCTCAGCGGTTAGGCAGCCTTCGGGTTTGTGGAACATGTAAAGCTGGGTTGGCGCGGGCTGACCCACGGCCTTGCCATCCACAGCGACCCCGTGCAGCGATTTCAGCAAAGTTGCGGGCGTTTCCACCTTTTCATTGTTCAGCGTTACCCGGCCATCGGCAATCATACGTTCGATTTCGCGCCGCGACGCAACGCCAGCGCGCGCCAGCAGCTTTGCGATGCGTTCTTCACCGTCTTTGCGTTCTAATGCGCCCTTGCTCGGGCCGGCATTTGGGTTGGGTTTACGCGACGGTTTGCTGTCCCAACGCAGACGCGGTGGCTTAGTAGGACGGGCAGGTGCTTTTGACGGAGGTTTAACCATGTCGCGCCTTTGACGCATATTGCTTCAAAAGTCACTGGCCATTCAGGAAAATGCCGTTAGTCATCGTCGCAATGTATTCGGAGGGGGCCGCATGTCAGTCGATTTAATGCGTTTTATCATTTTTGCGGGCATCTTGCTTGCTCTGCCATTGATTGCGCTAACCGTTCCTACATTCCGGCCCTATCTGCGCAAAAATCCCGTGATCACCTTCCTGCTCGGAATTTCCAGCGGCTTTCCCCTTACGTTGCTGGTAGCAACCATGACATTCTGGCTGGCTAAAGTTGGCATCGACACGGCCACGATCGGTTTTGCGGTCGCATTGGGTATTCCATATACGATTAAGTTTCTCTGGGCCCCGTTGGTCGACAAATTGCATCTGCCTTTTCTGACCAAGCTGTTGGGCCAACGGCGCAGCTGGTTGTTCTGTGTGCAGGCTTTGCTCTTCGTCTCAATCTGGCAACTGGGCGCGAGCAATCCCCAGCCTGGTGACATGGGAGAGTTCGCTATATGGGCGCTCATCACTGCGTTTCTGTCGGCGACGCAAGACATTGTCATTGATGCCTATCGTATTGAAATATTGGAAGATGAAGAATTCGCGCACGGCACGGCTACAAACCAATTTGGCTATCGCACAGGCAACCTGATCGCGGGTGCAGGGACAATCTATTTCGCCTCGCAAGAGGGGCTAGGGCTTGGCTGGTCAACGGCTTATGGCCTGACGGCATTCTGCATCATTCCTGCGATTATTGGCGCGTTATGGGCTGGACCGGGCAAGTTTGTTGATCGCTTCGCACATGTAGAGGGCATGAAGCCAAAGCAGTGGCTGACTGAGGCAGTGGTCAACCCATTCCGCGAATTTTTGACACGGCATGGCGCGTTCCTGATCCTTGGCTTCGTGCTTGTCTACAAGGTTGGCGATGCCATGGGGCAGGCGATGTTAAGCCCGATGATCGTTGATTTGGGCTTTTCCGATCTGGATTATATTTCGGCGAACAAATTATGGGGCTTTGGCGCATTGATTATTGGCTCTGCCTTGGGCGCTCCTTTCATCTTGTGGCTCGGTATGGGTCGCGCGTTGCTTATCTCCGGATTGTTGATGATGTTCTCCAACGTCATGTTCATGATCCTTGCCGCGACAGGCAACAGCTACTGGATGATGGTCGCCGCTATTTGCACCGAGAATTTGACCAGCGGCGTTGGTCTGACAGTGTTTGCTACCTATTTGTCGGGGCTCTCAAGCATTGCGTACACTGCGACGCAATTCGCACTGCTTTCATCGTTCGCTGGCGTTGGTCGCACGTTCATGGCGGGGCCAGCAGGCATCGTTGCCGAGAATGTCGGCTGGGTGGGCTTTTGGGGCTTCACCGTCGTGGCAGCGATCCCGGGCATGGTCTTGCTCTGGCTGCTGTGGAGCAAAGGCTATGTCGTCCAAGGCATCCACCAAGTGGAAGCCATCAATGAAAAGGCGCTAAAGGAACCTGTCGGCCCCTTTCGTATTCTTGGCTTTCTGCTGGTTGTGGCTGGGCTTATCGGGCTATTACTCTCGCAACCGCTTGAGTTTGCGACTAATCTCACATTGGCCTTTGCAGCGGTGTTGGTCGCCGGCGGGCTGCTGGCGTGGAAGGGGCAGCCCAAGCGAGTGGCTTAGGTCCTGACCCTAGTCCGGGACTTGATCGTTAAGTCTTAAAACCTCTCCAGCCAGATATAGCGACCCGCATATCAGGACGTTGCTTGGCCCCTTTTGTGCCGCCCGTAATTCGAGTGCTGCGGTGACGTTGCTGGCTGGCGGCGCGTCTGCGATGTGCAGGCGGGACTGCGCCAATTGGCTCAGGTCTTTTGGATCATGGTGCGCATGCCCCGCTATTGGCACTGCGGTCAGCGTTTCAATTTTGTGCGCAAAGGGTGCGAGGAAGCCATTCGCATCCTTGTTCTCTAACATGCCGATAATGACATGCACGCTTGGGCCGTCTTCCAATGTTTTGGCAATCGCTGCCCCTGCATCGGGGTTGTGGCCGCCATCAAGCCAGATGTTGGAACCTTCGGGTAATAATTCAGTCAGCGGCCCATTGGCCAACAACTGCATACGCGCAGGCCAGCGCGTCCATTCCATAGCGGCGGACAACGCAGCCTCTGGTACATGGATCGCTGACTGATGCCGCAGCATAGCAATGGCCAAGGCCGCATTATCCGCCTGATGTGCGCCCGGCATGCGGGGCAGGGGCAGGTTCAGCTTTCCGGTGGCGTCGCGGTAATGGAGGCGGCCGTCATATACCGCCGCGTCCCAGCCTTCGCTGCGTGCGTGTAACACGGCGTTGTGCAAGGACGCTTGCGCGGCAACGGTGCTTCCCATCGACGCGCTATATTTCTGCGTCACTAAAGGCGCACCGGACTTCGCAATACCTGCCTTTTCAAAGGCAATGCGGTCAAGTGGCGGCATGTCGGGCACGCCATCTTCCGCCGCCAACAAAAACGCCTCATGGTCCAAGCCGAGCGAAGCAATGCCGCAGGCGACAGGCTTCGTCAGCACATTGGTGGCGTCTAACCGGCCGCCAAGGCCAACCTCGACAATACATGCATCGGCCTTTGTCCGCGCAAAGGCACAGAAGGCGACGGCGGTGGTGACTTCGAAGAAGCTCGCTTGTAGTCCCTCTGCATGGTCGAGAACTTCGGACAGGAGTGCGGACAGAGTTGTATCATCAATCAACCGTCCTGCGACCCTGATCCGTTCGTTAAAGCGCACCAGATGTGGGCTGGAGTAGACATGCGCAGTTAGCCCAGCCGCCTCAATTGCGCCGCGCAGGAAGGCACAGGTTGAACCTTTTCCATTGGTACCAGAGACGTGGAATACGGGCGGGAGATGATGATGTGGATTGCCAAGCCGCTCCAGCAGCGTAGCGATTCTTTCTAGGCCCAAAACGTCTTTGCCGGGCGACAGCATGGTCAACCGGTCAAGCTGTGCCTGAACGGCAGGGTCAGTGGATGTTGCGTGGTCAGGCATGTGCTTGTCCTTTGTCATTCCCGTTTTTGCGGGCATGACAACAAGTGGTTTTCGCGAGATTGGGTTAAGCCGCCTTTTTCTCCGGTGCGAGATAGCCGATGAGTTGCGACAACACGCCGCGCAAGTCGCGGCGATGGGTGACCATATCGATCATGCCATGCTCAAGCAGATATTCGGCACGCTGGAATCCTTCAGGCAATTTTTCGCGAATGGTCTGTTCAATTACCCGCTGTCCGGCAAAGCCAATCAGCGCGCCCGGCTCTGCAATCTGTACATCGCCAAGCATCGCATAAGACGCTGTGACGCCGCCAGTGGTTGGGTCTGTCAATACAACGATATACGGCAAGCCTGCATCATGCAGCATCTGAATCGCCACGGTGGAACGCGGCATTTGCATCAGGCTCAATATACCTTCCTGCATACGCGCTCCGCCAGCCGCAGTAAAAATGACATAAGGGCATTTCGCGCGGATTGCCGCCTTTACTGCGTCAATGAACGCTTCGCCCACTGCCATGCCCATTGACCCGCCCATGAAGGCAAAGTCCTGCACGCTGACGACAGCGGTCTGCCCATTGATTTCCCCGCGGGCGGTTTTCATTGCGTCGGT
Organism: Sphingomonadales bacterium; assembly: GCA_947470185.1. Lineage (GTDB taxonomy): Bacteria > Pseudomonadota > Alphaproteobacteria > Sphingomonadales > Sphingomonadaceae > Sphingorhabdus_B. The sequence continues at coordinate 32,804 of CANIRZ010000011.1, read as the reverse complement.
TTCGCCAGTGGCAAGGCGCGCTGCCTTGATACGGTCGACATATTTCTTCGTATCTCTGAATTTCAGCGGGTCTTCGCCGACGACCGGTGGCTTCAGAATACTATAGCTTTCGTCATCAAACAAAGCGTCAAAACGTGCAGCAGGGCCAATGCGGCCATGATGGTCGCATTTGGGGCAGACCGACTGATTTTCCTCAAATTCCTTCAGGAAGATCATCGCCTCACAACCCTTGCATTTGTGCCAGAGTGTTTCGGCGGTCTCGCGCTTCGCGATGAAGGGAATGGCGTTACGGACGCGGGTGACCCAGTTCATGTTCAGGCCTTTCTGGCTGCGACAATTGCGTGCTTCAGTGATGCCACATAATCGCGGACGGGACCAGCAGCGCTGGCGCCATGTTGGGCAACCAATTCGACAATGGCGGAGCCAACAACGACCCCATCGGCGACACGGGCGATGTTGGCGGCTTGTTCGGGCGTGCGGACGCCGAAGCCGACTGCGACGGGCAAGTCGGTTTGGCCCTTTAGGCGGGCGACGGCTTCATCGATACTCGTCTGCGCAGCAACTTGCAGGCCAGTGATGCCAGCAACGCTGACATAATATAAAAAGCCCGATGCGCCATCGAGGACGGCGGGAAGCCGCGCAACGTCAGTAGTCGGCGTCGCCAAGCGGATAAGGTCGATGCCAGCGCTGCGAAGGGCAGGGCCAAGCTCCGGGTCTTCCTCAGGCGGAATATCGACGCAGATGACACCATCCACGCCCGCTTTGTTGCATTCGGATGCGAACCAGTCTCCGCCACGGATCGTCATGGGATTGGCATATCCCATTAATACCAAAGGCGTGTCCGGATGGCGCTTGCGAAAGGCGGAGGCGAGGGCGAAAATATCCGCCGTCGTGGTGCCAGCATTTAGGCTGCGTATATTCGCTTCCTGGATGACGGGGCCATCGGCCATCGGGTCGGTGAACGGCATGCCAAGTTCAATGACATCCGCGCCACCCGCGACGAGCGCGTCGAGATTGGCCGCGGTGTCGCCATCGCCTGCCGTGATGAATGCGACGAGGGCTGGATGCGCTTTAGAGAATGCGGTGGAGAGGCGGGTCACTGTGCGCGCCGCTGCATGAATATTTCAAGCCACATGGCAGTGATGCCAGCCGCTGCGACAATTAAAATGGGTGACAGCAGGGGGATTCGTGCGCCAGTATAGCCGGATAAGTATGACGTAATGGCAATCATTACAAAGGCGCTGACTAAAAAGAAATTCAAAGACCGTTTTGTAACTAGCTGTTTCATATCTTCGTCCCCAAAGCCTCGGCCACAGTAAAGATATCCTTGTCACCGCGCCCACACAGGTTCGCCAATATGATCTGATCACGGTCCATCTTCTTGGCTTCGCGCTCAACTGCTGCAATCGCGTGAGCGGGTTCTAGCGCGGGGATGATGCCTTCGGTGCGGCAGAGCAACTGGAACGCAGCGAGCGCATCGGTGTCCGTCACGCTGTCATACCGCACGCGGCCAATTTCCTTCAGCCAGCTATGCTCAGGGCCGATGCCAGGATAATCGAGCCCAGCCGAAATTGAATGCGCTTCGGCAATCTGGCCGTCAGCATCCTGCAGCAAATAGGTTTTGTTGCCGTGGAGGATGCCCGGGCGACCGCCCGCCAAAGACGCAGCATGTTCCTTGTCGAGACCGTGACCTGCCGCTTCAATGCCAAGCATCGCCACATCTTTGTCATCGAGGAACGGGTGGAACAGCCCTAGAGCGTTTGAACCGCCGCCGATGCAGGCGACAAGCAAATCGGGCAGGCGGTTGATGCGGCTTAGCATTTGTGCGCGCGCTTCCTTGCCGATGACGCTTTGGAAATCGCGCACCAGTTCGGGATAAGGATGCGGGCCAGCGGCTGTGCCAATGATGTAGAATGTGTCATGGACATTGGCGACCCAGTCGCGCAGCCCTTCGTTCATCGCGTCCTTCAAAGTGCCAGCGCCGCTTGTCACCGGAATGATCTCCGCGCCCAACAGGCGCATGCGGAACACATTTGGCTGCTGCCGTTCAATGTCTTTTGCGCCCATATAGATGAAGCAGGGCAGGCCAAAACGTGCGCAGACGGTTGCCGTGGCAACGCCATGTTGGCCAGCGCCGGTTTCCGCGATAATGCGCGTCTTGCCCATACGAATAGCCAGCAAAATTTGGCCAACGCAGTTGTTGATCTTATGCGCGCCGGTGTGGTTCAATTCATCGCGCTTAAACCAGATTTGCGCGCCTTTGCCCGCTGGTGCGTCCTTGCGGACTTCCTCAGTCAGGCGCTCGGCATAATAAAGCGGTGATGGGCGACCGACATAATGCTCAAGCAGGTCATCGAACTGCGCAGCAAAGGACGGGTCTTGTTGCGCCGCACGATATTCGCGCTCCAGATCAAGCACGAGCGGCATGAGTGTTTCGGCGACATAGCGCCCGCCGAACTGGCCAAAATGGCCACGCTCGTCGGGTTGGTTGCGGAAGGAGTTCGGGGTGCGTTCAGTGATTGTCATAGTCCCGCACCGCTTGGCAGAAGGCCGCAATCTTGTCCACATCCTTGATGCCCGGCGCGGATTCCACGCCCGACGATGTGTCCACCAGTTGCGCGCGTGTTTGGCGCAAAGCTTCCTTGACGTTGTCGGGGGTCAGGCCGCCAGCAAGGCCCCATGGAAGCTTATGCTTGTGTTCTGTGAGCAAGGACCAATCAAAGCGCATGCCTGTGCCGCCGGGTAATGCCTGTGCGGGCGCATCAAACAAGATGAGGTCTGCCGCATCGACATATTCGTCTGCATTTTTGAGCGATGCCGCGTTCTGAACACCAAAGGCTTTCCAAATTTCGATGTCTACGGTGCTTTTCAGGGTACGGAGCCATATAGCGGTTTCCGAGCCGTGAAATTGCACTATATCGGGCTTTACGACCTCAATCGCTTTGGCGGTGAGACCGGGCTCCGCGTTCACCAGCAATAGAACAACTTTTAGCGAGGCTGGCGCGCGCATTCGAAGAGCGGCAGCTTTTTCCATTGGGACATAACGCGGACTTTTTTCATATAGATTGAGGCCAATATGGGTAGCGCCCGCTTTGGCGGCGGCATCCACCGTCACTTCGTCTTTGAGGCCGCAAATTTTGATTTGTGTGTTCATATTGGGCCCAATAGCCGACCATTTCACTCCCGTCATGCTGAACTTGGATGAAGGAGCCGTAGCTGCTATAAGGTGCCCATAATCGCCCGTGCAGCCTCGTCAGGGCTATCTGCCTTGGTGATAGGTCTCCCGATGACCAAGACGCTTGCCCCGTCGTCACGGGCCTGCCTAGGCGTCACAGTGCGTTTCTGATCTTCGGCACTTCCGCCAGCGGGGCGCAGGCCGGGAACGACGAAGAAACCGTCCTTCCATGCTTTTTTAGCGGCCTTTACCTCATGACCGGAACACACGATGCCATCAAGGCCTGCTTCTTGCGCAAGCGCCGCAAGCCGGGCCACCTGAAGCTCGGGGTTATCGGATACCCCAATGCGATTAAGGTCATGATCGTCAAGGCTGGTCAGTACGGTCACTGCAACCACTTTGGTATGCAAGCCTGCAGCAGCTTTGGCATCCTCCATCATCGCACGGCCACCCGCGGCATGAATGGTAACGATTGCAGGCTCAAGCGTATTGATCGCCTGCATGGCCTTTGCGACGGTATTGGGAATATCGTGCAATTTCAGGTCGAGGAAAATGGGCAGGCCCAATTTCTGCACCTCATGCACGCCGTGATGCCCGTTCGCGCAAAAAAATTCTAGGCCAAGCTTTATGCCGCCCACTTGTCCTTTGATTCGGCGCGTGAGTTCCAAAGCGTCGTCCAGATAGGGTGTGTCGATGGCTACGAAGATCGGGTTGGTCATATCTGGTCCCCGGCTTTGTACGTTGGATGCGTGGATACAGGCGGTGGCAGGGGAGCAGAAATGCTCCGCTGATTGCCTTCAAGTACAAGAATGCGCCGCTTCATCCGCCAGACCTGCGTAAGATGAAGAATGTAGACCGGTAAAAAGCCAAGCAGAAAAGCCGCCAACACCAAGGCCGGTAATTTGGTGTCAAGGCGAAGCCCGCCCCACAAGCGGAGCGATACGGGCTGCCAATTGTTGGTCGCAAAAACAACTAGTCCAACGATAACCGTCACCCAAAGCAGCGTTTTTAGAAATCGCATCGCGCGGCCTCTCCTTTTCACTTTCATCTTATGGAAACTTTCCCCCTTTGGGTAGGGGTTAGTGTGTAATCCATGAAAGCATGACGAAATGCCGCAGCAAAATCAGCTAAATACGCGGTCGAAAATCGTATCGATATGCTTGAAGTGATAGTCGAGATTGAACCGGTCCTCGATTTCCGACGCTGTCATTTTGGCCGCGACATCAGGGTCAGCCTTAAGCAGTTCCATCAGCGATTCTGCGCCGTCAGATTCCCACACCTTCATCGCATTGCGCTGAACGATACGGTAGCTGTCCTCACGGCTGATGCCGGCTTGAGTCAGCGCCAAAAGCACGCGCTGCGAATGGACAAGTCCACCCATGCGATCCAGATTCTTCTGCATACGCTCTGGGTAGATGAGCAGCTTGTCGATGACGCCGGTCAGACGTCCAAGCGCGAAATCGAGGGTAATGGTCGCATCAGGACCGATATAACGTTCGACGCTGGAATGGCTGATATCGCGTTCATGCCACAATGCGACATTTTCGAGCGCTGGCGTAACATAGCCACGGACCATGCGCGCCAGACCCGTGAGATTTTCGGTCAGCACTGGGTTGCGCTTATGTGGCATGGCCGAGCTGCCCTTTTGACCGGGCGAGAAATATTCCTCCGCCTCCAGCACTTCGGTGCGCTGCAAATGGCGCACCTCGGTCGCAAGGCGTTCAATCGACGATGCGATGACACCAAGCGTCGCAAAATACATCGCATGGCGGTCGCGCGGAATGACCTGAGTCGAGACGGGCTCCACCGCAAGGCCAAGCTTGGCTGCAACATGTGCCTCAACTTCAGGATCTATATTGGCGAAGGTGCCGACTGCGCCTGAAATTGCGCAGGTCGCAATCTCGGCTCGGGCTGCGACCAGACGTTCGCGACCGCGGGCAAATTCGGCATAAGCTTGCGCCAGTTTCATGCCAAAGGTCACAGGCTCTGCGTGAATGCCATGGCTGCGGCCGATGGTTGGCGTGAATTTATGCTCCATTGCACGGGTCTTTATAGCGGCCAGCAGCGCATCCATGTCCCCAAGCAACATGTCCGTTGCTTGGGTCAACTGAACAGCAAGGCAGGTGTCCAAAACGTCGGAGGATGTCATGCCCTGATGCATGAAGCGCGCTTCGTCGCCTACTTGTTCTGCGACCCATGTCAGAAACGCGATTACATCATGCTTGGTCACAGCCTCAATAGCGTCAATTGCCGCAACATCGATCGTTGGGTTGGTATTCCACCATGTCCACAACGCCTGCGCCGCAGAAGCAGGCACAACGCCGCGTTCGGCGAGTGCATCCGTTGCATGCGCTTCAATTTCAAACCAGATGCGGAAACGGTTTTCCGGCTCCCAAATCTTGACCATGTCGGGGCGGGAATAACGTGGAATCATAAGAAACGCTTTCTGCTTGGTTCGGGAGTCGTGGTCCCGTTAGCAGGCGCACCGTTGGGCGTCAAAACGCGTGGCAAAAAAGAAGGGCGCGGGTTTTACGCCGCGCCCTTCCTGTTGAAGTTCTTAAGGGTTCAAAAATCGATCGACACACGACCATAAAGAAAACGTCCGCTGAAACCGAATGGCGATTGCGAGCTGTACGGCAGGAACGAATTGTTAAAGCCATAGTTCACGCCATCCACGGTGCCAAATGGCAGGCGATCGGGATAGGTATCGAGCAGGTTATTTGCACCAAATGCTATTGAAACAGACTCCACAGGCTTAAAGCGGAACTCAAGATCTGTAACCCATTTTGGCGACAAGAAGATGTCACCTGGAACACTACCGGGCGCAAGCGCGATATTGTTGTTGTTTGCCGACGTTGAGAAGCCGCTTGGCAGGAACACTTCACCATAACGGTTGGTGCGCAAAGTCATGCCAACATTGTTATAATCCCAATCAAGGCCAACATTGAGCTTGTTCTTGGGTTGGCCCTCTGTGAGACGGAAGCTCTCCTGGCGTGCGAATAGGCGCTGTGCGGTGAAGCCAGAAAATACTCGGCGATCCGAGATTTTTGTATCGTTCAGATTATAACCCACGCTCACCCGGAATTGGCCGAGACCGAATTCGGGTACGCGGTAGCTTGCGACAATATCGAGACCCGAGGTCTTCGTATCGATACCATTAATGAAGAAGCGTGCCGAGCTAACGCCAGTGACGCCTGCTGTGGTCAGTAACGCCAGAACGTCTGTACCCTGAAGGTTTTCAGTTAGCGTAATACGGTCGTTAATTTTGATATTGTAATAATCCGCAGTGATGCTCAGTCGGCTAAATGGCGTAAAAGTAACACCTGCGCCCAGATTGATAGATTTCTCTGGCTTGAGAGGCTGTGCACCCAAAGCGATAGCAACTGGCGATGAAACAGGGAATGTTCCGATTTCAATCAAGACCCCGCCGACATTGTTGGTGGAGGTAGCTGCAAAGGATTGTTGCGCAAGGCTCGGCGCGCGGAAGCCGGTTGAAACCGAACCACGCAAGGCAACGCCATCAATCACTTCAAAACGCGCAGCTGCTTTACCGTTGATGGTGTCGCCAAAGTCGCTAAAATGTTCATAACGGCCAGCCAATTGAAGCGTCAATTGGTCAGTGAGATCAGCGTCTAGTTCGGCATAACCAGCAAAGCTGTTACGCGATACGTCGGTTTCGTTGGCCGGACGGAAACCGGGAAACACCTGGGCGCCACCAGCAGCGTTGAATGGCGCTGCTGAAAATGGTCCATTGACGTAGCTTTGTAGTTCGCCAGCAACGATCTTGTAGTTTTCGTTACGGTATTCGCCACCAAAAGCAAAAGAAACACTCTTACCGATGCCGATGTCCAAATCACGGCGCATATCGAGGTTAATCGATGTCTGGCCGGACCGAAGTCCGCCGGAATCGAACCGGCGGGCGCTTGCTACGCCGCCGAGCGACGTATTGACCGTGTTTTCAATGGTGTAATCCAAACGGTTCGATCCGTAGACAGCCGAGAGGTCATAGTCCCATCCGCCTGTGGCACCACGAAGGCCCGCCGCAGCAGAAATATCGACAATGTTACTGGCGATCAACGGCAAGAAGCCGTCGGCATAGATTGGAACGAATGTGGTGGTCGAAGCTGCCCAATCGCGGTTACGTACGTCGGACGAGCGGCGGTAGAAACCTGCGCCATTACCATCGCGGACGCCATAGCTGCCGAATGTATAGAATTCGGCAGTATCGGAAAACTCATAACCTGCGTTCACGAAGAAGTTCAGGTCTTTTGATACACCATCACCATAACGGTGGGCATAACGGTTAAAGGTTGCTTCGCGTGGATCGCCAGCAGCGAAGTAGTTGCGGCGGATATCTGGACCGGAACGGTTGGTGGGCGAACGGTCTTTATATTCGGCTGTAAGGTTCACATAGCCGCTTTCACCCAATGGCAGGCCAAAGTTCGACGCGAATGTATATGTGTCACCGTCGTTCCGTTTGCGGTCTTCGCCCGTGTAGGAAATGGTTGGGTTGTCAGACAATCCAGTCGTCAACGACACGGAGCCAACTTGACCAACATCTTCCATCTTAGTGATATATTTGCCAAACGTCGCCTGCGCGCGGCCGCCCATGCCTTTTTTCAACTGCACGTTGATGACGCCAGCAATAGCATCGGAACCATATTGCGAAGCTGCACCATCACGCAGCACTTCGATGCGTTCAATGGCCAATGGCGGAATTGTGTTGAGATCGACTGCGGTAGACCCACGGCCAACAGAACCGTTCAAGTTCACGAGCGCCGACTGGTGACGGCGCTTACCGTTAATCAGCACCAGAACCTGATCGGGCGCAAGGCCGCGCAGTGTTGCTGGACGCAGAGAGTCCGTTCCATCAGTGAGCGACGGCTGCGGGAAGTTGAATGAAGGGACGAGTTGGTTCAGCAATTTGTTTGTTTCGGTTTGGCCGCTGTTTAACAAAGCTTCCGCCGAAATGACGTCAACAGGAACTGTGCTGTCCGCCACGGTACGGTCGGTACGGCGCGTGCCGGTGACGATAATGGCGTCTGCACCAGTTGCTTCTTCAACGGCCGAACTTTGCGGTGCGCTGTCTTGAGCAAAGGCTGGGTTTGCGGCAGCTACAAAGAGAGCAGTGGACGAAACTGTCACCGCTAGTGCTGAAATGAGCTTAAGGTTCTTCATTTTATTTCCTCGATTTACACGTAAATTTCGTATGCTGGCGTGAATCTGGCACTTTGACGCGATAAGTTCCAGTAAAGTCTTAATATTGAAATATTTTGCCATGGATGTGTGGCTTTGCGGCAACGCCCATACATTCGAATATATTCGAAAAATTACATTTAGCTGTGGATTGCTGAAATCGCTGCTTTGCGACAGCAGAATGGCTCGCTATCGGGACTAATATGTCCGAAATAATTGACGCTCCCGAAGAAGATCCGTTTGATGCAATAGTCGATGCGCCTTTCGATGCGGCGCTTTCTGAGCGGTATTTAATCTACGCTATGTCGACGATAACGGCGCGTTCGCTGCCCGATTTGCGCGACGGACTTAAGCCTGTTCACCGGCGTTTGCTTTGGGCCATGCGCCTTCTGAAACTTGACCCGGCAAGCGGTTATAAAAAATGCGCGCGCGTTGTCGGTGATGTGATTGGTAAATATCACCCGCATGGCGATCAGTCGGTATATGACGCGATGGTTCGCCTCGCGCAGACTTTTTCGTTGCGGTATCCGTTGGTCGATGGGCAGGGGAATTTCGGTAATATCGATGGTGATAATGCTGCTGCCTATCGATATACAGAGGCGCGCCTAACCCGCACTGCTATTGAGCTCATGAACGGGCTTGATGAAAACGCGACCGATTTTCGGCCGACCTATAATGGCGAAGATGAAGAGCCAGAGGTTATGCCGGGCCTGTTCCCGAATTTGCTGGCCAATGGAGCTAGCGGCATTGCAGTGGGTATGGCGACAAGCATTCCGTCGCACAATGCAGCAGAAATCATTGATGCCGCGATGCTGTTAATCGATGAGCCACAAGCCAGCCACGAACAACTGATGGATATTGTGCGCGGGCCCGACTTCGCAACTGGCGGGGTGCTGGTTGATAGCCGCGCCGTTATCAGCGCTGCTTATGCCAGCGGACGCGGCGCGATGCGGGTGCGTGCCCGTTTCTCGAACGGCTGGCAGGACGGCGCTTGGGAACCAACGGGCGTCGAAAAGCTGACCGGCGGTTCATGGCAGCTTGTCGTCTCCGAAATTCCCTATCAGGTCCAAAAAGGCAAATTGATCGAGCAGATTGCGCAACTAATCGCCGATAAAAAGCTGCCTATTCTCGACGATATTCGGGACGAAAGTGACGAGCATGTGCGCATCGTGCTGGTGCCAAAAAGCCGGAATGTTGACCCCGAAGACCTCAAAAATGCTCTGTTCCGCCTGACGGATTTGGAAACCCGTTTTTCTTTGAACATGAACGTTTTGGACGCAGACCGCACGCCAAAGGTCATGGGCTTGGGCGAAGTGCTGCTCCGCTGGTTGAAGCACCAAATTGAAGTGCTGGTGCGCAAGTCGCAGCACCGGCTTGAAAAAATCGATTCCCGGCTTGAGCTGCTGCAAGGCTATATCATTGCCTATCTCAATCTTGATCGCATCATCGAGATTATCCGGACCGAAGATGAGCCAAAGCCTGTTATGATGGCCGAGTTCCAATTGAATGACCGGCAGGCAGAGGCAATCCTCAACATGCGGCTTCGGTCGCTGCGCAGGCTTGAGGAAATGGAGCTTCGGCGCGAGCTTGAAGGGCTGCAGGCCGAGCGCGAAGGGCTGGTGAAGTTACTTGAAAGCCCCGCGCTCCAGAAAAAGCGTTTGAAAAAAGACTTAGACGCGTTGCGCAAGAGCTACGCCGAAGAAACCGAGCTTGGCCGCCGCCGTACTAGCCTTGAAGAAGCTGGCCAAGCGCGCGAAATTTCGCTTGAGGCTTTTGTTGAACGCGAGCCTGTGACCGTCATCATGTCAAAGCGCGGCTGGATCAAGGCGATGAAGGGCCACGCCGACTTATCTGCACGCGCCGACTTTAAATTCAAGGAGGGTGATGGCCCTGCCTTTGCTTTCCACGCGCAGACCACGGACAAGATACTGATCGCAACGGCCAATGGCCGTTTTTACACCTTGGGCGCGGATAAGCTTCCTGGTGCACGCGGTTTTGGCGAACCGGTAAGCACCATGATCGATATCGAGACGGGTAATGACATTATCGCCGTCTTCACTGCTGTGCCCGACGGGCGCATGCTGCTGGCCGCGACAACGGGCAAGGGCTTTATTGCGCGGATGAGCGATGTCGTGGCCGAGACGCGCAAGGGACGTGGCGTGGTAACACTCAAGCCTGGCACGCGATTGAAAGTCGTGCGTCTTGCACCGTCGGAAACCGCTGATGAGGCTGTATTGCGTGATCAATATGTCGCGGTGGTGGGCGATAACCGCAAACTTGTTGTTTTCCCGATGACTGAGATACCCGAAATGTCCAAAGGGCAGGGCGTAACTTTGCAACGCTACAAGGATGGCGGTCTTGCCGATGCTATTTGCTTCCGCATGAGCGAAGGCCTTAGCTGGGCTATGGGTGGCGATAGCGGGAGGATGCGGACGGAGAATGATATGTCCTTGTGGCGCGTTGCACGCGGCGCCGCTGGCCGTTTGCCTCCACAGGGCTTTCCCAGAAACAATCAATTCGACTGATATCTGATATTGAACGCAGTGAGGGGGCTGGGCCTTAAGGTTCTCGGCCCTTAAGCGACAAAATGCTTACGCGTTTTTGGTTTCTGACAAGGCGGCATGTACCGTCTGAGACGCCAGTTCATTTTGGCGTTGGATGTCGGGAAAGCCTTCATCAATCCAGTCAGCTTCAATAGCTTGCAGCGTTTTTGCGACCAATGGCCCTGCTGTCAGACCCAATTTTATGAGGTCCCCGCCTTTAACATTTAAGCTTGGGATTTCCCATTGCTGCAACTGCGCGAGACATTCTGGAATAGCGCTATCTGTGCCGAACAGCATCACCACGTCGCGCGCGGTTCCGATGTCAGCATGATAGGCAGTGGCACGGATATTGTCAGGTTGCGGGGGAGGCGCAGTTAGTCTCTGCACGAGACCTTCACGCAGTTTGTTGGACAGCTTCAACCGTGCCGCAACTTTATCGACAGCCACAGCATCGCGGTTCAGAAGTGCAAGAAACCGCGCGGGGAGTGAGACAACCTGTGCAAATTGTTGTTCGCGCTTAATGAGGCTCTGCAAATCATTGGCTGCGTTGCCGGAAAGTTCTGGCAGGAACGGTGTAAAGATACCGTGCGTGATCATCAGTTCAATGGATAGGACAGGGTCTCTTAAACTTAAAATGCGGGTAAGTTCCTGCGCGATGCGTTCACGCGACAAAGCGGTCAGGCCGTGCGCGCCTTGTGCGCATGCTGCAATTGCGTCGGCGTCCAGCTGCCCGCTTCCATATCGGGCGAGGAACCGGAAATAGCGCAATATGCGCAGAAAATCCTCGGCGATCCTCTGATTTGCATTGCCAATGAACCGTAACTTGCGCGCTTGCAAATCTTCTAAACCATTGAAATAATCAAATATTTCTCCACTTTTGGGCTCCGCATATAGGGCGTTGATCGTAAAATCACGCCGTGCCGCATCCTCACGCCAGTCTGTGGCAAAGGCCACGGTCGCGCGGCGTCCGTCCGTTGCAACATCGCGGCGCAAGGTGGTTATTTCGTAATTTTTGCCATCGATTGCTGCGGTGACGGTGCCATGTTCAATGCCGGTGGGGATTGCCTTTATGCCGCCTGCTTCCAACCTGTCGATGACGTCCATTGGCTCTAAAGCCGTGGCAATATCAACATCTGCGACCGGCAATCCCAGCAACGTATCGCGCACTGCGCCGCCCACATATCGCGGACCGCCATAGGCATCGCCCAGTACAGCCAACACCTTTTTCAAGCCTTCGGCATGCTGCCATTCGGCATCGGGAAGGTTGGTGCCTATCATGGCAGTCGTCGCACCAGATTGGCAATTATCCCTGCCGTCACGCCCCATATGCGCCGATTGCCCCATTGAATATCATAATAGCTTCGCTGTTGCCCATTCCAAGCCGCTTGTTTTTTAATCGAATTGGCAGGATCAAATAGAAAGGCAAGAGGAACCTCAAACCAGTCTTCTACTTCTTCGGGATTGGCTTGCAACGGAAGGTCTGGAGGAATGACGCCGACAACAGGTGAGATGCTGTATCCGCTTCCAGAAACATAAGTATCGGCCACGCCGATCACGTCAACTTGGGTGGGTGGAAGGTTCAATTCTTCATGTGCCTCACGCAAAGCAGCGGCAATATTGTTTTCATCTCCGTCGTCGACCTTGCCGCCCGGGAACGCCACTTGACCTGCATGGCTGCGCAACCAAGTCGGGCGCTGGGTAAGGATAACGCCCGGCTCCGGCCTGTCGGTAATGGCTATCAGCACGGCAGCCGCACGGTGGCCTTTTGAACCCAGGTAACGTTCGTCCTCGATTTCAATGCTGAGCGCTGGGTCAAGAGCCAAATGCAGCCGTGAACGCCAATTCATGCAGGAGCAGCCAGATAAAATTGGGCACCTTTGCTCCAAATACAGGGAAATTCTGGGTTTTCTGCCAGCGCCAAATTGGCCAGCTCGTAATATACTGGACGCGCAAGCTTTGCCCATAGGCCTTCCCGTACATACAAATATAACAGCCCGTTGCGTATCTCGATAGCGTGATCGGCATCAGCGAAAACCAGGTCATCGCTGTTCAAGCGGAACGCCAGAGTGCGGTTTTGGCCTTCGTCTTCACTTTGCAGCTCGACAGCAATGAATGGCACATCATCAACGATGATCGAAAGCTTTTGCTGCGGCGTCACAAGCCAATGCTGTCCATCGGCATCTCGGCGCAACAGGCTGGAAAAAGCGCGGATCATTGCAGGTCGCGTAATTTCGCCGCCCTGATGAAACCATTTGCCGTCCGACGCGATCCGCATTTCGCTGTCGCCCGTATTGGCGGGCTCCCAGCTTTCCACCGGCGGCAATTTTCGCGCCGCAACAAGTTCCGTAATATCGGACAGTGTAAGCTTTGCTAGATCAGGTGCTTCATAAGGCATGGGAACGCGATAGGTGCAAAGCTAGCGATCGTCAAAGCTTAGTCAGTTGGCCCAAGCATGCCGTGCGTTGGCAAGGCAACCATATTGCTATTGCGCAGAAGCAAACGCCTTGGTTCCCAAGGGCCCGGCAAGGTCCAGCCAGATGTGCCCTCGGCCTCAAAACCAAAACGGCCATAATATTCGGGATCGCCAATCATCACCATTGGCGGGTCTTGCGGCGTTGCAGCGTCCAGCATCAATTGCATCAGTTGCTTGCCATGCCCGCTGTTCTGGAAATGGGTAGCAACTGCAACTGGTCCTACCAAGATTAAGGCAGTCGTATCCACGCGGACGGGCCAACACTGGATGCTTGCGACAAGGGCGCCGCTATCTAATATGGCAAAGGACAGATGATCAATAGCGGTCATGCCTTTGCGCAGCAAATAGGCGGTGCGCATATGCCGGTCAGTTCCAAATGCGTCATCCAACAGCGCGTTCAACGCATCTGCAGATGTGCCGGTTAGGGGCGAGAACTGAATCATGTTTTGGCCTGTTGAATTGCTGGAGCGTGGGAATGTTATCGCCGCGCCCTGTCATCGCAGATCCATTTTGTCCAATCCAATATATAACACCACCAATAATATAGGCGGCGGTAAATTGCCTTTATGGCAAACATACATTAGCATGTACTTTTTATATGGTTTTGTTACGCAGGAGACGACATGGTGAAAGATCAAGACGTGCCCCAAGACACATCAGGGGCGACTATGTCACCTGCGCAAGACCAATTCGCACAGCCTGCGCGTATCAAAAAAGATTATGCTGGTTATTTGGTTTTGATTGCCGGGATAGGTGCGTTTGTCTGGGGCTTGGTTTCCGCTGTTGGAACAGGTTGGGGGTTCTGGGAGTATACCTCCGGTCTCAAGGGCGTTTTTTTTGCTTTTCTGTTAGGCATTGGCGCTATTCTGATTGGCCTGTTTCAAGCATGGCGCTTGCGTAGGTCTGTTGCGCCACCACCGCGCGCACGCCGTTGGGTTGGTATGCTTGTTGCGTTAATCTATGTGGGATGGGTAGGAACGTTTCTTGTCAAGGCACTTACCGTGCCTGCCATTCATGATGTATCCACCGATCTTGCTGATCCGCCAGCCTTTAAAACATTGCAGCTGCGTGCGGACAATCTGGATAATGTCCCTGGCGCGGATGATTTGAAAATGCGCGGCCTTACTCCACAGCAGCGTTGGGGCGTTGTCCATCAAAAGGGCTATGGCGACATTCGTTCGGTTCGCATTAATGAACCTGTGGCAATGGTTATTGCCAAGGCGGAACGCCTCGCAAAAGCACGTAATTGGGACATTGCAATTTCTCTGCCCGCAGAAGGCCGGCTGGAAGCGACTGAAACCAGCGCATTTTTTCAGTTTAAAGATGATGTCGTATTGCGGGTACGTCCATCTGACACGGGTGAAGGGAGCATTGTCGATATGCGCTCTGTCAGCCGCGTCGGGCTAAGTGATTTGGGCATGAATGCCAAGCGCGTACGATCTTTCCTTGCGGATCTTACAGGAACGGTGACGGCGGCGCCTTGAGGCGTCGCCGCAGTATCTGCTACTTCTTCGGCGTCAGTTTCAACAAGCGTCCTTCTGAACCGCGGTACTCATCCTCAAGCAACCAGATAGCGCCATCAGGGCCCTGTTCTACTTCGCGGATGCGCGCGCCCATATCCCATTGGTCGGCTTTGGTGGCATTTTCGCCATCCAGCTTAACCCGCACCAGCGCCTTTGCGCCAAGACCGCCAAGAAATGCGCTGCCCTTCCACTCTTTGAACATGTCGCCTGAATAAATCATAAGGCCAGCAGGAGATATGGCGGGGTTCCAGAACACTTTGGGCGCTTCAAAGCCGTCACCTGTTGCATGGTCTGGAATATCGCGACCGTCATAATGATTGCCATTGGAGACAAAAGGATAGCCGTAATTGGCTGCCTTTTTAACAAGGTTCAATTCATCACCACCGGCGGGCCCCATTTCTTGGTTCCATAATCTGCCTTGCGTATCAAAGGCGATGCCAAGCGGATTGCGATGGCCGTAAGACCAAATTTGCGATTTTACGCGGCCTTGGTCGTAAAAAGGATTATCCGATGGAACCACCCCGCTGTCGGTCAACCGAACAATTTTACCAAGATTTTGGTTGAGATCCTGAGCAGGGTCGAATTTCTGCCGCTCGCCGCTGCTGATATACAGCATGCCATCCGGCCCGAAAGCGAGACGATGGCCAAAATGGCCTTGACCCGAGACCTTTGGTTCCTGCCGCCAGATTATTTGAACATCGCTTAAGGCAGCTTTGCCGCCTGCAATGGTAAGCTTGCCTCTTGCCACTGCCGCGCCAAACCCACCTTCACCCGCTTCGGCAAAGCTGAGATAGACAAGTTTGTTTTTGGCAAAGTCTGGGTGGAGAATGACGTCACCAAGGCCCCCTTGGCCGCCATAGGCAACCGCAGGAACGCCATCAACATCCACAACAGGGCCTTCATTTTGCCACAGCTTTAGATTGCCCTTCTTTTCGGTCACAAGGGCATATGGCGTGTTGGGAACAAACGTCATCGCCCATGGCTGATCGAAATCCGCAACGACTGCGACGTCAAAAGGCTTCCCGCTGGTGTCGGTGGGGGCGGCGTCACAGACCGAAGGTTGGCAGGCTGCAGCTAGAAATGACGCGCCAAGCAGGAAAGACAATTTCGACATTAATAAGTGCTCCTATTATTTGTGCCTGAGATAGTTGGGAATTCAGACCCCTATGTGCAAGAGGCTTGCATAGGAAAGGCTTCCGCACTATACCAACGGCATCCTTACATTGTGAGAACTTGGAAGGGCTGGCGCCACTGGGGCCGGCGCTGAAAGTCATTGCATGTCGTATAAGAAAGACTGAATGTGCCTGATCTGGATAAACTGAGCAGTTTGATTGCCCCTGAGGCGAAAGCGCTTGGCTTTTCGTTAGTTCGCGTGGCGTGGTTTTCTAATGGAGCACAAGGTAGCGATGAGCCGACCTTGCAGGTGATGGCAGAACGTCCCGAAACACGGCAGTTGAATATTGACGATTGTGCGGCGCTTTCGCATCGGATCTCCGACCTGTTTGACGAGCTTGACCCCATTGTTGAGGCATATCGCCTTGAAGTCAGTTCACCTGGCATCGACCGGCCACTGACGCGCTTGGCGGATTTCGCCGACTGGGTAGGACATGAGGCGAAGATTGAACTCAGCGAGCCAATGGATGGCCGCAAGAATATTCGTGGTGACCTTGCCGGTGTGGACGGCGAAGAAATCCATGTCGATGACCGCAAGGCCGGACGGCTGACATTCCCATTTTCCGCACTTGGCCATGCCAAGCTGCTCTTGACAGACCGGTTGATTGCGTCGACTGCCCCCATCAACAGCGATGGGGCGGACGAAGTAGAAGCCGAACCCATTCACGACGAAGCACAGGAAGATTAAGAACATGGCCAGTAGTATTGCCGCCAACAAGGCCGAATTGCTTGCAATTGCCAATGCGGTCGCCACCGAAAAGATGATCGACAAGTCGATTGTTATAGAAGCGCTTGAAGAAGCTATTCAACGCGCCGCGCGTGCGCGTTATGGTGCCGAAAATGACATTCGTGCGAAGCTGGATACCCAGACGGGCGACCTGCGCTTGTGGCGCGTTGTTGAAGTCGTTGAAAATGTCGAAGATTATTTCAAACAAGTTGACTTGAAGCAGGCCGACAAGTTGCAAAAGGGCGCCGTTGTCGGCGACTTCATCGTCGACCCGTTGCCCGCAGTTGACCTTGGTCGCATCGATGCACAATCGGCAAAGCAGGTCATCTTTCAAAAGGTGCGCGATGCAGAGCGCGAGCGCCAGTTTGAAGAGTTCAAGGATCGTACAGGCGAGATTATCACAGGTGTGGTGAAATCGGTCGAGTTTGGCCATGTTGTCGTCGATCTTGGCCGGGCAGAGGGCGTTATCCGCCGCGACCAGCAGATCCCTCGTGAAGTTGTGCGCGGTGGTGATCGCGTCCGTGCGCTTATCATGAAGGTGCAGCGCGAAAATCGCGGCCCACAAATTCTTTTGAGCCGCGCGCATCCTGATTTCATGAAGAAATTGTTCGCGCAGGAAGTTCCCGAAATCTATGACGGGGTCATCGAAATCAAGGCCGCCGCTCGCGACCCGGGCAGCCGCGCTAAGATCGGTGTGATCAGCCACGACAGCAGCATTGACCCGGTCGGCGCATGCGTCGGTATGAAAGGTAGTCGCGTTCAGGCCGTCGTGCAGGAAATGCAGGGCGAAAAGATCGACATCATTCCATGGTCGGAAGATACCGCAACTTTCATCGTAAATGCGCTTCAGCCAGCAACGGTGAGCCGCGTTGTGATCGACGAAGAAGAAGGCCGCATCGAAGTTGTTGTTCCTGACGATCAATTAAGCCTTGCGATTGGCCGTCGCGGACAGAATGTCCGTCTCGCATCACAGCTGACTGGCCGTGGTATCGACATCATGACCGAAGCGGAATCGAGCGAGAAGCGGCAGAAGGAATTTGTCGAGCGTTCCGAAATGTTCCAGCAAGAGTTGGACGTTGATGAAACACTTGCCCAGTTGCTGGTCGCCGAAGGCTTTAGCGAACTCGAAGAAGTCGCTTATGTCGATCCGTCGGAAATCGCGGCAATCGAGGGCTTTGATGAAGGTCTGGCCGAAGAACTCCAAAGCCGTGCACAAGAAGCGTTGGATCGTCGCGAGGAGGCTAACCGAGCCGAACGCCGCGAATTGGGCGTGGAAGATGCCGTTGCGGAATTGCCAATCTTGACCGAAGCGATGCTGGTGGTTCTGGGCAAGGCTGGCATCAAGACGCTCGACGATCTTGCTGACTTGGCTACCGACGAGCTTATTCAAAAGGCACGCGAACCACGCCGTAACGAACGCAGCGATCGTGAGATGCGCCGTAACCGTACGGAAGACAAGGCCGGCATTCTGGCGGTTTTTGGTCTGTCGGAAGATCAGGGCAATGAGATCATCATGGCTGCCCGCGCACATTGGTTCGAAGAGGAGGACGCGATTGCAGCGGACGACTCTCAATGAGAACCGACACTCCCCAATAAGGAAGTGCATATTGTCAGGTGAGCATGGGACTCGCGCCCAGCTCATCCGGCTTGCCCTCGGCCCCGATGGCAGCATTGCGCCCGATTTGTTCGCCAAGGCGCCTGGCCGTGGTGCATGGATTGGCGTGTCTGGTGAAGAATTGTCTAAAGCGCTCACCAAGGGCAAGCTTGCCGGCTTGCTACGTCGCGCGTTCAAAACTGACAAAATCGACATTATCGATGACCTAACTGGCCGCATTGATCGCGGCTTGGAAAAAGCGTTTCTCGATCGGTTGGGGTTGGAAGCGCGGGCAGGGCACCTTATCTTGGGGGCAGAGAAGATCGATTCCGCATCGCGCAGCGGGCAGGTACGGCTGTTGCTGCACGCTTCCGACGCCAGTGCCGATGGCAGTGGTAAACGTGACCAAGCATGGCGGGTCGGTGAGGGTGCCGAAGGTTCTGGAAAGGGCGGTTTGAAACTGCCAGTAGACCGAGATGCACTCTCGGCGGCGCTTGGGCGGCAGAATGCTGTGCATGTCGCGTTGATTAACCAAAAAGCGGCGGACAGGGTGATGCATCATCTTGGACGCTGGCTAAATTTCAAAGGATGCAGTAATGCGCCTCAGGATTCCGCTGCTTCGGCAGTGGACTTGCGGGGCAATGACGCTGACATCTCCGCAATTGACTGAGTAAGGACGGGTTCTGTTTCGATGAGTGATGATACCAATAATAAGCCGACTTTGACGCGCAAGCCGCTCACTTTGAGCCGCTCGCTGGAGTCGGGCGAAGTCAAACAGACCTTTAGCCATGGCCGCACCAACAAGGTTGTGGTTGAGGTGAAACGCAAGCGTCTCGTCGGCAAGCCAGGTTACGCACCCGAGCCGGAAGTTGCTGCACCTCCTCCGCCGCCTGCTGCCGCGCCTGTTGTTGCCGCACCAGCGCCCGTGGCACCCGCGCCACGTCCGACCGGCAATGACATGCTCAGCCGTCAGGAGCGTCAGGCAAAGCTGCTGCGCGAGGCCGAAGAAGCGCGCCTTTCAATGCTTGAAGAAAGCGGCCGCCGCGAAACTGAACAACGCACTCAACGCGCAGACGAAGAACGTCAGCGCGCCCAAGCAAACCGTGAGGAAGCCGCAGCTACGCCGCCTCCACCACCTGTTGCAGAAGCGATCGTACCGGTCGTAACTGCTCCAGTGGAGCCAGTCGCCGAAGACACAAACAAGGACGGTGCCACTCCAGCGCCGCGTCGCTTTACGCCGGTTGAAGCGCCAAAGCGCCCTGAGCGTGAGCGTGAAGACGTTAAAAAAGCTCCGCAACGCCCAACGCGCGGCGCAGCAGATGACCGCCGCCAATCGGGCAAGCTAACCGTTACGCGCGCGCTTGAAGGCGATGATGGCGCCCGCGCGCGTTCGCTCGCGGCGCTGAAGCGTGCGCGTGAAAAAGAAAAGCGTTCGCACGGCGGAGGCAACCGTCAGGCGCAGGTCAAGCAAACACGCGATGTGGTCGTGCCCGAAACCATCACGGTGCAGGAACTTGCTAACCGTATGGCGGAAAAGGGCAGCGATCTTGTTAAGGCGCTTTTCAAGATGGGCATGCCCGTCACGATCAACGAAACCATCGACCAAGATACCGCAGAATTGCTCGTCGAAGAGTTTGGCCATAACATCACACGCGTGTCGGATGCCGACATTGATATCGCTCATGATGAAGACGTAGACGCGACCGAAACGATGAAGTCACGTCCTCCGGTCGTGACCGTGATGGGGCATGTCGACCACGGTAAGACATCGCTTTTGGACGCCTTGCGCGGTGCAAATGTTGTAGCTGGCGAAGCTGGTGGAATTACGCAGCATATTGGCGCGTATCAGGTGAAGGCAAAGGATGGCTCTGTCATCACCTTCCTCGATACCCCAGGGCACGAAGCGTTCACGCAAATGCGTCAACGGGGTGCCTCGGTAACCGATATTGTGATCTTGGTCGTCGCAGCCGATGACGGCCTGATGCCGCAGACGATTGAAGCCATTAAGCATGCTAAGGCTGCGAATGTGCCGATGATCGTTGCGATCAATAAGGTCGATAAGGAAGGCGCAAATCCGCAAAAGGTGCGTGAGCGTTTGCTTGAGCATGAAGTTGTTGTGGAAGCTATGGGCGGTGAAGTTCAGGACGTCGAAGTTTCGGCGCTCAAGAAAACCGGGCTTGATACCTTGCTTGAAAAACTGGCTTTGCAGGCAGAAGTCATGGAATTGAAGGCCAATCCCGATCGCGCAGCTGAAGCCGTCGTGGTGGAAGCCCAATTGGACAAGGGCCGCGGGGCTGTCGCAACCGTGCTTGTGAAGCGCGGTACGCTGAAGCGCGGCGATATCTTCGTTGTCGGCGCACAAAGCGGCAAGGTTCGGGCTTTGATAAACGACAAGGGGCAGCAAGTTTCGGAAGCTGGCCCGGCGACACCTGTTGAAGTGCTTGGCCTGACCGGTGTTCCATCGGCAGGCGACGTTCTTACGGTGGTTGAAAACGAGGCGCGTGCGCGTGAAGTTGCATTGTACCGTAAGGAACAGTCGACCAAAGTCCGCACGGCGCAGGTCACACCAAATCTTGAAAATCTGTTTGATAATCTGTCCGCCACGCGTGCGATGGAATATCCGGTGGTTATCAAGGGCGATGTGCAAGGTTCGGTCGAAGCGATCGTTACCGCGCTCAACAATATCTCGACCGACGATATCAAGGTCCGCGTATTGTTGGCGGGCGTTGGTGGCATCACCGAATCCGATATGTTGCTTGCCGCAGCGTCGAATGCGCCACTTATCGGTTTCAACGTGCGTCCAAACGCCAAGGCAGCCGCCTTGGCCAAGCGTGACCGCGTACGTCTGAAATATTTCGACGTGATCTATCACCTGACCGCAGACATCGCCAAGGAAATGGCGGGCGAATTGGGGCCAGAAATTATCGAAACCGTCGTTGGGCGTGCCGAAGTCAAAGATGTCTTCAAATCGGGCAAGCGCGACAAGGCTGCTGGTCTTTTGGTCACAGAAGGCATCATCAAAAAGGGCCTGTACGCGCGTCTTACCCGCGAAGACGTCATTGTGTCCAAAACCACGATTGCATCGCTGCGCCGCTTCAAGGACAATATCGACGAGGTCCGAGCTGGCCTCGAATGTGGTGTCGTCTTGGCGGATACCAACGATGTCAAGGCAGGCGACATGCTTGAAGTCTTTGAGATCGAGGAGCGTGAACGGACGTTGTGATTTTAGCTCGGTCCTGAGAGTCGAGAATTATGGCTAAGCATAACGATACAGGTCCTGAGGGCCGCTCTGTCCGCCTTCTTCGCGTAGGTGAGCAATTCCGGCATATATTGTCGGAACTGCTTGCGCGTGGAGAGGTGCATGACGATATCCTCAACAGCCATAGTGTCAGCGTAACTGAAGTGCGGATGTCGCCTGATTTGCGGCACGCGACAGCGTTCATTAAACCGTTGCTTGGGGTGAACGAAGCTGTCGTCCTTAAGGCTCTGCGCACCAACACAGCGTTTTTCCAGAAGGAAGTCGCTGCCCGTGTGAGCATGAAATACGCTGCGAAGCTGAAATTCCTCGCGGACGATAGTTTTGACCAAGCAACCCATATCGAAGGTTTATTGTCGCAGCCAAAGGTTCAGCAGGACCTGACGGAGGATGAGGCGACCGATCAAGCTGGCGACGCTGCGTAATGGCAAAGCTGTATTTCTATTATGCATCGATGAACGCTGGCAAATCGTCCACATTGTTGCAGGCGGCGTTCAATTATGGCGAGCGCGGCATGACGGTAATGCTTTGGACCGCAGCGATTGATGATAGGCCGGGCTTTGGCGCGATTAGCTCGCGTATTGGCCTCGCAGGTAACGCAAGCCGGTTTGAATCCACTACTGATATTGAAAAGGCAGTGCTTTCCCAGCATCAGGAAATACCTTTGGCCTGTGTGCTGATTGATGAAGCGCAGTTTTTGTCAAAGGAGCAGGTATGGCAGGCGGCCAGCCTTGCGGACAAGGCGGGCATTCCGGTGGTATGCTATGGCCTGCGCACCGATTTTCAGGGTGAGTTGTTCCCCGGTTCAGCTGCACTTCTTGGGATCGCAGACAATTTGATCGAGTTGAAAGGCGTTTGCGATTGCGGTCGTAAAGCGACAATGAACTTACGCGTGGATGAATTTGGCAAAGCCGTAGTTGATGGCGCGCAAACCGAAATCGGTGGCGACGATCGCTATGTTGCGATGTGCCGCAAACATTTTAATGAGGCGCGGGCAGGACGATAGGTCAGCATGCATGGCTGGATCATCCTTGATAAACCGCTCGGGCTCGGCTCAACGCAGGCGGTTGCAGCCGTAAAGCGGAATTTGCGTAGCGCTGGCTTTGGCAAGGTGAAGGTCGGGCACAGCGGCACACTTGATCCACTCGCAACTGGCGTGCTGCCCATCGCCTTGGGCGAAGCGACCAAATTATGCGGGCGCATGCTTGATGCATCCAAGACGTATGATTTTACGATAAGTTTTGGGACAGAAACCAGCGGCCTGGACGCGGAAGGGCAGATTGTTGCTACGTCTGACCATCGTCCGACTATGAAGGAGTTGGCGGCTGTTCTTCCAAATTTTACTGGTCAGATAGAGCAAATTCCACCCGCTTATTCTGCCATTAAAATAGATGGAAAGCGTGCCTATGACCGTGCGCGGGCAGGTGAAGTCATTGAAATGAAGTCGCGCGCAGTGACGGTCCACGACCTTTCCGTCGGTCATGTTGAACGTGCTTCAACTGCGGTGACTGGCGTTCTAGAATCTTTCATTCAGCATGACGACCTGTTGAATGCGGTCACACTCACCGCCGACGTTTCCAAAGGCACATATATCCGCAGCCTAGCGCGTGACATCGCGCATGCGCTTGGGACCGTTGGGCATGTTTCGATGCTGCGCCGCACGCGTGCCGGGCCGTTCGCCCTAAAAAGCGCGATTTCGCTAGACAAACTGAATGCATTCGGCCAAGGAGCCGCCCAAGAAGACATTATCTTGCCGATAGAGGCAGGGCTGGACGACATCCCGGCTCTGGATCTCTCCCCGGAACAGGCAAGGGCGGTTCAACAGGGCCGCGTCTTGACCGGGATTGCCATGAAAGATGGGCTACATTGGGCGAGGGGCGCAGATTCGCGTCCTATCGCACTGGTGGAGAGCATCGACGGAACATTGAAAACCGTCCGTGGCTTTAACCTTACTCCATGATGTTCGAAGGAAAAATATGACGATTACAGCAGAACGTAAAGCCCAGGTCATCAAAGAGCACGCACGCGAGCCTAACGATACCGGATCACCAGAAGTGCAGGTTGCAATCCTGACTGACCGTATCAATGGCCTGACTTCCCATTTTAAAGAGCACCACAAGGACAATCATTCGCGTCGTGGTCTTCTCCAGATGGTCAACAAGCGTCGTTCGCTTCTGGATTATCTCAAAAAAATCGACGGCGCGCGTTATGCCGCCCTTATCGCGAAGCTTGGTCTTCGTAAGTAAATTCACTCTCGGCCCGCTTTGGCGGGCCGTTTGCGTATTGCGTCTCCTGAATATGTTTTGGGGGAGCATGAACAGGGCATTCCAGCAATGAGGCTGGACTGCCATCGGGGCTCGAAAATGCCCCATCCGCGGCGGATCGGTATGTCCGCAACTCAAGAGGCCCCGCATCGCATTGGGCATGCGGGTCAAAGGAAAATCTATGTTTAATACGAAAACTGTATCAATCGAGTGGGGCGGACAAACCCTGACACTCGAAACGGGCAAAGTTGCCCGTCAAGCTGACGGCGCTGTTATGGCGTCGCTTGGTGAAACTGTTGTGCTTTGCGCGGTTACCGCCGCAAAGTCAGTGAAGGATGGCCAGGATTTCTTCCCGCTAACCGTTCACTACCAAGAAAAATATTCCGCAGCTGGCCGTATTCCCGGTGGCTTTTTCAAGCGTGAACGTGGTGCGACCGAAAAGGAAACGCTGGTTTCGCGTCTGATTGACCGTCCGCTTCGTCCGTTGTTCCCAGAAGGTTTCTACAACGAAATCAATGCGATCGCGCAAGTTCTTAGCTATGATGGCGAGAATGAGCCTGACATTCTGGCGCTCGTCGCCGCGTCGGCCGCAATGACCATTTCGGGCGTTCCTTTCATGGGCCCAATCGGCGCAGCACGCGTGGGTTACCTGAATGGCGAATATATTCTGAACCCAACCGACGAACAGGTTGCCGAAGGCGACCTCGATCTGGTCGTTGCTGCGACCTATGACGCCGTGATGATGGTGGAATCCGAAGCCAATGAGCTTTCGGAAGAAATCATGCTTGGTGCCGTCCTGTTCGCGCATGACGCATGTAAGGAAGTCGTTAAGGCAATTATCAAGCTTGCAGAGCAAGCTGCGAAGGAGCCTTGGGCAATGGCAGAGCAGGCTGATCTTTCAGCCGCTAAGGACAAGCTCAAGAAACTTATCGGCAAGGATATTGCCGCAGCGTATAAGCTAACTGACAAGTCGGCACGTTCAAACGCACTAAATGCGGCGCGCGCTGCTGCGAAGGAAGCGTTCACAGATGCAAGCCCGCAGGACCAGATGGCCGCTGGTAAGCTGATGAAGAAGCTAGAAGCTGAAATCGTGCGCGGTGCAATCCTTAAGGATGGTACACGCATCGATGGACGCACAACTTCGCAAATCCGTCCAATCTTGGCAGAAACGCATTTCTTGCCACGTTCACACGGTTCGGCGCTATTTACACGTGGTGAAACGCAGACCATCGCGACCTGCACCTTGGGTACCAAGGACGCAGAGCAGATGATCGACGGTCTTGGTGGCCTGCATTATGAAAACTTCATGCTGCATTATAACTTCCCGCCGTACAGCGTTGGTGAAGTGGGACGTTTCGGCGCGCCAAGCCGCCGTGACATCGGCCATGGTAAGCTTGCATGGCGCGCGCTGCACGCCGTTTTGCCAACCAAGGATGAGTTTCCTTACACAATCCGCATCACCAGCGACATTACCGAATCCAATGGTTCGTCGTCGATGGCGTCGGTTTGCGGCGGAAGCCTTGCAATGATGGACGCTGGCGTGCCAATCAAGCGCCCGGTTTCCGGTATCGCGATGGGCCTTATTCTTGAAGGCAAGGATTACGCCATTCTGTCCGACATCTTGGGTGACGAAGATCATCTTGGCGATATGGATTTCAAGGTAGCTGGTACATCAGAAGGCATCACCACGATGCAGATGGACATCAAAATCGCCGGTATTACCCGTGAGATCTTTGAAGCTGCATTGAACCAAGCCAAGGAAGGCCGCGCGCATATTCTTGGTGAAATGGCCAAGGCACTGGGCGAAGCCCGTGGTGAATTGTCCGCGCACGCACCACGTATCGAAACAATGCAGATCGACAAAGCGAAGATCCGCGACATCATCGGTACGGGCGGCAAGGTCATTCGCGAAATCGTTGCGACTACCGGTGCAAAGGTCGACATTGATGACGAAGGTCTTATCAAGATTTCGTCGTCCGATATTGCGCAGATCGAAGCTGCACGTAAGTGGATTTCCGGCATCGTTGAAGAAGCAGAAGTCGGCAAGGTCTATGACGGTAAGGTTGTGAACCTGGTTGATTTCGGTGCATTCGTGAACTTCATGGGCGGCAAGGACGGTCTCGTCCATGTCAGCGAAATGCGCAACGAGCGCGTTGAGAAGGTTACGGATGTTGTCAGCGAAGGCATGGACGTTAAGGTCAAGGTTCTGGAAATCGATCCGCGGGGCAAGGTTCGCCTGTCGATGCGCGTTGTTGACCAAGAAACCGGTGAAGAGTTGGAAGACACACGCCCGCCCCGCGAAAAGACCGAGCGCAGCGATCGTGGCCCCCGTCGTGAAGGCGGCGGTGGTGGACGCGGCGAAGGCCGTGGCGACCGTGGTCCGCGTCGTGATGGCGGTGGACGTGGTGAAGGCCGCGGCGACCGTGGTCCACGCCAAGAGCGTTCAGAAGGCGAAAACAAGGGCGGGGGCGATCCCGACCATGTGCCAGCTTTCTTGAAAGACTAAGCCTAAAAGGCTTGTGGCGGTAATTCGCCCACAGGGATTATCCTGTAAAAGGATAGAGAGGAAAGGGGCTGCTTCGGCGGCCCCTTTTTTCGTATTTCATCCGTAAACAGTTCATCACCGATACAGGAGATTTCCGCCACGGTGCTGCGGTCTTTATGCGCAATGCGAAGCAAAAGGCTTGGCGGAGCGGACAAGATTATCTAGGGAACATTCATGAACAAAAAATTCCTCGCGCCCGCAGCGGTATTGGCCGCATCTTCCATGCTTTCCGGTTGCGCCGTACTCGGTCTGGGCGGCGGCGGGGCAAAGCCAGGCAGCAACACCCGTTATGTCGCGCGTGACGTGAATACGCTGTATGGGGCGGCCAAGAATAAGCTTGATAACAAGCAATATGAAGTTGCCGCAGCTTTGTTTGATGAGGTTGAGCGCCAGCATCCTTACTCGCCTTGGGCCCGCCGAGCTCAGCTGATGAGCGCGTTCAGTTACTATATGGCGCAGAAGTACAACGAGTCGATTCAATCGTCGCGCCGCTTTCTGTCGATCCACCCCGGCAACAAGGATGCGTCATACGCCTATTATCTGATCGCTTTGTCCTATTATGAGCAAATTAGCGATGTGACCCGCGACCAGAAAATTTCCGAGCAGGCGCTTGCAGCTCTTGGTGAAGTGCAGCGTCGTTATCCCGCGTCGCGTTATGCGTCTGATGCGACGTTGAAGATCGATCTTGTGCGTGACCATTTGGCCGGCAAGGAAATGGAAATTGGCCGCTTCTATCAACGCCGTGCGCTGTGGCTCGCGTCATCGTTGCGCTTCCGCGAAGTGGTTGAGAAATATGACACGACCACGCACGCACCAGAAGCTCTGTATCGCCTGACCGAAAGCTATCTTGCGATGGGCGTGCCGGAAGAGGCAAAGAAGGCAGCGGCCGTGCTGGGCGCCAACTATCCGGGCAGCGAATGGTATGCCCGTGCTTATAACCTAATGCAGAAGAACGCGCCCGCCGCGTAATGCCATGCTAACGGGGCTCTCGATCCGCGACGTCGTGCTGATCGAGGCACTGGACCTAGAGTTTGCAGGCGGACTTGGCGTTCTCACCGGTGAAACCGGGGCGGGAAAATCTATATTGCTAGACGCGCTTGGTCTTGCGCTTGGCGCGCGCGCGGATAGCGGGCTTGTAAGGTCAGGCGCGGAAAAGGCGCAAGTAACGGCCAGCTTTGAATCGCCCGCGCATGTTGCGGCGTTGCTTGCAGAGAACGACATCGACATTGAGATGGATGAGCCTTTAATCATTCGCCGGTCCGTTAAGGCCGATGGTGGAAGCAAGGCATTTATCAATGACCAGCCCTGCTCGGCGGCACTTTTGCGGGAAGTCGGAGCGGCTTTGGTCGAAATCCACGGCCAGCATGATGATCGCGGAATGTTGAACGCACGCGGGCATCGCAGTTTGTTGGATGCTTTTGGCCGAAGCGATACCGCAACCGTTTCCGCCAATTTTGCTGCATGGCAGGATGCTAAATCGCGGCTAGATATTGCCCGCGAGGCTCTGGAAAATGCGGCGCGTGATCGTGAGTGGCTTGAACATTCGGTTGCGGAACTCGCGGCATTCCATCCTCAGCCAGGGGAGGAAGAGCAGCTCGCCGGTGAACGTTCCGACATGCAAAAGGGCGAGCGCATTGCCGAAGACTTAAAGACGGTGCTGGAAAGTTTTGACGGGCCCAAAAGCGGTCTGTCACTCATTCGCAGTGCAGCCCGCAAGCTTGACCGATTGGCGGACGCCCATCCATTATTGGCCGAAGCGCTGACGTCACTGGACCGCGCCGTTATTGAAGCAAGCGATGCCGAAGATAAATTGAACGCGGCGGCGCGAGCGATCGAATATGAACCAGCGCGGCTTGACGAGATTGAGGAGCGCTTGTTCGAGCTGCGGGCACTGGCGCGTAAGCATAATATCGCCCCCGATGGTATCATCGCCTTGCAGGAAAGGTTGACGGCACAGTTGCATTCAATTGAGGCCGGAGGCGAGGGACTTGTTTTGCTTGAGGCTGAGGTTGCGGCAAAGCACAACGCCTATGTACATTCCGCGAGCGCATTGTCCGCAGCCAGGGCGGCGGCTGCGGTAAAGTTGGATGCAGCCGTTAAAAACGAGCTTGCTCCGTTGAAGCTTGATGCCGCGCAGTTCCAAACGGCGGTGGAGAAGTTACCCGAAGACCGATGGACTGCATGGGGCATGGACCGCGTCGAGTTTCTGATTTCGACCAATCCCGGCGCGCCATTTGCGCCACTGGCTAAAATTGCATCCGGTGGTGAATTGTCCCGCTTCATCCTCGCGCTGAAAGTTGCGTTGGCGGAAGAAGGGGGCGCTGCCACGATTATCTTTGATGAAATCGACAGAGGTGTGGGTGGCGCTGTAGCCGCCGCGATTGGCGAACGCCTTGCGCGCTTGGCCACCCGCACGCAATTATTGGCTGTTACCCATAGCCCGCAAGTCGCTGCAAAGGGGAAGGCGCATTATTTTATCGCGAAATCGAGTCAGGGCACTGTTACACGGACCGGTGTTACCTTGCTTGATGCCGAGGCACGTCGGCAGGAAATCGCACGTATGCTCTCTGGGGCGGAGGTGACCGATGAGGCTAGAGCGCAGGCAGAGCGCCTGTTGGAAATAGTGTAAACCAGTGCGTTTATTTTTTGCCGGAGTGGATGCGTGACTGAAGCAGATGCAGCCAATGAGCTTATGCGGTTGGCGAGACAGATTTCGTACCACAATAAGCGTTATCATGCCGAAGACGCGCCAGAGATATCTGACGCGGAATATGACGCGCTGGTGCGCCGCAATACGGAACTGGAGATGGCATTCCCACACCTCGTGCGCGCGGATAGCCCGAACAAACAGGTTGGCGCTGCGGTGGAAGGTTCAGGCCTCAGGAAGATCACCCATGCTAAACGGATGATGAGCCTCGACAATGCGTTTGAGGCGCAAGACGTCCATGATTTTGTTGCCCGGGTCCGCCGGTTTTTGAACCTGCCAGCAGATGCAGATGTTGCGATGACCGCAGAGGACAAGATTGATGGGCTTTCGCTGTCGTTGCGATATGAACAAGGTGTCCTGAAACAGGCCGCGACGCGCGGCGATGGCAGTGTGGGTGAAGATGTGACCGCCAACGTCGCCTATATCTCAGACATCCCGCAGCGATTAAACGGAGCCGTTCCAGATATCTTCGAGATACGTGGCGAGGTTTACATGGCCAAGTCCGACTTTGCCGCGATCAATGAAACGCAGAAAGCAAAGGACGGAAAGCTTTTTGCCAACCCGCGCAATGCAGCTGCTGGGTCGCTAAGGCAAAAGGATGCGAAGGTAACGGCGTCGCGCCCATTACGTTTTCTTGCACATGGCTGGGGTGAAGTAAGCGCATTACCCTTCGATACCCAAAGCACAGTTATGGCAACGATTGCGGCATGGGGTGTGCCTGTGTCGCCGTTGTTATTATGTTTCGACCAGGTTGAAACCGCATTGGCGCATTATGCCGACATTGAGCGGCGCCGGGCGGACCTGCCCTATGACATTGATGGCGTTGTCTACAAGGTTGACCGTTTGGATTGGCAAGATCGGCTTGGCTTTGTCGCCAAATCACCGCGCTGGGCGATCGCGCATAAATTCCCTGCAGAACGCGCGGAAACAACGCTGGAGCAAATTGATATTCAGGTGGGTCGCACCGGTAAGCTGACCCCTGTCGGCCGTCTCGCGCCCGTTACAGTGGGCGGCGTGGTGGTGTCCAACGTTACGTTGCACAACCGCGAAGAGATTGACCGTCTGGGGGTACGCCCCGGTGACCGCGTGGTGGTGCAAAGGGCAGGGGATGTCATTCCCCAGATCGTTGAGAACCTGACGCGTGAGACAGCGCGTCCCGCTTATGCATTTCCGTCACTTTGCCCGGAATGTGGCTCCGAAGCAGTTGCGGAAGAGGGCGAGGTTGATGTGCGCTGCACTGGCGGATTGATTTGTCCGGCACAGCGGGTGCAACGGCTCATCCATTTTGTCAGTCGCGGCGCGCTAGACATTGAAGGGCTTGGTGAGAAGACCATTCAAGAGTTTTTCGATCTTGGCTGGCTCGAAAGCCCTGCGGATATTTTCCGGTTGCGCAGCCGCCGTAGTGAGATTCTATCGCGCGGCGGATGGCAGGATAAGTCTGTGGATAACTTGTTAGCAGCGATTGAAGCCACGCGTGCGCCCGATGGCGCAAAATTGCTTTTTGGCCTTGGTATTCGGCACATTGGGACCGTCACGGCGCGTGATTTGTTTAAGGCCTTTGGGTCGGTCGCCGAAGTTGGCAAAGTCGGCCAAAGGCTCGCGCAATCCGATGAGGGGGCCATTGCGGAGGTTACGGCCATTGACGGGGTCGGCGGTGCAGTCGCCGAAGCATTGGGGGGTTTCTTCCACGAGCCACATAATCTGTCGGTTTGGAATGACCTTTTGAACGAGGTTCAGCCACCTGCTTATGTGTCGAACATTCGCGAAAGCGCGTGGACGGGAAAAACGATTGTTTTCACAGGCAAGCTCGAAACCATGAGCCGCGACGAGGCCAAGGCGCAAGCAGAGGCGCTTGGGGCGAAATCAGCAGGTTCAGTAAGCGCAAAGACCGACCTTGTCGTGGCTGGCCCAGGTGCGGGGTCGAAATTGAAACAAGCAACAGCGCTTGGTATTCAGGTTATAGACGAAGCTGCTTGGGCGAATATCGTCGAAAGCGCGTAAATCTAACACAGCGCGGTTGCTGCCAAGTGGTTTCAAGTGTAACCTGTTGGCATGAAAAATATCAGCCACGTCTATGAAACGCCGCCTGCCGGGGCGAATACAGATTGGAGCGTGCCACAAAACTGGGACAGGTTCAGCGCGGATGAGCATGCCATGTGGGACACGCTGTTTGCCCGGCAGACTGCGATGCTGCCTGGGCGCGCCGCCGACGCCTTTTTGCGCGGTATCGATGTGCTTAAGCTCTCTCGTCCCGGCATTCCTGATTATCGCGAATTGAATGCACAGTTAATGTCGGCAACGGGCTGGCAGATAATCGCTGTACCTGGCCTTGTTCCAGACGCCGTGTTTTTCGACCACCTTGCCAATCGGCGGTTCCCTGCTGGAAATTTTATCCGGACGCCGGAACAATCGGATTATCTGCAAGAGCCTGATGTGTTTCACGATGTTTTTGGACATGTTCCCATGTTGGCCGATCCCGTATTTGCCGATTATATGGTGGCTTATGGCAAAGGCGGGCTGCGTTCGCTTGGCTTTGGCGCGCTTGATCATCTGGCGCGATTATATTGGTATACAGTGGAATTTGGTCTGATTAAACAACCCAACGGTTTGCGCATTTATGGCGCCGGCATCGTTTCAAGTTACGCCGAGACCATCTTCGCTCTGGAAGACCCTAGACCCAACCGCATCGCGTTTGACCTGCTTCGGGTCATGCGAACACATTACCGGATCGACGATTTTCAGCAGAATTATTTTGTCATTTCCAGTATCGACGAATTGTTAAACGTTACTGTGGAAACAGACTTCGCTCCGCTTTACGCGCGGCTGGACATACTTCCTGATATCGCCGCAAGCGAGGTTTTGGCGGATGATGTGCTGATTGCGTAACGTCAGCAGGCCTTTCTAAAGATTTTCTACCATGTTCCAAAATCGCCGGGCGGCTGGCTGGTTCGACCAGTGGCCCGCGTTGGACGCTTCCAGCTATAGGACCTGCGTTTTACCAGCCACAAACATGGCCAGTCGCCGCGATCAACGCGTTTTTGTAAGCGAAAACCCTGACGTCTGTAGGCCCGGACGACCGCTTTTGCCTGCGTGTTTAACAATCCGGCCAGTATGAGGGAACCGCCATCGCCTACAATCTCTGCAAGTGAGGGCGCGAGTTCAATCAACGGACCAGCAAGAATGTTAGCCGTAACAAGGTCGTAGGGCGCGCGTGAGGCGATAAGTGGGTGCGCAGTGCCTTCGGCTACACAAAGCGCAATTTGGCCCTTAGAAACGCCGCAAGACACGTTGTTGGCATTGGCATTGCCTGAGGTGACCTCAACACTTACGGGGTCAATGTCAGACGCCGTCAGATATGCTTTTGGCCACAAGCTGTGTGCAGCGAAAGCGAGCAGGCCAGTGCCCGTTCCAATATCAGCGATCAGGTCAAACCTTTTGCCAGCGCGCTTCATGTCGTCGAGCATTGCCAAGCAGCCGCTAGTGGTTTCGTGGCCGCCAGTGCCAAAGGCGCGACTGGCTTCAATCAGGAAAGGCGTGGCGCCTTTGGGTACCTTGCCTTTGTTGGAACCGGTGTGAACATAAAAGCGGCCGGCATGGACTGGCTTTAGCGCCTGTTGGCTCATAACGA
>CANIRZ010000010.1 GCA_947470185.1 Sphingomonadales bacterium | reverse complement strand
GGCTGGCGTACCTCATGGGTTAGCATTTTCAGCAGATGATACCGCTCTTCTGCAAGCGCAGCGCTCGCTTTCTCGTTGGTCTTAGCTTGGTTGCTTGCCTGCTGAATGCGAAGGGACTTGCGCAATTTGAAATTGTTTTCGCGTGTCTGTCTGCCGATGAGAAGCCCGATAAAAACCATGTGAAAGAAAAAGAAAAGTACCGGCAGGAAGATGGCTTGATATGTTATGCCGCTGTCATTTGGTACAAATCTTGTTTGGCTCCCGATTGGGTAAGACCTCAACAAGATAAAAATACAAGCAAGAGCAGACAGTCCCAATATTGCACCACAATATTTTAAGGAAGGCAGCCCAATCCAATGTTTGTTATGTATCAAGTAAAATATTGCTGATAATGATATAATAATACCGGCAGTTGAAAGCAGAAATAGACGAAGAACTGTTTCACCCAAGACAAAAATTGATACCGCCAGAATAAAACTACTGATAATTAAAATGCTTGGAATTCGGTTGTATTTTCGAATGAAACCTCGGTCTGCAAAGCTCAATGCTTTGAGGGTTGAAGATAGGATCATTAATGCCGCAGCTACCGAGTTGTCAATTTTCAAACCAGAGCTAATATACTGCAATGTGTGCAGGCTAGCCAAAATCGCTACAGCATTAGACAATAACCAAATATAAACTGCCCGCGTTCTTACTTGTATCATCAGGAGACAAATTGAGAAAATCGCAAGTTCCCCGATGAAGAGGTACTGAAACATCAACGCCATAGTTATGGTATCGGTGCCCGATGTCATCTTGAACCATTAGCTCCAAGCGTAAATTCAACAGTTGCGCGTAGTTTGTAACCGACGCCGCATTGGGTGCAGATGTTGGAAGGCATAGGTTTCATAGATAAGGTTCGTTTACCGTTTTGCGTTCATAAACAGACACTAATTTAAAAACAAGTCTGCCGGTTGTCGGAACGTTGGGACTGATGGCTGCAATTGGGTCGTATCCGGAACGTCTGCTTTTGGTGATTGCTCTGTGTCGTGCCCCGTCCATTGTACCGCCTCAGGGTCGCGTCGCCGTCCGATCAGTCATCGCCAAACTTGACAATTTCGGTATGTTCCTATAATGTTCCAGAGTTCTTTGACTGCCAAATGCGGCATAGAATATTTCCCTTTCAGACACGCTTCTCTACCGCCGCAATCCTGTAGGAAATTTTATTGCGCGCGCGACATATTGCGCGAGCTGGTCAGGTGCGATTTTGGTGTGAACTTGCAAGCATTTCTGAGGCTTTTGGGGGGTTGCCTATACGGCGGGAGGCGCTTTGCGCACATCCGCCGCTTCGCAAAAAAGTCTGGTCCTCTGACCGATGGAGCGACGCTCGTTACTTCGCTGCGTCCAAATGCTGCAACATCATCCCTTTTGCATGCCGCCGCTGGAAACCCTTCCATAAGGTAACGCCTGCACCACCCGGACTATATGCGCCCCATGGGGTCCCAGCCGGCGCATTCCATTCGCCATCGTCCGAATTCTCTATCCCTGCATTCAGATACGCAGCCTTGCTGGCGTCTTTTTGTAAATGCACCGCCAAAAATGCGGTGATGAAATGCAGGTTGATCGCGTTGATCCGGTCTTGCCGCCAGATCGGGTCTTCAAACCAGTCCATGTCCCAAACCGTTCCGCGCATTTCACGCGGCGCTGGGTTGAGCGCAATTGAATGTCCAGCCTGCTTGTAGGTCAGCAGTGTGCGGTCACTGTTTACAGCGCCACCAAAGACCGCCAGCGCGCCCGTTGTATAGTTGACAGTAGCGTCGCTATCGCCCTGAATCAAAAGCAAAGGCGCGGTGAGTGCGGCAAGGCCATCTGCACCCCATGCGCTGCTTGGGGCGCCACCAGCAGGTGCCAATGCCACAATCGCCCTGACGCCCGCCAATTTCGCCGCATCCGCGTCTGCACCGCCGCGCGCGGATTTCTTCAACGCCCCACCGGCGACCAGCCCCATATTCGGCCCCTGCGGGTCAAGCGTTGCCCCGCCTGCGGTCAGCACGCCATAGCCACCCTGCGAATAGCCGATAAGCGCGACGTTCTCCGGGTCGATCAATTCCCCCAGGCTGTCCGGTAGCTGACCGGCCACAAAAACGATGTCGCGCGGTCGGTTGAAATTCGGTGCCGCGCGGATGCTAGGCGACACGACATAAGGATTTGGGTCGCGGTGATGGATGGCCGCCACTACATAGCCTTTGGAAGCAAGATTTTCGGTCAACCACGTCATGACCGCCGGATTGTTGCTATAGCCATGGCTGATAATGACCAAAGGATGCTTGCTTCCAGCCGCCTTCGCGCCGCCAACCGCAATGCCCTTTTGCGTAAAATTAACCGGTGGAAACGGTGGCTCGCCCCACAGACTTCCGCTGTAGGTAACCGGCTTTGCGCCCTTTTTGACCGTTGCGGGGTACCAAATATCCACCCGCAAACTGCGGTCAACAAGGGGGACTGCGATGCCGCCAGAACCCCCATTTTCGACATCAGGCTGGCCCTGATGCGTCAACACAATAGAGCGAAAGCCAATGCCATATGTGCCCAATGCGGCCAGTTCGGGCGCATCAGCCTCGGGCATGCTGGGAACGTCCGCAGTCTTGGGGCCGCTGGCGTAGACTGGTGCGGTCATCAGGATCAAAAATGGAACAACAAGGCGCCCTATCATGCTATTAATTCCTCACCTTCAACAGTCGTCGATGGCCAAGCCAATTGTTGGGCCATCCATGGATATTCTTCAATCAGCGGCGGAAAGGTTTTTTCCTGCAGGACCTGTTGGCATAAAGCCGCGGTCAACTTGGGAATGTCGCCCAGTTCATCTAGCCGCGCAACAACCTGAACAGCCCGCGAGAAGCGACCACGCGTCATCGGTTCGGCACGCAATTCGGGCAGCAGTTCCGGCACAGCGGCCAAGCATACCG
The DNA here is from genome assembly GCA_947470185.1 of Sphingomonadales bacterium. Classification (GTDB taxonomy): domain Bacteria; phylum Pseudomonadota; class Alphaproteobacteria; order Sphingomonadales; family Sphingomonadaceae; genus Sphingorhabdus_B. Next base: position 48,738 of record CANIRZ010000010.1, on the reverse strand, counting down.
GCGTGGTGATCGTCCAGCCAACACCCGCAGCCACCAACGCCAATTGTTGATGCGAAGATTCCACCTCAACCATCTGTGGCAGCTTCAGTTTCATTCTGACAATCTGGCGTTCAATTTGCTGGCCCGTGCCGGTGAGGCGGGAGAAACGGATGAACGGCAATGACGATGGCATGCCGATGAGATCGAGCGGCTCTCGAAAATCTTTAGGAAATACGAGAATGAAGCTTTCTTCGAACACCGGGTGCAGTTCGACAGTGTCGCGATGCTCCAGGCTAAAACTTCCGGTCACCATCATGTCGATGTCGCGTGCGAGAAATTCGCCTTGATGCTCCATGGAAATGCCTGACCGGATATTCCATTTATCTGCGCGCGACCCAAGATTTTGCAAAATTGGCGCCGTAAGCTGGTTAGCGAGGCTGAATGACATCGCAACCGTAATGCTCGAAATAGGCAGGCTCGCGCCTTGTCTTACCTCATCATACACCAAACTTGCATGGGCGATCAGCTTCTGACCGCGCGCAAACAGGGACTTTCCGCTTGCCGTCAAACCCAACGGACGCATCGTGCGATCAAACAGCGACGCGCCTATGCCCGCCTCCAGCCTAGCGACCGTTTGCGAAACGGCTGATTGCGTCACTTGCAGATGGGCTGCGCATTGGGACATCCCGCCAAGTTCAACGGTCATGACGAACACTTCTAGTGCGTGCAGATCGTATTCCTGTGGCAGTTTCATTCAGCAACCCCTCCAAGCGCTTAGGCATAGCCAATGGCTAATATTACCTTCGCTAATGGCTATGCGGGACTACACGTAATAGTGCCATGCATTTTCTACATAGGCTGATTATGCCTTACCGGCGTTGCACGCCTGCATCACTTTTCTGAACAGTGCGCATACAGAAATGCAGCGCTGGCATTTAGAGTTGTTCGGGGTTGTCTGGATTTCGGTGCAGGACCAGTAAGCCCTTTAGCGTGCCGATGCACATACCGAGCAAGATGAGAGCCAATGGCAGGCCAGTGGCAATTGCACCTGCTTGAAGCGAAGTGAGGCCGCCACTAAGCAACAGGACGATACCAATACCGCCAACGGCCACAAGCCAGATCGTCTTTTGCCTAAGCAGCGTATCTGTGCGTCCACCCGCCGTCATAGTATCAATCACCAGCGTGCCGGAATCCCAGCCTGTTACGAAGAAGATCAGGATAAGGCCAATCGCGACAAAAGACGTAAATTGCGCCCAAGGGAGCGCGCCGAGCAGCACAAATAATTGCGTATCAAGCGACGCTTTGGTCAGGTCTGCGCCATTGCCTGCGACAATTTGGGCGATACTGGCATCGCCAAAAATGGTCAGCCACAATATGCCAAGCAAGCTGGGTAAAATCACAGCGCCAGCAATAAATTCACGTACCGTCCGTCCCAGTGAAATACGCGCCATGAACATACCAACAAATGGAGCCCAGCTTATCCACCACGCCCAATAATACACAGACCAGTCGTTATAAAAACCCGTGTCAGTGCGGCCAACCGGGTTGGACAATGCCGGGAGCAATGCGAGATAGTTGTAAATGTTCGTCGCGAGGTCGCCAAGCAACTGAAATGTTGATCCGGTCGCCAATATAAATACCAGCAGCGCGAAGGCGACCCACATGTTCACCTCACTTAATATCCGGATGCCACGGTTAATGCCGCCCCGGATTGACAGAAAGGTGACAGCTGCCATCACAAGGATCAGCGCCAAGATTGTAAGCGGCGAACTCGCGACGTCGTACAGATAGGTAATCCCCGCCATGGCTTGCTGCGCGCCGAGCCCAAGCGATGTGGCCAGTCCAAATATAGTGGCGAGCACGGCAAGCACTTCGATAGCATCACCCGTCCGCCCCCAAACCGCCTTGCCGAACAAAGGGTAGAATGCCGAGCGCATCGACAACGGCATGTTAAAATCGAAATTGAAGACCGCCAGTGCAAGACCCGTCACGGCGAATATTGCCCAAGGGTGCAGCGCCCAATCAAAGATCGTCGCCGCCATCGCCAAGCTGCGTGCGGCGTCTGGGTTGCCGACTGCTCCACCCAATGGCGCCGCCGGACCACCCGCCAACGAAGATGTGAAATGGGTCACTGGTTCACCCACGCCATAGAAAACTAGCCCGATGCCCATCCCCGCGCCGAACAGCATCGCGAACCATGACAGCCGCGAATAGTCGGGCACTGCGCCTTTGCCGCCCAATCGAATTTTTCCAAGCGGCGAGAGCGCAACAACAACACAAAACAGCAACAGCAGGTTGCCGGACATCATGAAGAACCAGTCGAAATGCTGAACCGCGCCACCGCGTAATGCCGCGAACAGGTCCGCTGACGCTTTCGGGGCGATCAGGCTGAACATTATCACAGCAAACGAAATGAATGCCGTCGGGAAAAAGACTGCAGGGTTGATGTGCATCCCGCCCCAGTTGCGATTGGACTGGCCGTAATTGCCCAGATCTATCATCTTATCCCAAGATGCCATTGAACCCTCCTCCAAGGTGCTTCACTGATCGGTCAATGGCGTGCCGCGGTTGTCATCGCTATCCAAAACCATGCTGCAAAACTGCGCCACAACTCAACATGGAAGCGATCTTCAGCCTCGCGAATGATAATGATTTCGACTGTTTCGTATATCGTGCGCGCAACCTGACCGACCGCAAATTTATTCAGATCTAAAGGGCATCCCGACATCAAAATTTCTGCTGCGCGCGGACCTTCTAAAACGAGGCATATCGATCGATCGCTAATGTCCGTAATAGCGACTGGCAGCCCGGAAGCTGTCGGGATCGTAGCGCCAGCTTGGGCACGCAGATACCATTCATCAGGGCCAAGACAGGCAATGCCGCCTTCGGACGCGCCGATTTTCCGAGGCAATGTCACCTTTAACACAGTTTCCAGGTCCTCTGCGCGCCGCGCGCGCAGCGCGAGCCGTTGCATAGGTAAAGCAAGGCTGATCGTGACACCCGCCGCCACATATGGTGTTTCGGCCACGGGTTCATTACGTATGAGGACGTCAGACATGCAGCCGTGCTCCTTCTGGGTCGTAAAAGACAAGGCCGCTGACTTTCGCAGTATGCGTCTTCCCTGGCATGGGAATATGGAGCGTAGCGCCCGTCATTTCATGTCCGCCAGCAACAAGCGCCAACGCAATAGATCGGCCAAGCGTTTGGCTCCAATACGAAGACGTCACATGGCCAATCATCGTCATCGGCACCGCCTGTTTGGGGTCGGCTACGATCTGCGCGCCTTCTTCCAAAACCACATTCGGATCATCGGTTAGCAGTCCGACCAACTGTTTGCGCCCCGGCGCGACGATGTCAGGACGCACCATGGATCGCTTACCCACAAAATCAGGCTTTTTCTTACCCACTGCCCAATCGAGGCCGGCATCAAAGGGCGTTACCGTGCCGTCCGTATCTTGCCCCACAATGATGAAACCTTTTTCGGCACGCAAAACGTGCATCGCCTCAGTGCCGTAAGGCGTGACGTCATATTGCGCGCCTTGCGCCATCAACCGTTCCCATAGCGCACGGCCATAAGCCGTCGGTACATTAATCTCGAAGCCCAATTCGCCAGTGAAGCTGACCCGGAACAGGCGCGTTGGAATGCCGCAAATCATGCCCTCGCGGATTGCCATATGGGGAAAGGCCTCTTCAGATAGATCAATGCCTTCCACAAGCGGCTCAAGCAATTTGCGCGCATTAGGGCCTTGCAGCGCGATGACCGCATATTGCTCGGTCGTGCTGGTCAACCAGACATCAAGATCTGGCCATTCGGTCTGGAGATAATCCTCCATCATATTCAGCACGCGCGCCGCGCCACCAGTTGTCGTGGTCAGGTGAAAACGATCCGGTGCCAGCCGTGCCGAAACGCCGTCGTCAGTAATGAAGCCGTCCTCCTTCAAAAGTAGCCCATAACGGCAGCGACCCGGCTCCAGCGCCTTCCATGGATTGGTATACATCCGGTTGAGGAATTCGGCCGCATCTGGACCTACAACTTCAATTTTGCCCAGCGTAGAGGCGTCAAAAATACCAACCGATGAACGCACGGCAACGCACTCGCGGTTCACGGCCGCATGCATATCCTCACCCGGTTTGGGGAAGTAACGTGCCCTTCGCCACTGCGCGACGAGCTCAAACACTGCGCCGTGCGCTTGCGCCCAGCTGTCGATATTGGTTGTCCGTGTGGGTTGGAACAACGCCCCTTTGGCATGTCCGGCCAATGCCCCAAATGTTTGCGGCGTGTAGGGCGGACGAAAGCTGGTGAGCCCGATATCGGCGACAGGCTTGTTCAGCGCAGACGAGGCGATTTGCAAACCGTTGAGGTTCGATGTTTTGCCCTGATCGGTTGCCATGCCGTTGGTAGTGTACCGCTTGATATGCTCAATGGAGCGAAAGCCCTCACGCACCGCAAGCTTGATGTCTTTTGCCGTCACATCATTCTGGAAATCGACGAATGCCTTTATACGGCTTTGGTCCTTAGGCGTCGGCAACATATCGATAATCGCGCCCGTGCCAAAATCCCAATCGCCCGAACATCCGCCAACACAGACGACATTTTCATTTGGCAGATCGGGGACATATGCGCCCAGGTCATCGCGCCATTTCAGGCTGCCCTTGCTGTGCGACCATAAATGCACGCTTGGCGTCCAGCCACCCGCCATCAACACCGCATCACAATCGATGCGGCGACCCAGATAGTCGCCATTGTTGCATATCTGCACCGCACGGACGCTGTGCCTGCCGGTTACGCCCATAACGCTGTGGTTTAGGTGCACAGCAATTCCCAGCCGCTCAGCCTCATGCATGAGCGCGCTATCTACGCTTTCGCGCACATCAATAATCGCCGCAATCCCAACGCCGGCTTTGGCCAGTGCAAAGACATCATGCCAGCCGCTGTCATGCGAAGCCATCAACACGACAGCCTTGCCAACCGCAACGCCATAGCGATTGGCGAAACTTCTGGCGGCAGAAGACAGCATCACGCCGGGCGTATCATTGCCATCGAAAACCAGCGGTCGTTCGATCGCACCTTGCGCAAGGACAACTTCACCTGCCCTAATACGCCACAATTTCTCCCGCGGCGCATCGCCCAATTCAGGGAGGTGATCTGTCAACCGCTGCACTGCGCCGATGAAATTGTCGTGATAATAGCCGAAGGCCGTCGTGCGGGTCAGTATTGTCACATTGGGCGCATCGATCAGCGCCTTATGGCTACGCTCTAGCCATGGCCATAACGCAGGGTCGGCCAATGCGCCGCCGCCCAATTCATCCTGCTCATCGATCAAAATGATGCGCTTGTTCGTATCCATATAGCCAAGCGCGGCGTCAATTCCGGCGGGTCCTGCGCCGACGATCAACAGGTCGCAATGGGCATAGGTTGCTGCATAATGGTCAGGATCTTCGGCGGTCGGTGCATCGCCAAGTCCTGCCATTTTGCGAATGGCTGGTTCGTAGACTTTATCCCAAAATGAACGTGGCCACATAAAGGTTTTGTTATAAAAACCTGCCGGAAAGAACATCCCCAGCCGGTCATTAATCGCACCAAAATCCGCTTTCAGCGATGGCCAACGATTTTGGCTAACCGCCTTTAGCTCGGGATATATTTCAACCCCTGTGGCGCGCAAATTGGGCGTGAAACGGCCCGGCCCGCGATCCACCGAAATAAGAGCATTTGGCTCCTCGCTGCCTGCTGCCATGACGCCGCGCGGGCGGTGATATTTAAAGGATCTGCCGAACAGCATGACGCCGTTTGCCAACAAGGCTGACGCTAAAGTGTCTCCTGCCAGGCCTTGATAGCTCTTACCGTCAAAGCTGAACTGGACTGTCTGACCTCGGTCGACGCGGCCGCCAGTTTCAAGACGAAAGCCACTCATCGGCGTGGCTCCCCAGCTTTATATGTTGTTTCAAATTTATCGCTCACCGTGTCGCGCACCGCATTAAAGAAACGCCCGCAACCATACGTATGGCGCCAGCGTTCATGGTGCCGCCCACGCGGGTTAGCGCGGATAAAAAGATAGGCCTCCCACTCCTCATCGGTTTGACTTGATGGGTCGAGTGGCCGCGATATATGTGCTTGGCCTGCATTCACGAATTCGATCTCGGGACGCTTTTCGTCACAATAAGGGCAATGGATCAGTATCATTTTAGTGCGCCACTGCTGCTGCTGCCGCTTCGTCGATCAACCGACCATTGCGAAAACGGTCAAGATTGAACGGGGCGTTGATTTTGTGCGGTTCGTCTTTGGCCATCGTATAGGCCAGCAAATCTCCCGCGCCCGGCGTGGCCTTAAACCCACCCGTGCCCCAGCCACAATTGACGTAGAGCCCCTTGACCGGCGTCTTGCCCAATATCGGTGAGCGATCGGGTGTCACATCGACGATACCACCCCATGTCCGCAGCATCCGCATCCGCCGATAAATCGGGAAAATCTCGCAAATTGCAGCCAGCGTATGTTCAACAATCTGCAGTGCGCCGCGTTGCGAATAGCTCACATATTGGTCCGTTCCAGCACCGATCACCAACTCGCCTTTGTCCGATTGGCTCATATAGGCGTGGACGGTGTTAGACATCACCACGCAGGGGAAAGTCGGCTTGATGGGCTCGGAAACCAGTGCCTGCAACGGGTAGCTTTCAAGAGGAAAATCGAGGCCAGCCATTTGCATAACTACCGAGCTGTTGCCCGCCGCCGAAACGCCCACGCGCTTGGAGGCGATATAGCCGCGCGTTGTTTCCACACCCTCTACCGCGCCATCGGCACCGCGGCGGATACCCGTGACAGCGCAATTCTGAATGATATCAACACCCAAAGCAGCTGCCGCACGGGCATAGCCCCAAGCGACCGAGTCATGACGCGCCGTGCCGCCACGCCGTTGCAGCGCCGCACCCAATACCGGATGCCGCGCATCTGGTGCGATATTCAAAGGCGGACAATAAGCTTTGGCCTGTTCGGGCGTGAGCCATTCATTATCAACGCCATTCAGCCGGTTGGCGTTGATATGGCGCTGAAGGCTTTGCACATCATGCACATTGTGCGCGAGCATCATGACGCCACGCTTGGAATACATGATGTTGTAATTGAGTTCCTGACTGAGGCCATCCCACAGCTTGACCGCGTGATCATAAAGATGCGCGCTTTCATCATAGAGATAGTTGGAACGGATGATCGTTGTGTTGCGTCCGGTATTGCCGCCACCGATCCAGCCCTTTTCAAGCACTGCAACATTGGTAATCCCGTATTTCTTTGCGAGATAATATGCCGCGCCAAGACCATGCCCACCTCCGCCGACGATGATCGCATCATAAGCGGGCTTGGGTGCCGCGTCGGGCCATTGTTCGGGCCAATCCTGATGCCCGCTTAACGCTTTGGCAAAGAGGCTGAATGCGCTGAAGCGGGTCATGCGGCACCCGCAACCAAAGGAGCGTAAACGATTACCATCGTACAGCCGTTTTTGCTGCCTGCGCGGTGCATCGCACCCGGCATACGCAGCACGAAATCGCCGGGGCCATAGCTGGCATCATCATCAAAAAAATCACCTTCAATGACATAGATTTGCTCAATCTCGTCATGTGCGTGCATCTCGCCCAAGGGGCCGGGGGCAATTTTCGTTACCATTGTGCGGTATCCGCGCGGGTCATCGATAAGCGCAAGGTTCGTCTCACCGGACCGCTTGCCCGGCTTCCAGCTATCACCCGTCATCTTGATCGAGCCTGATATGGGAAGTGTCGTCATATTGTTTCCGCCTTCAACGCCGCCTTGGCTCGGTCGACGTAGAAATCTTTGAAATCCTCAACCAGATTTTCCTCGACTGCATAGGGCCCTTGTACATAGCCGTCATTCGCAATGCCTTGATGGTTGACCATAGAAAAATGTCCGTCTTGCACGTTTGTTGCCCGCCACAGCGCGGCGAGATGATCAGGATTATAATCAATCCCTTCAACAGCATCTTCATGCACCAGCCAACTCGTCCGCAGAAGAGTTTTGTCAGGGCCAATCGGAGTTAGCGAAAATGTGACCACATGGTCGCAACAAAAATGATGCCAACTGTTGGGCTGGGTCCAGACAGAGAGGCTCGATGTTTCCGGCGCATTGAATGGCCCAATCAGTTTCTGGCAGGCCAGCTTGCCATCTATCGACTGAGTCACAGCGCCGTTTGCCAATGCCAAACGCGCGACGCGATGCCACCAGCCATCGGGAAACTCGATTACATCATGGTCAATGCCCAACGCCTGCCATTCCGTACGCTTTGTTTCCAGATAATCATCGGCAGGCGCATCCTTGCCAAAGCCAGTGGTGCCGAGCACGCTGATCAATTCGGGATGACCAACATCGCAATGATAGCATTCGCGATTATTCTCCATCACCAGTTTCCAATTGGCGTCTTCGATATAATCATCCTGCACCGCGACCTTTAGCTTTTCGAGGTCATACACTGCGATTTGATCCGCAATGTCCGCTTTCACACGATCAATCGGCGGCGGATTATCGCTTAGGCAGATGAAAATCAGCCCACCGACATTTTCCAGCGCAACCGGGTTCAGGCCATGATCTGCCTTGTCGAAATCCTCTGCCATGCTACGCGCAGCCAGAAGCTTGCCGTCGAGGCCATAAGTCCATTGATGATAAGGGCACATCAACCGCGGCGCACGACCGTTCTGTTCGAGACAGATTTTCGCGCCGCGGTGGCGGCAACTGTTCCAGAATGCGCGAACTTCATTGTCACGTCCACGCACGATGATGATAGAGTTACCCGCCAGCTCAAACACGAAATAATCGCCCGCATTTTTCACATGCGCGACGGTGCAGGCATATAACCAGACCGATTTAAGCATGACCTGCGTGTCGAATGCGAACGCCTCGTCGCTGACATACAATCCACGCGGCAGCGTATGGCCTTTTCGGTCATTGGCAAGCCAGTTGGCGATCGGGGCGAGGTGCAGCACGGACTTAGCTCCTCAGTGCGTTGTTGTCTGGGTCGAAGGGAGAGTCGGTTATGATTGTCGCTTTATGGCGAACCCCTAATATTGTGATTTCTAACTCTGTGCCAGGGACCGCCAAATCTGGCCGGACCATCGCAAGGGCAAGCGACTTGCCGACGCGCCAGCCATAGCCGCCCGATGTCACGCGACCGACAATATCATCTCCCTGATAAATCGGTTCTGACCCGCGTGCGTCCGCATCGGTGACGTTATGTACCTCCATCGTAACCAAATGGTTCACGCTGCCGCGTTCTTTCCACGCAAGCAGGGCTTCCCGTCCAAAAAATGACGGTTTTTTGAGGCTGATGAACCGGTCCAAGCCACTTTCATAAGCGGAATATTCAACCGACAATTCGCGCGGGATAAGCTTATAGCTTTTTTCCAGCGCCATCGAAGTCATCGCGCGGATGCCAAATGGCTTAATGTCAAACGCAGCGCCGGCCTCCATCAATCTGTCGAAAATATAATTCTGCATTTCAATAGGATGGTGGATTTCCCAACCCAACTCACCAATGAAATTAACCCGCAGCGCGTCTACAGGTGCCAGACCAATGCTCATTTTTTTGCCGGTCAGCCATGGGAAAGCCTCGTTTGACAAATCCGTATCGGTAAGCTTCGCCAGCACATCGCGTGACCGTGGACCAGCGAGCACAAGTACGCCCATCGCCGTTGTCAGTCGTTCGAAATTGACTGAACCATCTCTTGGCATGGCCTTTTTCAGATAATCATGGTCGTGCCGCTCATACGCCCCTGCCGACACCAGATAATAACGCTGTGGCGCCGCCTTATAAACCGTGAACTCGCTCCGCACGCCGCCGTTCTGCGTGAGCAGATAGGACAAAGTGACGCGTCCGACCTTTTTGGGCACCGCATTTGTCAGCAATTGGTCAAGCCAGCCTTCTGCCCCCGGCCCCGATATTTCGCATTTGGCAAAAGCGCTCATATCCTGAATGCCGACATGCTTGGTCACATTCAGGCATTCATTGCCTACATGTTCGAAATAGTTGGAACGGCGGAACGACCATTTTTCACGAACAGGTTCGTCTGGCACGACGGGATGATTGTCGTTCAACAACACATCGGGCTTGTCGAGATCGGCAGCGGTTAACGCATAACCAGCGGGCGCAAACCAGTTGGGGCGCTCCCAACCAAAGACGCTGCCAAACACCCCGCCAAGCGCTTTCATCCGGTCATAACACGGCGTGCGCCGCAATGCCCGCCCCGCTTCGCGCTCTTCATCAGGATAATGCACCGTGAAGACCTTGGCATAGGCCTCCTCATTCTTTTCAATCAGAAAGCCCCTGCCGGCATAATCGCCAAAGCGCCGTGGATCGACACCCATCATGTCGATCGTCGGCTCGCCATCGACAATCCAATGCGCCAATTGCCAACCCGCGCCGCCTGCGGCAGTGATCCCAAAACTATGGCCTTCGTTCAACCAGAAGTTTTTGAGCCCCCATGCCGGTCCGATTATCGGCGAGCCGTCGGGCGTATACGCAATGGCGCCGTTATAGACTTTCTTAATACCCACTTCGCCAAAGGCGGGCACGCGGTTCATGGCCGCCACGATATAGGGTTCAAGGCGCTCAAGCGCATCGGGGAATAATTCATATTCACTGTTCGCGGCAGGGCCGTCAACGTAGCAAGCGGGCGCGCCAACCTCATACGGCCCAAGCAACAGACCGCCGGCTTCCTCCCGCATGTAATAACTGGCATCGGATTCGCGCAACACGCCCATTTCCGGCAGACCAGCCTTTTTGCGCGCCATGATTTCGGGATGCTGTTCGGTAACTAAATATTGGTGCTCAACGGGTATGACCGGAATGTCCAATCCAACCATCGCCCCTGTTTGTCGCGCGAAGTTGCCTGAACAGGATATTACATGCTCGGCTGTAATATCGCCCTGATCTGTCGAGATCAGCCATTCGCCATTAGGTTGCTGCGTGATGCCGGTAACCGTGGTGTTGCGGTAAATGGTCGCTCCGCGCTGCCGCGCGCCTTTGGCCAGTGCTTGGGTAAGGTCAGCCGGCTGTATATAGCCGTCATCGGGATGCTGGATTGCCCCGATCACGCCATCCATATTGGCCAGCGGCCAGATGTCCTTGACTTGGTCCGGCGTCAAGAAATTGACATCAACGCCGATTGTTCGCGCAACACCCGCATAATAATGATACTCATCCATCCGGTCCTTGGTCGTCGCCAACCGGATGTTAGTGACCTGCGACATTCCCGCATGCAGCCCAGTTTCGGCTTCCAAGCTGGGGTACAAAGCCACCGAATATTGATGCAGCTTACCGACGGAATAGCTGAGATTGAAGAGAGGCAGTAACCCCGCCGCATGCCATGTCGAACCCGAGGTCAGTTCCTTGCGTTCAAGCAAGACAACGTCGCTCCACCCCATTTTGGCGAGGTGATACAAGGTGCTAACGCCGACTACGCCGCCGCCAATAACCACCGCACGTGCCGTCGTCTTCATGCAATCCATCCTATTTTACGATGACCCTGATATGTCAGAACAAGTGGCAATGCGGCAATTATATTGAGCCGCAAATCACAGTTATGCTATTTTTTAATGCTAACTATTAGTTAAATTACTATCGAATTAGCAGAGGGAATCGCTTGTTTCGATGGAGCAGGTCGATCACCCCGGCGCCTGGCGCCATGTCTTCGAGTCCTTCGGGCACACAGGAGAAAAGCAGAATTTTGCCGGCTTCTACCCGGCATGAACCCCCTAAAGATTCATGCCGGTTAGCATAGGCCTATGGGTTGCTTTTACAGCAAATCTGATCGTGTTTTGATTAAAACTTATAGCCGACCTCAACACCCATCAAGCGCCGCGCGCCCGGTGAGATGAAGGAACCGCCAAACTCAATAGCAGGGATCGCTTCGTTGATATATTTGCGGTCAAGCAAGTTGTCGGCAAACGCGGTTACGTTCCAGTTGTCACCTTCAAGGCCGACGCGCAGATTGAGAACGCCGAATGGATCACGCTTTGCAACGCTGTAATTGGCATTGCCAACAGCACCGGGCAGTTTCAGCGCAGAGATCGGCAGCAACTGACTGAAGATCGTTGACCGTGTCTGATCCTGAACGGTGTGGAACCATGTCGCGCCGGTAATGCGATAATCGGCCCGGAGGACCACGTCGATGCTATCGTTAAGAGGCGCGTCAATCTGGCTTCCAAGGTTAATCGTATAATCCGCGGTATACGGCGATTTGTTGCCTACCGTGTAAGGCCGCGAGGTATTCTTCTTGATTTCGCTATCGGTCAAGTTGACCGAGCCAAATACCTTCCAGCCATCGATGATCTTCGCTGAGGTGTTCAATTCGACGCCCTTCACATCAACCTTGTCGATGTTCGATACAACGCGAAGCAAGCCAAATGATCCGACGAAGAATTCAAAGAACTGCATGTCCGAGATTTTGGTATAATAACCGGCAAGGTCAAATGTCACACGGTTATCAAACAATGAACCCTTGATACCGGCTTCGAACGAGCTCGACCGTTCCTTGCGGAACTGGTCATTAATTGTAACGCCGGCGCCGATTGCTGGAATATTAAAGTTGGCATTCACCAAGGCAGACGACCCTGTGTTGTTGAAACCACCTGATTTGAAACCAATACCCCAGTTAGCATAAATATTGGTCGAGCTGTTAGGCATGAAGCTTAACGTGACCTTTGGCTCCAGCTGTTTGAAGCTAGCCGATTTATCCGCAATTCCACCTGTTGCAGGTAGGCCCGGGTTAATCTTAGCACCCGTTATTGGGTCAGATACATTGGGCACGAGGTTGGACGTTGTCCGGTCCTCGACGTCATAACGCAATGCAAAGCCTGCTTTGAACATATCAGACATTTTATAGTCGACTGATCCAAATGCAGCGTAGACGTCAGTTTTGAAAGTATCGTTGAACAATTGCGATGTTGGGTTGCTGCTGCCCGGTGCATTATACAAAGCCGTGCTAACACCCTGACCCAAATCAGCGCCAAGGCTCACGCCAACCGTTCGGTCGATATGAAGGCCGTAGACGCCCAATTGCCAATCCAACGGCCCGCCGTCATTCGACGCCAATCGGATTTCTCCGCTGATGTCTTTTTGATTCCGGATCTGAAGCTGCGTGCCATCGCAGGTTGTGGGGCTGTAGGCACCAAAGGTCGAGCCTGTTGCCGGTGCAAAAATGAACGGTACCGGGACCTGACCGATGAAGCCCGGTGCGTTCAACGGAAATCCGGTCAACGCCGCAGTTGTAGCAAAGCATTTGTTCTGAACAGCCAGATTGGTCGCGTTGGAAGGCGCACCCAAAGCTGGTGAAATATAGCGAGCGAAATCGGCCGAAGTGCCATCTGCAGTGAGGTTTTGGTCCACATCGGAATACAGCGCCCATGCGGTCAGCCGTGTCGCGCCGAAGTCGTGATCAATCTTCGCCGAAAAATCAATTGTCCGTTGGTCGTTAGTTGGCCGGATATTGCTGTAATACCGAAGTTCATGGGCATCAACATCTTCAAAGAATGCGCCGCCAAACGCTTGGATATGGAACACCGAGTTGAAGTTGATCGACGCGCCGGACAGTTTTGAATAGCGTGCCTTTACATCGAGATCGGTTGCATCACCCAATTGCGCCATGAAACGGCCGTCAATCGAGAATACTTTCTGATCATCGACGACTTTGCGGCCAAGATACAGGTTGCGGTAAAATCCGTCTGTTGTCCGGTAATTGCCCGAAAGTACGAAACCGGCATTATCGCCCAAGGGCGATGAAACATAAGCCGAACCCTCTATCGTCTGTTCATTGGCGTAGCTGAATTTGACAGCGCCTTCGAGCGTGTCACCTGGCTTGACCGTAGAAACAACAATCGCACCTGCAGCCGCGTTTCGGCCATAAATGGCGCCTTGCGGACCTTTCAGAATTTCAATCTGACGCAGCGTGCCTTGGGTCTGGTTCAACTGCGCGGTGTTGGTTTTTAAAATACCGTCGACCACGAGTGCAACGGAACTTTCCGCATCACGCGCACCGTTGATGCCGCGAATGTTGATTTGGGTATCGCCAGCCTCGGCAGTGCCCGTCACGATTGTGACACCCGGCGTCAATTGGGCAAAGCCCTGCGCATTATCTGCACCGGTTCTTGCAAGTGCCGCGGCGTCTATAACGGTGACCGAAGCAGGCACATCAACAAGCCGTTCATTTTGGCGGCGCGCCGTTACAATGATTTCTTCCGCTTCTACGCCCTCTTCGGCGGCCTGCGCAAATGCCGTTGAAGGCACCAAAACGCTGACTGCTATCGATGAGAGGAGTGCACTTTTCCCGATACGCATGTAACTTACCCCCTGTTATACCCAATGTTGCTTTGCAGGCAGCTTATTGTATACAAACGCCATTCGTCAAGAGGAGCGTTTAAACCATGTCGCGGGCATCGGATCGTGCATATAATCACATTCGCAGCATGATCTTGTCTGGTGAGTTGCAACCTGGATCGCAAATTCGCGAGGAGGCTTTGGCAGAATTGTGCGGTGTATCGCGCACTCCGGTGCGAGATTCGCTTCGGCGGCTTGAGACGGAAATGTTCGTTCGGCGCAACGAATCGCAACGCAGCTTTGTGACAAATTGGTCACTGGACGATCTAAAAGATGCGTTCGAGTTGCGCGCGATGCTGGAAGCGCACGCTGCAAAGCGGGCAGCTTTGCGCATTACGCGAGACCAACTGGCGCGCATGCGAGATCATAACGGCAAGCTGAAGCAGGCAATTGATGCCAGTCGTCCCGATGTACCACGCTTCATCGACAGTAACCGGTTGTTTCACGCAACAATCCTTGAAGCGGCCGCGTCAGAGCGATTGGCGAACATGCTTATGCAGGTAACAGAACAACCGGTTATACTGCGCACAGCGCGACAATATGACCTCGAAAACCTGCGCCGCTCGCACCATGAACATGATGAATTGCTGATCGCTTTTGATAATCGCGACGGTGATTGGGCCGCTGCGGTAATGACAGCACATATTCGGCGCGCGTTCCATGCTTATGCCGAAGCGCACTCTACCGACACTGAAATCCGGAAAGCCAATTTGGCCGCATAATCCTGTTTGATTTTGTATACAATTATGGCATCAACATCGGCGATGATTATTCCCAAGCATATTGAATTTGTCGAAGTTGGACCACGCGACGGCCTTCAAAACGAGGCTGTTCTGGTATCGACTGACGATAAACTCGCTTTAATCAATCGCGCGATTGCGGCTGGGGCGCGCCGAATTGAGGCTACCAGCTTTGTGAACCCCAAACGCGTCCCGCAAATGGCGGACGCAGAGGATGTTTGCGCAGGCCTGCCGGACCGCGGCGATGTAACATTTATTGGCCTAGTCATGAACCTGCGCGGCGCAGAGCGGGCCATCGCGACCGAGAAAATAGATCAGCTTGGTGCCGTCGCGGTCGCAACCGATACATTCGCAATGGCCAATCAAGGGCAAAGTAGCAACGAATCTGTCGAGGCAGCGAAGGCCATTATTGCGCTCGCCAAAGCCGAAGGGCGCACCGCGCAATGCACCATAGCTGCATCTTTTGGTTGTCCTTTTGAAGGCGAAGTGTCTGACCAGCGCATCATTGATATGGCCGTGGCCATTGCCGAAGCTGGCCCAGTTGAAATTGCGCTTGCTGATACCATTGGCGTTGGAAACCCCGCTCAAGTGGCGCGGCTGGTCGAGCAGATACAGAAAGCAGTAAATCCGCTGCCCGTTCGGGTGCATTTCCACAACACCCGCAACACCGGCTTGGCCAATGTTTGGGCCGCTGTAGGTGCGGGCGCGAGCGTTATCGATGCGTCGCTAGGCGGGCTAGGTGGATGTCCGTTTGCACCGGGTGCAGCGGGCAATGTGCCAAGCGAGGACGTTGTCTACATGCTCGAACGTGCAGGCGTGTCCACGGGAATGAATTTGGATAGCCTTATTGAGGCGAGCCAATGGCTATCGGACATTATGGGCAGAAAACTACCCGGCATGGTGGCGCAGGCGCCAGCATTTCCGAAAATAGGTTGAGGGAGATATTAATGGGGTATCGTTTGGGCGTTGACGTCGGTGGAACATTCACTGACCTATTGTTATTCAACGCGGACACTGGCGCGTTCTGGCGGCACAAGACGCCGTCTACGCCGCATGATAGCAGCGAAGGTATCCTGACCGGCGTGAACGCCATCTGTGCCACCGCAGGCGTCGATGCAACCGGGATAGAATATTTCCTCCACGGCACAACCGTCGCAACCAACGCGGTGCTTGAGGGCAAGGGCGCACGCGTTGGCCTTATCGTGACCGAGGGATATCGCGACATCATGCAGATAGCGCGCTCTTATGTCCCAGGTGGGCTTGCCGCATGGATTATCTGGCCAAAGCCAACGCCCTTGGCCGCTTTGGAAGATACCGTAACCGTTGGCGGACGGATGAATGCGCAAGGCGGCGAAGTGCGCCCCTTGGATGAAGCTTCCGCCAGGACCGCTTTGGCCTATCTGAAGGCGCAAGGCGTCGAGGCAATCACGGTCAGCTTCATGAACGCATATACAAACGGCGCACATGAGGCCCGCGTGGGCGAATTGGCCCGAGAACTGCTGCCAAATATCCCTGTGTCGCTCAGCCATGAAGTGCTGCCTGAAATGCAGGAATATGAACGGACGTTGACAACCGTTGCAAACGCCGCAGTGCGCCCGGTCGTCGGCAAATATATCTCCAACCTGCGCAGGAAGCTTGCCGACGCCGGTTTTAGCGGCAAATTGTCGCTATTGCGGTCCGATGGCGGACTGATGTCGGCGCAAAAGGCGCAGGAGCATCCCGTCGACATATTGATGTCAGGGCCTGCTGGCGGCGTCACCGGTGCGCTTTGGGTTGGTAAAAATGCAGGTATTAAAAATATCCTCACCCTTGATGTGGGGGGAACATCAACCGATGTTGCGCTGATCGAAAATCTTGAACCACGCCGCGTGCGGACGACCGAAGTCGGCCATTTGGCGGTGCGCGCATCTTCATTGGATGTGAAGACCGTCGGCGCAGGCGGCGGGTCAATCGCCTATGTGCCAGAACTGACCAAGGCCCTGCGAGTTGGTCCGCAGTCTGCAGGCGCGGTTCCAGGTCCTGTGGCCTATGGCAAGGGCGGCGAAGCACCTACGGTCACGGACGCAAATGTCGTGCTTGGCTATCTGCCCGAAAATCTATTGGGCGGAACCTTTCAACTTGACCGTGAAGGTGCAAAAAAGGCGGTGCAGACCATCGCCGATGCGCTTGGCATCGACTTGATGGCCGCGGCGCGCGGCATCATTGATATCGTCAACGAAAACATGTTCGGCGCGTTGCGCATGATCTCGGTTCAGCAAGGCTATGACCCGCGGCATTTTGCGCTGATGGGCTTCGGCGGTGCCGGACCACTTCACGTCAATGCCGTGGCAAGGCTGATGGGTAGCTGGCCCGCCATATCGCCCGTGTCACCGGGCGTGTTATGTGCGTTGGGCGATGCCACAACGCGCATGCGGACGGAGACTGCGCGCAGCTTTTCGCGTTTGGCCACAACCACTGATGCGGCCGAACTTGTTGCCATTCTGAAGGAAATGGCAGAGCAGACCCGCGCACAATTGCAGTCCGACGGCATCAATGACGCCGATATCAGCAGCGAATTTGAAATCGACGTGCGGTATGCCGGTCAGGCGTTTGAAGTGCCCTTGACGATCACGCCTGACGTTTTGGAACGTGACGGCGTCGCGGGCATATTGAAGCGGTTCGACGAAGAGCACCTTCGGTTGTTCACGTTCAACATGGATACCCCGCACGAAATCGTGAACTTGCGCGCGGTCGCATTGGGGCAAGCTTTGGACTTGCCTGCTGCAGAATTGCCTAAGGGCGATGGAAATCCGGCTGCTGCAAAAATGCGCGACCATGTTTTGTGGATGGATGGCAAGGAACAGGCTGCGGTCATTTATGATCGATCCAAGTTGCGTCAGGGGGATATCATTCCCGGGCCAGCTATCGTCGTCGAAATGGATTCGACCACACTCATTGAAACTGGCTGCGTCGCGATCGTCGACAAGGTCGGCAACATCCTGATCAATCTGGCTTGAGGAGGCTAACGACATGCCCGCCCAAATCATTGAAACAAACAATACGCCCTTTAACAAGATCGCTATCGATCCCGTCACGCTCGACATCATTGAAAATGCGCTGCGTAATGCCCGCATCGAAATGGACGCAACGCTGGTGCGCACAGCAATGTCCCCCGGTATTCGGGAGCAGGGCGATGCGTTTCCGTTAATCGCGGACCACACCGGCAAAATGATTGTTGGCCAATTCGGCAGCTTCATTGGCGGCTTTCTGGATAACTGGGATGGTTCGCTGGAAGACGGCGACATGATTCTGCTGTCTGATCCTTATTCCTGCGACGGTGCGGTCAGCCACTCAAACGACTGGCTCGTCCTTTTACCCGTGTTCAAAGACGGCCGATTGATTGCCTACACATCCATGTTCGGTCACCAATCCGATATTGGCGGTAAGGTTGTGGGGTCAATGCCGATCAATGCCCGTTCGATTTTTGAAGAGGGCGTCCGTATCCCGCCAGTCAAAATTTGGAAAAAGGGCGAGTATAACGACGACCTTATGAAGCTGGTCATGCATCAGACCCGCAAACCGGATTGGTGTCAGGCGGATCTCAATGCGCTCATTGCCTCGTGCCGGGTTGCGGCGCGCCGAGTCATCGAAATGGCCGGGCGCTTTGGTGACGATGTCTACATCTCTGCCACGCAAGAACTGCTCGCGCGCAATCACCGTGCGATGAAATCGCTCATCGCTATGGCAATTGGCGAAGAACCTGTCAGTTTCGAAGATTATATCTGTGACGATGGCATGGGCGCTGGCCCGTATAAAATTAAGTGCACCATGTGGCGCGAAGGCGAAAAGGTTGTACTCGATTTTGCTGGCACTGACCCGCAAAGCCAAGCGTCGATCAACTTCTTCTTGAACGAGAATATGTTCAAGATGTTCTTCGGCATTTACATGATCATGGTTTTCGATCCGCAGATTCTGTTCAACGATGGCTTTTATGATCTAATCGATGTCCGCATTCCGGACGGGTCGCTTCTCAAGCCGAAATTTCCAGCAGCGCTCTCGGGTCGCACCCACGCGCTGGGTCGCATTTTCGATATTTTGGGTGGTCTCTTGGGCCAAAAAACACCGGAATTCTTAAATGCGGCCGGATTCTCTTCAAGCCCACACATGTTCTACTCGGGCAATGACAAGAAGGGCGATTGGTTCCAACTCTTCCAAATCGGCTTTGGCGGTATTCCAGGTCGTCCCATGGGCGATGGGCCCGATGGTCACTCGCTGTGGCCGGGCTTTACGAATGTGCCTAACGAGTTTCTGGAGCGATACTTCCCGCTGCTGATCGAACGATATGAAACAGAACCTGACAGTGGCGGCGCAGGTTTGCATCGCGGCGGAAACGGCATTCACATGACCTATCGTTTCCTCGCCAGCGGAACAATTTCGATCCATGACGATCGTTGGTTCGTGCCTCCATGGGGCGTCAATGGCGGTGAACCCGGTAAACGTGCGCGGAAAATTCTCGAAAAGGCCGACGGCAGCTCGCAGATTATCGGCAATAAGGTTGAAGACGTTCATGTAGAAGAGGGCGATCAGTTGCACTTCATCACATGGGGCGGCGGTGGCTGGGGCGATGCCCTTGATCGTGACCCTGCCCTTGTTGGCAAAGAGATCGTGCAAGGGCTTGTCACTGTCGCCGGCGCAAAAGCCTATGGCGTAATCGCAAATGCGCATGGCGAAGTAGACGTTGGCGCCACCGACGCGCTGCGTGCCAAGTTAAGGCAAGAACGCGCAGCGCTTTCCCTGTTCAATTATGGACCCAGTATTGAACAATTGCGTGCCAATTGCGAAGTTGAGACAGGCCTTAGCGCGCCTGTTCAGCCGGTTTGGACAACTTTGGAAGCCGCGGAGTGAGCGCACTAAAGGGGTTGCGCGTTGTTGAACTCGGCCAGCTGCTTGCTGGTCCGTTTTGCGGACAGTTGCTTGGCGATATGGGCGCTGAGGTCATCAAGGTGGAACCACCGGGTGCCGGTGATCCCATGCGTGTCTGGGGCCAAGGCGCAGAAAAGGTGCAGTGGGAAGTCATAGCGCGCAACAAAAAATCTGTTTCGGCCAATTTGCGTGTCCCCGAAGGACAGGCGCTTGTCCGCAAGTTGATCGGCAAAGCAGACATTCTGGTCGAGAATTTCAAACCCGGCACAATGGAAAAATGGGGTTTTGCGCCAGACACCCTCTTGGCGGAAAACCCTAGCCTCATCATTGCACGCATGTCCGGCTATGGCCAAACAGGACCCTATTCGGACCGAGCAGGGTTTGGCGGTATTGGCGAGGCCATGGGCGGCTGGCGCTATATCGTTGGCGAACCCGACCGCCCTCCAAGCCGCATGGGGGTTTCCATTGGTGACACGCTGACCGCGACTTATGGTTGCATGGGCGTGCTGGCGGCATTGCACCATCGCAGCGTCACAGGTCAGGGTCAGGTTATTGACGCCGCTTTGTATGAAAGCGTGTTGCAAGTCATGGAGGGACTGGTTCCTGAATATGACCATAGCGGGTTCATTCGCGAACGATCGGGCTCCATCCTTAAGGGCATTGCGCCTTCCAATGTGTATATCTGCAAAGACGGCGAGTATATGATTGGCGCGAACAAAGACTCGCTGTGGCAACGTTTGGCAGAAGCTATGGGTATGCCTGAACTTGGCACCGACGCACGTTATGCAACCCATTTGGCGCGTGGCCATAATCAGTTGGAACTGGACGAACGCATTAATGCATGGACCGCGACGTTGACCGTTGACGAAGTGGACGCACTGATGATCAAATATTCCATCCCAGCAGGCCGCGTTTACCGCGCACCCGAGATGTTGGCCGACCCTCATTTTCAGGCGCGCGATGCCATTATCGAGGTCGAGACCGAGCGTTATGGCAAGTTGAAAATGCAAGGCGCCTTTCCAAAAATGTCCGCGACGCCAAGCGGCGTGCGGTCGCCTGCACCCTCTATAGTCGGGCAGCACAATGCCGAGATTTACGTCGAACTGCTCGGTATGGAAGCACAGGAACTCGATCGGTTGAAGGCGGCAGGCGCAATCTGATGCCACAAGAGGACGACGATCTGGCGGCAAACTATGTTGGTGCGTTTGATGGTCGCTTGTCTTTTGGCAAGCGCCCTGCACTGCTGATCGTCGATTTTGTTATGGCGTATTTGGACAAATCGTCGCCTCTTTACGCCCATGTTGAGGATGCTTTGGAGAGCAACATACGCCTCTTGGCTGCGGCTCGGGCAGCCGGCATTCCGGTGATTTTCACAAATGTCGTCTATGAAAAGGACGGCGCAGATGGCGGTTTATTCTACAAGAAAATTCCGTCGCTCCGTGTTTTTGTGAAAGGTTCGCCCTACGGCGCATTTCCGCCGTCGCTTCAACCCTTGGATGGCGAACGCATCATCTCGAAGCAATTTGCCTCGGCCTTTTTTGGAACTGCGCTTACGGACATCCTCACGACCGCGGCCATCGATACGTTGCTTATCACTGGCCTGTCGACGTCGGGATGTGTGCGCGCAACCGCACTGGATGCGCTCCAGTCGGGCTTTGCACCCTTTGTTGTTCGTGATGCCTGTGGCGACCGCCATTCGGCGCCGCATGACGCAAATTTATTCGATCTTCAGTCCAAATATGCGGAGGTCGTCTCGGAAGGCGAAGCAATTGAGTTTTTGCGCAGTAGCGCGTTGTCATCACCGGAAACTTAAAAATAAAGCCTGCTGTGCTATTTTCTTCTACCGCTGCCAATCAATGATCTAGCGATTGCAAATCCCCCTTACCGCTTGACGCCGCCCAGGGTTTCCCGCCATGCGATTGTCCATGCGTTTCTTCTCTGACAATGCCGCCCCGGTGCACCCTGCTGTCATGCAAGCCATGGCCGATGCCAACCAGATCGACACCGCCTATGACGGCGATCAATATAGCGCGCGATTGGATGGAGCGTTCTCGGAACTGTTTGGCCGCGATGTTGCCGTGTTGTGGGTGGCGACCGGCACCAGCGCCAATTGCCTGGCGCTTGCCTCACTCGTGCAGCCGCATCAGGGCGTCATTTGCCACCGTGAGGCGCATATTGAGGTCGATGAATGCGGCGCGCCGGGTTTCTACACCGCTGGCGCGAAATTAATGTTGATTGAGGGAGATGGCGCCAAAGTGTCTCCCACGACCGTCACTGCCACCCTCGACGCCATTCGCAACGATGTGCATCAGGTACAGGCCGCTGCCCTATCGATTACCAACGCCACCGAATATGGCATGGTCTACGCGCCTGCAGAGGTCGCGGCACTTGGTGCATTATGCCGGGAACGCAAGCTTGGATTGCACATGGACGGCGCGCGTTTTGCCAATGCAGTTGCGTATTTGGGCTGCACGCCCGCCGACGTGACCGTAAACGCCGGGGTTGATATCTTAAGCTTCGGCTTTGTCAAAAATGGCGGCATGGGCGCTGAGGCCTTGGTGTATTTTGACGCTGCGCTGGCGGATGCCGCGCGCTTTCGCCGCAAGCGCGCTGGGCATTTGCAATCCAAGGGACGGTTTCTTGCGGCACAATTGCTGGCGATGCTTGAAGGTGACTTGTGGCTGCACAATGCGCGTTCCGCCAATGCCGCGGCGCAGATCATTGCGCAGGCCGCGGGCGAACGCTTGCTATACCCTGTGCAAGCCAATGAGCTTTTCCTGCGACTGACACCAGCCGAAGCTGCCGCATTGCGTGCGCAGGGTTTTGATTTTTACGATTGGGGCGCAGTTGACGAAAATTACGGCGCGGCGCGACTGGTAACCAGTTGGCAGCACACCGAAACTGACGTGGCCCCGTTGGCGCGCGCTATTGCTGCGCTATGAGCATGATTGACGCAAAGACGGGCGAAGAGCCAGGATTTCTAACACCACGGGTGTGGATACCCTTTATGGTGACGTCGCTGATCTGGGGATCAACCTGGCTCGTCATCCGCGACCAATTGGGCACGGTGCCCACGACATGGTCGGTGACCTATCGGTTCATCGTGGCCGCGATCGGCATGTTCATCCTGGCGCTTGTGCTGCGTCAGCCGCTGAAAATTGACAGGCCGATGGTCGGTTGGACGATGTTGCTCGGCCTGTTGCAATTCGGGATAAACTTTAACTTTGTTTATACGGCCGAGCATTATGTGACATCAGGCCTTGTCGCGGTCGTGTTCGCCTTGTTGATTGTGCCCAATGCGTTGCTCGCCAAATATTGGCTTGGGCGACCCATAAGCGGGGCATTTAAATTGGGTTCCTTGATTGCCAGCCTTGGGGTCGGGCTATTAATGTTACAGGAGTACCGCGCCGCGCCTGTGGGCGGGGCCGACGTGCTGCTTGGGCTATCTTTGGTATTATGTGCTGTGGCGACGGCGTCCGTGTCCAACGTGCTTCAGGTCACACCAAGAATTGCGCGTTTTCCAACGATCACGATTTTGGCATGGTCGATGTTGTGGGGTAGCATTGGCAATAGCATATTTGCCTTCGTCACGGCTGGTCCGCCGATTGTCGATATGCGTCCTACCTATCTTGGCGGCGTCCTGTATCTGAGTATCATTGGCACGGTCGTAACCTTCCCGCTCTATTTCCGCCTGATCCGCGACATCGGTCCTGGCAAGGCGGCCTATACGGGAGTGGTCATTCCCGTGGTCGCGATGCTGCTTTCGACGATATTCGAGGGCTATGCCTGGTCGACGCTGGCGCTGGTGGGCAGCGCGTTGGCGATGCTTGGTTTAGTCGTCGCGATGCAAGCGCCTAAACCCAACCGGTAATGGGCATATCGCGGCTGCCAATTGAGCAGCCTTTTCGCTTTACCATTCGCGACACGGCGGTTCTCGGCGTAAAATCCGCGGGCCATCGGCGACAGGCCTGCCGCCTCGATCGACAACAAAGGCGGCCATTCTAGCTGCAGCAAGTCGCACGCATATTCGATAACGGCATTTTGCGAGGCAGGTGCATCGTCAGCTATATTGTAGACGCCAGCAGGACCATCTAAGCTGGCGCGGACGGCGTCGACAATGTCGTCAACATGCACGCGACTAAAAATCTGTCCCGGCATATCGATACGATGCGCCTTGCCGTCTGTGACCCGCTCCAGCGCAGAACGGCCGGGGCCGTATATGCCGGGTAAGCGAAAAACACGGACATCATTGCGCAATGCCTGCCACGCAAGATCAGCTTGCGCGCGTGCGGTGCGGCGCCCTTCGCCCACGGGTGCGCTTTCATCGACCCATGCGCCGCCGGTGTCACCATAAACCCCCGTTGACGACAAATAGCCGGTCCATGAAACGGCGCTGGCAGCAATAGCCGCGCCATATTTTTGCAGTACAGGATCACCGCCCTCCCCCATCGGCGGCACGCTCGATAGTATATGCGTTGCGTTTTCGAGCGCGGTCAGGACCGCCGCTTCATCATCAAAGGCAACGGCATCGCCGCCGCTCATCCGCCTTGTGCCTGTCACAAGCCAGCCGTCGGCCCGCAACCAATCGGCAAGGCGGGTGGCAGTGTAGCCCATTCCAAATATTAGTATATGTCGCTGCATGAACACCGGTTCGCAATCTAATGGCTTGCCGTCAAGCGCGGCAGTTGCAATTAAGCGCACCAGGAGGAACCGAGCGACGTGACTGTGGAAGTTGTTAAGTCAAAGGCGTTGAGTGATGTCGCGCACGGTTTCCTTGGCCGTATTGGCGGTGTTTCTACCGGCATTTATGCAGGCTTGAACTGCAGCCTTGGTTCCGATGATGTCCGAGATAACGTCATTGAAAACCGTCGGCGCGCGGTCGCGGCAATCATGCCCGGTGCTGGCCTTGCACGCGTATATCAAATACATTCACCTGATGTCTTTACTGTCACTGACGCAATTGACCAAGACAACCCGCCCAAGGCGGATGCGCTAGTTACAGATCGTCCAAACATCTTGTTGGCCATCCAAACAGCGGATTGCGTACCTGTATTGTTTGCAGACACCCGCGCCGGTGTTGTCGGCGCAGCGCATTCCGGATGGAAAGGCGCGTTTACGGGCGTTAATGAAAGCACCATAGCCGCCATGGAGAAATTAGGAGCAACGCGCGACCAAATAGTGTGTGCCATCGGTCCTTGCATCGCGCAAAAAAGCTATGAAGTGGATGCGGGTTTCTTTGAACGCTTCGCTGATGCTAATCCGGAAAATACCCGCTTTTTCCGGGATGGAAAAGCAGGGCATTATCAGTTTGATATCGAAGGTTATGTTGCCGCGCGGCTTGCCGCAGCCGGCGTCAAAAATATCGAATGTTTGGGGCAGG
Source organism: Sphingomonadales bacterium (assembly GCA_947470185.1). Taxonomy (GTDB): domain Bacteria; phylum Pseudomonadota; class Alphaproteobacteria; order Sphingomonadales; family Sphingomonadaceae; genus Sphingorhabdus_B. Next base: position 23,371 of record CANIRZ010000010.1, on the reverse strand, counting down.
ACACCTATAGCCAACCCGAACGGTTTTTCAGTTACCGGCGCAGTTGCCACCTGAACGAACCGGGATATGGAGGGCAAATGTCACTTATCGGGATCGGAAATACTTGATGGGCGTTGGGGTTGGTATGACAAGGCAACGGCTGAAGTCGATTATCGGCGGCTCGGCCGGCAATCTCGTCGAATGGTATGACTGGTTCGCTTACGCCACATTCAGCATCTACTTTGCGCCCTTGTTCTTTCCTGAAGGCGATTTGACAGCGCAGTTACTTAATACCGCGGCAATCTTTGCAGCTGGCTTTCTGATGCGCCCAATTGGGGCATGGGTTATGGGGATTTATGGTGACAAGCATGGACGGAAAGCTGGGCTCACATTATCCGTTTTATTGATGGCGGGTGGATCACTCGCCATCGCTTGCGCACCCACTTATGCGCAGGCTGGTGTCGTCGCGCCAGCTATTCTGGTGATTGCCCGCATGGTTCAGGGTCTGTCAGTCGGCGGCGAATATGGCTCCAGCGCTACCTATTTGTCTGAAATGGCACCAGCCGAACGCCGCGGCTTTTGGTCCAGTTTTCAATATGCCACCTTAAGCGGAGGGCAATTGCTTGCCATTCTGGTCGCGTTACTCTTGCAAGCCGTTTTAAGTGAAACCCAGTTGGGCGATTGGGGCTGGCGCATTCCTTTTGTCATTGGCGCGTTTCTGGCGTTGTGCGTGTATCTATTGCGCAGGACGATGACTGAAACAAAGTCCTTCAGCAATATTGACCAAAAGCACGAACATTCTTCCCTCAAGTTACTTTGGCGTAACCACAAACGATCTTGCATTCTTGTAGCGGTCATGTCTGGCGGAGGCGGCTTGGCCTCTTATGCTTTCACCACATACATGTTAAAATATCTCATCAATACGGCGGGTTTTGACAAGCAGACTGCTACGCTGATTATTGCTGGCGTGTTAATCTGGTCCTTCTGTTTGCAGCCGCTTGCCGGTCTGTTGGCGGACCGTTTTGGACGCAAGCCGTTGCTATTCATTGCAGGCGCTGGCGTAGCGTTGGCTGCGGTGCCGGTGTATATGCTAGTCGGACAGACAACATCACCTGCCGTGGCGTTAGCGTTGATCCTGATCCCGATCACCCTTCACGGCGGGTATACCGCCAACAATGCAATGGTGAAGGCAGAGCTATTTCCCGCGCATATTCGGGCCTTGGGCGTAGCCTTTCCCTATGCTGTCGGGAATACGATATTTGCCGGAACACTTGAATATGTCGCTTTGTGGTTCAAAAGTTCGGGCAATGAGACAGGCTTTTTCTGGTATGTAGCTGTGTGTGTTGGTGCGACGGTAATCGCATATCTGATGTTGCCCGAAACACGCGAGACGAGCTTGATCGAAGAAGACTAAACATGCGGCCGGAACGCATTTGTAAGTACCTCAGCAATTAAGGACGCGCTGGTTCAGCTTTTAGCGACGCGCCAATCGAGGATTGGCCAGCCCCGGGTTTCCGCCAGCCGCGCCAGCGGACCATGGGGGTTGGTGGCAAAGGGTTCATCGGCAAAACTGAGCAGAGGCGCGTCGGAAACATGGTCTGAATAGGCACGAATATGGCACGTTGCACGGTCGAGACCGTGGCTCTCCATCCAGTCTTTGACGCGCGCAAGTTTTGCCGCATCATAGCAGTTATGCCCATCGATGCGCGCCAGAACATGCCCGCTGCTGTCGGTTGACAGGTCGGTTGCGATCACATCGTCAAAGCCAAGCCGCTTGGCAATAGCCTCGACATATAATCGATAAGAGGCTGTCGCCATCACATGACGATAGCCAGCTGCCTTTTCCTCGGCCACGCGCGCCAAAAGCTGCGGGTACACGTTTTTGCCAACCACCAGATCAGCATGGCTTTCAAGATATTTGGTAAATCGGGCCTTGGGCACGCGCCGACCAATCAACAGTATTTGCGCAAATTGTTTAAGCCGCGCGCGGTCCCAGACCCTCAACGCATACAACGCCAAGCCAAGCGGCAAGAGCGGTGAGAGGAACAATCTCCACGGTGACTTGTTAAACGCCATATGCAAAAGGAACCCATTATAGGTCGCGCGCCGCGTGACGGTTTTGTCCATATCATATATGGCGAGCAGGGTTACTTTGGATTCAGTCATCATATAGTTACAGGCATTTTCTTAAGCAAAACGTCTACAGGCTTGTGATATTTCTTATTATACGCCAGTTATATGGTCATGGCTAACCCTGCAAATTTTGTTGTAGAAGACAGCCCCGGAGCCGGACGCATTGTCCGCTTGTCGGGTAGTTTTGTCATCGCTTCAATCAGTGACGTAGATGGCCAATTGCGCGATGTAACGGGCCCAGTGTCTCAAATCGACCTTTCAGCCGTCGACCAGATGGATACCGTGGGTGCATGGCTTGTACATCGGACGGCCAAATTTTATGCCGCTGACATTACCGGATGCGCCAAAGATGCAGGTCGCTTAATTGACGCCGTGAGCGGCGTTGATGCGGCGGAGGCAGTTCCAAGACCACATGTGTCATCACTCAATCGCTTTTTGGCTGAAGTTGGCGGCGGCGTGGTGGTCGGTATTACCACGCTTTTGCAATTCCTTGGCTTTGTCGGACAAGTGGTGAAGGCATTCTTCATCTTGATGATGAATCCAGGCCGCTTTCGCTGGCATGCCGTCGTGCAGCATTTCGACATGGTGGGCGTGCGAGCGCTTGGCATTGTTGGCCTGATGAGTTTCCTTATCGGAATCGTTATCGCACAGCAGGGCGCAGTCCAACTGCGGCAATTTGGTGCCGAGATATTTACCATCAACCTCATCGGCCGACTGACGCTGCGAGAATTGGGCATTCTGATGACAGCAATCATGGTCGCTGGGCGCTCGGGTTCTGCCTTTGCCGCCCAGATTGGTACGATGAAAATTACCGAAGAAATCGACGCCATGCGGACAATTGGCGTTGTTCCGGCCGAGGCACTTGTTGTGCCCCGCGTGATAGCCGCCGTGATTATGATGCCCTTGCTGGGCATTTACGCATCCTTGATGTCGATTATTGGCGGCGGCATATTGTGCTGGATAGTCTTGGATATACCGCCCGCCACTTTTGTTCAGCGGTTGCGCGAAGTGACGCCCCTAACAGACTTCTGGGTTGGAATGATCAAGGCGCCCATATTTGGCGCGATCATCGCAATGGCCGGTTGTTTCCAAGGCATGCAGGTCACAGGCAACGCCGAGCAAGTCGGGCTAAAAACTACTGCAGCGGTCGTCCAAGCTATTTTCCTTGTGATCGTACTCGACGCATTTTTCGCCGTATTTTTCAGCGAAATTGGCTGGGGTTAGGCCATGGACCAACCCAACATTATTTCTGTGACTGGCCTATGCAACAGCTTTGGCGATCAAGTCATTCACCAGGACCTCAACATCGAAGTCCGCCGCGGCGAGATACTGGGCGTGGTTGGCGGGTCAGGCACAGGCAAGTCTGTGCTCATGCGATCGATAATCGGCCTGCAAGAACCTGTCGCCGGACAAATCCGTGTCTTTGATCAGGGCATGGTCGGCAAAGAGGAAGATGAAGCAACCGACGTCAGGCGGCGCTGGGGCGTATTGTTTCAAGGCGGCGCATTGTTTTCGACTTTAACCGTCGCGGAAAACATTCAGGTACCGTTGCGCGAATTCTATCCAGAGTTCAGCAAAGACCTGCTCGACGAGATCGCGCGGTACAAAATCTTTTTGAGCGGTCTTCCTCCAGAAGCAGCGCATAAATATCCGTCAGAACTATCCGGTGGTATGCGCAAGCGTGCCAGTCTGGCGCGTGCCTTGGCAATGGATCCTGAATTGTTGTTTCTGGATGAACCAACTTCTGGCCTTGATCCCATTGGCGCTGCCAATTTCGATAATTTAACGCGCGATTTAAAGGAAACATTGGGCCTCACAGTTTTTCTGATAACGCATGATCTTGATACGCTATATGCGATATGTGACCGTGTGGCCGTTTTGGCAGACCAAAAAGTTATTGCCATTGGCGCCATTGAAGAATTGCTGGCTATCGATCATCCTTGGATCAACGCATATTTCAGCGGCCCACGCGGACGCGCGGCACGCCGCGGCCATAGCGACCAAAATGACAAAGTACGTTCGGAAATGCAGCAACGAGGAAGGTCATAAGGCAGGACGATGGAAACCAAATCCAACTATGTGATGGTGGGTGCTGTCACCCTTCTACTTCTGGTGTTGCTTGCGGCATTCACGGTGTGGCTTTCGCGCCTGGGCGATGGCGACAAGAAAGAGTATGACATATTCTTTCAGCAATCGGTCAATGGCCTTGCCAAAGGTTCTAGCGTCTCATTCTCTGGCGTCCCCGTGGGCCAAATTGAAAGCATAGAGTTATGGGAGCCGGATCCCAATTTTGTGCGTGTGCGCATCAGCATCAAGCAAACAGTACCTGTGCTGCAGGGAACAACAGCGACGATTAACGGCGTTGGCTTTACTGGCGTGTCTGAAATACAGCTTGATGGTGCGGTAAAGGGGGCGCCTGCCCTGATCTGCCCTGATGCCAATCCGAAGGCTGCCTGCCCCACCGGCGTTCCAGTAATCCCCACAACGCCTGGTGCGTTGGGCGAACTGTTGAACAATGCGCCGTTGCTTTTGGAGCGGCTCTCGACACTCACTGAACGGCTGACCAATATTCTGTCCGATAAAAACCAACAGTCCATCGAACAAATTCTCGATAATGTTGAAAGCCTGTCGGGCACATTGGCGACACAAGGCCCTGACTTGCGCGCAGCAATTCAAGAATCTCGCATTGCCTTGCAAAAGGCGGGTCTTGCGGCAGACGAAATTACCAAAATGGCGGGTACCACAAACAGGCTGCTCGATAGCGATGGCCGCCCGATGTTGGACGAATTGCGCAAAACGCTTCGGTCCGCAAATGGCAGCTTGGCCGCATTGGAAACAACGTTGAATAATGCCAATCCAGCCATCGAAACACTTAACACGCAGACTTTGCCTGAAGTCACAAAACTGGCACGTGATCTGAGAGAGCTATCTGGATCATTAAAGTCCGTAACTGAGAAAGTGGATCAAGGCGGTCTTGGCAGCGTCGTTGGCAGCCCCGCCTTACCAGATTATAAACCCGGCAGCAGGAACCAGAAATGATGTTCAGCATAAAATTCGGCCCACGCATCGTTGCGCTACCCCTCATCCTTGCACTTGGCGGGTGCGTAAGCTTCGGCGGCAAGGCGCCAGCGTCCATGCTGGTGCTGACCGCTGACAATGTTGTAACCGCAGGCGTTGCACGCACAGCCTCGGCAGCAGAAGCCTTGGTAATTCAGACGCCAGATGTACCGCGCAAATTGGATACCAACCGGATACCTGTCCAGATCAATGCCAGCAGCATCGCCTATCTAAAGGATGCATTTTGGGCGGATAAGCCAGCCCGATTGATGCAATTCCTGTTGGTAGAAACCGTGTCTGCAAAGAGCGGCAACCTCGTGCTCAATGAGATCGATGCAGGCGGCAAAGCGCCGCGGTCCTTGTCGGGTAGTTTAATTGAGTTTGGCATTGACGCCTCTTCCAACGAGGCGGTTGTGGTTTATGATGCGGTAAAAATCATGCGTGGCAGCGCAACAGAAAAGCGCAGATTTGAGGCCCGCAAAGGCATAGCCGCAATCGAAGCTGCGCCAGCTGGCGCTGCGCTAAATTCCGCCGCAAACGATGTTGCAGCCCAAATCGCCGATTGGGTAAACTAAACGTTTAGGGACCAAAGCCCTCAGGTTTTGGCCAATCTTTTGCGTATGTTGCCATGACCTTAAACAAGGCGCCCATAGATTCCCGACGCACCAGCCGTTTGCGTGCAGCATTGATATCAGCGGCCCTGTCGGGGTGCGCCCTCATTAAGCTCTGGGCGCGCTGGTCAATACCAAGACCGGAAAGCCAGGCCCCTTGCCCCGTTGGTCCCGCCACTGCCAAGCCACTGTTTTCGGCACGTCGTGCGAGATCAAGAAAGTTAACATGGGCCGTCAGATCGCAATTGCCGGGATCGGCAAGTGGGTCGGCATATTGGTGGTTTCGCACCGCCTGTAACGTGCTGCCAAGGCCTGGCTGGGTATAGCCATAATCAATCGTCAACATTGTCCCACCACGTTGCGCCAACCGGTGCGATAGCGTGTGCATGATGGCAGCGGCGTCAGGGCAGGTTTCGTAAATACTGCCAACGGCGGCAACGCGAAAAGGCTCGGGAATTACAGTATCGGCAATAGGCGCGCCCGGCATTGCGGCAAAGCGCGATCCTCGATCACGCACGACCACGCGCTCCTGCCAACCGGCATGCGATAATATCATCTGCCGAACAGGCAGTGCGTCAAAAAACTCGTTTGCCACAACGAACATAGGTGCATCGGACGGCAGACTATCCAGATTGTCATGGAAGGTTGCATGCGGCACGGCTTGGGATTGCTTGGCGCGCAACGCCGAGCTGTTTTCCACAAAGTGGACAGAAGGCTCCCATCCAAAACGCTTCATAGTCCGAAGCGCATCCGCCGCCAGCGTCCCCCGACCCGGACCAAGCTCCACATAATAGCAGCCAGATGGGCTCCCGTGGCGCAGCCAGATGTCACTCAGCCATATGCCTACCATTTCGCCGAACATCTGGGAAATTTCGGGGGCAGTGATGAAATCGCCAGCCGCGCCAAGCGGATCAGCGCCGCCATAATAAGCGGTATTGGCTACGCGCATATATTCGGCAATGCTGATTGGGCCGGACGCCTCTATCTGCTGCGCAAGGCGGACTGCAACTTGCTCTGTATCAGGCGCCACTGTTACTGCCGGCCATGCCCTCGGCGCGCTGCTTTCCAGCACCTGCTGTGAGCAACAGGAACAGGCCCACCAATATCATCGGAATGGTCAACCACTGTCCCATACTCAGGCCGCTTGCTTCCACCAGCCACTGAAGCTGCTGGTCGGGCTCCCTGAAAAACTCGATGGAAAACCGGGCTGTGCCATAAATTATTGCGGCCATACCCGTCAGGAACCCGGGCCTATACCGCGCCTTGGTTTTCCAAAATAATGGCCACAATATCGCCGCCATCAAAAGCCCTTCAAGCATAGCTTCATAAAGCTGGCTTGGGTGGCGCGGCAAATCACCGCCATTGGGAAAGACGACGGCCCATGGTACGTCGGTGACGCGGCCCCAAAGCTCATCATTCACAAAGTTCGCAAGGCGCACGAGGAATATCCCAAAGGGTACGACGCAGGCGACATAATCACAGACCCGCAAGAAAGAGAGCTTATGCTTGCGCGCCAAAAGCCAGATCGAAAATATGATCCCAATCGCACCTCCATGAAACGACATCCCGCCTTCCCACAATTTGAAGACATCCATAGGGTTCTGCAAAATAGACGGTTGGTAGAATAAAATATAGCCAATCCGACCGCCCAAAATGATGCCCAAGGTGGCGTACAGGATTATATCATCGGCTTGCTCACGTGACATGGGCGCGCCGGGACGTGCGAGCAATTTCAGTAACATCCAATAACCAAGCAGGATGCCAACCAGATACCCAAGCGAGTACCAACGGATTTGGAAGAAGCCGAGGTCAAGGGCAACGGGGCCCACACCCAGATCGGTAAACTGAATATAGCCAGTGGCCGACGCAATAATCTCGAATGTCACAATATTTCCTCAGGATATTTTGACATTCCTATAGAGCCAAATAGAAGGTGCACAAAGCGTTTAGGAGAGAATCACATGCCATCCCAATTGGACCTTGCAATCGACGCCACAATCGCGCGTCTGATGGATAATGATGGCCCATTATCGCTTACATACGCTGAGAAATATGGCGTCCAAATGCCGGTTTTTGCCAAAGCGCCCGGAAATATGTCGGACTATCTGGCATTTTTCTGTGCGACCCATGCGGACAAAGAATTTCTGGTCGATGGCGATATTCGCTTAAGCTTTGCCGACACATACAGCGCGGCACGCGCATTGGCGGGTGGATTGGTCGATGGTTACGGGCTCCAAAAAGGGGACCGCGTTGGGATCGCTGCGCGCAATTCGGCCAACTGGATTGTCGCTTATATGGCTATTGTCATGGCAGGTGGTGTGGCCACTTTGCTCAATGGCTGGTGGCAAGGCGGCGAACTTGCCGAAGGCATTCGCATGGTCGGTTGCCGCTTTGTCCTTGCCGACACACAGCGCGCTGCGCGGATGGCGGAACAGGATCTTGGAGGATGTGAATTGCTCATCATAAACCATGATTCACTTCCATTGGATGGCTTATCCGTTTTGACCGCAAAGGGCGGTGGCGCGGATACCCCACTGCCCGCAATCGACCCGCTGGATAATGCCACAATTTTGTACACGTCCGGTTCTACAGGACAGTCCAAGGGAGCCGTGTCGGACCACCGGGCCGTCGTCCAAGGCGCAATGAGCTATGTCGGGCAAACGCTCGTGTTTTTCGAGCTTTTGTCTTCGACTGGGCAGGCAATGCCGGCGCAACCTTCCGCTCTCGTCAACGTGCCCTTGTTCCACGTCACCGCATCGATACCTCTGGTGCTGCAAAGCTTCGCCATTGGCCGCAAGCTTGTGTTGATGCCCAAATGGGACGCCGAAGAGGCAATGCGCATCATTGAAAAGGAACGGATCAGCTATTTCGTTGGCGTTCCGTTGATGAGCATTGAGCTTGCAACGCATCCTGCACGGCATAAATATGACCTAACAAGCTGCACTGCCTTTGCAGCGGGCGGCGCACCTCGCCCTGTCGAGCATGTCAAAAAAATTCGCAAGGAAATGAGCTGGGGCTACCCGTTATTGGGCTATGGCCTCACCGAAACCAATGGCGTTGGCTGCGGTAACTTCACGGACAATTATCTTGAAAAGCCTACCAGCACCGGTCCAGCGACAAAACCAATCGTCGAAGTCCAAATGCTTGATGATGATGGTAACATTTTGCCACAGGGTGAGCGCGGTGAAGTCGCTATTCGCACGATCGCCAACTTCAATGGCTATTGGAACAACGAAGGCGCAACGCGCGATGCCTTTACCGCCGATGGATTTTTCCGGACGGGCGACATTGGGTATCTGGACGAGGACGGCTATCTGTTCATCGTGGACCGTAAGAAAGACATCATCATCCGTGGCGGCGAAAATATTAGCTGCCCCGAAGTTGAAGCTGCGGCTTATGAGCATGATTCCATCGTCGAGCTGTCCGTGTTCGGCATCGCTGATGACAAATATGGCGAGGTTCCGGGCATTGTCTACCAGACAAAGGACGGTGTGACGCTGACGGAAGAAGAGCTGAAGGCCTTTTTAGCACCGCGCCTTGCGCCGTTCAAAATCCCTGCGCATTTCTGGCAAGTAGATGAGCCATTGCCACGATTGGGCACGCAGAAGATTGACCGGGTAACGCTGCGGCGGGAATATAATGCCAAGATCTCTGCTTGATGCTGACATGGTGCCACTTGGCGACTAAGGTCGCCTGATGGCATCAACAGCGGAACGCATTAGCAAACAGCGCGATATCATCGACCGGAGCGCGCTTGCTGAAAAAATTGAGGGCGTGGTGCGTGAAACTGGCGCGCAAGCGCGTCGTCCGCACGTCCTCGAAATTCTGCAATCCGCGCTTGCCGAAGGTCGCGCCGAAATTAAGCGACGCTTGGGCGAACATCCGTCGCAGGGCTATCACGCTTCGGCTGAACAGGCATTCTTGATAGATCAGATTGTCCGGCTGATTTATGATTATGTGACCGTTCACGCATATCCAGCCGCGAACCGCACTGCATCAGAACGAATAGCGGTACTTGCGGTGGGCGGGTACGGTCGCGGCGAAATGGCGCCGCACAGCGACGTCGATATCGCCTTTGTCACCCCCTACAAGCGCAGCTCGTGGACAGAGCAAGTAGTGGAGGCGATCCTCTATTTGTTGTGGGATCTCGGCCTGAAAGTTGGCCAGTCGAGCAGATCCTTAGATGAAACCGTGAAAATGGCGCAGGAGGATTTGACCATTCGCACAGCCTTGCTGGAAAGCAGGTTCGTGTGGGGCGACCGCGGGGTGTATGAAGAAGCATCGCTGCGCTTCTGGAAAGAAGTGGTGGGCAATACGGCACCCGATTTTGTCCGGTTGAAAATGGCAGAGCGCGATGACCGGCACAAGCGCATGGGCGACAGCCGTTATGTCGTGGAACCAAATATCAAAGATGGCAAAGGCGGGCTTCGCGATCTGCATACGCTGTACTGGATCGGCAAATACGTCCACAAAGTGCCTGCTGCGTCTGAACTTGTGCACGTCGGTCTGCTGACAGCCGACGAATATAACCGCTTTAGAAAAGCCGAAAATTTCCTGTGGTCAGTAAGATGCCATATGCACAATATAACAGGTAGGGCAGAAGAACGCCTGACGTTTGATTTGCAGCGCGATGTGGCTGAAATAATGCAGTTTGCCGATCGCCCCGGCCGTTCAGCGGTAGAACGGTTCATGCATTATTATTTCCTGAACGCAAAAACAGTCGGCGACGTCACAGGCTTGTTTCTTGCGCATTTGGACGAGGCCATGGCGCAAAAAGGCCGCCGTTTCATTCCAAATTTCGTCCGCAAACCACGCAAGCTTAATGGCTTTCAACTGGACAGAGGCCGGCTCGCCTTGCCCGATGACGGATTTTTCGCGCGCGACCCGGTGCGCTTACTCGAAATTTTCCATTTGGCCGACTTGCATGAATTGGAAATTCACCCCTTAGCGATGCGTGCGGCACAAAGGGATGCTCGGCTGGTAGACAAGGTGGTTCGCCGTGATCCCAGAGCCAACGCCCTGTTCTTGGATGTCCTAACATCGCCGCGCGACCCGGAAACAGTTCTGCGTTGGATGAATGAATCCACTATCTTCGGAAGATTTATCCCCGAATTTCGCAGGGTAGTCGCGCAGATGCAGTTTGACATGTACCACCATTATACAGTCGACGAACATTCCATCCGCGCCATTGGCTTGCTGGCCGATATCAACCGCGGAAAGTTGAAGCAGGACCATCCATTATCAACAGCCATCGTTCAGCAAATCGTTAGTAAGCGGGTATTGTTTATCGCAACTTTGCTGCACGACATCGCCAAGGGACGCGGCGGCGACCATAGCGTGCTGGGGGCTGAAGTGGCCGACACCTTATGCCCGCGTCTGGGGCTTTCGCCAGCCGAGACGGAAACCGTGGCCTGGCTGGTGCGTTTCCATCTATTGATGTCTGCCACCGCGTTTAAACGTGACTTGGCTGATTTTAAGACAATTTTGGACTTTGCCCAAGCGGTTCAATCCCCAGAACGCCTAAAACTTCTGCTGGTGCTCACCGTTGTCGATATCCGCGCGGTTGGGCCAGGTGTGTGGAACAGTTGGAAACGGCAATTGCTGTCGGACTTGTATGAGGCCACCGAAGAAGTGCTGCGTTTGGGTCACAAGCAAAGGGGCCGTAGCGAGCGGATCGCATCGAAAAAGGCGCAGCTGGAATCTACATTAAAATTACCCTCAGAAAAATTTGCGGAGCTGGCGAAAAATCTGCCCGACGCCTATTGGATAGCGGAGCCTGATGACATTATCGCTCGTAACGCCGGGCATATTCTGAAGAACGCCGGGACAGAGCTTGCTATTGACGCGTGTTTCTACCCCGACCGTGGGGCAACGCTTGTCACTGTTTTTGCGGCAGACCATCCGGGTCTTTTCTATCGGATTGCCGGCGCCATACATTTGGCTGGCGGCAACATTATAGATGCCCGTATTCATACCAGTAGTGATGGGATGGCGGTCGACAACTTCCTCATTCAAGACCCGCTGGGGCGTCCCTTTCAAGAGCAAGGGCAGCTAAACCGACTTAAGCGGAGCATTGAGGAAGCTCTAACAAATCGCGCCAAATTGATGATTCAGCTCGACGCTAAGCCAAAGGCGTTGCGCCGGGCGGACGCCTTTAAAATCGCACCATCGGTGTTGATCGACAATCAGGCCTCAAACCGGTTTACCGTGATTGAAGTAAACGCACTCGATCGCCCTGCATTGTTGAATAATCTGGCGCTAGCGCTTTTTGAGTCCAAGGTCACATTGCACAGCGCGCATATTGCGACCTATGGCGAACGGGCGGTCGACACATTTTATGTCACCGATTTGTTTGGCGGAAAAATCGAAAACAAGAATAAGCTAAAAGCTCTTGAAATGCGCCTTTTGGAAGCTGCGACTGTGAACGCCCGACCCAGAGCAAAGGCCGCAGCGTAAAAACCAGCCTGCTTATCTGGCGTAACGTCTACATCGGACACAAAAAAAGGCCAGTCTTTCGACCGGCCTTTCTTCTAACATTACGTCAGTTTGGAAATTACATTCCCGAACCTGGACCATAGGTAACTTCAACGCGACGGTTTTGCGGTTCACGCTCACCATCAGCGGTCTGTACCAGAGGTGCAGTTTCGCCGAATGCTTCAGCGCTGATTGCGCCGTCTGTAACGCCCTTCGAAGCAAGGTAGCCACGAACGGTATCGTTACGACGCTGTGATAGGCCAACGTTATACTTTGCGGTACCCGACTTATCGGCGTGACCAGCAAGCATAACCTTTGCCATGCCGCAGTTCGCATATTGCGCAACAGCATTATCCAAAACCGAAGCCGCATCTGGACGCAAGTTCGATTTATCCCAATCGAAAAACACGATATATGGGCCAGAGTTGCAAACCGGCGGTGGCGGCGGCGGTGGCGGTGGCGGCGGTGGCGCCACATACACTGGTGGTGGCGGTGGAGGAGCCACTTCGACTGGCGCAGGTGCACCACCGAAGTTATAAACCAGGCTGCCCATGATGCTGTGCGAACGGAAGCTTGTATCAACTGCGCGACCAAGACGATCAACCAAGTTGACCTTGCTCGCATTGAAGAAACGATACTTCAAGCCAACATCCCAGCTTTTGCTCAATGGCGCGCGAACGCCAGCAAGTGCCTGCCATGCAAAACCGGTGTCGGAATCGTCAAGGAAAGCTGGAGCTGCCAATACAGTTTGCATGTCAACGCGTGCAACACCGGCGCCGCCGCCAACAAAGCCCTGAATGCCGTCATCCTCACCGAAATCCAACACTCCATTGACCATGAAGCTCAATGCGCTTGCGTTACCAGTAACGCTGTATGAACCGCTGGGCTGAAGCGTAGCGCTGCTGCCTCTTGTGATCTGTGCTGTCGAGCTATTGAAGCCTTTTGCATCGGCTTGACGGTAGGAGACTTCCGATTCCAGTCGGAAGCCGCCGAAATCATATCCAACAACGCCACCAAAATCAAAACCCTTATTCGTGTCAATCGACGCCGCGTTCTGAAGCGTGCCAATATTCAGGCTAGGATCTTCTACAATCATGACACCGCCATCGACTCCGACATACCACTGATCGTCACGGGCCAAAGCCGGTGATGCCAGAGCAGTAGAAGCGAGCGCCAAACTTATGGCTAACTTACGCATTAACTTTCCCCTTTTCTATCTTAGGAACGTAAATTTAATAACTATACGCTAGCGTTTCTGTTCCACCGATGCAAGTCGCTATGCATTTATACTGTTGCTAAAATGTCGCCATTATTGTCGATATTTGATATTTTTATCCACTTTCTCCAGCTTGCAAGTTTAGCTTGCGCTCATACCAATAGACCGCAGAAATTGCAGAATTGAAGCAAGCGCTTCGCGCGCTTCAACGTCAATACAGGTGCCGCCGACCGGCGAAGATATGGAGGGTCCACTGATCCATTGGGTGATGTTAAACGCGGGTCACTGTGCGTCTCGCAATTTTCGACTATGTCCAACTATAACCAAATAGAGTTACGATGTCAATATGTTTTTACCTATTTGGTTATAATAAATGTGCTACCGCAACTGACTGTCCTTACTGCCGCGCCGGTTGATTGTGGAATGTTGCACCGACGCATCCCGCGCGGATTGGCATGCTATGCAGGTGCGTACCCCGGGGAGGGCGGCTTGGCGACGTTCGGGAATAGGCTCACCGCAGTCGTCGCAATATTCGGCGCTTGGTCCAGCGGGCAGGCGCGCACGTGCGCCGGACACTGCGTCCTTAACGCTATCGTCGATCTGGTCCTGCACCGCGCCGTCACGCGTCCAGCCGCCGGCCATTATCCGACCGCCTTTTGCAGGCTACGCAAAACCAGCGGGTCACAATGCTCGGCTGTGGCAGATAGGGTTTTAAGGTCAGTCATGTTGCAATCTCCTACCCCCTATCAACGGTCTTCATATGCGCGAAGTTCCCGCAGACAAAATGAGTTGGCACAAGATGATATCGCCGCGCGTCCGCTTTGGCTAAGGCGCAAGCATGTCCCGCATCATCCTGTTCAACAAACCTTATGGCGTCTTGCCGCAATTCACCGATAAGGGGACCGAAGGGTCGCCGCGCCCGACGCTGTCGCAATTTGTCGACGTCCCCGGTGTCTACCCTGCTGGGCGGCTGGATATGGATAGTGAGGGGCTGATGCTGCTGACCGACGATGGCCGGTTGCAGGCACGGATATCGGATCCGAAGTACAAAATGGCCAAAAGCTATCTGGTTCAGGTCGAGGGCGATGTGGCCGACGATGCGCTGGTGCGGTTGCGGCGCGGGGTTTCGTTGAAGGACGGCTTGACCCTGCCCTGCGAGGCCGACCGGATTGCCGACCCGATGCTCTGGCCGCGCGACCCGCCGATCCGTGTGCGGCAATCCATCCCCGATAGCTGGATCGAGCTAACCATCCGCGAAGGCCGCAACCGCCAGGTCCGCCGCATGACCGCTGCGGTCGGGCATCCAACGCTTCGGTTGGTGCGGCGCGCGATTGGGGAATGGACGCTCGATGGTCTTGCGCCGGGTATGTGGCGTGAGGTTGAAGGCTAAATAGTCACCGGGCGCGCGATGCGCTTGCCCTTGGTCCGGCTCGTCAAATGAAACTGGCCGCAACGGTCGCAGGCATAATGGCGCAACGTGATGGTCGCCGTTGCAATCGCCGCCAATGCCTCCGCCTCCGTCGCATAACGCGCTTTCTTCGCGCAGATGCTTAAACGCGTGCGCAGATCATTCCTCGCTTTCGAACGCGACGCAGCCCATGTTGCACAGCTGCGTCAGGAGATTGACGACGGCCGCGTTGGTCGCAAGGTCAACGTCAACGACAAGGCTATCCTGCGCGCAGAGAATTTTTGCTACAGCCGACGTCTCGCCCACACAGTCGAAGCATATGCCATCGGCAAACAGCATCACCGCGTCATCCCCATTGGCGATAAAGACCATGCGGCTCGCCGGATTGCGCAACAGGGGTACCGCGTCGTTTATGCTTGCGCGAACATCTTCTGGTTCAACGGGCGTTTCGGGTTGCCAGTCCATATCGGCATATTTGGGCGTGCTGTTGAAGGTTCCGAACCAGCGGGCAAAGCTGGCGGGATCAGAAAGCGATTCGAGCATCATCTGCTGCAACCGCCCAAGCGCGTCGGGTAAAATTTCACCGGGGTTGGGTTGGCGTGCCAAATCGGGGTCGCGGTATAATTCATCGTCCGGAATGCCGTCGAGAATGTCATCGACAAAATGCCCCAATAGGTCGCTGCGCGATGGCGCGCGGAAACCGACCGAGTAAGTCATGCAGTCCGAACCGACGGCAACGCCATTATGCGCAAATCCGGGTGGGACATACAGGATATCACCGGGTTCCAGCACCCATTCGTCCGTCGCCGTAAATTCCGCCAGGAGTTTCAAATCTTCATGCGGCAACAACGGCGTATCGCAATCACATAAAGGCCCTATTTGCCAGCGCCGGCGGCCAAGCCCTTGGATCAGGAAAACATCATATTGGTCGAAATGCGGCCCGACCCCGCCTTGGTCAGCGGCGAGGCTCACCATCACATCGTCAATGCGCCAATTGGGGATGAAACGGAACGGCGCGATGAGGTCAGCGACGGCGGGCACATGTTGGTCAACCGCTTGCACCAGCAAAGTCCAATGGCTTTCGCCAAGTTCGGCCAAGCGCTCTTCGCCCTGTGGCCCTTGCTCCATTTCCCATCCGCCCGCTGGCTGACAAATCAGGCGCGATTCCACCTCTTCCGCACATGCCAATCCAGCCAGCTCGTCAGGCTCAAGCGGGTTTTGCCAATGGGACCATGGGTTGCGGATCAGCAGCGGTTTTTTTTGCCAATAAGTGTGCAGGAAATGATCGATATCGAAATTTTGAAAGTCCATGGACCCTCGCTGTGCATAAGCGCGGCAAAATGCAAGCCTTGGTGATGCCCCGCACGGAACATAAGCCGAGGCATTGGGTTTTTCTGGTCAAGGAGTATCCGATGGCTATCATTCTCGACATTGCTGGAAAACCACTGCATCCGCGCAATAACTCCAAAAAACGGCTGCGTGCGCAGGATTTACGCGACCTGTTGAAGATCCTGATCATTTTATCGCTGATCATTTTGGGGTATTTTGTGTTCGTCCCCGGCCATGACTCAACCCAAAGCCCGCAAGCCCTGTCTCAACAAGATACGCGCGCAGGTTAAAAGCTTGGACAAGCTGGTCCGCGCGTCTTATCGCCGGATGCGATGTTGAAGAAATTATATGATTGGATGATGGAAAAGGCAGGGCATGCCCATGCCGAGCGCTGGCTATTCCTTTTTTCTTTCGTCGAAAGTTCCTTCTTTCCCATTCCCCCGCATCCCCTGCTAGGCCTGATGTGCCTGGCGCGTCCGGACAAAGCGTTGCGGTTCGGGGTGGTGTGCACATTGGCCTCAGTGATGGGTGGCCTGTTTGGCTATGCCATTGGCTATTTCGCCTATGAGACCATTGGCATTGGGTTGTTAAAGGCGCTTGGGCTGTGGGACAGCTTTCCGGCTGCCGCCTGTTACTTGCGGGAATTTGGTGCCGAGATAATCCTGATAAAGGGCGCGACCCCAATTCCGTTCAAGCTCATCACGCTGACGGCCGGGTTTATCAAGATGGACCTGTTTACGTTCATCTGGGCCAGCGTCCTCAGCCGCGCGTTTCAATTCATGCTGGTTGGTTTCCTGTTCTGGAAATTCGGACGGCCGATTAAAGCGTTCATCGACAAATATCTGGCATGGGTGACGGCTGCGTTTCTTCTCATTGTGGTCGGCGGATTTATCGCGTTTACGATGCTGGCAGGCGGCGGCGCTGAAAAAAGTGACGGCTGTTCACAGGCCTCCAGCATTCAACGTTAGACCGCGTTAGCGCGCGAACAAAAGCGCGTCGTCGGCAAAGGCCTTAAACTCCAACGCATTGCCGCTTGGGTCATAGAAGAACATCGTTGCTTGCTCACCCACTTGGCCTTTGAACCGGACATGCGGTGCAATGCCGAATTGGATGCCCGCCGCCTGAACGCGCTCTGCCAAGGCCTGCCATTGCGCCATCGTCAGGACGACGCCGAAATGGGGTACGGGTACATCATGGCCATCGACAGGATTGTGCGTGGCAACGCTGCGCGCGCCAGCATCAAGATGCGCCACAATCTGGTGGCCAAAAAAGTCGAAATCAATCCATTGGTCGGATGACCGCCCTTCGGCGCAGCCCATGACCTCCCCATAAAAATGCCGGGCTTCGGAAAGATTATGGACAGGAAAGGCCAGATGGAATGGACGAAGGCTCATTTTGATTTCACCGGCTTAGGTAAGGGTTTGTCGATAGTGTCAGTAGCAGCAAGTTCTGCCGACATTTGCAAGGCGCATAAATTGATCCGGGCGGAGTCGCTTGGCCGTTGGAATTCTGCTGCGGCCGCCTCGCCCATTGCCACCGCGACCAGCTCACGCGGTTGCCCGCTTTGCGCCGTAATCCGACTGCCGACGATGCCAGCCCATATTTTACCCGATTGGCGCACATCCGGCGCATCGGATGGCGCAGAGCCAATCCGTTGTTTTTCCGCCAAGGTGGCCAGCACCGCAACACATGCAAGGTCGCTTTGTTGCGCCGCGGTCAGCGCGGAAGGGGGTGTTACGGCAAGCGCCATTGCAAGAAATATCATTTTCCCAAATTAGCAGGCTGTGGCTGAACCGCAAGCAGCGACACTATGTGACTGATTGCATTTGTCACATTGCACAGGCAAAGGCGGGCGGTGCAGAAGATCTCGGACTTGCTTCAAAAATTCCCGCGCTGGGCCGCATTGGGCGCTGGCGCATTGTCCGCTTATGGCTTTGCGCCATGGGGGCTTTGGCCGCTCACGCTGGTGTGTTTTGCCTCGCTCATCCACCTGATTGCGAAAGCGCAAAATGCAAAGCGCGCCTTCATGCTTGGCTGGCTGTTTGGCGTTGGGCATTTCGCCTTTGGCAATCAATGGATTGCCGTAGCCTTCACCTTTCAGGCGGCAATGCCAATTTGGCTTGGCTATATCGCAGTGTTGGGGCTGGCGCTGTATCTTGCGGTCTACCCGGCTTTGGCAACGTGTGGGGCGTACTGGATAGGTCGCACCATAACGAACAACTTCCGTAACTCCTGTGAAGGCGGGAGTGACGAGATCAATGGCGCGGCGGATACACTCCCCCTCATATTCGCCTTTGCTGGATTGTGGATTATCACCGAATGGCTGCGCAGTTGGGTTTTCACAGGCTATGTCTGGAACCCGCTCAGCGTCATTATGGTTTCGATGCCATATGTGGCGCAGACAGCCAGCGTGATTGGTACTTACGGCCTGTCAGCTATCGTCATTTTGACTGTAGGTGGTGTCTACCAATTTGCGGCGCTGCGGACCCAAGCCGTATCCGGAGAGCGCACCAAAGGCCGGTGGGCAAGCTATACCGTTGGTGGCGTGCTGCTCTGTATACTCGTCGCGACCGCGGTCATCGGGCGCTTTTCCCTTTGGGGCGAAGACGAAGGCAGCCCGGCAGCACATACGCAAGCCGTCACGGTGACGGTGGTACAGCCCAATATCTCGCAATCTGACAAATATGCTTTGGGCTATGACGCAGTCAACTTTGCCAAGCTGGCGATGAACAGCCGCCCCTTGCCCGACCAAGGCCCGCGCCTGATCCTGTGGCCTGAGGCCGCCATTCCGGACTATCTGGAGGAAGGCTATCCCTATCGTTATTATCAAGGTCAGCCTGGCGACAGCGCGGCCGGTAGCCGGGCGCGGCTGACCACGCTCATGGGTGATAATGATGTGCTGATAACAGGCGCCAACCGCCTTGTGATTGAAAAGGGGCAGCTCGTTGCCGCGCGCAATAGTGCGTCGGCCATGGATGCTTATGGCCAGTTGCTTGGCCATTATGACAAAGCGCATCTTGTCCCTTATGGCGAATATCTACCTTTGCCATGGTTGCTGCAACGGCTTGGTCTGGCGCGGCTGGTGCCGGGTAGTCTGGATTTCTGGCCCGGCCCTGGTCCACAGACGATGACCGTGTCCGTCAATAATAAGCCAGTCAAAATTGGCCTGCAAATCTGTTATGAGATGGTCTTTTCCGGCGAAGTCGTAGATCGCAAGAACCGGCCGGACTTCATCTTCAACCCATCCAATGACGCTTGGTTCGGAGATATCGGTCCGCCGCAGCATTTGGCGCAAGCACGGCTGCGCGCGATGGAGGAAGGCTTGCCCGTCGTGCGGGCCACGCCAACGGGGATCAGTGCAATCATCGACGCAGATGGCCAAATCGTGAAAAGCCTGCCTTTGGGTATTGATGGTCGCATCGACGCACGATTGCCACGGACGAAAGCGCCGACATTGTTCGCGCAATTTGGCAATATCATTCCGCTCGTTTTTGCAGGGCTGCTTATCTTGTTGGCATTGTTACCGCTTGCCCACCGTCGCGGTTCTCGCTAAGGGCGTAAAACGATATAAAGAATTCTTTATACGCAGATACAGCCAATAGACTGGAAAAACCATGCGCTCAAACTACCTCTTCACCTCCGAATCCGTGTCCGAAGGACATCCCGACAAGGTTTCGGACCAAATCTCCGACGCTATCGTCGACCTGTTTTTGTCAAAAGACCCCGAAGCGCGCATCGCGTGCGAAACACTGACTACGACGCAGCTGGTTGTCCTCGCTGGCGAGATTCGCTGCAAAGGCGTCTATGAAAATGGCGCATGGGCCGAAGGTGCCAAAGAAGAAATCGAAGCCACTGTCCGCCGCACCGTCAAGGAAATCGGTTATGCGCAAAAGGGCTTCCATTGGGAAACCTTGCGTTTTGAAAATAATCTGCACGGCCAGTCGGCACATATTGCCCAAGGCGTAGACGCCAGTGGCAACAAGGATGAGGGCGCCGGCGATCAAGGCATCATGTTTGGCTATGCATCGACAGAGACGCCTGACCTGATGCCCGCAACGCTGGATTACAGCCACAAGATCCTCGAGCGCATGGCCGCTGACCGTCATTCGGGCGCAGCACCGTTTCTGGAGCCGGACGCCAAAAGCCAGGTCACTTTGCGTTATAACAGCGAAGGCAAGCCTGAAGCTGCAACTGCGATTGTCGTCTCCACCCAGCATGCACCGGGATATGACCACGGCGAAAAAGAAGCGCAGCTGCACAATTATGTGAAGGGCGTCATTGCCGACTTGCTTCCAGCAAGCCTGCTGACCGAAACCGAGTATCATATCAACCCGACCGGCAGCTTTGAAATTGGCGGACCGGATGGCGATGCTGGCCTGACGGGACGCAAGATCATCGTTGATACTTATGGTGGCGCAGCTCCGCATGGTGGCGGCGCGTTTTCGGGTAAGGACCCGACAAAGGTCGATCGCTCCGCCGCGTATATCACGCGCTACCTTGCCAAGAATATCGTCGCCGCGGGCCTCGCCACGCGCTGCACCATTCAGCTTGCTTATGCCATTGGCGTGTCCAAGCCATTGTCGCTCTATGTCGACACGCACCGCACCGGCGTTGTCGGCGATGACCAAATTGAAACGGCAATCATGGGCATCGAAAAACTGGGTGGCCTTACCCCCCGCGGTATCCGCACCCATCTTGGCCTCAACAAGCCCATTTATCGCCGGACGGCCGCTTATGGCCATTTCGGTCGTAAGCCGGAAGGTGATTTCTTCCCATGGGAGCGCACCGATCTCGTCGAAGATTTGAAGGCCGCTTTAGCGTAATTCAACTTGCAGGGTGGCGGCCGAAAGTTTAGCCGCCACGCCTATGACTGCGAACAAGACCGGGGACCCAACGACGCTGAACCGCCTATATGGCCGTTCAAAGGGCAAAAAGCTGCGATCCGAGCACAATGAGTTGGTTGAGAATCTGTTGCCGCAAATCGCGGTTCCAGACGAAGGCCCGCTTGGCAGCATGGATCTGTTCGGCGACGACCGCGCCATGCACTTTGAAATCGGCTTTGGTGGCGGGGAGCATATGGCCTACCGCGCCGACATGCTACCCGATCATGGCTTTATCGGATGCGAGCCGTTTCTCAACGGCGTTGCCCAAGCTTTATCCCATATCCGCGAAGGTGGACTGCACAATGTGCGTCTGCATATGGGCGATGCCTTGGAGATGCTGCGCCGCGTTCCCGATAAGTCATTATCTTTTGTCTATCTGTTGCATCCGGACCCTTGGCCAAAGGCACGGCATGTGAAACGCCGGATGATGAATGACGGGCCATTGGATTTGATCGCGGCAAAATTAAAGCCTGGTGGCGAATTCCGGTTCGGCACGGACCACCCCGTATATGTCCGCCATGCGTTGATGGTCATGCAGCGGCATCGCAAGCAATTCGACTGGCTATGCCAAAGCGCACCGGATTTTCAGAACCGTCCCGGCGGCTGGCCCGAAACCCGTTATGAGGCCAAGGCACGCCGTCAGGGGCACGAGGTCTGGTATTTTCGCTATCAACGAAAGCCAGATTAGACCGACTGCTTAAAAAGCGCGGCTACTGCCGGCCTCAACCTTGTCCACCCATTCAGGATAAAAGCTTGGCGGGCGCCTTGACCAACCTGTTGCGGTCACCGCGGCCTCACTGATCGATTGCAGCAAGATCTTGCGCTTGCCCGGCGGCACATGGGGCATTGATGCTGCCGCGCAGAATGCTGCGGGCAACCACGGCCGCGCATCGGCGCCAAGCAACCGCTCGTACAAAAACCGATATGCCGCAAAGCATGCAATCGGTCCCTGCCCCAAATCAAATGCGGACACGGTAATCAGTTGCGCCAGAAAGGGCTCGGCATCTTGCAGCACAGCCGAAGCTGGAACCAACGCCTTGATATCCGGCAAACGTGCGTAAAATAGATATTGGGCATCAATCGACGTAACCTCGACCGCGTCGCGTGACCACAGGGCAATGGCATCCTTGCGATCAAACGCAACATCCAATGACCGCCGGATATACCGCTGTGTCGCGGCGCTAAAACCAGCAAATTCTCTCATCTCGGCCAATGTTAAGGTACCCGGACCTTCATGCGTTGCTTTCGTCATGCCGATATCCCTCTCATTCCCAAGAATAACATAATCGCTCCAACATGTTTAGCGAAGGATTAACAATCGATGCAGTGGATAAACATTCGACCAAATTAACGAGGCATTCGACGAGAGACGCAGCACGTGGTGCAACTGGCGTAAAATCGGCTATAGCAAGACATGGATAAATCCACGCCCCGCAATGCACTTATCGGCCATCAGATGGCCCTGCTGACCATCATTGGCTTCTGGGCGTTTTACGCGCTCATATTGTCACTGCGCGCGGCCCTGCTCGATTTTCCGGCCCAGGCCGTTCTGTTTGAACGTCGCTTGATGGTGGGGTTAGTGGGTGTGCTCGTGACGTGGATATTGTATTTCGGTCTGCGGGTTGCGGACCGCCGGTCACTTAGTTCTCGCGTGGGCGTGGCATTTATCGGTGCAATCCCGTGCGCTATAGTCTTGGCATCTGCCAATTTCTATATTTTCAATCTGTACGACCCCATTAGCCTTTTCAAAGACCCAAGCCTCGGTCGGACGGTTGAGGATTTGAAGGTGCAGCTGGGCCTGTCCTTCTGGCAAGAAATTGCCAACATTTCGGTCACGCATTATTTCTTCCTGATCGCGTGGAGCTCACTGTACGTCGCCATTGGCTATGCGCGCGAAGTTCAGGAGGCCGAGCGCAAAACCTCTCGATTTGCGCAAGCGGCGCAGGATGCCGAACTGCGTTCACTGCGTTATCAGGTCAATCCCCACTTTCTGTTCAACACACTGAATTCGCTTTCAAGCCTTGTCCTAACCGGAAAACCCAAAGAGGCCGAGGCGATGATCCAGAATCTGTCCAATTTCTACCGGACGAGCTTGTCATCTGATCCGCTTGAAGATGTCACACTTGCCGAAGAGGTTGAACTTCAAAGGCTGTATCTGGAAATCGAAAGCGTGCGTTATCCCAAACGGCTGCGCGTCAAAATCGATATTCCCGATGCGTTAATGGGTCAGCATGTGCCTGCCTTAATCCTGCAGCCCCTTGTCGAAAATGCCATCAAATAT
>CANIRZ010000009.1 GCA_947470185.1 Sphingomonadales bacterium | reverse complement strand
TCACCCTTTAGCCCCCCGGTGAGGCGTCCGTCCTTGATTTCAAGCACATTGGCATGCACCTCGGTAAAACCAAGCAACGCCGCGACTGGCCCTGTGAAGCTGGTAAAGCCACCGGAAACCAAAACAGCATGCGCGCCCCAACCCGTCATCGTTCGCACAAGAATTTCGGCGCCAGGCATAGGCCGAACGCGTTCACGCAGGCATTGCGCGATCATATTCTCGTCCAGCCCCGCCAGTAAGGCGATCCGCGCTTTCAATGCCTCAGCAAAATCGAGCTCTCCCGCCATGGCGCGCTCGGTAATCGCAGCAATCTGGGGCTTAATGCCTGCGAAGTCTGCAAGTTCATCGATGCATTCGACGGTAATCATGGTACTGTCCATATCCGACACCAAAAGCATTTTGCGTCGGTTGTGCTCGCCCTGAACGACTATGTCACAGCGGTCTTCCAATACACACAAGGCCGCACGGGCGCTGGCGATATTGCCGTCAAACGCTATGTCGACGGCCTTCCCGTCCGACAGCCAGCGGACAGCGCCGGGCACGCAACCAACGGCGGCCAAACGATCATTGACCTCGGAAATTATTCCGCCTTCTAATGTATCTGCTGCTATTAGGGTACAAATGGACATTTCGAATCCTCAGAATAAGGTCGCGCTTATTGCGGGTCCAACCGCGAGCGGCAAGACGGCATTAGCGCTGCATTTGGCCAAATCGGGTAATTTCATAATTATCAACGCCGATAGTGCGCAAGTTTATTCCGACTTGCCGATCTTGAGCGCGCAACCAACGGCGGAAGAGCAACGCAGCGTGCCGCATCACTTGTTTGGTTATCTTGACGGCGTCACACCTTGCTCGGCTGCACGTTGGGCAGCAGATGCTAGGGGCGTCATCGCCCACGCCCATGCGACAGGCAAAACGCCGATATTGGTTGGCGGCAGCGGGCTGTATATCCGAACCTTACTTGACGGCATCGCCCCCATTCCAGAAGTCACCCTGGAATTGCGTACAGAGATACGCGCCATGCCAGTCGAACAAGCGTATGCTGCGCTTCAACATTATGATGCACCCGTCGCGGCAAGATTAGCGCCAAGCGATATCAGCCGCATCACGCGCGCGCTTGAGGTCGTGCAGAGCACCGGACGCAGCATCTCTGAGTGGCGCAAGGCCAAGACCGGAGGAATAGGTGATAGCATCACGCTGCGCCCCGTGCTTCTCCTTCCGCCGCGTGACTGGCTTTACAAGCGCTGCGATACGCGTTTTGAAATGATGATGGGGGGCGGCGCGGTGGCCGAGGTCGAAGCACTGCTTTTGCGCAATCTGCCTCAAGACGCGCCGGTCATGCGCGCAATCGGCGTACCCGAGATTTCAGCGTATCTCAATGGCACCTTACACCGCGACGAAGCCATTGCGCTTGGCCAAATCGCCACGCGCCAATATGCCAAGCGGCAGTTTACATGGTTTCGAAACCAGGCGCCAATAGCCTGGCCACGTATAGAATTAGAGATAAATGATTCAAATTCTGGTAATTTTGAAACAATATTTCAATGAATGTATTTGACAAGCCATTTTCTAATCACTAGCTAGCCCGCTCTTGCTTACCCTATTGCAGTGCAGCATAGGCAGGCGGCTTTATAAATAAGGACCCACCCGTGCCCGAAAAATCCGGTGCAGAAATATTGATCGACACCCTAATAGAACAGGGCGTGGACACCGTGTTCGGTTACCCCGGCGGCGCAGTGCTGCCCATTTACGATGCGTTGTTTCAGCAAACAAAAATTCGGCACGTTCTTGTCAGGCATGAGGCTGGCGCTGCACACGCAGCCGAGGGCTATGCGCGCTCCACTGGAAAACCAGGTGTTGTTCTGGTCACCTCCGGTCCCGGCGCGACCAATGCCGTGACGGGCATTGCCGATGCGTTTATGGATTCCATCCCCCTTATCGTCCTAACAGGTCAGGTTGCGACGAACCTAATCGGCTCGGATGCGTTTCAAGAAGCCGATACAATTGGCATAACGCGTCACTGTTCAAAGCATAACTATCTTGTGAAAGACCCCGCCGAGCTTGCCACCGTTGTGCGTGAGGCTTTTACGATCGCTACAAAAGGTCGTCCAGGACCAGTGGTCATTGACATTCCAAAGAATGTTCAAGTTGCAACCGCTGCAACCGATATAAAGCGCCCAGCTCGAACACGTTTCACTTTTGCTGGTGAGGCCGACTACACCGAAATCAACCGCGCGGTGGAATTGATAGCCAACGCAAAAGCGCCGATATTGTACACAGGCGGCGGCATCATCAATTCCGGTCCTGCCGCAACTGAAGCGCTGCGTGAACTGGCCGAACTAACCGGAGCCCCCGTCACATCAACGCTCATGGGGCTTGGCGCTTATCCTGCTTCGGGTGAGGCATGGCTTGGCATGCTGGGTATGCACGGCACTTACGAGGCCAATATGGCGATGAACCAATGCGACGTCATGGTCTGCCTCGGCGCTCGCTTTGACGACCGCGTTACTGGCCGCTTGGATGCCTTCTCGCCCGACAGTATCAAAATCCACGTCGATATCGACCGAAGCTCAATGAACAAGACGGTCCGCGTCGACCTGCCTATTGTCGCAGACGTTGGCACGGCTATGCGTCAGATGATTGATGTATGGAAAGGCCGCAAATATAAGAAGCGGCCTCTTGATCAGTGGTGGTCACGGATTGCAGGCTGGAGAGCAGTCAACTGCCTAAGCTACCCCGGCAGCACACAGGAAATCATGCCGCAATATGCGATTGAGCGCCTGTTTGAAGCAACGAAGGACAAGGCACCGATCATCACGACCGAGGTTGGTCAGCATCAAATGTGGGCTGCGCAGCATTTCCATTTTGACGCACCAAATAAGTGGCTGACAAGCGGTGGACTTGGCACCATGGGCTATGGTCTACCCGCCGCCATCGGCGCCCAAATGGGGGATCCGAATGCACTGGTGATCGATATTGCCGGTGAAGCATCGATCCAGATGAACATTCAGGAAATGGCGACGGCGACCCAGTACCGCTTGCCTGTGAAGGTCTTCATTCTGAACAATGAATGGATGGGAATGGTCCGCCAGTGGCAAGAGCTGACGTATGAAAGCCGCTATTCCGAGAGCTATTCCGACAGCCTACCTGATTTCGTGGCGCTCGCCGAAGCTTATGGCTGGAAAGGCATTCGTTGTGATGACCCTGCCAAGCTGGATGACGCCATCGCCGAAATGCTTGCCTATGATGGACCGGTGATGTTCGACTGCCGCGTGCACAAAACTTCAAACTGTTTCCCGATGATCCCGTCAGGCGCTGCGCACACCGATATGATCCTAAGCGCGGATCAGGTATCGGGCACCATGGACGACGAAGCAAAGGCGCTCGTATAATGCATATTAAGCAGGAACTCACCGAGCGGCATGTACTGACGTTGACCGTTGACAATGAAGCTGGCACGCTCGCGCGTATTGCCGGCATGTTCACGTCGCGTGGTTACAATATCGACAGTCTCACCGTGGCCGATATCAGCGAAGACCATACCACTAGTCGGATCACAATTGTGACCAAAGGCCCGCCGCCGGTCATTGACCAGATTATCGCGCAATGCGAACGGCTCATTCCGGTACACAAGGTTACCGATTTGACCGAAGCAGGCCCACATGTTGAACGCGAACTCGCATTGGTCAAAGTCAGCAGCGTTGGCGACCAACGGGTTGAGGCCATGCGCCTTGCCGATATTTACCGCGCACGCGTTATCGATGCGACCATCAATAGCTTCATTTTTGAAATTACCGGCGGACCGGAAAAGATCGACACTTTTGTAGCGCTCATGCGCGAGGTCGGTCTTGTCGAAGTAGGCCGGACCGGAATTGTCGGCCTCATGCGCGGGGCCGACGCGAGTTAAGACATTCATCGAAAAAGGGACGAACGAATGAAAGTATATTATGACGCAGATTGCGACTTGGGCCTTATCAAAGACAAAAAGGTCGCAATTGTAGGCTATGGTAGCCAAGGCCACGCCCATGCGCAAAACTTGCGCGACAGTGGCGTAGCAGACGTTGCGATCGCACTGCGTGCAGGTTCAGCCACTGCCAAAAAGGCGGAAGCTGCTGGTTTCAAGGTATTGGCAAATGCCGACGCTGCGGCGTGGGCAGATATCCTCATGGTGCTGGCACCTGATGAGCATCAAGCCGCCATTTATGCGGATGATCTGCACGCAAATATGAAGCCTGGCGCAGCGCTGGCTTTCGCCCATGGCCTGAACATCCATTTCGGCCTAATTGAGCCGCGCACTGACATTGACGTGATCATGATTGCGCCAAAAGGCCCCGGCCACACGGTACGCAGCGAGTATCAAAAGGGTGGCGGCGTGCCGTGCCTTATCGCAGTCGCGCAAGATTCAAGCGGCAACGCCCATGACATTGCGCTAGCCTATGCAAGCGGTGTTGGCGGCGGTCGCAGCGGCATCATCGAAACCAATTTCCGCGAAGAGTGCGAAACCGACCTTTTCGGCGAACAGGCCGTGTTGTGCGGTGGTATCACCCACCTCATACAAGCTGGCTTCGAAACACTGACCGAGGCAGGCTATGCTCCGGAAATGGCGTATTTCGAATGTTTGCATGAGACTAAGCTGATCGTCGACCTGCTGTATGAAGGCGGCATCGCCAATATGCGCTATTCGATCTCGAACACCGCAGAATATGGTGACATCACGACTGGTCCCCGGATCATCACCGACGAAACCAAAGCCGAAATGAAGCGCGTGCTCGCTGACATCCAGTCAGGCCGTTTCGTGAAGAATTTCGTGCTAGATAACCGCGCAGGCCAGCCAGAATTAAAGGCGGCACGCAAGGCTGCTGCAGCGCACCCCATTGAAGCGACCGGCGCACAATTGCGCGCAATGATGCCATGGATCGCAAAAAACAAGTTGGTGGATCAGGCGAAGAACTGAACCCTTTTTCCCGACTTGACAGTTTTAGGGGAGGTATCGACATTGATGCCTCCCTTTTTTCTTGTTTGGAGCAGACCTATGCGTAAGCTTTTATGTGCCCTACCCCTCTTATTTGCTGTGCCCTTGATCGCGCAAAGCGCCCCGCAAATGCCCGGAACGATGGACGTTGCCCGCGTTACCGCTGGAACCTACAACACAGACCCCAGCCATACGCTGATCGGTTGGCGGGTAAGCCATTTTGGCTTTAACGACTATTTCGGCATTTTCGGTGACGCCACGGGAACTCTGATACTTGATCCAGCCAAGCTGAACGAAGCTAAGGTCGACATCACTATTCCAGTTAGAAAGGTTACCACCGCAAGCGTAGGGCTAACGGGCCATCTGCTGCGCGCTGGCAAGGATGGAGCTAAGGCGGACTTTTTCGGCCCAACTCCATCAGACGCCAAGTTCGTCTCCACTAAAGTCGCTGCGTCTGGGACCACTGCGAAAATAACCGGTAATCTCACACTGAACGGCGTCACCAAGCCAGTAGTGCTTGATACGACCTTTTCGGGTGCGGGTAATAACATGCTGAACAAAAAACCAACCGTTGGCTTCCACGCATCGGCAACCATAAAGCGCAGCGATTTCGGCGTGAACTACGCCATTCCCTTTGTGTCGGACGAAGTCAAACTAGACATCAGCGTAGCGTTTGAAAAGGCTAGCTAAGCGCCACTGAATATTCTCGCGTAAGGCTGCCAAGGCACAAAGAAGAAGGGTTTTTTAACTCTCTTCTTTGCGTCTTTCAGCAATGAATACTCCAAAAAGCGACGCTCATTGATGTGTATGGTTACCCCAAATAACGCGCGTCAAGGCTGGCCTTCGCCGCGCGATACTCTGCCTCAAGCTGGTCAACAAATTCGGCAACAGTTTTGACAGCTTTGACTGCGCCAATGCCTTGGCCCGAACCCCAGATGTCTTTCCATGCCTTGGCTTCGCTGTTACCGCCTGAGCCAAAGTCCATCGTTGAAATATCACCCTTGGGCAAATTATTGGGGTCCATCCCTGCCCGCTCAATCGATTGGCGTAAATAATTACCGCTGACCCCAGTGAAGAGGTCAGAGTAAACAATGTCTGCCGCCTTCGCTTCGACGATGTTTTCCTTGTAGCCGTCGACTGCATTGGCTTCTTTGGTCGCGATGAACGCGCTGCCGATATAGCCGAAGTCAGCGCCCATGGCCTGCGCCGCGAGTACAGATGCACCGTGCGCGATTGAGCCTGACAGAGCCACAGGACCATCAAACCACTCGCGAATTTCGCGCATCAACGCAAATGGGGAGGTCACGCCCGCATGGCCTCCGGCGCCAGCCGCCACAGGAATGAGTCCGTCCGCACCCTTTTCAATCGCCTTATGGGCGAAACGGTCGTTGATCACATCATGCAAGACGATGCCGCCCCACGAATGGACGGCATCATTCAATTCCACTTGAGCGCCCAGTGACGTGATCGTAAGCGGCACCTGCCATTTCGCACAGGTTGCGATGTCTTCTTGCAGGCGGTTATTCGATTTATGTACAATCTGGTTGACCGCATATGGCGCTGCCGGACGATCTGGGTTGTCGCGGTTATGCGCAGCAAGTTCTTCAGTAATCTGATGTAGCCATTCATCAAGCTGGCTGGCTGGGCGGGCATTAAGCGCCGGGAACGATCCGACAACGCCGGCCTTGCACTGCGCAATAACCAGCTCCGGCCCCGACACGATGAACAGCGGAGAGCCGATAACAGGAAGCCGAAGGTTATCAAAAATTGCCGGAAGTGCCATGCGTCGAATCCCTTTTTAAATCACTAATCAAAAGCCGGTTAGCCACAGCCGGTCGCACCTGTCAAATGGCTGATTTCGTGCACGCCTTTCCGTAAGGGCAGTTGGCCACGCCCAGTAAATTCTACATCATATTTGCACATGTTCGTCATATCGGAACACATGCCCTAAATGTTTCCGATGCCCGGCCGTTAATGGTCAAATAGAACTAATACAATCTACAGGGGTGGGCAAATGACAGCTGCAATTTTCAATATATTTGAAACTGTTGTGATGACAAAATCGGGGCTTGGGCATGAATCCTGACATGCACGAGTTTCAGGATTCCGACGAACTCAATCAGAAATGCCAGCGCCTTGAGCGCGAAGTTGCCCGTGAAAGGGCCGCAAGACGTGCGGCCGAAGACATGGCCGAAATACGGCTGCGAGATCTTTATATCAATCAGGGCCGGTTAGAGCTGCTCAACAGAATCGCCGGCTTTGCGAATGACTCAAATTCCCCAACACACGCCTTACAATTCGCCCTTAATGAGATTTGCGAACATCAGGACTGGCCGGTCGGCCACGCATTTATATGCGTCGATCCGGGTGACGACGAACGCCTCGAAGGCACGGACATTTGGTTTTCCAAGCACCAAGACGTTGCCTTTCCTTTCCTTGAGGCATCCCGCAAAATCGTAGCGTGGTCTTGTGCATCTGCACCGGGACGATTGTTTCTGGAACATATTCCGATTTGGACACCGGATATTTATGCGCAACATGCGTTCACTCGCGCGCCTTCGGCCGCGCGCGCTGGATTGCGCGCCAGCATTTCAGTTCCGGTCATTATGGGCCACGAACTGGTTGGCGCAATGGAATTTTACCTGACAGAAGCCATCCAACCGAGCGAACGATTGATGAATATTCTGTTGCAAATTGGCATGCAACTCGGCCGCGTATTTAAGCGTGCGCGGCATGCCGACATGCTATCGAAAAACGCGCTAACGGATCCCCTAACCGGACTTCCCAATCGCACAGCATTTGAAAGCGAGATCCAATCAGCTTTTGAACTTGAAAAGCGCACATCTGAACATCAGACCGCCGTGATTTACATTGATCTGGATGGCTTCAAATTGGTCAATGACACACTTGGTCATAGTTCAGGTGATGCGCTGTTAATTGCCATGGCCAATCGGTTGCGCTTTGTCGTGGAAACCTTTGATCATGAGGCGTGGGTAGACCGCGTATTCCTGGCGCGTGTCGGTGGAGATGAGTTTGTCATCTTAATACGCTCCCCCGATGTTCGCGAAGTTGCAAATGACATAGCAAACGAAATCCACAAATGCTTGCAACCCATTCATCGTATTGGTTTGAATGATGTACAAGCTGTTGCCAGCATCGGCATTGCACTAAATGGTCCGGAATACCAAAATGCGCAGGAATTGCTGCGTGATGCAGACGTCGCAATGTATGAAGCAAAGGCCAATGGCCCCGAGCAGACCTATCATTTCACAGCCGAAATGCGCAGTATGGCGTTAGCGCGCCTCGATCTGGAAATCGAATTGCGACATGCTGTTGAAATTTCCGCGTTTGAACTCCATTTTCAACCAATCGTGTCGCTGTCCAATCGCGAGACAGTTGGGCTCGAGGCATTGGTCAGATGGCGTAAGGAGCATGATGTGCTGATCATGCCAGATGATTTCATTCCAACGGCAGAGGCCTGCGGACTGATGGTGCCTATTAATACATGGGTGCTGCGCGAAGCAGCACGTTCCGCAGTGCGTTTCCACGCCAGCAATTCCCAAAATGCTGACCTGTACATTAGCGTAAATGTGACGCTGCAGCAATTTCAGCAGCTTCATTTCGTAACGCTGGTGCGTGATATACTTCTTGAAACTGGGGCGAACCCCAAATGGATCCGCCTTGAACTTACAGAAAGCACAGCCGCCACGAACCCAAGCCACGCCGCCCGAACGATTAGGCAACTTAATGCCATGGGTATCAAGGTCAGCATTGATGATTTCGGTACAGGTTATTCGTCGCTTTCTTATTTGCAAACGATGCCATTCGACACCATCAAAATAGATCAGTCGTTCATCAAGAGGCACTCGGATAAAAGCGCCGATTGGTCATTTGTGCTAGCAATGAAGAATATTGCCGATTCCCTCGGCATGAAAGTTATTGTGGAGGGCGTTGAAAACGAATTCCAGCAAACTGAGTTAGATGCGTTCGGTTGCCAGTTTGGGCAGGGCTGGCTATTTGGCAGGCCGCAAACAGAAGCCAATATATTGGCTGAAACTTGTCCACCGCTCTCAGAAAGCACTCACAGCCCGCATATGGCCCTAGAGGCGCCCAAGTAACCTACGCCCCGTTAGCAGCGCTTAAAATCGCTCTGACGGAGGCTGTGGCCACATCCTGGCTTATCCCGACGCCAAATAATATTGGTCCATCCCCGATCCGGCATTCGACATAAGCTGCGGCACGGGCATCTGTGCCATGGCCAATGGCGTGCTCGCTATAGTCGATGATGTTCAGTGGTCCGCCAAGCGCATGTTCAAGCGCATTGGCCAGGCTTGAGATCAATCCATTGCCACGTCCGCTGACGCTTTGTTCAACGCCATCAATGCGGATAGTGCCGGCAAAGATCCGTTCCTCTCTTTGCCGCTGGCTTTGGCTTTCGTGGAAGTCGATCAACCGGAAACGGCCATCCCCTTTCAGGTGATAGCGCTTTTCAAATGCGTCCCAAATATCGCTGCCCGTCAACTCACGACCCGTCTGGTCGGAGAGCTCTTGAACAGTGCTCGAGAAATTCGCTTGCATGCGCTTGGGCAATTTCAAGCCTTGGTCTTGCTCGATAACCCACGCCACACCGCCCTTACCGCTTTGCGAGTTCACGCGAATAACCGCCTCGTAGCTGCGTCCAAGATCAGCTGGATCGATTGGCAAATAGGGCACCCGCCAGATTTCATCATTCTGACGTTCCTGTGCTGCGAAGCCTTTCTTGATGGCGTCCTGATGCGACCCTGAAAATGCGGTGAACACAAGCTCCCCCGCGTAAGGATGGCGCGGGTGCACGGGCAGTTGGTTGCAATATTCGACGGTCTGGATGACCTCATCGATGTCGCTAAAATCGAGACCCGGGTGCAGTCCTTGCGTATACATATTTAACGCCAACGTAACCAAATCGACATTTCCTGTGCGCTCGCCATTGCCAAACAGGCAGCCTTCAATTCGGTCACCGCCGGCGAGCAAGCCGAGTTCCGCAGCGGCAATTCCACTGCCGCGGTCATTATGCGGGTGCAGGCTGATAACGACATGCTCGCGCACGCTAATGTTGTTGCACATCCATTCAATTTGGTCGGCATATACGTTGGGCATCGCTGCCTCAATCGTTGCTGGGAGGTTGAGGATAACGGGCTTTGCCGAAGTCGGCTCTAGAACCTCCATCACCGCTTCACATACCTCAAGGCTGAATTCGAGTTCTGCTGTCGAGAACGTCTCAGGGCTGTATTCAAAATGCCAGTCAGTTTCAGGATATTTTGCCGCTTGCTCTTTAAGGATGCTGGCGCCTTCAACGGCAATCGCCTTAACGCCGGCCTTATCAAGGTTGAAAACGATATCACGCCATGCGGGGCTTACGGCGTTATAAAGATGGACGATCGCACGCGGCGCGCCTGCCATGCTCGCAAAGGTTTTTTCGATCAGATCGCGCCGTGACTGTGTTAGGCTCTGGATCGTAACATCAGCCGGAATTCGGCCGCTGTCGACCAAACCACGGATAAAGTCGAAATCAGTAGCACCCGAGCTTGGGAAACCGACCTCGATTTCCTTCACGCCAACTTTAAGCAGAAGATCAAAAAAGCGCTTCTTCTTCTCGGCGCCCATCGGATCGATAAGCGCCTGGTTGCCGTCACGCAAATCTGTCGACAGCCAGCGCGGTGCTTTATTGATGGTTCGGCTCGGCCATTGGCGGTTGGGCAAGTCCACTTGCGGAAAAGGTCGGTATTTTCGAGATGGGTCGGATAGCATCATGATAAATGGCAACTTCGCTGATATGCCCCAATCGTGGGCTTTAAGAGATGGTAAGTTTTCAAAAAGCCCTTAGGCGGGTTTGCCGGACGGTGCCGACAAAAACAGGCGCGCCTAAGGGCGCGTAAGTCGAATTAGAAGAGATTGGGCGTATGGCGCAGTCATCATACGTAAACGATACCCATGTTCCGCAACATTCGTCTAGTCTTAAAATGCATCTAAATCATTTTGTTGCCAGCCAAATTGCGTCACAGGCGCTATCGATGTGGTCAAAATTGACAGCCGTGTTCAAGGGATCACGCTGATTAAGCGAAATGCGCAACTGTGATCCATACAAACCCGTCCGCAGCGCACCGGTAAGCAAATGTAATCTTTCCACGGCATCTTCCCGCGCGGCTTTCTGATGATAAATGCAGGGTAAGTCTCGGAAAATCGCTGCTACACGATAGGCCACCAGTTCATTATAGCGGCGATGTGGGCCGCGGTGGAGTGGCAAGCCGCTGCGCATAGCTGCTAATTCTGTTGCTGGAAGAAACAGCCCGTTTCGCGGGAAACAGCGCACGTCAAATCCATCTGGGCGTACCGCTTCAAAAGCTTTGGCAAAGGCATGATTGGCGAACACGCCTACCGGTATCAAATGGTGCGATTGAAACCCACTAATTACACTGGCCCCCGAAAGTCTCTTAAAGCTCCGCATATAGCCCCCACCAACTGCGTCGATGCTGTCCGCATGCAGACTAATTGGCTGTTATCAGACGGGCACTTAAGACTTTCTTGTGCAGATCGGGCACGAGGAGGACCGTTTCCCCAACCATCATACCTGGCACTGTCATTTTTTGATCCACACAACCTTTTGTGGCGAGATCATGGACCAATCTGACAACATATCGCATCGCTATATTCGATGTCAGTGGCGTATGGTCGAAGGCAAGCTCTTGTCCGCATAGCCAATTCAGACCGCGGGATTGGACAATTGCGCTATCTGAAGTATCAAAATCTATACAAAGCAGAGCCGGAAATGCACCGCCATCTGCATATTGGCTAACAGCTTCAGCGTAATAATCGAAACCTGACATTATTGACCCCGGTCGCCAAAATACTGCCCCCGCTTGCAGCGCCTGTCCAAGCGACACCCCCAGTTGCAGTAAAACTTTCACGATCGCGGGCACCTGGTTGCCGCCGCGGACGGCTGGTCCGAAATCAATATGGATTGCGGAGTGGAATTCACTGGTATCGGATTGGCAAAATATGAATTTTGCTATTTCTAAATGCGCCATAGCTTGGATGCTGAAGGTAAATGAAACACCCTGGAAAGTAATAACTCCGGTCGTTTCGGCTTTCGCGCTTTCACGCGCAAAGGAGATGCCAAGCTTTTCGAAAGCTACAGATCGCCATGCCAACTCCAACTCAGCGCAGCTCTGCGTGATCAGCAATGACATGACTGACATTGAGCGCTCCTAAGAATGTTCCTTTTTTGTTCTTAACTAAGCAAGCAAAAAGGTTCAAGCGGATTTGTATATATCCCGCTTGCTTCGCAGTGACGTTTGTTAGATTTCAACCTGGCTTCCCAATTCCACCACGCGGTTGCTGGGCAGTTTGAAAAATTCCATTGCATTAGCCGCATTCCGCAGCATCCATGCAAACACTTTTTCCCGCCAAATCGCCATTCCCGGAATTTTAGATGCAATCAGCGTTTGGCGCGACAGGAAGAAACTGGTGTGCATCATATCAAATTTGGGACCGCACAAATCGACCAAGTCAAGCGTCGCCGGAACGTTTGTTTCTTCCAGAAAGCCAAAGCGCATTTTCACGCGGTAAAAGCCCTCACCCAAATCTTTACAGACGATGCGCTCGCCCGAACGAACAAAGGGTACATCTTCAATTTGCACGGTCAGAACAATCACGCGCTCATGCAGGATACGGTTGTGCTTGATATTATGAAGTAGCGCCGAAGGTACGCCACTTGCCGCCGAAGCCATAAAAATCGCCGTGCCAGGAACACGTGTCGCGCTATTGGCCGCAGACTTGATGAAAATTTCCATCGGCATGGAGCTTTCGGCCATACGTTCACGCATCAACGCGCGACCGCGCGACCATGTGGTCAACAGTGTGAAGATTACTAAACCAATCAGCAAGGGAACCCACCCGCCGGACGGGACCTTCAATAAATTCGCCCCGAAATAGCCAAAGTCAACAATGAAGAAGATCCCTAGGATAGGAAGCGCCTTCCACTTTGGCCACTTCCACAATGACAGCAGGACAACAGCGATCAAGCAGGTGTCAATGAACATAGCGCCCGTCACCGCGATACCATAAGCCGCCGCCAGGTTTGATGATGACTGGAAGAACAGCACCAGCAACAATACCATGATGGCAAGGCCCCAGTTAATCGCCGGAATATAGATTTGCCCTGCGGCTTTTTCGCTTGTGTGTTGAATACTAAGGCGGGGCATGAAGCCGAGTTGTATTGCCTGCTGCGTCAAAGAGAAAGCGCCGGAAATAACGGCTTGGCTGGCAATGACCGCTGCCATAATCGTAAGAATGATGACCGGCGTGCTGATCATGTCGGGCACCATTAGAAAAAACGGATCGCGGATCGCTAGCTGCGCTTCTTGTGGCGTCATGGACAGAATCATCGCCCCTTGCCCCATGTAATTCAGCATCAAGGCTGGCAGCACAAAGAACAGCCAGCTGAACTTGATCGGCCGACGGCCGAAGTGACCCATATCAGCATAAAGTGCCTCGGCTCCCGTCACGGCAAGGACGACGGTGCCCATCGCGACAAATGCGCGAAAGCCGTCATTGTAGAAGAAATAAAATGTATTCAGCGGGTTCAAAACATCCAGAATTATCATCGGCATTTTGGTAAGATGCATGACACCCAACCCCGCAAGCGTAGCAAAATACACAAGCATGATTGGCCCGAACCAAGCCCCGACCTTGGCCGTGCCGCGCGACTGGAACGCAAATAACGCGCCAATAATCACGACCGATATGGGTAATATCCAAGGGCTAAAGCCCAAGCTTACATATTTGAGACCTTCGGCTGCAGATAGGATCGACATGGCAGGCGTAATCATGGAGTCGCCATAAAATAGTGCGGTTGCAAAAACCCCAAGCATTACAAAAGGCGCAGTCCATTTTGCTCCAGCGGTCTGACGATTGATCAGCGCAAGCAAAGCAAGGCTTCCGCCCTCCCCCTTGTTGTCCGCCTTCATGATTGTAAAAACATATTTGAAGGTCACGACAATCATCATCGACCAGAAAACGAGACTTAGAACACCTTTGATATGCATCGGGTCGGGGGTAATTGGGTGATGACCCGCAAATGTCTCACGGAATGCGTAGATCGGACTGGTACCGATATCACCAAATACAACACCAATCGTGCCCGCACATAACGCCAGCAACGAACCTTTGGGGGCATGGCTATCGTTATGATTTTGGTCGCTGTCACCAAAATCGTCTGCTTGCGGTCCAACCATCTTGTTTCCCCGGCTTCAACCCCAACTGCCACATTAAAAGTGGTTGGGCCGCGCGCATTAGCATGCCGCCTTACCCATCACAACAAAGCAATATTGAACAAATTATTTTAGAAAAAATAATATTTTCAGCTATTTAGAAGGTATATCTACTTTTACCTGTGCTGTTTGCGCTTGCAGCGCCTTGGCGGCCTGCAATTGCGACTCAAGGACGCCTTTCCATTTCGCATTTGGTGTCGCGAGTGAAAGAGTTTTTTCCCACAAAAGGATCGCACCATCAAGGTCACCGCTAAGCATGCGGGCAAGACCCACAAAATAATATGGCGCGGGGTAATTAGGCCGAATGGAGCGCGCTTTATCGAAGGCCAATTGCGCCGGTGCTGACAACTGCCCCTCGCTCGCCAGCATCAATTGCAGCCCAAGGGCGGACCAAAGATCCGCATTTTTTGGGTCAGCACGCAGTCCGGACTGAATATATGAAGCCGCTAAAGCATACTCCCCTTGCTTGGCAAAGGAATCAGCGGTGATTAGCCAGCGTTTCGCCCCACCGAAGTTTTGGTCCATGTCGGCGCGTATATCGACAAGCTGAGTGGCAGCAACTTCACTCCCCTCTAGCGGCTTGGCCGGTGAAGATGGCGCTGATGGACGGCCCTGCAGGGCGTAGCCAGTCATGCCTAATAAAACGGCGGCTGCGCCAATTTGCCACAGCCCCTTTGACGCACGCACAAACCAGGCAAGCGCCAACAGGCTGAAAACCGACAATAGGCCAAGTGCAACCCAACCGTTCATGTGCGCCTCCAAAACAGCCCACGCGCCACCCAAAGCGATGTAAGCAGCAAGATAAGTGGGGTAAGCCAGAGCAGAAGCCCTGCGCCCTTGAAATCGGGTTCGAAGCTAACCCATTCGCCATAACGTTGTATCATCCAGTTCCGGATTGCCTCAGGCTTTTGTCCAGCAGCAATTTGCTGACGCACTTCGGCACGCATGGTTCCTGCCATGCTCGCGTCGCTATCGGCAATGGATTGGCCTTGGCATTGAATACAGCGCAAGCTGTGCATCAGGCGGGTTGCCTCAGCCTCTTTCGCTGGATCGGAAAGCTGACGGTTTGCCAAGGCAGGTGTTCGCCCGCTCCCTTGGGCAAAAATGGGCGCAGCTAACATCAGTAAAGTAGGAACGAATACTCTCATTTCGTCACCTTCAGTTTTTCGATAAGCATCGGCACATGTTCTACCCGGATATCGCCGATATGCTGGAACAATATTGTGCCATCGGCGCCGATTACATAAGTTTCAGGCACACCAGACGACCCGAGTTTAAGCTGAACCGCCATTTCGCTGTCCGATCCAATGCGGCGATACGGATTACCAAATTCGTCCAGAAAAGCAGCAACATCTTCTGGACGATCGCGAATAGCGATCCCGTCAATCTCGACGCCAGCTGCTTTCAATGCCTCAAGCTGCGGCGCTTCGGCTTTGCACGGGATACACCAGCTTGCAAAGATATTGAGCAGCCGAGGGTTCCCGTCAGCCATATCTTTGCTCGATAGTGGCAAAACGCCCTGCGTCGCCGCAGGCAACGCAAATTCAGGAAGCTTTCGTCCGATCATAGCCGAATGGACTTGCTCGTCTTTCGGCACGGCCAGGCCATAGATGGCAAGCCCGCCAATGCATGCGGTGGCCACGAGCGGTGCCCATAAAAGCCAAGGCCGGTTCATTCGGTTTGCCACACGTTTCTAGCTGGCTTTTTGGAACGACGGAACATGCGACCCAAAAGCGCAATCGCCCCGCCAAGAGCAATCAATATTGCGCCGAACCAAATGAATGTAACGAAGGGTTTCCACCATAAGCGCACTTGCCAACGGCCATCCCCCTCTTGGTCGGGCTGCGCAATGACGACATATAATTGCCCATTCCACCGCGTCAGCAACGCCGCTTCGCTCGTCTGCATTGGAGGCTTAAAGAATTGCCGTGATTGAGGATGAAGCGGGAACTCATTGCCATTTTTGGCGGCTATCATTTCGCCTTCAACAGCAACCCAATTATCCCCGACCAAGGGATTGACATCGTTCAGCTTAACCTCCCAGCCAGCGACCTTGGCGCTTTCGCCAGGTGCAAGCGCAGTCAAAGTTTCGGACGAAAAACCTGATTCCGCTGCCATGCCAAAGACACTAACGGCTAAACCAAAATGCGCGATGACCATGCCGAATACCGGGATAGGCGTGCGGAGGAGCTTGCGTCCCCTAAGCGGCATCCATGCCGCCACTGCAAGGGCCAAGGACAATGCGATACCCAAAAGAGGGAATATCCCTATTTCTGGCGCAAACTTCCATATCGCAAGGCAACTCAACAACAAAATCGCCGCTGCACCGATAAGCCAGTATTTTAGACGGCCGAGATCATCGCGGCGCCAACGCAACAGGGGCCCCACCAACAAAGCGAGCATCAAAAGGACAGCAATCGGAACCGTCGCTTTGTTAAAATATGGAGGCCCAACCGATATCTTGTCGCCTAATGCCTCTGCCGCAATCGGGTAAAGCGTACCAATCAAAATGACTGCCAGAATGACGCTAAGGAATATGTTATTTGCAACAATCCCGCCTTCACGGCTGAGCAGTTGGAACGGCTCGCCTTGCTTGACTGTCCCAATACGTAAGGCAAAAATGACGAAGGCAAGGCCTGTGTACATCAGCATTAACGCGAGAATGAACGAACCACGTTCCGGGTCGACAGCAAAGGCATGAACGCTCGTCAATATCCCTGAACGCACAAGGAACGTACCCGCCATCGACATGGCAAAGGCCACCAGCGCAAGCATCACGGTCCATGCACGTAACGCATTGCGCGTGGCAAGAACGCTGACCGAATGCAGCAGAGCGGTCGCCGCAAGCCATGGCATGAGAGACGCGTTTTCAACGGGATCCCAAAACCACCAGCCACCCCAGCCCAATTCATAATATGCCCAGTAACTGCCTGCGGCGATACCGATTGTCAGGAAAATCCATGCCCCCAATACCCATGGCCGCATAGCGCGGGCGAAGGCTGGCCCGACCTGATTGGTGAGTAACGCGCCAACGGCGAAGGAGAATGCGATCGAAAGTCCAACATAGCCAAAATATAATGTTGGCGGGTGGAACGCGAGGCCAACGTCCTGAAGCAAAGGATTAAGGCCAGCACCCTCGATAGGCGCAGGAACCATGCGCTCAAACGGGTTTGAGGAAAATAGCAAAAATGCGAAAAAGCCGAGCGCAAGAAAACCTTGCACCGCCAATGTTGCAGACAGTGTCTTTGCCTCAATACGTTTTTCCAGAAATGCAATCGCAGCGCCGGACACAGACAAGATCGTTACCCATAAAAGCATCGAGCCTTCATGATTACCCCACGTGCCAGCGAGTTTGAAAATGAGTGGCTTATCAATATGGCTGTTGTTTGCGACCAAAAGCACTGACAGGTCAGTGACGTAAAACAGCCACATGAGCGCAAAGAACGCAAAGGTACACAAAACGCCCTGCATATAAGCCGCAGGTTTGATGAGCGGAACCAGTTGCTCAGCCCCAGCGCGTAACAACGTTAACCCGGCAATGAACTGAAGAAGCGCCATCGACGCCGCCAGCCAAATAGCCGCTAATCCGGCTTCTGCAATCATGTGAAAGCCCTCATTTCGCCAATATCCTCATGGTACAAGCGTATCCTTCGTGTGTGCGGCCGCACTCATGTCAATGTCCGCCAATTCTCTTGGCACATAGTTTTCATCATGCTTGGCAAGCAAGCTATCGGCGACAAACACGCGATCTGGTCTAAGCCGACCATCTGCAACGACCCCGGAACCTTCTACAAACAGGTCAGGCGTAATTCCGCGATAGGCCACTTTCTGACTGCGCTCTTGGTCCTGAACCGTAAATGTTATCGAAACGCCGTCACTGCCACGCACGATGGATCCTTTTTGCACCATGCCGCCTAACCTGATGGCTTTTCCGGGCTCGACATTGGCTGATGCCAACGTTGTAGGGGTGTAAAAATAGGATGCCTCTTCGCGTAAGGCAGATGCGGCGATCAGGCCAGCACCAACCAGAGCAGCAACAGCAATAACTGCCAACAGCAACCGCTGATGCTTTGGCTTCATGGCCGATCCTTTAGCTCGGCAGCCGACGCCTCTGCGCGGCGCATAGACAGGTAACTTGAGACGACAAGCCAAGTCATGCAGACGCCTGTAACGGCAAAG
The DNA here is from genome assembly GCA_947470185.1 of Sphingomonadales bacterium. GTDB lineage: Bacteria > Pseudomonadota > Alphaproteobacteria > Sphingomonadales > Sphingomonadaceae > Sphingorhabdus_B. Next base: position 33,639 of record CANIRZ010000009.1, on the reverse strand, counting down.
GATGCGATGATGAACGGAGCGTGGGGCATCAGCCCTCCGCCATCCTGCGCATCCGCGCCTCAATCCGCATTTCCGCAAGAGCAGCGCGCATCCGCATCAGCACCAGTGCGCCGAACAATAAACTGAATCCGACGACGGCCACAAACAAGGGCACCAAATAGGCCGAGTCAATCGATGATCCACCCAAGGTGATGCTTGCCTTTTGGTGCTGGCTTTCCCACCAGATGACCGAGCGGTTGATGATAGGGATGTTGATTGCGCCAATGATTCCAAAAACTGCGGCAACGCGACTGGTATCGCCTTTGTCGCTCGACGCATTGGATAACGCAATATATCCGAGATATAAAAAAAAGAGCACAAGCATTGATGTCAGTCGGCCATCCCAAACCCACCAAGTTCCCCAAGTGGGTCGCCCCCATATCGATCCCGTAATGAGGCAAATCGCAGCAAAGGTCGCTCCGGGAACCGCGATTGCACGGGCAGACACGCCCGCCAGCGGGTGACGCCACACCAATTGGACAATGCTCGCAATGGCAATGCCAGTCCATCCCCCCATACCGAGCCAAGCGGCAGGGACATGAACAAAGATGATCTTGACTGTGTCGCCCATCAACCGTTCAGTCGGCGTGAAGAATAGCCCCCAAATACAGGCAGCAAGGGTCAGGATAAGCCCGAGCAAGAACAAAGCCGGGGTAAGTGGCCTTGCGATACGCAAAAAACGGGCAGGATTGGCGAAACGGTGCATATCTAGGGTGGGTCTCTAGCACTGCAAAAGCGTTAGGCCAACGAATTTGGCATCACCTACCGATAAGTTTTTGCGCCATATTGTCTGCAACTTCTGCTGGTGTTTTACGGCCCAAATCGCTTTCCGCCCAGATAGCTGCCAACCGCTCGGGAATGGCGTTAATGCGGCGATTGATTTCTGCATCGTCGGCATTTTCAATGTGGCGCAAAACGTTGATAATGCCGCCAGCATTGACCACATAATCAGGGGCGTATAAAATACCACGATCGGCTAGCATGCGCCCCTCATGCCCAGTCGCAAGCTGATTATTTGCGCCACCTGCAACCGCACGCACTTTTAACGCAGACACGCTCGCTTCAGTCAGTATCGCACCTAATGCGCACGGGCTGAAGATATCCGCTTCGACATTCATAATGTCAGTTGCAGCTACGCTGTTTCCGCCCAGCTCAACCGCCAAGTCAGCGGCACGCTGTGCATCTACGTCAGCCAGTGTCAGCTTAGCCCCATGATCTGCAAGATAACGGGCAAGACCGCCACCAACACTGCCCACGCCCTGAATAGCGACGTGAACGCCCGACATGTCATCTGTACCCAACGCATGTTTGGCTGCTGCCTGAACCCCTAAAAACACGCCACGCGCTGTGTAAGGACCGGGATCACCGCCTTGGTCAGGCAGCCCGGCGACATGCGGTGTGACCTTCGACAGCGACACCATATCCGCCTCAGACATGCCAACATCCTGCGCAGTGATGTATTTGCCGCCTAGTGAATCCACCGCGCGGGCAAATGCATCAAGCATATCCTGCGGTTTAGTGCGCGCAGAGTTGGCAAGAATGACAGCCTTGCCGCCACCTGCAGAAAGCCCTGCCATCGCATTTTTGTAGCTCATTCCGCGCGATAGGCGCAGCGCATCAGTGACCGCAGCTTGCGAGTCGGCATAATGCCAAAAGCGCGTTCCACCTGCTGCAGGCCCCAAATGAGTCGAATGAACAGCGATCACTGCCTTAAGACCGGTGGCGCGGTCATCAAACACATGAACAGCTTCGTGCGAGTCAAAATCAGGCAAGTCCCAGATAGCGGGCATCATGCATTCCCCTGTGCGAAAATGCCGCATTGCGGCTTCGGAATCAAATTGCGAGAACGTGTAATAATATTACGCGCCTGAAATGTCATCCAGAATATGGAGGGAGATAAATGGGGCGACCGAGGGGTCTTGAACCCCCGACCTCTGGTACCACAAACCAGCGCTCTAACCAACTGAGCTACGATCGCCATAGCGTCACTAAGGCAGACGCGCTCCTATTCTTTAGCCTTAAAATTACCCTGTGCCGGGCGTCAACCCAGCACATGGATATTCTTACTTTTTGAGGCTGAGGCCACCAAAACGCTTGTTAAACTGGGCAACACGACCACCAGTATCAAGCATACGGCCTGATCCACCGGTCCATGCTGGATGCGAGGTTGGATCGATATCCAATGCCAACGTGTCGCCTTCCTTGCCCCAGGTGGAGCGCGTTTCGAAGACAGTTCCATCGGTCATCTGCACCTTGATCATGTGATAATCGGGGTGAATGTCGGCTTTCATACATAATTCCTTTGTTCAGCCACCGGTTTCCGACCGGTAGCCCTAAATTCGGAAGCGCCGCGCATAGCGGGCACGCTTAAAGAAGGCAAGAACTGACTGTTAAAAATAACTGCAGCGCTCAGGCCGAGTTAAGCTTTGGGCTAGGCCCTGCCGTTTAAGCAGGCGGCTCTGCAATCATCGCCATAAACTCGGCTTCAGCAGCGACCTGGTCGCCAACCATGGCACGCCCGGCGAACTTGCAGACGCGCGCGCGCTTTTGGACGAACGTGACATGAAGATGTAAAAGGCAGCCAGGTTCGACGGGCGCACGGAACTTGGCATTGTCAATCGACATGAAATACACAAGCTTACCTGACCCTATAAGACCAAGGCTTTCCATCGCCAAAACACCAGCCGCTTGGGCAAGTGCCTCAACAATCATTACGCCGGGCATGATAGGCCTTCCAGGAAAATGTCCCTGAAAGAACCCTTCATTCATAGTTACGGCCTTGACAGCGCAAATCCGCTCGTCGGGAACGAGCTCTTCTACCCGATCGACTAAAAGCATGGGGTAACGGTGCGGAAGCACCGCCATCACCCTGCGGATGTCGTAATTGCTGTAATCGTCCCCCGACATGCGGATTAACGGCTGTCGGGTTGTGCGGCAGCCGCTGCCTGTGGCTGAGCAGCCGCGGCCTGCGCTTGCTGTGACGCGTTGTTAATCAACTGCTGGATTTGCTGGTACAGCGCACCAATCTGGCGCGAAGGACGCCAACCGGCTGGCGGTGTGATCGTGACCGAAGGCAATAGCTTATCGAGTTCAGCCGTAATAGCAGTCGTCACATCAACCGATTCCGGCGCCCAGACAAATGCATCCGGCGCAAGGATAACGCTGATGCGTTTGGCCGTGATGACAGCCTGCTGTGCCGCGTCATATTTCAGGGCAATTTGCTCGATGGAATATAGCTGTGCAAGGATAACCGGATCCTGAAGCGCGCTCATTTCCTTTTGCTTCGCGTCAATCTGCGTGAGCAACGGGTTTTTTGCCTTAATCGCAACATCAAGCTCGGCCTGGGTCAGCTCTTTGTTCTTGTCGGTATCAAGCTGCGCATTCAGGTTGTTGATTTCTTGACGCTTTGTTTGCAACTGCTGCGATACAGCCGCATATTGCGTGCCGATCTGCTGATACGCAGCGCCCAGCGCCTTTGAACGCAAGATAGCGACTGCCGTGTCTGACGTGGCAATACCCGAAACCTGAGCAGATGCTGGTGCAGTGATAACAACTGCCGACAAAAGAGCGGCCACAAGGGCGGTGTTACGAATGTTCATTAGAATTGTGTCCCTACGTTGAAAGTAAATAATTTGGTGTCGTCGCCCGGCTGTTTTAGCAGAGCACGCGCGATATCTATCCTGAATGGACCAAATGGTGAGTTCCAGTTTACACCGAATCCAACCGAAAGCCGCGGCTTCCATGTGTCGCCGAGGAATTCTTCTTTGAACCGGAACGCCTCGACCCGTGCAGATCCATCGCCATTAATATTAGTTGTGGACGTCTGCAGAGCCCCCGCGGCATCGACGTAATAATACAGCACCCCGCCTTGCGTGCCGTCTGCCAATACTTCGCGTTGCCGCACGCTCTGCAGGACTGGCCGCGTAACGTCGAACACCGATCCAACATCGACAAACAGAGACGGGCGCAGGCCCAACTCCTTAGCGCCGCTACCCAATGGGATCTGCAATTCTGCACGGCCCATATAATAGAAACGGCCACCGATGGCATCGTCTTGAATCTGATTGCGGTCGGTAATTGGGCTATTAACCGCGACTCCGTTCACAATCTTGCCTTCCTGAAAAATACGTTGAACGCGCGGCCCTACACCGCGAATATCGAAACCACGCATTTGCGGCTCACCCAAATAGAAGCGATCCGTTAAACGGACATCGTCAATCCCCGCCAGTCCACGGTTTTCCAACGGATGGATATACCCGCTCTCAAACGACAAACCGAACACGAAATTACCAAACGGCTTCCAATATTTGTCGGCGTTAATTCGGGTTTTGATATATTTGACGCTGCCACCAAGCCCTGCGAAATCTTGGCTTACACCGAAGCTTTGGCCACGGGTTGGACGGATCCGGTTATCTCGGTCATCATACAACAACGTGTAGCCTAGCGACGACGTCAGGCGCTTACCAATAGCATCGCAGAGAAAACGCCCAGCGAGGATAGGGTCACAGGTCGGCGGATTTCCCGAAAAGAATGTATTTTCATCAAGCGAAATGTCGTCCTGGCTTAAGCCGTACCGTGCCTGAAAATAAATATATTCGTTGACCGGTACGCCAAGACGCAACTGAAAGCCTGTTGTTGCCTGCTGGTAGGTTGTGTTGCGCTGGTTATTAAAGAAGTTAAAGCTGTTTAAATCACGGCGGAATATATCGCCTGAAATCGCCATCGAACGGTCAAAAAGATATGGCTCCGTAAAGCCAATTTCGGCCGATTTCGAATAAGACGAATAGGAAATGTTCGTCCGCAATTCCTGGCCAAGACCGCGGAAGTTGCGCTGCCGGATTGAACCTTGAAAGATGAAGTTTTCAATCGAGGAGAAGCCGGCTGATAGTGATAGCTCTCCAGTCGCTTTTTCTTCGACATTGGTGGTCAGAACGATTCGGTCAGGCGCACTGCCCTGGGCCTGTTCAACTTCCAGATCTTCCTGAAAATAGCCAAGTGACTTGATGCGCTCCGCAGTCCGCTTCACCTGAATACTGTTAAAGGCGTCGCCTTCGTTCAAGCGGAATTCGCGGCGAACGACCTTGTCTTGGGTCAGCGTGTTGCCGTTAATGTCGACGCGCTCGACGAAAACGCGCGGTGATTCCGCCACGTTAAACGTAATGCCCATCGTCAACGTTTCTTTATCCCGCTGGAAGTCCGGGTTCACATCGGCAAAGGCATAACCAAACAAACCAGCCGTTTCGGATAGGCTCTCTACCGTGTCTTCAACCATTTTGGCGTCGTAGTAATCGCCTTTTTTCATGCGCAACGTGGCTGTCAGACGGCCTGAGTCGAAATCGCGGATCTGGCTTTCTACTTTCACATCGCCGAATTTATAGCGGCTACCTTCTTCAACCACATAGGTGATGATGAAGTCTTGCTTATCAGGGGTGAGTTCGGCCACCGCCGAAACAACGCGGAAATCGGCGTAGCCCTGGGTCAGGTAAAATTGGCGTAATTTCTGTTGGTCGAACGCTAAGCGGTCCGGATCATAGCTCGTTCCTGAGCTAAAGAAACGGTAAAAACGCGCTTGCTTGGTAACCATCTCACCGCGCAGCTGACCATCGGAAAACTTGTCGTTACCGATAATATTGATCTGTTGAACTTTGGACTTTGGCCCTTCAGTAATTTCAAACACGATATCAACGCGGTTTTGGTCAAGCTGAACCAGCTTTGGTTCAACGACGGCAGCGAAGCGCCCTTGACGTTTATATAACTCGACAATGCGTGCAACGTCAGCCCGCACCTTGGACCGCGAATAAATCTGACGAGGCGCAAGCTTTATCTCAGGTTCGATTTTTTCATTCTTGATGCGCTTATTGCCTTCAAGAATGATGCGGTTCACGACTGGGTTTTCTCGCACTTCAATGACAACCGCGCCGGAATTGTTGCGCACGGAGACATCGGCGAACAATTCGGTCGCGTAAAGGTCCTTAAGCGCTTGGTCGGCAGACACCTGAGTCCATGGTTGGCCGGTGCGTAACCGGATGTAAGACCGCACAGTGTCCGCTTCGAGTCGCTGCGTGCCAACAACAGTGATGGATTGGATAATCTCGGCAGGTGCCGCTACCTCAGGCTGGGCAACTGGCATCGCGGGTGCAGCTTGCGCAAAAGCCGGTGTCATGCTGCCCGTCGCCGCAAGCGCAGTCGAACCCATCAAAAATACGCCAAAGCTTTTGAAGTTGCCGAGAGGTCTACTTTTCATTGTCATCCGATCTGATGTCCGGCCGCCACCGGGCGTTGGCAAACTGCCGCTAAAATAGTTTTGTGTCCCTGCCCGATGCAGCGCGCGCAATCAAGTATGCAATGCCCTCAACTGCTACCGAAAAGACCGAAAGACGCGAGGTCATTGAAAGTTACCATTAACATGAACGCTGCCAGCATCGCAAATCCTGCACGGAAAGCCCACTCCTGCACTTGCGGCGTGGCTGGTCGCCGCCGCACTGCCTCAATACCGTAGAGCAACAAATGCCCTCCATCGAGCATCGGGATTGGCAGCAGATTGATGAACCCCAAGTTAATCGAAATCAAAGCGGCTAGGCTTATAAACGTCAATATGCCTAAGCTCATGGCCTCGCCAGACACTTTGGCGATTTTCAAGGGGCCGCCAAGTTCGGAAATGGGCCGACGGCCGGATATAATCTGCCCAAGACCAATGACCTGTTGGCGCAGAATATTGCCTGTTTGCTTCACGGCTGCCCAAGGCGCCTCAAGCAGACCTACTTCGCGCGTTTCCAACTTGCTTGCACCAATACCAATGCGACCAATCCGATATTCATTACCGAACCTGTCCACTTCAGTGACCGCAGCTACGGTAGCTTGCTTTTCAAGCCGCGTGCCGTTTCGCTCGATTTCCATGACTATTTTTTCGCCTGGAATCATAACGACCTCGCGGGCCATCGCATCGAAAGTGTCGATAGTTCGGCCATTCAACGTCAGGATCCGATCGCCGATTTGAATTCCAGCCGCCGCAGCCGCACTCCTCGGTTGAACGACATCGACGACTGGCGGCGTTACTGATTTACCAAAAGCGAGCAGAAAGCCCATGGCGATAAGGATTGCGAGAAGAAAATTCACTGCAGGTCCGGCAGATACGATAAGAGCACGTTGCCACAATGTTTTTGATTGGAACATCTGATTGCGCTCATGCTCCGGCAATTGCTTCCAGCTTTCGTCTGCTTGGCTTGCAGGATTCATGTCCCCCGCAAACTGGACAAAGCCCCCCAATGGCAACAGGCCAACGCGCCATAACGTACCGCGCTTGTCTACGCGCCCCCAAATCTGCGGTCCAAAGCCGATCGAGAATTTCTCGGCCTTCACCCCAAACCAACGGCCCACGGCATAATGACCCAGTTCGTGCACCACGACGAGAGAACCGATCAGCGCGAGAAACGCGAAAAGGGTGAGAATAATGTTGGGGGATTCAGCGGCCACGGGTTAGTTTCTCCAATTCGTTCTGCGCGTAACGGCGGGCGCCTGCATCAATGCTGAACAGGTCATCCAAATTGATAGGTGCTGCGGGCGCATAAGCCGTCAGGGTTTCTTCGACTAGGGATGCAATTTCCAGGAACCTCATCTTGCCGTCCAAAAAGGCGGCTACCGCAACCTCGTTCGCTGCGTTTAAGATAGCAGGCTTTGCCCCGCCTTCGGTAATAGCTGCCCGCGCAAGCCGAAGCGCGGGAAAGCGGACCAAATCAGGCTGCTCGAACGTAAGCTGGCCAATTGCAGCAAGATCAAGCGGCTTGCACGTCGTGGCAATTCGCTCTGGCCAAGCAAGAGTGCTTGCAATGGGAATGCGCATATCGGGCGAGCCCAACTGTGCCAGCGTTGAACAATCGACATATTCAACCATCGAATGGATTACCGATTGCGGATGGACGAGGATATCAAGCTTATCCAGGCCAACGGGGAAAAGGTGAAACGCCTCAATCAATTCAAGGCCCTTATTCATCATCGTTGCGGAATCGATGCTGATCTTTGCACCCATGTCCCAATTGGGATGCGCAACGGCTTGCGCTGGCGTGACATTCCGCATTTCATCAAGCGAGAAGGCACGGAAGGGTCCGCCGCTTGCGGTCAGGGTGATCTTACGCACCTGGTCAATTTTGCCGCCAGCGAGGCATTGGAATATGGCGTTATGCTCGCTGTCGACGGGGAGCAGTACCGCACCCGATTGGCGCACCGCTGCCATCATCAAAGCGCCAGCGGAAACCAACGCCTCCTTATTGGCTAAAGCGACTGTCTTCCCAGCCTCGATTGCAGCCATCGTAGAGGGCAACCCTGCACAGCCTACTATTGATGCCATCGTCCAATCGACATTGCGTCTGGCGGCCTCCACAAGCGCTTCTGCGCCTGCTGCGGCCTCTATACCGGTCCCGGCCAATGCGTTCTTGAGGTCGGCATAGGCCGTTTCATCGGCGACGACCGCCAGTTCGGCATCAAATTCCCGCGCCAACTGCGCGATGGCAGCAGCATTGCCATTCGCCGTTAGCGCGACAACGCGATAGTCGCTACGATGCTGACGAATGAGGTCTAATGTCGACAATCCGACCGAACCTGTCGCGCCAAAGATGGAAACTCTACGTGTCATGGATTAGCCTGCCGTCGCGCTTTGGAACAGCACGATCACGCCAGCGGCAAACGCTACTGCGATAAGGCCGTCGGTCCGGTCAAATAACCCGCCATGCCCAGGTATCAGCCGCCCCGAATCTTTGACCCCTGCCCGTCGCTTCATCCAACTTTCAAAGAAATCCCCCATTTGCGCGACCACCGCAAGCGCGGCCCCCGTCAGCATGAGCCGGAACCAGCCATATGCAAGATAGATATCGCCATCGCCAGCATTACCGCTCCTGAAGGCGTATATGCCTGCTTGAATAAAAACCATCATAAGGCCCGCGCCAATAATTCCGCCGATAAGGCCAGACCAAGTTTTGGATGGGCTTATATGTGGCGCGATTTTGGGCCCGCCAAGGCTTCTTCCCGCGAAATACGCACCGACGTCCGTGCCGATTACGCCCGCGATGAGCATGATTGCCGGCGTCATGCCGAAGAAAGGCGCGCTGAACAGGATCAGTGTGAAACATGCAAGGCCGACATAAGTCAGGCCGACCAATAGCCATAATATCTGCGCCTGCCGACTTTCCGCAAAACCAAGCACCAATTTGGTAAATTCAAAAAATACACCAAGGCCTATAGCGACAACGAGGACTATAAAGGCATAGCCGCCCAGCCAAATCGCAGCGATCGCGACCGCCATCATAGCAACGCCGGACAATGTCCGTATGCCTAAGTCCGAACGCGGTTTAAGGGGCGGCGCAACCTTATCGTTCATCGACCACCATAGCGGCGTTCACGCCGGGCGAATTCGTTCAGCGCAGCGGCAAGTTCACCCTTACTGAAATCGGGCCACAAGGTCTCAGTGAACCAGAATTCGGCATAAGCTGCCTGCCACAACATGAAATTAGACAGACGCTGCTCGCCTGACGTTCGGATAAGCAAATCCAGCGGCGGCAAGCCAGCGGTGTCCAGATTGGCCTCAATGCTGGACGCGCTTATCTCGCCCTGCGCGGCGGCAGCGCGTGCAGCGCGGACCATCTCATCCTGCGATCCGTAGTTCAACGCTACCGCCAATGTCGTTCGGCTGTTCTTCGACGTTCGCGCAATCGATTCTTCAAGCATTTCCACAATATCAGGTGATAATGCTTTGTAATCACCTATAATTTTTAACCGGACGTCATTTTTTGCAAATGTATCAAGGTCGGATTTGATGAAATCGCGCATCAGCCCCATCAGATCGTTTATCTCCTCCTCGGGCCGTTTCCAATTCTCGCTCGAGAACGCATAAAGGCTAAGCGTTTCGAGCCCAAGCTCGCCCGCTGCACGCACAATATTACGGACAGTCTCAACGCCACGCTTGTGCCCCATTGCGCGCGGCAACATGCGCTTCTTAGCCCAGCGACCATTGCCATCCATGATGATAGCAACGTGGCGCGGCATTTCGCCTGTGCCGGCTGCGATGCGGACGGATTGCGGTTCGACTTGCGCCATTACGTTCTAAACGCGCTCAAAGCGAATGGAAGGGAAGTTTGTATCCGGCCTCACTGGCTCAGGATTTCCTTTTCCTTATGCGCTGCTGCTTCGTCGACCGCTTTGATCATCTCGTCGGTCATTTTCTGGACTTCAGTCTCCAACCGCTTGCGGTCGTCCTCGCTGATTTCTTTCTTGTTCTGGTCAATTTTCAGACCGTCATTTGCGTCGCGACGCACGTTGCGGATCGCGATTTTGGCTTTCTCGGCATATTGGCCAGCAAGCTTTGCAAGCTCTTTACGGCGTTCCTCGGTGAGGTCGGGAATAGGCAAGCGCAAAGTCTGGCCATCGGTAATCGGGTTTAACCCAAGGCCAGCCGAACGAATGGCCTTTTCGACTGGCGTAACGTTCGAGCGGTCCCATACCTGAACCGACAGCAAACGTGGTTCAGGCGCGCTGACGGTAGCGACTTGGCTCAATGGCATGTGCGAGCCGTAAACTTCAACGACTACGGGGTCGAGTAAGGTCACGTTGGCGCGGCCTGTACGCAGCCCGGAAAGGTCACTTTTAAATGAATCGACAGCGCCCTTCATACGGCGCTCAACGTCGGTTTTGTCATATTGCGGCATGGATTAGTTTCCTTCGCTTGTTACCACAGTTGAAGTGCCGCTTCCGTCGAGCACCTTCAATATATTACCCTGTTCGCGGATAGAGAACACCACGATAGGAATGTTGTTGTCACGGCATAACGACACAGCGCTTGCGTCCATAACCTTAAGATTGTCTGCCAAGACACGGTCATAACTTAATGTTTCATAACGCTTTGCTGTCGAAACCTTTTTAGGATCGGCATCATACACACCATCAACCGAGGTACCCTTGAACAACGCATCGCATTGCATTTCAGCAGCGCGCAATGCTGCGCCGCTATCTGTTGTAAAGAACGGTGCGCCAACGCCTGCGGCGAAAATAACGATCCGGCCCTTTTCCAAATGCCGCTCGGCACGGCGCCGGATAACGGGTTCGCAGACCTTGTCCATTTCAATGGCAGACTGCACGCGGGTCGGCACGCCGAGCTGTTCAAGCGCGTTTTGCATGGCGAGCGCATTCATGACGGTGGCGAGCATGCCCATATAGTCGGCCTGCGCCCTGTCCATGCCCTTTGCGGCACCAGACATACCTCGGAAGATGTTACCCCCGCCGATTACAAGGCACAGTTGCAATCCAGTATCCTGCGCAGCTTTTACCTCGTCGGCAACGCGCGCCACAGTAACGGGATCAATGCCATAGGCTTGATCCCCCATAAGCACTTCGCCCGATAGTTTAAGCAGAATGCGACGATATCCGTGCGCGCTCATAATATCCCTCACCCTGATACGATTATGGCGCCCAGCTATAGGAGCCGTGCGCCACATCGCCAAGTGCTTATCCCCGCCTTTTGGCAGGGAAGCCAAGAATATTTATGCGCCGACCGCAGCAGCCACTTCAGCTGCAAAGTCAGACACTTCCTTTTCAATGCCTTCGCCAAGCTGGAAGCGGACATAATCCTTCAGCACGATTGGCTTACCAGCTTCTTTACCAGCGGCCGCGACAACATCCGAAATTGGGGTCTTGCCGTCCATAACGAATGGCTGGCTCAACAAGGCGTTTTCCTTAGCGAACTTCTTCACGGCGCCTTCAACCATCTTTTCGACGATATCCGCTGGCTTGCCGCTTTCCGATGCCTTTTCACGCGCAATACCGCGCTCACGCTCAAGCGTTTCGGCATCGAGGCCAGATTCGTCAAGCGACAGCGGGAATGCAGCAGCGATGTGCATCGCCAGCTGCTTACCAAGCCCATCAAGCGTCGCAGCGTCTGCATCGCTCTCAAGCGCAACAAGAACGCCGATACCGCCCATGCCAGGCGCCGCAGCGTTGTGGACATAAGAAACAACACGGCCATTGCTGACCGAAAGCGACTTTACGCGGCGGATAACCTGATTTTCACCGATGGTGGCGATGTTGTTGGTCAAACGTTCCTGAACGGTTTCGCTTCCGCCATAAGGCGCGGCTAAAACGGATTCAGCATCGTTGGCGCTGAGGTTAAGGGCAACTTGGCTGACAGCAGCGACGAATTCTTGGAACTGTTCGTTCTTGGCAACGAAATCTGTCTGGCTGTTAACTTCGATAGCAGTGCCCTTGGTGCCCTCGACAGCAACGCCGACAAGACCTTCCGCCGCGGTGCGGCTCGATTTCTTGGCAGCAGTTGCAAGGCCCTTGGCGCGCAGCAAATCAACTGCGGCTTCGATATTGCCGTTGGTTTCTTCAAGCGCCTTTTTGGCGTCCATCATGCCAGCGCCGGAAAGCTCACGCAGTTCCTTGACAGCTGAAGCGGTAATTGCAGACATAAGAGTGTCCTTTCGAAAGGTACGGAGGCCAATACAGCCTCATTGAAGTTCGTCATCCCCGTAAAAGCCGAGATCTAACACCAGCCCTCACTTCACAAGCAAACGACAAGTGTCGGCCCCCCGCATAAGCGGGGGTGACGACAATTTGGTTACGCTTCGGCGGCAGGCGCTTCGGCAGGAGCAACTTCGGCAGCGGGCGCTGCTTCTTCAGCCACTGGCGCTGTTTCTTCTGCCAAAGCAGGTTCAGCCGCTGGCTCAACCTCCGCACCAAGGTCAATGCCCTTGGCAACCTTAGCGTTTACATTGCCCTTGGTTGCCGCAGTAGCCACCGCGTCGCAATACAAACGAATGGCGCGAGCAGCGTCATCATTTGCAGGAACCGGGAATGCAATTCCATCAGGCGATACGTTTGAATCGAGGATCGCGATCACTGGAATACCAAGAACATTGGCTTCCTTGATGGCGAGTTCTTCCTTGTTGGCGTCGATGACGAACATAACGTCAGGAATGCCGCCCATGTCGCGGATACCGCCAAGGCTCATTTCAAGCTTATCGCGCTCGCGGGTCATCTGAAGAATTTCCTTCTTCGTGAAACCGTGCGTGTCACCCGAAAGCTGCTCTTCAAGTGTCTTGAGCTTCTTGATCGAGTTCGAAATGGTCTTCCAGTTGGTGAGCATACCGCCCAACCAGCGATGGTTGACGAAATGCTGACCCGATGCGCGTGCGGCATCGGCGATTGGGCCTTGTGCCTGGCGCTTCGTGCCAACGAACAGAACCTTGCCGCCAGACGAAACGCTCTGTGCGACGAAATCTAGAGCGCGTGCGAACAATGGCACGGACTGCGACAGGTCGAGAATGTGGATGCCGTTGCGCGCGCCGAAGATATACGGCTTCATACGCGGGTTCCAACGGTGTGTTTGGTGGCCGAAATGGGCCCCAGCTTCAAGCAAATGCTGCATGGTTACGACAGGTGCCGCCATGGTACTTCTCCTTCCGGTTGAGCCTCTGGGAAACTAGAACTTCACTTTTGCCTGAAAGACAAAGATCAGCACCGGTATGTGCGTTTCCCATGTGGAATGACGGCGCCGTTATAGTTGTCGGCAGGATTCGTCAAGCACCAACAGACTCACCAGATGCCGCAATTTGGTGTAGTCGCATTAATAATCGGTTCAGAACGCACCGCATAGCAAGACATTATGGGCAGGAAGACAAATTGAAAATACGTTGGGCAGTTACTGCTTCAATCGCGCTGCTCGCAATATCCTCGTCGGCGTTCGCCGAAGATCAATCGCTTGGCGACGCACAGCAGTCTGCGCCTCCCGAGCGCATCTCCTTTCTTGTTACCTTCGGCGCGGAAAAATGTCCGGACGCAGTCGGCGACGAAATCATGGTCTGTGCGGCCCAGCCGGAGGGTGACCGGTACCGGATTCCTAAGCCTATCCGCGCGAATAGCGAATCGCCAGTAGCAGGCGGAAGCTGGACCTCCGCCGTTGAGAGCCTTGACGTCTATGGGCGCGCCGTTTTGCCAAACAGCTGTTCTGTCAATGGAAGCAACGGCTTCACAGGATGCATGCAACAGGCAGTTCAAAAATGGCATGCCGAGCGCCGCGGAGCACGCAGCGCACCGTAATTTCGCAGGCCAGTGAACTTTTTGCGGCCGAGCAAGTTATCCACAGGCAATCCCCAAAGTTACCCAGCCATGTTCCACGGCGAAATGCCGCTTGACATGTTGGAACAAATAGTGAACAAAGACGTATATCCGGTGATTAGCCGAATCAAACTTCCCCACTTATTTAGGGTGGGAACGCAAAGGACCAGTGCCATGACTATCATCGCTACCCTTCTTTTCGTGATCGCGCTGAGTGCATCATTTGGTGTCATCTTGCTGTCTATCCGCAATGCCATGCCGCGTATTCGCGAAGTGATTGATATGGAGTTTGCCCCCTCACCGCAGCGTGAGCGCCGGATAATATTGGGCGAAATGCGGCGTCTGGCGCCTGCCGAGATTATCCCCTTTCCCGCAATGTCGCGCGCCCAAAACACGCCCCGTTTGGCTGCCTAAATATCAACTCCACAGTGTGGTTGGGTTTTGGGGTAACTTAGCTACGTCCCACGAAGACCTGGATTGCCCTAACTAGGGTCATGCGCACAACTTGTTCGCCGCCGATCTTCTCTTGTGACCAATATGGGCATAAAAAAGGGCGGGTGCTTTCGCCCCGCCCTCTGTAACCAATTTCTTGGTTTGTGTCTTAGTTGACAGCGTCCTTGAGAGCCTTGCCAGCTTTGAACTTTGGCTGAGTCGATGCCTTGATGGTCATTGGCTCACCGGTGCGTGGATTACGTCCGGTCGATGCCTTACGCTTTGCAACGCCAAAGGTACCGAAACCAACGAGACGTACTTCGCCGCCGCTCTTCAGAGCGCCAGTGATTGCTTCAAATGTTGCTTCGACGGCTTTGCCGGCATCAGCCTTGGTCAAACCGCTAGCTTCGGCGACTGCACTGACGAGATCTTGCTTGTTCATGTGGGAACCCCCCTCTTAAAATTATATGAGACCCATTTATCGATACCATGAGTCGCGGCCAGAGCCGGTGGTGCGATAATGAGCAGAATATTAACGCTGTCAAAGGAAATATCGGCCCAAAACGGTCATTTTCTGTGAAAAAAGACGTGTCCTGGTCATTATACACATATAATGGCAGGACATGCCGCCTCAATGTGTCACAGGCACCCCATTTTCACCGCCAGTTACAGCGGGTAACGCCGCTGCCAGATCATCCGCCTCGGTCCATTCCACGGCTACCAATGGGGATACTAAAGCACGTGCCAGAACCTGATCGACATGGCTCACCGGGATAATCTCAAGACCGTCCTTGATGTTTGCTGGAATGTCCGCAAGATCCTTTTCATTCTCTTGGGGAATGAGCACGGTTTTAATCCCGCCGCGCAAAGCCGCCAGCAATTTCTCTTTCAAACCACCAATCGGCAACACACGTCCACGCAACGTAACTTCGCCAGTCATGGCAACATCGCGGTGCACGGCAATACCCGTAAGTGTCGACACGATGCACGTTACCATGCCTATGCCGGCTGAAGGGCCATCCTTGGGCACTGCGCCTTCAGGAAGGTGAATGTGCACATCTTTGCGCGCAAACAAACTTGGTTTGATGCCGTAGCTCGGCGCGCGCGCCTTCACGTAGCTCAAGGCCGCCTGAATGGACTCGCTCATGACTTCGCCTAGCTTACCTGTCGTCTTAATATTCCCTTTACCAGGAACAGTGACAGCTTCGATGGTCAGCAACTCACCGCCCACTTCAGTCCAAGCGAGACCCGTAACGGCACCGATCTGGTTTTCTTCCTCACCCATGTCATGGCGAAATTTACGAACGCCGGAGAAGTCGGCAAGATTTTCGGGTGTAATGACAATGCTCTTGTCCTTACCTTCCAATATCCGCCGTAACGATTTACGCGCAAGCTTCGCGATCTCACGCTCCAGAGTCCGAACGCCGGCCTCTCTTGTGTAATAGCGAATGACATCGCGCAGTGCATCGTCGCTTATCGAAAACTCTTCAGGCTTAAGCCCGTGGGCCTCGATCTGCTTTTCCACCAAATGGCGCTTGGCAATCTCAAACTTCTCGTCCTCAGTGTAGCCTTCAAGACGGATGATTTCCATCCGGTCCAACAACGCCTGCGGTAAGTTCATGCTGTTTGCGGTCGTTACGAACATCACGTCCGACAAATCGAGATCAATTTCCAGATAATGGTCATTGAACTTGTTGTTCTGTTCAGGATCGAGAACCTCAAGCAAGGCCGACGCTGGATCGCCCCGGAAATCCTGTCCAAGCTTGTCGATTTCATCGAGCAAGAACAACGGGTTCATCGTCCCCGCCTTTTTCAAATTGGCCGCAACCTTGCCGGGCATTGAACCAATATAGGTACGACGGTGGCCGCGTATCTCGGCCTCGTCCCGGACGCCGCCCAAGGATTGGCGGATAAACTCACGACCCGTCGCCTTGGCAATCGACTTGCCAAGAGATGTCTTACCAACACCCGGAGGGCCAACGAGGCACAATATTGGCCCCTTCAGCTTGTTCGTCCGCGCTTGCACCGCAAGATATTCGACGATCCGGTCCTTAACCTTTTCCAAAGCGAAGTGGTCGGCATCAAGAACGTCCTGCGCCTTGGCAATATCGCGCTTCAGCTTGGACTTTTTGCCCCATGGAATGCCCAAAAGCGTATCAAGATAGTTGCGGATGACCGTGGCTTCTGCAGACATCGGCGCCATCCCGCGCAGCTTTTTCAGTTCCGCATTGGCTTTCGCTTTTGCTTCCTTGGAGAGCTTCATCGTGTCAATCTTGGCCTGAATTTCGGCAACCTCGTCACCGCCTTCGCCATCGTCATTGCCAAGCTCGCGCTGAATGGCTTTCATCTGCTCATTCAAATAATATTCGCGCTGCGTCTTTTCCATTTGACGCTTCACACGGCCACGGATTTTCTTTTCGACCTGCAAAACGCCAAGCTCGCCTTCCATGAAGGCAAATGCCATTTCAAGGCGGCGAAGCGGGTTGGATTCAACCAACAACGACTGCTTGTCCGAAACCTTCAATTGAATATTCGCCGCAACGGCGTCCGCAAGTGCCGACGGGGTGTCGATCTCGGTCAACTGAACAGCTGTCTCTGCGGGCATTTTCTTGTTCAGTTTCGAATAATTCTCGAACTGCTCGGTCACTGAACGCATCAGTGCGGTTGCCTCGGGACCATCCGCGCTTTGTTCGTCAACCAAGATGACGGTCGCTTCAACATAGTTGTCGCCACGCTCAATCAAGTCGCGCAATTCAGCACGTTGTTTGCCCTCAACCAACACGCGCACTGTACCATCAGGCAACTTTAACAGCTGCATGATCGTGGCAGTCACGCCGATATTGTAAAGATCATCCTTGCCGGGATCATCCTCGGCAGGGTCAAGCTGCGCGACAAGAAAAATCTCTTTATTGGCTTTCATTGCCTGTTCCAAGGCAACAACCGATTTATCGCGCCCAACAAACAACGGCACAATCATGCCAGGAAAAACAACAATATCGCGCAGTGGCAATAATGGAAGGTTCAGATCCATAGATACTCCAGTTGGCGGTCACCCAAAACGGCAACCTGCCTGTTCCAACCCAATATGAGGGCTTTGCGGACGCTTTCAATGCATGTGCACGGGTTAGGCACATTTAATTGGGGAAAAACCTTAATGGACCTCGGCCACTACAGCCATTCGCCTTATTAAAATGGCAATTTGAACCCTGAAGGCAGCGGTAATCCGCTAGACATCTTACCCATTTCCGCATTGCTGGCGGCATCAGCCTTGTCACGAGCATCGTTGAATGCGGCTGTGATAAGGTCTTCCAACATGCCCTTGTCGGCTGGCACGATGAGGCTGTCATCGATTTCAACGTTCAATATCCGGCCTTTTGCAGTCGCCTTAACCTTCACCAGACCGCCACCAGAAACGCCCTCAACCCGGATCGTATCCAGCGTTGCCTGCGCTTGCTCCATCTGTTGCTGGATATTCTGGGCAGCCTCTTGCGCGGCCTTGATCATCTCTTCCATGCTTTTCACGCGCTCTTACTCCATTTCATAACATTATCGTCGCTGTCGAGCAGCTCCGCCTCGGGAAACGCCGCAAACGCCGCTTTGACCAAAGGTGACTCCATTATAATGCGTTTATCAGCCTCGGCGTCAGCTTGCTCCTGCTCCAACAGGCTTGGCTGGGCATCACCCGCGCGCTCTTCTACGTCCCAGCGCGTGCCCGTAACCTTCGCCAGAGCATCTCGCAGTTCTGAAACAAACGTCGGCGCAACGGGCCCCGCCAATTGATATGCCAACATAGGCGGCGCATATTCGACCAGACGGACAACATCGCGTAACGTCATTTCAAGGCTTACAAACCCGTCACGCGCCAGACGATCCAAAAGCGCTTTAAACGTCGCAGGCATCAATGACTGCACTGAAGCGGAGGCCGGGGCATCAGGCGCAGTGGACGCAGAAGCAGGTATTGCCGCCGTGAACGCCCCCTCACCAATCATCTTGGCAAGCTCACCAGGGTCCGGCAGCGTTGCGGCATGGATCACGCGCAACAGGGCCATGTCGGCCGCATCTAGTGGCACCGATGCACGCGCGACTTCCTCCTGCCCTTTTAACAACAATTGCCAAAGGCGATGCAGAACCGGGAACGATAAACGGTCGGCATGATCCTCAACCACAGCATTCGCTTCGGCATCCAGCGCTCCATCGCGTGGCGCGCCAACCTTCGTGAGTGTCAGCCTATGAACTTCGGACAACAGTCCAGCAAACATCGCCAGCGGCTCAACACCAAGATTATATTGGTTCTTTGCCTCCGCCAGCATGGCCTGCGCATCGCCCATGAGGATTAGGCCAAAGAGACGGCGGATCGCGCCACGATCGGACAGGCCCAACATGTCGCGCACCTGCGCCGCGGTGACTTTTCCATCACCCTCCATATCGGCATGGGCAATGGCTTGATCAAGGATCGACAGACCGTCGCGAACAGAGCCCTCGGCGGCTTGCGCAATTAAAGTCAGCGCCTCGGTTTCAGCTTCTACGGCTTCCTTGGCGGAGATTTCAGCGAAATGCGCCGAAAGCTTTTCGGTGGGTATCCTTTTCAGATCAAAACGCTGACACCGCGACAGGACTGTGATCGGAACCTTGTTGACTTCTGTCGTTGCGAACAGAAACTTTACATGCCCCGGCGGTTCTTCAAGCGTCTTCAGCAGCGCATTAAATGCGTTTTTGGACAGCATGTGGACTTCGTCGATAATGTAGATTTTGTAGCGTGCCGACACGGCAGAGTAACGCACAGCCTCAATAATCTCCCGCACATCGTCAACGCCGGTGTGGCTTGCGGCATCCATTTCGATGACGTCGATATGCCGACCCTCCGCGATTGCAACGCAAGGCTCGCAAGCCCCGCACGGGTTAATAGTAGGGCCGCCCTGCCCGTCAATTCCAATGCAGTTCAACGCCTTGGCAATCAATCGCGCGGTTGAGGTTTTCCCGACCCCGCGCACGCCAGTCATCAGGAATGCATGTGCCAGGCGGTCACGCTTTATGGCGTTACCCAAGGTTTGGACCATAGCGTCCTGCCCAATGAGTTCCGCAAATGTCTGTGGCCGATATTTGCGCGCCAAAACACGGTATGCCGCTCCGCCAGTCGCCACGGGCGCGGCGGCGGGCTTAGCCACTACAGGCAAATCCAGACCCAGCCCCAATGCATCATCAGGCATATCTGGGTCGCGTTCGGCGAGTTCTGGGGTATCGGAATCGGACATTATGGTCATGTTAATATGGTCATCGACCTTTGTCGAAGTCTTCTCAACCGAAACACGGGGAAAAGTAGGAGCCGAATGACCCGCAGCGAATTCGTTGTGGCTGCTTCCGTCAGGATCTGACCAGGTTGGCGAGTGCCACGTCCATCCGACTCCCACGCCGCATATGGCCGCGACGTTGCCGAAATGCAAGTGCAGGAACACAAAGCGATAAACGCCATTTTAACCGCAATGCGAAATATTAAATTCACCCTGATTCGTTAGCAGCCATCCGTCACACATGAATAAACGGTCATGAACAGCGCGTCATTGAGGACCATAAAATGTAAACGATACGAAGACGCAGCGCGCGAAGATCGCAGTGCCCCGCGCGTTTGCGTTAAAATCCCTGCTATCGTGCGTCCTTCGGGTTCATCGGGATACTCCGTCATTGTCCGAAATCTGTCGCTTTCCGGTGTCGCTTGTGAGGCGCTGACGGGGATGGCCGCGGGCACACAAGTGCGGCTAACTCTTCCCGGCCTTATGGCGATTCAGGCCAAGGTCATTTGGAACGACTGCAATATTGTCGGGTGCGCATTCAGCACTATGCTGAACCCCGCCGCGCTTCAAAACATATTAACGCGGTTTCCTGCTTAGGCTTAAGCGTTGCGCAAATACCAGTCATAATCGATGCTCGGCACGTGGCCGAAATAGCGATCCTGTTCGACGCGCTTTACGATCGTAAACATGTCGACAAAACGGTCGCCGAGATATTCACGCAGCAATTTGGAACCGTGAAAGCGGTCGACTGCGGCAAACCAGTTGCTTGGCGGCTTGTCATCGCCTGATCCATCCCGGTCATAGCCATTGCCAACGACCGCTGGGCCTGGATCGACCTGATGCGTGATGCCGTGGTGAATACCGGACAATACGCCAGCGACCGCAAGATATGGGTTTGCATCCGCACCACAGGCGCGATGTTCAACATGGCGGCTTGATGCCGGACCAGCGGGGATGCGGAAGGAAACGGTACGGTTGTTGACGCCCCATGTCGGTGCGACCGGCGCGTAGCTGTTCGCCTTGAAACGGCGGTAGCTGTTGGCATGTGGCGCAAAGAGCGCAAAGCAGTCGCCAACACTCGCGATCATGCCACCAATGGCGTGACGCAACATCGCTGTCCCTTCGGGATCGTCGGAGGCAAATAGGTTGAGTCCTTCGGCATCGTTCATCGAGACGTGAATATGCATCCCTGAGCCGGCTTGTTCGGCAAATGGCTTCGCCATGAAAGTCGCCTCAAGACCATGTGCTTGTGCCACTGCCTTGACCACACGCTTATACATGATGGCATCGTCGCACGCCCGCAGCACGTCGGGCTTGTAGCGCAAGGTCAACTCGCACTGACCGGGTGCAAATTCCGAAATCGCGGATTCCAATGGCAATCCTTGAATATCGCATGTTTCGTATAATTCGTCGAAGAAGGGTCGGAAATCATCTAGTTCGCGTAAGCCATAGACTTCGACCATCTGGGGCGTTTCGCGATTATAATCTGGCCGCGCTGGGCGGATGGAACCGTCACGCGCGCGCTTTGGATCCAACAAATAGAATTCCAACTCAACCGCCAAGGCCGGCGTCAGCCCCATTTCGGCAAAGCGGTCAACGACAAGACCAAGCACATGGCGCGGATCAAGGTCATGTGGCTGGCCATCCAATTCATAAAAATCGACCATGAATTGCGCGGCATTGTCGCCTGCCCATGGTGTGCGCACAAGTGTGCCGGGGATTGGCTTCATCGAACGGTCGGCGTCGCCATCTTCCCATACCAATCCCGTTTCGACGGTGTCTTGCCCAGTGATATCGACAACAGCAATGGAACCAGGGAAAAACCGTCCAATTTCATAGACTGACAAAACCTCATGCTGACGCAGCCGCTTTCCCCGCGGCACGCCGCCAAAATCGGTATAGATCATCTCAACGGAATCGATGTCGGGATATGCCGCAAAAAAGGCCTCCGCTTCGCTCCGTGGCGCAATGATCGCTGATGATTTTGCCCGCTTGATTGTCATGATGATACTTTCGCAAGTCCTGATTTTCTTATGCTAATAGCTCAGTCAGCGCAGAGTTCAACTCTGCCGCAAGGCGGTCGACTTGCGCCGCTTGCGTCACCGGACTGACCAGCATCATATTGTGGAAAGGCGCAAGCAAGATCCCGCGGTTGGCGAGATATAGATGGATAGTGCTTTCGAGTGCATGGTCCATCACCGCCCGGGCCTCACTGCCATTGCGCGGCGGGATGGCGGAACAGACCAGTTCGACGCGCGCGCCAACATGACTGACATGCCAGTCGAGCGCTTGGGTGCCAATCACGCCGTTGAGTTGCGCCACCAGCCTGTCTGCCATCGCGAGCATATGGGCATAAGCGTCGCGGGTAATGACCTGCCCCAACATAGCGTGCATGGCCGTAATCGCCAGCGCATTGGCCGATAAGGTCGTCCCAATTCCGCTATGCCCTGCTGGGCGTGACGCGTTCAGCGCCGCCATCCGTTTGGCAATCTCATCTGTAAAGCCATAGACAGCGCACGGTACGCCGCCGCCGATGGATTTGCCAACCACCAATATGTCAGGCTTTGGGCCGTGCATATTGCTGTGCCCGCCATAGCCGGAGGAAATCGTATGGGTTTCGTCAAACACCAGGATTGTACCGGTTTCATCACACAGCCTGCGCAATTCCTTCAGAAACTCCGGTGCATCGCGCACCATGCCGATATTGGTCATCAACGGTTCGGCCAATACGCAAGCAATGTCGCCACCGCGCAAAGCAGCGGCGAGCGCGTCCACATCGTTAAATTCGATTGCAACCGTCGTCGGCAACAAATCTTGCACTTGCCCGATCAGGCTTGGCCGGTTCACTGCACGGCCATCGCGCAAGTCGACGAACACATCATCGACCGCGCCATGATAGCAGCCGTTGAAGATCAAAATCTTGTCGCGCCCAGTAATCCCGCGACACCAGCGAATGACGGCACGGTTCGCTTCGCTTGCTGTCGTAGTCACTTGCCATTGCGGCAGTCCGAACATGTCGGCGAGCATAGACCCAAGCTCTGCGCCCTTTGCGGTCGGCAACATGTAGCTTAAGCCCTGCCCTGCTTGCGCTTTTATGGCCTTGGCAAGCGGTGCAGGCGAATGACCAAACATGCTCGCGGTATCGCCAAGACAAAAGTCATCAAAGACCTGCCCGTCGATACTCGTCAGGGTCGCTCCAGAAGCCTCCTGAGCGACGATTGGGAAAGGGCTGGACCAATCGAGTATCCAATGGAAAGGGACGCCCTGAAACCATCCCTGAGCGCTTTTGGCATGCGCCTTGGACTTTGGGTTCGCTGCAATAAACCGTGCAATTTCACGTTCGCGCATCTGGTGTATGGCTTGACGATTGATCATAGCCGGTCCCGCATTGCGTAATACAGCATACCTGCCACATGTAGAGGCCAGCGCAGCAAGGTGCCGCCGGGAAATGGCTTTGATGGTAGGCTCGACATCAGCGCATAAGCGCCCGCGTCTCCTGCCATCGCCTCAGCCACAATCTCACCCGCCAATATCGTAAGCAAGGCACCATGCCCCGAAAAGCCATGCGCGAACCAGATTTTGCCGCCATCGGTCCGCCCGACATGCGGCAAGCGGTTGCGGCTAACGCCAACAGCCCCGCCCCACCGATAGTCGATTTTCACATCTTCCAGATCAGGGAACACCTGCAACATGTGCTTGCGGACGAATGCATCAACGCTGGCTGGCATAGACGGCAGATATTTTTCCCCGCCGCCAAATATCAAACGGTTATCGGCTGACAGTCTGAAATAATTCAGGACAAAGCGGGTGTCGGCAATCGCCATGTCCGATGGAATAAGCGACCTCGCCCGGTCTTTGCCCAGCGGTTGTGTAGCAATGTTGTAATTAAGAATAGGCATCGCATAGCCGCCCAAGTGCCGGTGCACACTCCCGGTCTTCGTATCTGTCGCAAGCATGGCTTGCTTGGCACAGACATTGCCACCCTCAACCCCGGCACGCACTTTATCTTTCTGCTCTGTGACACCGATCACGCGCGTATTGGCAAAGATTTTGACACCCGCATCGGTTGCAGCCTGTGCCAGCCCAAGCGCATAATTCAGCGGGTGAAAATGACCGCCCCTTTTGTCCACCATGCCACCATGATAAAGCGCACTATTCACTACGCTGCGGCCCGCGTCGGGTGAAAGCAAGTCCACGTCGGAATAATCCATGTCGCGGGCAAGGCATTCGGCTTCATCGGCCAGATCGCGATAATGCGACGGGTTCCACGCCATTGTTGCGTGGCCGGGCTTCAGGTCGCAGGCGATATCATGATGTGCCACCCGAGCCATGACGCGGTCACGCGCATTCAAGGATAAATCAAAAATAGCTTTGCCACGTTCCTTGCCAAATGCCTTAACCAGCGTCCGTGCGTCCCAGCGCCAGCCGGGGATCAGTTGCCCGCCATTGCGACCCGATGCGCCAAAACCGGGAAAATATTCTTCAAGGACGATAACCTTCATCCCCAATTCAGCAGCGCGTAGAGCAGCTGTCAGCCCGGTATAGCCAGCGCCTATGACAACCAAATCAGCATGATGGTCGCCCGATAAGGTTTCATATTGCGGTGCCGCCATTGCGGTCGCACGATAATAGCTTTGGTCAAACAGCGGATCGCCAGTCGCGGGGAGCATACTCACACGCGCAGCAACAAATGCTCGCGCTCCCAGCTTGAGACGACGGACTGATAATTGAACAATTCATAGTCCTTAACGGCATAGAAGATGTCAAAAAACTCTTCGCCAAGCAGATTGCGTACGGGCTTACAGGCGCTGAACCGGTCCAATGCGGCCTCCAACGTGCGGGGCAAAGTGCGAGCGCGGTTATAGGCGCTGCCGGTGATTGCCTTGGCTGGTACCATCCGTTCCACCATGCCAATATAGCCGCAGACCAAAGAAGCGGCCATCGCGAGATAGGGGTTGGAGTCCGCCCCCGGCAGACGGTTTTCGACGCGCCGGTTGGCCTTGTCCGAAATCGGCACGCGGAAACCGCAGCTTCGGTTGTCTTCGCCCCATTGCACATTGATTGGCGCGGCACTGTCTGGCCGCATCCGGCGGAAGCTGTTCACATTGGGCGCCCAGAGCGGCGATATCTGCGGCATGAACTTTACAAGACCAGCAATGTAACTGCGGAACAGCGCACTGTCCTTGCCATTGGCGTTGGAGAACAGGTTTCTGCCGGTTTCGGCATCAACCACCGACTGGTGAATATGCATTGCGCTGCCCGGCTGCCCGGCCATAGGGTTCGCCATGAAGGTCGCATAGACCCCATGCTGCTTGGCGACCGCGCGAACGGTGCGCTTAAAAAGAAACACTTGATCCGCAAGCTTCAGCGGGTCCCCATGGACAAAGTTCACTTCAAGCTGGGCCGCGCCCATTTCGTGGATCATCGTATCGATATCCAGCCCCATCAACTCACAGTCATCATAGATGTGGTCAATGATATCCTCATATTCGTTCATCGCCTCCAGCCCATAAGGCTGGCTTGCCGTCTCCGCACGCCCGCTTGAGCCCGTTGGCGGCACCAAAGGAAAGTCAGGGTCCACATTTTGGCTAACAAGGTAAAATTCAACCTCAGGCGCCATAATCGGTTTCCACCCGCGTTCCGCATACATGTTCAATACTTTTTTCAATATTGTGCGCGGTGCGATTTCCACCTCGGTGCCATCGCCATGAAGAACATCGGCAATGACAAAGGCCGTGGGCGATTTAAAACCCGGGGCGACGCAAATCGTATCGGGGTCGGCAATCAGGATTTTGTCCGGGTCCTTGTCCCAGATATCAGCAATATCCTCGGGGTAATGGCCATCAATGGTACAGATAAAAACACTACCCGGAATGCGCAGCGATTTGTCACGGACCGACGATAGGAATTTTTTGGCCGGTAAAACCTTGCCCCGCTGCACCCCGTTTATGTCAGGCACAATGCACTCAACCTCATCGATTTTGTGCTCAGCGATCCAATTCGCAAGATTGACGGACATTGTTTTTCACCAATTTTGTGTAGGCCTGATAAGCGCATGCCGGACTTGAAAGGTCAAGCCCGGCATGTGTCTTTACCAAATTGGGCCACATTTATGGGGCCTACAACGCTTAATCTTGGATCAGAAGCCGTAGCTTAGTGAAAACACTACGCCGGCAGCGCTGTCTTTAAACGCAAAGGTCGTCTTGCGGTTCGTGTCCACATAGGATGCACCAACGGTGAAGCCGGCGACAGCAGCGGTCAACCCAAGTGACCAATCCAGCTTCTGGCTGCCCGCGCTGAACGCGCCGTCTTCAAGGCCAACAGATCCCACGATCGAAATCGGCGAATTTGGAATAGCAACGGCTGCGTTGGTCGCGACATAGATATTGTCGTTATCACCCGTGTTATTCTGGCTTGGAACATAGCTTAGCTGGGCACCGACAGATGCGGGACCGACGGATGTACCGAGCTTTCCAGTGAACTCGACATAGTTGAAGCTTGATACGCCAGGATAGACATAATAGGTCGCACCGATATCATAGGTTACAGCATCCCCGCCCGCAAAGCCAGCATACAGATCAACTTCGACATCATCGCCATCATTTGGAGTAATGTTCGATCCCCAGACGCCCGCGTACAGGCCGGACCCATGCTTGACAGTCAGGTACGGCTGGAACGCAAAATCCTTATCTGAGAGCGAAACGCCACGGAAACGATAGTCGGAAACGATAGCAGCGCCTCCGGTTATGGTGATTGGGCCAACGGCCTCTTCTTGCGCGAACGCAGGCACTGACATGGTCAGAGCGCTCATGGCGACGCTGATGCTTGCCAGTTTCAAAATGGAATTACGCATAATATTACCCCTTCTTAGGTACATTTGAACCGAAGCCGAGAGCCTGCGCATTGCGCTGCCTTCGGCAGATACCGTTCTCATCCCGCTTAATCTGGTTGCCCGCGCAAAATTTCATTTATTTTTACATGCGCTTTATTGTGCAGATGCACACAAACATCAAAGCGCGATCCGAGCAAGCATTTTTGTGTCAACGTCATTCTGCTTTTCAAGCCATGTGACAAAACCGCCACAGTCCTACCCACGTTCCGGATTAGCGATCTGCCAAAGCCATCGCCTATTTACGGAACGCCACGCATCCCGTCCATGTGCCCTTTGCGTGCAGGCACGGGCCAGCTTCGCACATTTATGGATGAAACAAGCGCGGCGGAACGGTGCGGTTCACGACCTCTCGCAACGCAAAGGCTGTTTCGATGCGAGCCACTCTGGGCAAACGAGCAATTTCCTGCCGATGGATTATTTCATAATCTTCAATGGAAGCTGCGCGCACCACTAACAGATAGTCATTTCGTCCGCTCATCAGGTGGCACCGAATGGTAGATGGACTGTTCGCAACAGCGGCTTCAAAAGCTGCCATTGCCTCTTCGCTTTGGCTATCGAGCGTAATCGTGACCATGACTGTCGCGGAAAGCCCCAGCTTGCGCAAATTCACGTCGGCGCGATAGCCACGCAATATGCCTTCGTCCTCCAAGGCTTTTTGCCGGCGCGCCGCGGCACTCGGGGATAGGCCCGCCGCGTCACCCAACTCCATCTGAGTCGCGCGGCCATTTGCCACTAAAGCGCCAATTAATTTACGGTCAGCTCGATCAAGTTGCATATTATCTCTATTTTTCTTTAAAAATACGACGAATATATGCACCAATCTGACGAATAAGTCGAATCTTTGCGGAGTATCGACGGGCCGACAATGCTATTTTGCGTTAGACATTTTTTCAGGAGCAAAAATCATGCGTGTTGGCGTCCCTAGCGAAATCAAAGTTCATGAATATCGTGTTGGTCTTACCCCGGGCGCGGTCCGCGAATATGTCGCTCATGGTCATCAGGTCGTCGTGCAATCCGGCGCTGGCGCTGGCATTATGGCCAGCGACGATGCCTATCGGGCTGCCGGTGCCGAAATCGCCGCAACGGCGGCCGAAATTTTTGCTGGCTGTGATATGATCGTCAAGGTCAAGGAACCCCAGCCAAGCGAATGGGTTCAGCTTCGCCGCGGGCAATTACTCTTCACCTATCTACATCTTGCGCCCGACCCCGAGCAGGCAAAGGGCCTCATCGCCAGTGGATGCACAGCAATTGCTTATGAAACCGTCACCGATGACCGTGGCACCCTGCCCCTGCTTGCTCCGATGAGCGAAGTTGCTGGCCGGCTCGCCATTGAAGCCGCTGGCCAAGCGATGCGCCGCAGCGAAGGCGGTGCAGGCATCCTGCTTGGCGGCGTCCCGGGTGTTCCGGCTGGACGGGTAACTGTCCTTGGCGGAGGCGTGGTTGGCACACATGCGGCGCGTATGGCTGTTGGCTTGGGCGCTGAGGTTACCATCGTTGACCGCTCAATCCCGCGCCTGCGTCAACTTGACGAGATGTTCAACGGGCGAGTCCGCACGCGCTATTCCACACTTGAAACGATTGACCATGAAGTCAGCATTGCAGACGCTGTCATTGGCGCCGTGCTTATTCCGGGCGCAAGCGCACCGCGCCTCGTCACCCGGGAAATGCTCAAGCATATGAAGCCGGGTTCAGTGCTCGTTGATGTCGCCATCGACCAAGGTGGCTGCTTTGAAACATCGCGGCCCACTACCCATGCCGACCCTACCTATGTCGTCGACGGCATCATTCATTATTGCGTCGCAAACATGCCCGGCGCAGTGCCACAGACAAGCGCGGCCGCGCTCAACAACGCGACCTTGCCTTATGGCCTTGCGCTGGCAAACCAGGGCGTCGCAGCGCTGGAAAGCAGCACGGAAACTGGACGCGGATTGCTTGCCGGATTGAACGTCCATGAAGGAAAAGTGACCAGCCAAGCCGTGGCAGAAAGCCTCAATCTGGAATTTGTCGTACCCGCAACCGCGCTCGCTGCGTGACTTGACCGCATGCCAGTGCTAACGGCGCGGCATGGGTAAAGAGGGTCGCATTACTGCGCATCAGATTGCGGCGATGCTTGGGGTGTCACAGCCTACAGTATCGCGCGCCTTGCGTGGTGATAAGAAAGTCAGCGAAACCACGCGCGCGCGTATTGTCGCACTGGCCAATGAGCTCAATTATTCCGTTGACCATAATGCCCTTCGCCTGCGCACGCAGCAGACCAATTCTATCGCGCTCGTCATTTTGTGTCGGCGCGGCGAGAACAAAGCGAATATCAACCCGTTTTATCTGTCGCTGCTCGGCTGCATTGCGGCATCGGCATCTGAACACGGTTATAATTTGATTATCTCTTTTCAGGACTCCCCCGACAGCTTCTTTGCCAACTATACGGGCACCCGGCAGGCCGATGGCCTGATCGTCATCGGCAGCGGGCAGAATGTTGAAGGCTGGCAGTTTTTTGGCGAATATGCGCGGCGCGAGACTCCGATGATCTGCTGGGGCGCGAGCAAAGAAGACCTTATTTCTGTGAAAAGCGACAATGTTCAAGGCGCGCGGCTGGCGATTGACCATTTGCTGCAAAGCGGTTGCAAGCATATTGCATATATCGGCCCGACCAACAGCGAACAGCCGCAGTTTCAGGATCGGCTGACGACATATATGGACGAAATGGCCAATAAGGCGATGCGGCCCATTTGCCCGCCCCTGCCCGAAAATGCGGTGCGGGAGGACCAAGGCTATGCCGCGGCCAAGGGCCTGATCCAGGACAAAATCGCGTTCGATAGTTTGTTTTGTGCAAACGACTTTATCGCGCTGGGCGCTATGCGGGCGCTTGACGAGCACAGCATTGTCATTGGCAAAGATGTCCGCGTTATCGGCTTTGATGGCATCGCAACGGGCGCCTATGCGCAACCGCCGCTTACGACAATCGAGCAAGATTACGTCCAGGCCGGCGAAATGCTCGTGGAGGCGTTGATCGCGGTGTTGAACGGCGAAACGCCCAGCACCACCCCTGTTCCGGTAAAGTTACTTACGCGCGGAACAGCCTAGGCGGCCTTTGGGCTTCCTTTTTCTTGCGTGCGCCTCATTTGAGTGCGAAACCGCGACGCAAACCAGACCTCAAAAAGAGATGCAACAGATAAGGCTGACGGGAACTTAGATGTCATTGAAGTGGGAAAATGGGATCATGGCGCACAATTATTTTAGCGGGATGTTAAAAGGGCTGCCCAGATGAGGACCCCAAATATTCTGCTGCCGGTATTTTTGTTGTGCGGGTGTGGTGGAGAGCAATCAAAGTCTGCACCGCCGGTTGTCATATCTCCAGCTCCTACTGCGGCCCCGACGCCAAGTCCTGCCCCTGCACCATTTGTTGCGCTCAAATTTGCGTATGAGGCACATCGTTTTTCAAACCGCGATGTGGTTCCAGAATACACATATGCAGGCGTGGTTTATTCAGGCGGACTGGCTGGCATATTCCCGCAAGGAAGTATCAGCGTAGATTTCCAGCGTGATAATTATCCCGAGGTCGTAGTGCCGCTTAATAAGGCGTACGGGACACCTGCATATGCCGCCATGCCCTATCTACTTCTATCAAATGCAAACGGACGGTTAATGTATGATGCGGCGCATAATGCAGCCATGCCTTCTGTCTTCGGCGCAAGAAGGGCCGCAGTCTTATCGGTAGGTGGCAAAAACGCTGCCTTCTTTGTCGCCCATAATGTATCCGGCGTTTATGGAGATCCAAAGGCGCACGGTTCTGCAATTCTGCTTGGGCAAAGGGCTGGTGCAGTAACTACGCTATTGGACGCCCTCCCGCGGATCACAACCAAGCAAGGCTTGCCAGACAACGCTACCGACGCCCACTCGATGGCAACGGGTGACATAAATGGCGATGGTCTTGACGATATATTGATCGGGAATTGGAACCCATGGGGAGGTTTCCCGCCTACCATCTTGCTGCAAACGCCCAGTGGCCAGTTTACCGCGTCGAGCGACAATTTCCCTGCATCCCTGCTGTCTGTGCCGATAACAAACCCGAATTCCGAAGGTAACGACAATAACAACTTACTTCTCGATCTGCATTTGGTCGACGTGAATGGAGACAAATACGCTGATCTGATTGCTGGTTTCGGCCATGGCTCCACGCCGAGCTTTTTGTTCATAAACCGGAACGGTCAATTCAGTTTTGAAGACCGGATTGCTCTGCCCCCAAGCGTGTATGGCATTAACACCAGCTTACATATGGCGACAAAAAACGCCGACATTGACAACGATGGCGACCAAGATCTGGTCATATTATACTCGCGATACGTGCCTTATTATGGCGGGAATTATATCCAGATTTTACGCAACGACGGCGGAAAGTTCACGGACACCTCGGAAACTGCACTTCCCCAAGACCAGAGCTACATAATGGCCAAGCGGTTGGAGTGGTCATCTGATGTATTCATGCGTGATCTTGACAAAGATGGGTTGGTCGACATCCTGCACGGCCTTAATGACGGGCGCCTGATGGTCTATTTTAACAAGGGCGCAGGGCAATTCACCAGACTGACCACAACACTGCGCAACAACGCTGTCGGTCGATTGGTTGCCGTTGACGACTTTAACGCAGACGGCAAACAGGAACTGTCATATTTCGAATACACAGGTGGTTCGAGTACCGAAAACACCTTCGCCCTAACTGTTTACGAACTGGACTTTCAAAAGCCATAGTGACTGTTACGGCTCCGGTGGCTGTTGTCAGGTGATTAAAGCCCCACGGCGGGAACCCACGGAGGTCCTGAGGCAAGCAAAAAGCCGCAATCTAATACATTGGTGCTGAAGTGGAATAAGAGCGTAAATGGTGGACAGGGCTGGATTCGAACCAGCGTACGGAAAACCGGGCAGATTTACAGTCTGCTGCCTTTAACCACTCGGCCACCTGTCCACATCTTCGGCGGGGCATCATGTGTTGGCATGAGGGCCGGTCCCGCAGAAGAAGCAGCCCAATGGCGAAAGGGCCCTTGCCTGTCAATGCCTCAAGTGGGAAAGGGAGCCAGAACGTCCTCTTTTTAATTAATAGGTAAACGAAATGTCTTCACATAAAAGCCACCGGCGCCGTGGTGCAGCCGTCATAAGCGGTAATCCCAAATTTTATGGGCGGCATGCCGTCTATGCCGCGCTCGACAATCCCGAGCGCCGCCTTATCAATTTATGGGGAACGCGCGAGGAAATCGGCAAAATCGTCGTGCCTGACGGGTTGACCGTGCAATATGCCGAGGTGAATGATTTGGCGCGCTTTGTGCCTAAGGATGCCCCGCATCAGGGCATTGTGCTTGAGGTTGCGCCGCTTGAGGATGTGTGGCTGACGGATGCGCTTGCCGTTGCCAATGACGATAACAGGCCTTTACTGATCCTCGATCAAGTGACCGATCCGCACAATGTAGGCGCGATTTTCCGGACCGCTGCTGCCTTTGGTGCCGTTGCGGTTGTTACGCAAGACAGGCACTCCCCACCCGAATCAGGCGCCTTGGCCAAAGCAGCGTCCGGCGGACTTGAAATCATGCCATGGGTGCGTGTGGTAAACCTTGCCCGCGCGCTCGAGGAAATTGCCGAGGCTGGCTATTGGAGAATCGGCCTGACAGGCCATGCGGAGGTAACGTTGGACCAAGCCCTGACGCCTGGGCGCAACGCCCTTGTGCTGGGTGCCGAAGGCGACGGGATGCGCCACAATATCCAAGAACATTGTGACCAGCTGGCAAAATTGCCGATGAGCGGACAGATGGAGTCGCTGAACGTCTCCAACGCGGCAGCGATTGCGCTGTACGCGGCGACCGTAAGGCGCGGATGAAGGGCGCACGCTAATGGGTATTCGGGCACAGCAGCTTCATGCCGCGCTTGATGCACTGGCGGCGATTGAGCCGGGCATCGCCTCGGCTCTCGCCGTAACCGGCTATCCCGACGAACGGATAAGCGCACCGGGCTATGCCACATTGTTACGCACAATAGTTGGGCAACAAGTGAGCGTCGCGTCAGCGGCATCGGTCTGGAACAAGCTGGAGGCCTTGCTGGGCGCAGGATGCCCGCCGGGGCCGTTGCTGGGGCAGGATTTCGATGCGTTGCGCGGCTGTGGCCTTAGCCGGCAGAAACAGGGCTATGCCCGGTCGCTAGCGGAACTGGTGCTGTCGGGCGCGTTGCCGCTCGACGCCTTGCCCACCGATGATGAGGAAGCGATTGCCTATCTGACGCAAGTGAAGGGCATTGGCCGCTGGTCAGCAGAAATCTATCTGCTGTTTGCCGAGGGCCGCGCCGACATCTGGCCCGCGGGCGACCTTGCGGTTCAGGAAGGCGTTGGCCGCTTGTTAAAGCTTGCGGTGCGGCCGTCCGAAAAGGAAATCCGCGCCATCGCCGAACGCTGGCGCCCGCATCGCGGAGCTGCGGCGATTTTTACCTGGCATATTTACGCCAAGGACTTCCAAGCGATTTAGCTTTAGGCCTTTGTTCAGGCGCATGATTTGCTCCGGCGCAGCGGCCGAAAACTTCGTTGAAATCTTCATAATCAGCAATAACCAATATCAAACTATACGCACTCCTCAGGCCCTTATGGTGCGTCTCGGTTGTGCAACATCTGCAATAATCAGTTGACGTTTCAAGCAAATTAATGTCGCTGACAACCATGTGAGTAAGAGAGGAATCACCATCATGTCGACAGCACAAAAAAGCATATTCATTACAGGCGCTGCGTCTGGCCTTGGCCGCGAAGTCGCGCGCTATTTTGCAAATATGGGCTGGTTTGTGGGTCTGGCGGATATTGATGAAAAGGGTCTGGACGAAACCGCGGCCTTGCTACCAAAGGGGGAATATTCCCGCCACAGG
>CANIRZ010000008.1 GCA_947470185.1 Sphingomonadales bacterium | reverse complement strand
TTTGTAATTACGCCGGGTTTCAGCAGGCAGGCCTGCCCGCAACCCGCCGCTATCAGGGCGCATCTGCTTGAGGTCGCCACCCGATGAAAAAACGGTCCCTGCGCCGGTCAGAATAACGCAGCGCACCGACATATCTTGATCCGCCGCCATGAACGCGTCGCACATTTGATCGACGACGCCGACATCAGATATCGGGTTACGTTTTTCGGGCATATTCAGGGTGATGGTCAATATTCCGCCATCGCGTGACTGAAGAATTTGGTCGGTCATTATATCGCTTTCAATAAGGCTTCGATGTCATCCATGCTGATGACGCTTGAGGTCGCAATGTCTTCGCCCGCGCTGCGTTTGACCATCGGGGACAGAACTTTCCCGCCGAACTCGGCAAAATGGGTAACGCCGGCCTCGGCCATGGCAATCGCCGATTCGCGCCAACGCACACGGCCAGTGACCTGCTGCACCAATTGCGCAGAAATGGTGTGGGGGTCGACAACGGGCGCTGCAGTTACATTGGCAAACAGCGGCACCAAAGGCGCGTGGATTGTGGTGGTCGCCAGCGCGCTTGCCATGTCATCTGCAGCAGGCTGCATCAGCGGGCAGTGGAAGGGGGCGGATACGGGCAGCAATATGCCCCGCTTAATGCCATGGTCCTTTGCCAGCGCAATCGCGCGGTCAATCGCACCCTTATGTCCGGAAATAACGACTTGCGATGGGTCGTTGTCATTGGCGACGGTACAGGTTTCGCCTTCCGCGGCGGCTGCAGCCAAGCTTTCCGCCTTTTCTATGTCCGCGCCAAGCAAAGCGGCCATGGCGCCAATGCCGACAGGCACAGCCGCCTGCATTGCGCGACCACGCAGTTTAAGCAGCGCCGCCGTCACGGACAACGGCAACGCCCCTGCGGCACATAAGGCGGTATATTCGCCCAAGGAGTGGCCAGCGACGAAATTGCATTTTTCGACCAATCGCACGCCGCCTTCGGTTTCCAGCACGCGCAAGGTTGCAATTGCGTTTGCCATGATCGCCGGTTGCGCATTCTCGGTGAGCGTCAATTCGCTCTCCGGGCCTTCACACATCAATCGGAACAGATGTTGGCCAAGCGCTTCGTCGATTTCCTCAAACACCGCGCGGGCGGTTGGGCTTGCTTCTGCAAGCGCCCTACCCATGCCAACGGCTTGGCTGCCTTGTCCGGGGAAAATGAATGCGCGCATATCTAGTCCTATCGGTCTGTGTTATTGCCAAACCGCCTATGGCGCAGCGCTTGATGTTGCAAGCCCGAACGGCACGATGCGATTGTCGGCATCATGGCCAATGTCGGCGCGGCCAAGATAGTTTATACCCGTTTTTGCGCACCAACGCTGGGCTATTTCCTCTGCGCCTTCGCCAAAGGGGCGATCATTCTCGGGCACATCGCTTACCCGGCCAAGCCGCAATCCGGTTAGTCCCGCGGACCGCAGATGGCTGGTGACGTGAAAAAACGCGCGGTCATAGCCGTAAAGATATTCGCTTACCTCTTCGACCATTAGGACATGGTCGCTTAGGTCTGGCAGCAATGGCGTCCCGACCATCATGGCCAGCGTCATAAGGTTAAACGCCGCATATTTTGCGTCCGCCTGCACATGCGGCTCAAGCGCCTGCGGCGATGCGTGCAGCATCCAGTCAAGCGCGCGCAGCAAAGCTGCCTCGCCGCCATCCCGCCGCACGTCGGCTGGCATCGGGCCATGACAGACGCGACCTATCTTCGCTCCGTACAACGCGCCAAGCAAATTGCCCGCATCGCTATACCCCATATAGATTTTATCCCCTGCCGCGGATTTAAGCGCAGCCACAGCGTCCTGCGCAATCCGACACGCGCCATAGCCGCCGCGCACGAACCAGACAGCATCAAGGTCGGGGTTATTGGCAAGGTCCACAAATGCCGCAATACGCGCATTGTCCGGCCCGGCGAAATGCCCATCCTCGGCAAAGCATTGGTCATGGAAGATGAGATTGGCCGTCGGATAGGTATGCGCTGCGAGCGCAGTAACGCGCGCCGCATCCTCACGCGTAAACGGCGTAGACGGCGCGCAAATACCTATTCTCATAAGTTACCCGTTTCCTCAAACTTCGTCATTTTCGCGCAGGCGCGGGGGTGACGATGTTATTGCTATACAGAACCATTGCCAAAATCATCTCCCGGCCATAACCGCCACTGATGCACAAAAACAAATCCTATTTCTTCTGTGGCGTTGGTGGATCGGGCATGGTGCCTCTGGCGAACATCGTTCGCGATGCAGGCGCGGCTGTTTCCGGATCTGACCGCGCGTTGGATCAAGGCCGGCTGGGGCCGAAATTCGAATGGCTCCAAAGCCTTGGCATCGACCTGTTTCCGCAAGATGGCAGCGGCATCGTTAGTGGTGACCAGATACTCATTGCCTCTGCGGCTATTGAGGACAGCGTTCCTGATATCGCCAAGGCTAATGCGCTTGGCTGTACGCGAATGACCCGCGCCGAATTGCTCGCAGACTTGTTCAACGCCGCACCGCGCAGCATTG
Organism: Sphingomonadales bacterium; assembly: GCA_947470185.1. Lineage (GTDB taxonomy): Bacteria > Pseudomonadota > Alphaproteobacteria > Sphingomonadales > Sphingomonadaceae > Sphingorhabdus_B. The sequence goes on along the minus strand of CANIRZ010000008.1, from coordinate 52,083 downwards.
CTGTGGGCGGAACGAGCGGAAAATCGACGGTAACCGGCATGATCGGCTGGATATTGTCGGACGCCGGCCTTGATCCCACCATCATGAACGGCGCGGTGATGAAAAATTTCGTTGCTGATGATACCCCCTTTGCCAGTGCGCGGGTAGGGCAGGGCAATGTCTTCGTCAGCGAAGTCGATGAAAGCGATGGATCGATTGCATTGTTCACGCCCGAGGTGGCGATTCTGAACAATGTCAGTCTCGATCATAAGACACTTGAAGAATTGCGTCAGCTTTTTGGCGACTTTGCCAAAAAGGCGAAAGTCTGTGTCTGGAACGCCGACGACGCGGAAACGGCCGCGCTCATTGCGCCGATGAACCTGCCTGGCGCGGTAAGTTTCGGATTTGGAGCCGGCTCAGCGTTTTGCGCAACTGACATCATTGACCTCCCGCTCGGAAGCCACTTCACGCTCCACGCGTTGGGCGAAACCCGCGCCGTAACGTTAATCGTCCCCGGCAGGCACAATATCGCCAATGCGCTTGCCGCTATCGCCGCTAGTGTTGCGCTTGGCGTGCCTCTAGAGCAAGCCGTTCGCGGCGTGGAACGCTTCGGCGGTCTTGCCCGCCGCTTTGATATTGTAGGGACTGCCAATGACATCACCGTCATCGATGATTTTGGCCATAACCCCGACAAGATTGCAGCAACCCTCGCGACGCTGAAGACCTTTCCCGGGCGCATCATCGCGTTTTTCCAACCACATGGTTACGGCCCCATCCGCGTCATGGGCGCGGAACTCGCTGGCGTATTTGCTAACCTGCTTGGCGAGAACGACCACCTCATTCTTTGCGACCCAGTCTATTTTGGCGGCACGGTGGACAAAAGCACGGGTAGCCAAAGCATCACCGATGCAGTGGTCGCAGCGGGCAGAAACGCCGAATATATATCGGCGCGCGAAGATTGCGGCAACCGAATCGTCGAACTGGCGAGGCCCGGTGACCGCATCGTCATAATGGGTGCGCGGGATGATACGTTGAGCGGGTTTGCGGCGGATATATTGCAGCGACTGGGGCGCTAGGGCGTCCAACCCTGTACGCAATCCGGCGAATCGCTTGCTTTTCTTGTAAATCCCACCTAAGCGGCCCACTTCGCCTGAGGTAAACTCGGTGAATACGAAGAAGGCCGGAGGGGCGTATGCATGGTGCTGCGTCAGCGATCGGTAGGAACAAGGAAACGCCCATGTCTCTGTACGAGCATGTATTTTTGGCGCGTCAGGACCTTTCACAGGCCCAAGTAGACGCGCTGGCAGAAGCTGCCACGAAGATTGTGGAAGACAATAAGGGCAAGGTCGTAAAGACCGAAACCTGGGGTCTTCGCACATTGACCTACAAAATTCAGAAAAACCGTAAAGCGCATTTCGTAATGCTCGACATCGATGCTTCTGGCGACACCATCGCCGAACTCGAGCGTCAGACACGCATGAACGAAGACATCATCCGTTACATGACCGTCCGCGTTGACGAGCATGAAAAGGGCCCATCGGTCATGATGCGCAAGAGCGACCGTCCAGAGCGCAGCGAACGCGGCGAACGTGGCGGATTTGGTGGCGGCGACCGTGATCGCGGCGCCCCTCGTCCAGATCGTGGCGACCGCCCCGATCGCGCACCCCGTGCAGAGCAGGAGGCTTAAATTATGGCACGTCCGTTTTTCCGTCGCCGCAAGTCCTGCCCATTCCAGGGTAAAGATGCGCCGAAGATCGACTATAAAGATGTACGCCTGCTTCAGGGTTACATTTCAGAGCGTGGCAAGATTGTCCCGTCGCGCATCACCGCCGTATCGGCAAAGAAGCAACGTGAACTGGGCCAAGCTATCAAGCGCGCCCGTCACATCGGCCTTCTGCCGTACATCGTGAAGTAGGAGCCGAAAACATGGATATCATACTTCTCGAGCGCGTTGAAAAGCTTGGTGCAATTGGTGACGTTGTCACCGTGAAGGACGGCTATGCCCGTAACTTCCTGCTGCCAAACAAAAAAGCACTCCGTGCGAACGCAGCAAACCGCAAGGTTTTCGAAGCGAACCGAGCGAAAATCGAAAGCGATAACGCAAGCCGCCGTGATGAAGCGCAAAAAGCTTCGGGCAGTGTTGAAGGCAAGCAGATCATTCTGATCCGTGCAGCTTCGCAAACTGGCCAGCTTTACGGTTCGGTCTCAGTCAAGGATATCGTTGACGGTCTGGTCGCCCAGGACGCCAAGGTCACCAAAGGCATGATCGTGCTTGAACGCCCAATCAAAACGCTTGGCATTTTCGGTGTCAAAGTTGTTCTGCACCCCGAAGTTAGCGTTAATGTTCAGGTCAATGTGGCCCGTTCAGATGACGAAGCTGAATTGCAGAAGGACGGCGTTAACGTTCTCGACCAGATGTTCGAAGCCGAACAGGCCGAGATCGCTGCTGAAGCAATTGAAGCGCAGGTTGAAGCCGAAGTCGCATCTGACGCAGCCGACGCTGCGGAAGCCGCTGCCAATGCAAAGCGCCGCGAAGAGCAAGCTGCCGCCAAGGCTGCTGCTGAAGCTGCTGGCCTTTCTGCTGAGGCAAGCGACGAAGCGTAAAGAATTCGACTGCCGCACACAAAAAGCCGCCTTGTTGCAAGACAGGGCGGCTTTTTTGTTGGGTTGAGCGATAACCGAAATGCCGTTGATCTGGGGTTTGACACCGCCACAAGGTGACGGGTCGTACGATAGTTGGGCGCAATGCAAAGTGGGCAGTGGCAGCATCAGGCCGTTTGGTTTATGGCACAGCAGTGACCGCACCCATCATCATCACTGCCGAAATGGGTAAGACCGACCAAGCATGGGCCAATGGATTGCGGCGCGCGCATTTTCCTGTGGCGCGCAATTTTGTCGATGCGCATATCACGCTGTTTCATCATCTGCCGCCAAGCCACTTGCCTGAAATGAAATCCCGCCTGGCGGCGCTTGTTGCAGATTATCCTGCGCCTGTTGCGCGTCTCACAGATGTCATGCTGATGGGAAACGCGGTGGCCTTTCGTATCGATAGCCCCGAATTGCTGAGCTTACGTGAGGAGCTTGCAGATGCATTTCGCGGACTTTTAATCCCGCAGGATGAGGCGTCGCCCAAATTGCATATCACCGTCCAGAACAAGGTTGAGCCTCCGGTCGCCAAAGCGCTTCATACCCATCTGTCGTCAACATTTCGTCCCCGACCTTTGGTCATTTCCGGCCTATCCGCGCATTATTATCGCGGCGGGCCATGGGAGCAAATTGGCAGATGGGCATTTCGCGGCTGACAATGCTTGACCCGTTCCAACCCCGCGCTTATAGCGCCGCGTGCTTCCCCGCAAATGCTGGGATTCACGCTAGGATGGCGAAGTAGCTCAGCTGGTTAGAGCGGTGGAATCATAATCCATAGGTCGGGGGTTCAAGTCCCTCCTTCGCTACCATTTCATTGGCGTCCGAAGACGCCTAAGCTCTCTCGGTATCGGCGGGGCTGCCAACCAGAATAAAATGCCGGTCGCAGTAGCCGCAGTCGACATAGCCTTTTTCATCAATCTGGAGCCACACGCGCGGGTGACCCAACGCGGCTGGGATATCTCCGCTGCCATCACAGGCTACACTCGGTTCACGTACTCGGATGGTTTCAGGATCATATTTGTTCATGAGCGCCGCTTAGCAAAGCAGTCGCTACCCTGCAACGGGTCAGAAAGCGTTGAGTGTGATTGCACTGCCACCACGCCTTCGCTATCGCAGTTGCATGTCCGAACAAGCTATCTCCATAAAGAACCTCTCCAAAAAATATGCGGGGGGGAAACAGGCGCTCAACGATGTCAGCTTTGACGTTGCGCAAGGATCGATCTTTGGGTTGCTTGGGCCAAATGGTGCGGGCAAATCCACACTGATTAATATCTTGGCCGGGTTGGTCATGAAAACATCCGGCAGCGCGTCCATTTGGGGTTTTGATATTGACGCCCATCCGCGCAACGCCAAGGCGTCTATCGGTATTGTGCCGCAAGAAATCATGTTCGACCCCTTCTTCACGCCTAAGGAAGCGTTGGAGCTGCAAGCTGGCTTATATGGCGTGCCCAAGTCGAAACGGCGGACGATGGAGCTGTTGAAGGCCGTCCGGCTTGAAGACAAGGCTGATGCATATGCCCGCACCCTTTCGGGCGGCATGAAACGTCGCTTGTTGGTGGCAAAGGCCATGGTGCATGCGCCGCCAGTGATCGTGCTGGATGAACCGACCGCTGGCGTCGACATCGAACTGCGGCAGCAATTGTGGGACTATGTTCAGGAACTGAACCGCCAAGGTGTTACCGTTGTCTTGACCACGCACTATCTCGAAGAGGCCGAGCAATTATGTGACCGCATTGCGATCATCAACCACGGGCAACTCATCGCCAATAAGCCCACACGCGAATTGGTCGGCATGGCCCGCGAAAAGGCGGTGGTGCTGACGCTAGATCGCGATGTGACCAGCGCGCCAACACATGAAACGTTTGAAAAGGTCGAGCTGGTCGGCGACCGGACGATTGCAATCACATATAACAAGGACCGGATGAACGCAGGTGAAGTCCTGTCGGTGATCCAAGGCCTCGGACTTGGCATTATCGATGTGACCACCAAAGAAGCGGATTTGGAGGACGTCTTCCTTCGTTTGACGAGCACCGCATAAATGGAAGCTGATGTTCTGATCATTGGATCCGGCGCGGCGGGTTTGACGGCTGCGTTGCAATTGGCAACTTCGCGCAAAGTTGTGGTGTTGGCGAAGGGATCGATTTCTGATGGTGCGACGGCTTGGGCGCAGGGCGGGATTGCCGCTGTGCTTGAACCGGGTGACAATTTTGCGAACCATATCGAAGACACGATGGTTGCAGGGGCTGGGCTTAATAACCGTGCGACTGTCGAATTTGTGGTGGAAAATGCACCAGTTGCGATTGAGCGGTTGGCCAAGCTTGGCGTGCCGTTCAATCTTGAGGGCAATGACTGGCATCTAACGCGCGAAGGCGGGCATAGCCATCGGCGGATCGTCCATGTCGACGATGCCACTGGCTGGGCAGTGCAGCAAGCGCTTGAGACTGCCGCCAGAGCACATCCAAATATCATCCTGGTGCCCGACATGGTTGCGGTTGACCTGATTTCTGGCCGACATCAGGAACGGTTTTCAACGTCGGGGCGAATCCACGGCGTCTATGCGCTGAACCGCAAGACGGGGCAGGTGGAGACCTTCACCGCGCGCGCCACGATCCTTGCAAGCGGCGGCGCTGGCCGGGCATATTTATATTCCACGGCCCCGCGTGGCGCGACCGGAGATGGCATCGCCATGGCGTGGCGTGCAGGCTGCCGTGTGTCGAACATGGAATTCATGCAATTCCACCCGACTTGCCTCTACAATCTTGACGTCAAAAATTTCCTCATAACCGAAGCTGTGCGTGGTGAAGGTGGCATACTGAAGAACCCGAAAACCGGGCATCGCTACATGCCTGATTATGACGAACGCGCCGAGCTTGCGCCGCGTGATATTGTGGCGCGCGCCAATGACGCCGAGATCAAGCGCGATGGTCTGGATTATGTCCATCTGGATATTAGCCACAAGCCACCCGAATTTGTAAAAATGCATTTCCCGAACATCTACGAAAAGCTGCTGGGGCTTGGAATCGACATCACGCGCGAGCCGATCCCAGTGGTGCCAGCGCAGCATTATACCTGCGGCGGTGTGCTTGTAGATTTAGATGGCCGAACCGATGCGCCAGGCCTCTATGCCGCAGGCGAAGTGACGCAAAGCGGGTTGCACGGCGCGAACCGTCTGGCGTCGAACTCATTGCTGGAATGCTTCGTCTTTGGCGATGCCTGTGCCCGGCATATCGAGGCGCATTGGGACAGCCTGCCGCCACCGCCCCCCATACAGCACTGGGATGAAAGCCGCGTCACCGACAGCGACGAGGAGGTCGTCATTGCGCAATGTTGGCGAGAAATCCGCCAGTTTATGTGGAACTTTGTCGGCATCGTGCGCACGACGAAAAGGCTGGAGCGGGCGCAACACCGCATTGACCTGTTGCGCAGTGAAGTCGCCGATTATTACAACCATTTCCGGGTCACGCCCGACCTTATTGAGCTTCGAAACCTCGTTGAGGTCGCCGCACTCATCATCCGTTCCGCTCTTTCGCGGCATGAGAGCAGGGGGCTGCACTTCACGCTGGATTACCCCGGGACGGCGACCGTAGCAGTCGATACGATTTTGGTACCGTAAGCACAAAACACTTTCCTACAGATAGCAACTTCAGGCAGAGTCGATTCTGGATGATTGGAGGGTGTTATGGCGGTTCAAAATAGCGTTTTGACTTTTACGGTACGCAGTTTTTTGCAGGTGTCTTTCTTGGCACTGTTGGGCGCGGTTGCCGCGCCTGCCATGGCGGCAACGCCCGAAGAGACCGCGCGTCAGGTGTTGGCGAAGTCCCCTGTAATCGACGGTCATAACGACACGCCCCACCAGATTGCGGAATTGTTTGATCGCGATTTTTCCAAATTTGACCTGAACGCCTTGCCTGCCGATGTTTTGGCAAAAACGCACACGGATATCCGCGCCGCACGCGCCGGTTTTCTTGGCGGTCAATTCTGGTCGGTATATGTCGATGCGGCTTTGCCCAAGCATGAGGCGGTGACGCGTACCATTCAGCAAATTGACGTGGTGCGGCAGATGATCGCGCGTTATCCCGATAGCTTTGCCTATGCATCAACGGCGGCCGAGGTTGAGGCCGCAATGAAAGCTGGCAAAATTGCTTCGCTTATCGGCATGGAAGGCGGCCATTCGATTGGCGACTCACTGGGAATTCTTCGGCAGACTTACGCGCTTGGCGCGCGGTATATGACCATCACGCACAGTCTGACCACCGATTGGGCGGACAGCGCCACCGATGCGCCAAAGCATGACGGATTGGCGCCCTTTGGGTTTGAAGTGCTCGCCGAAATGAACCGGCTGGGGATGATTGTCGACATCAGCCATGTGTCCGAGGCCACTATGCACGACGTTTTGGACAAGACCACAGCGCCGGTGCTCTTCACGCACAGCAATGCGCGCGCCATCACGCCGCACCCGCGCAACGTGCCTGATTCGGTACTTCGCCGCCTTCCGCAAAATGGCGGCGTGGTGATGGTAACCTTCGTGCCAGGATTTACATCGGCCGAACGGCGGGAGTGGGAATATCAACGCTCGGCTGTCGCTGGTCGCGCTAAGACCGAATTTTCAGGCAATCCTACCGGCGAAAAAGCCTCTGTTGATGCATGGAGTGCTGCACACCCGCAGCCCAAGGCAACCCTTGCGCAAGTCGCGGATCATATTGACCATATCCGCAAGGTCGCTGGCATCGACCATATCGGCATTGGCGGTGATTTTGGCGGCGTAGATGAATTGCCGGTTGGCCTAGAGAATGTGTCCACCTATCCAGCATTGTTCGCCGAACTGGTCCGCCGAGGTTATTCAAGGGCCGATCTAGCCAAAATCGCGCAAGGCAATGTACTTCGCGTCATGCGTGGTGTCGAAAAGGCAGCGGAAAAATAATTTTATCCGGCAAAGCCTTCGGCCAGATAACGTTCTGCGATGGCGGCATGCAGCGCCGCTCCTTTGGCCATGACGCTGTCGTCCAATACCATTCGGTTGGAGTGTAGCCCGCAACAGGACCGCCAGTCGTCGCCTTCGTGGGATGCGCCCAAGAAGAACATAGCGCCGGGGACTTTTTCGAGGACATAGGCAAAGTCCTCGGCACCCATAATGGGTGTATCAAGCGTAATCCAGCTTTCCGCGCCGAACATAGTTTCAACCACAGTTTTGCCGAATTGGACGGCGCGGTCGTCGCAGACGGTGACGGGGAAGCCCTGTTCAATATGCACTTCCGCGCTACAGCCATGCGCAGCGGCGATTCCCGGGGCAAGGCGGTGCAGTTCTTCGGCCACCCGCGCGCGCGACTGCGGCGACAATGTCCGGATTGTACCAAGCAAATGCGCTGTTTCGGGAATGATATTGTTCGTCGTACCCGCCGAGATTTTGGCGATGGTGATGACCGCTGGATTGAACACCGAAATCTTGCGTGTCACCATTGACTGGATTGCCGAAACGATTTCGCAGGCAACGGGGATGGGGTCGATGGCGTCATGCGGCATCGAAGCGTGGCCGCCCGCGCCCTTGACCGTGATGGTCAGCACGTCGGATGAAGCCAATAACGGCCCGCTTCGGCCGCTGAACACACCGCGCGGCGCGTTGGGCATGATGTGCAAGGCAAATGCCGCGTCGGGGAGGGGATCAATCAGGCCATCGTCAAGCATGAAGCGCGCGCCATGATGGCCTTCTTCACCAGGTTGAAACATGAACTGGACGGTACCTGCAAGTTGCTCGCGCTTGGCACATAGCATCTTGGCTGCACCCACCAGCATTGCGACATGGGTATCATGCCCGCAGGCATGCATCGCGCCTTCGGTCAGCGAGCTATACTCTAGTCCTGTATCCTCGTGCAGCGGCAGCGCATCCATATCGCCGCGCAGCAACACGGTGCGGCCGTTGGCAGGGCCTTTGAGGGTCGCAATCAAACCCGTTGTCGATGGCCCTTCCCGAAACTCAAGCGGAAGGCCGGCAAGTGCATCCTTAATTTTTGCGAGCGTCTTGGGGTTCTGCAGACCCAATTCGGGTTCTGCATGAATGGCCCGCCGCAGGTCGACAAGGTCGGGAAGAATGTGTTCGGCGTCATCGCGCCAGTCAGTGCTGATTAAGTCCATGACCTATCTAGCACCAGCCTGACGCGACGGACAACAGTCTTTAGTCCTCTAAGCGCACGGTCACATATTGCGTGGCTGCCCCGCGCCGTTTGACGCCAAGCAAGATCGCCCCGCGACCTGCGGCCTGCGCATCCTTGACCGCAGTTGCGAGACCAGCGGCTGTGGTGACAGGTTTGTAATTGGCCGAGACGATTACATCGCCGCGACGCAAACCAACCTGCGCAGCTGTACCGGCGCCGGGAACGTCGACAACGATGCCTTTGACATCAGCGGTCATACCGAGCGCCCGCGCTATTTCCGCGTCGAGCGGAATGACGCTGAGACCAAGCTTGTCACGGATGACCTTGGAATCGGGCGTATCGGTTTGTTTGTCGAAGTCCTTGTTTTCTTCCGGATTGAAGTTGCTTTGGGCGAGCTTTTCTTCCGGAGGACGGGCGCCGATAGTTGCAGTCAGCTTCAACGGCTTGCCTTCGCGCAAGATGTCGAGCGGAATTCGTGTGCCAGGTTTAATGTTGGCTACGATGTAAGACAGAGTGGCTTCGGGGGTCACTTCGCGGCTGTCGACGCGCAAGACGATGTCGCCTTCCTTTAAGCCTGCTTTGTCCGCGCCTTCGCCAGCGACAACGCGTGCGACGAATTCACCGCGATTTTTCTCAAGGCCAAGCGCATCGGCAAGATCTTCGCTGACGGGGGTGATGCTGATACCGAGATAGCCGCGTTCCGGACGAACGCCCTTTTTCAAAGATTCAATCACCGGAATGGCTTCATCAGCAGGAATGGCAAAGCCAACGCCGATATTGGCACCTACTGGCGAAATCAGGCGGTTGTTGATGCCGACAACTTCACCCTTCAGGTTGAACAAAGGTCCGCCGGAGTTACCGGGGTTAATCGCGGTGTCGGTTTGAATGAAGCGATCATACGCGCCGCCGGCGCCGATGTTGCGCTGAAGCGCAGAAATAATCCCCGCAGTTACCGTGTTACCCAAACCAAGGGGGTTACCGATGGCGATAACCCAGTCACCAACGCGGCTTTTCTTGGAATCTGCCATTTTGACAAAGGGCAGATCTGTCGCGCGAATTTTCAGCAAGGCAACATCCGAAGATGGGTCGCGGCCAACGATTTCGGCCTCATATTCTTTGCCATCGAACAAAGTGACCGTGACACGGTCAACGGCGTCACCAGCTGGGCCGCCGACGATTACGTGGTTGTTGGTCACGATATAACCGTCGCTTGAAATCAGAAAGCCCGATCCGCCACTGGCCTGTTCTTGCGTCACTGGCCGACGTTCGCCCGTCAGCGGGTTGAGGCTGGTGGCGACCTGCACCTTTTGACGCGTGGCGATGTTCACCACGGCTGGCTGCAACTGCGCGGCGAGGTCTGCGAAGGTTGCCGGTGCCCCGCCGGGTGCAAGATTGGCTTGTTCTGAAACGGCAAGGCCGGTCTGTGCGGTGACAGGGTTGTCATTGACCAGAGCGACTGTGCCGCCTGCCATCAGGAGCGCGGTGGTAACTGCATAAGCGTAACGCACGGATATAATTCCCTTCGTCTATTCAATGGGCAATTGGCCCGAAAATCAGCCCTTCGATGGCGTAGCAAAGCTTAACGCCAATTGAATGGATGTCTTAATGTCTACTAACGTCCGTTGCGGAATTTCTCCAGATACGCGTTTTGCGGAGACAAGATGATGTTGCTTGAACCTTCGCCATTTTGGAACGTCTGACGATAGCTCTGCATTGCGCGATAGAAATCGTAGAATCCTGGGTCCTTGCCATAGCTTATCGCGTAGATGCGGGCGGCCTCTGCCTCGGCGTCAGCGCGGATGATCTGTGCCTCCTTTTGGCCTTCGGCGTCGATGGCGATGGCTTCCTGATTTCGGGCGCTGCGCATGCGGTTGTAGGCCGACTGCAAAGTTGCTGCTGGCAAGTCGGCACGTTTGATGCGGACATCAATAACCTCTGCGCCATATTTGCTGGCTTCGCGGTTCAGCGCGGTCTGGATATTTTCCATCACTTCACCGCGTTCGGCGCTCAACAATGCAACAAAGGTGCGCTTACCCAGCTCGTTGCGCAGCGACGATCCTAAAATTGTGCGCAACTGGTCCCGCAAACGATCTTCGGTTCGGATTGTCCGATACATTTGCGCCGGCTTGGTAATACGAAAGCGTGCAAACGCATCCACCTGAAGTCGTAATTGGTCGGTAGACAGCACTTCTTGCTGCTCCATCTCAACGCTCAACACGCGCTTGTCGATGATCTGGATTTGTTCAACCAACGGGATGCGGAAGGTAAGCCCGGCGCGCGTTTCGCCAAATTGTTCACCCGCTTTGTAGGGGTTTACGATCCGATCAACCTTACCATAGCTGCTGATGATGGCCTGCTGCGTTTCGGGCACTACATTAATGGACATGCTCATAAGGATGAGCGCGGCGATTACGGATAATGCGAGGTACATTGGGTTTCGCAGGAATGTGCTAATCATTGCTTGTTCCCTGTCACGACTACAGGCTCGGTTTTTTGAGCCGCCTTTTTCTGGAATTCTGGAAGTGGGAGATAAGTATTCACACCGCCGGTCTCTACGATCGTTTTGTCGACCTTGCCCAGCACCTGTTCCATGGTTTCATAATATAGACGGCGCTTAGTCACCTCAGGCGCCTGTTTATATTGTACATAGATTTTGTCGAACTCCGCAGTTTCACCCAGCGCGAGTTCCGTTACCCTGCTGGCATACGCGCGGGCATCGTTGAGATAACTTTCGCGGCGTTGCTGCGCAGCGTTCACTTCACGGAACGCGTCGGTTACTTCGGCTGGAGGATCCGACTGGCGTATGGAGATGCTCTGGATCAAAACGCCGGCCCGATATTCGTCGAGCACTTGCTGCATCCGGCGGCGCACCTCAAGCTCAATTGCACCCCGGCCAGGGCCGATAGCTTGAGTCAGGTCATAATTGGCCACCGCAGCGCGCATAGCGCTCTCCGCGACCTCTTTTACGGTGCCGTCGGGATTATCGAGCTGGAACAGATACAGCGATGGATTTTTAATCGACCACCGCACATCATACGCCATATCGATGATACTCTGATCCTTCGATAGAACCAGATTTTCGCTGCTTGGCTTGGGCGACCCGATCGAAGTCGTTTGGATCTGTTTTGTGTCGATCTTTGTGATGTTTTCGAACGGTGCGGGTAAGGTAAATTGGATGCCTGGCTGAACTGTGCGCGCATATTTGCCCAGTTGCATGACAACACCCTCTTGCTCAGGACCAATTCGGTGGATGCTTGTCCACACAAGCCACAGCGCAAGAAAGGCGCCTATGATGAGGGGAAACCAGCTTTTGCCGTTGGGACGTTTGGGTAAGCCGCCAAATCCAGGGCCTTTTCCGCGCAGCATTTCTTCGAGCGAAGGACCGCGTCCGCGCACGCGCGCGGCTGGGTCGGGTGTTGGGTCCCACGGGTTCACGGGATCTTGTTTAGATCCACCGCCACGGCCGCTTGAATCGCCTACCGCGTTAATGTCTGCAGAATCCGGAGAATCCCACGGTCCTTTGCCATCCGTTGTCAAAATAATGGATCCCTGCTCGTCAATTTTTGTGCTCATACAACCTTTATGGGAACTGTTTTTCAGAAAAACAGTGTCAATCCCGCAATTCTGAATCTATTCGGCAAACTATGCCTGATTTTAATGCTTTTACCGATGCCATAACCGCTGTTGTAGGAAGCCGCGCGAGCGGTGTAAAGGTCGCCGACGACGGGATCTCGTTGATGCTGGACGTCACCGGTTTAAACTCCGACCAGCGCGTTGAAATTGAGGCCGATGTTCGCGCCGCGATTGAACAGGTTGGCGCACAATCTGTGCGCATTATGTTGACCGCTGAACGCATCGTCCCGCGCCTCATCGCAGTGGCCAGCGGTAAGGGCGGCGTCGGAAAATCAACACTATCAACAAACCTTGCCATCGCCATGGCACGGACAGGGCGATCGGTGGGGCTGGTTGACGCGGATATCTATGGTCCATCGCAGCCGCGGCTGATGGGCGCTGAGGGCATCAAGCCGGAGGCCGAAGGCAAGACTATGATACCAGTTATGGGTGCAGGTGGCGTGCCTTTCCTTTCCATGGGGCAATTGGTCAATCCTGGGCAGGCTATCGCATGGCGGGGCCCAATGGCGGGCAACGCGCTGTCACAGCTTGTCGATGCCAAATGGGGTAATGTCCGGGACATCGTCGTTGATATGCCTCCCGGCACTGGCGACATTCAATTGTCGATGGTTCAAAAGCACAAACCGATAGGCGCAGTCATCATTTCTACGCCGCAAGATCTGGCGCTCATGGATGCCATGCGAGCCATCAGCTTTTTCGACACGGCTAAGGTGCCTATCATTGGTTTAGTGGAGAATATGGCTGGGTATCTTTGCCCGCATTGCGGTGAAATGAGTGATCCGTTCGGTTCGGGCGGCGCAGAGGCGGCTGCGAAAGAGCTCGGCATCCCCTTTTTGGGGCGCATCCCGCTCGACATCAATATACGGATAGAAAGCGACGCCGGAACACCGCCAGCGTTGGGTGAAGGACCAATTAGCGATGCCTATTCCGCGATCGCGCAGCGTGTCGCAACGTGGATTGATTCGCCGAAAGATACCGTTGCATGAATGAAGCGCCTGCGCCCAAAGGTGGTATCAGCCGCAGAAAGCTGATAGTTGGCGGGGGTGCGGGTGTTGGACTATTGGTGGCATGGGGACTTTGGCCCCGCCGTTATGCGCCAAATTTAAACGCAGCAGATGGTGAGCATCTGTTCGGCCCGTGGCTTAAAATCGCAGAAGACGGCAAGGTTGTTGTCGCCATTCCGCAAAGCGAGTCCGGCCAAGGCGTGTATACGGCGCTGGCGCAAATTGTAGCAGGTGAATTGGGTGCCGATTGGCGTTCAGTTGCAGTGCAACCTGTTCCGCCAAGCCCGATTTTTGCCAATACTTTGCTAGCGCGCGAATGGTCGCCGGCATTTTTGCCCGAAAATGTCGGCGTCGATGGCGATAGTGGCGTCCTTGCACGCAGCATTAACGAGTTGGCCCGCCGCGACATGTTTGTCGTAACCGGCGGATCGTCATCCATCCGGCAGTTCGAAATGCCATGCCGCGAAGCTGGCGCTGCTGCGCGGGCTTTATTGTGTCAGGCAGCCGCCGCGCGCTGGGATATTGCGTGGGAACAGTGCCGGACCGATCGGGGCTTTGTGATAGCGGGAAAGCGGCGTTTGTCCTTTGCCGAGTTGGTGGTTGCGGCATCGGCGATTGACGTGCCGTCGCCGATCCCGCTGAATCCATCTCCACGCAACCATCTTTCCGGACGGGACGCGCCCCGCCTTGATTTGTCGGCTAAGGTTGATGGCAGTGCAAGTTTCGCAGGGGATATCCGCTTGCCAGACATGCTGTTTGCTTCGGTACGGGCAGGGCCAGCGGGCGACACCAGCCTGATATCAGTCGATACGAAGGCTGGAATGAAGACGCGCGGCGTGATTCAGGTCGTCAAAACCGACAATTGGGTCGCGGCGGTGGCGAGCAATTGGTGGGCGGCTAATCATGCACTTGATACCATGAAGCCGGTGTTCAGAACGAAGGGCCGAATGGCGGACAGCGCGCAGATTGCGGAGTCCCTTTCCAAAGCAATTGCCAAGGGGCCTGGCTTTCGCGCCGTTAAAACGGGCGACGTAGATGCGGCAATTGCGCCCGAAACCGCGCCGCGCATTTTCAAGGCAGACTACTCGGTCGGCGCAGCTGTTCACGCCCCTATTGAGACGCGGACGGCGACAGCAAATTTCCACGATGGCCGCTTGCAATTGTGGCTCGCAACGCAGGCGCCGCAAGGGGCAAAGCGCGCAGCAGCAGATGCCATTGGCATAGATGTTGATGATGTTGTGCTATATCCCGTCATGGCGGGCGGCAGTTTCGATCGCAATTTCGACAATGTCGTCGCGGCGCAGGTTGCAGTTATTGCCAAAGAAGTCGGCCGACCCGTGCAATTAACGTGGTCTCGCACAGAAGATTTCATGCGCGATCATGTTCGCAGCCCAGCACTTGGCAGACTTTCAGCAGCCATGAACGCGGATGGCGCGATTACTGGCCTTGCAATAAGGGTGGCGGCGGCATCGACTATGCGTGAGCTTGCCAACCGGATAGATGGCCAAACGCCGGATAAAGCTCGAAAGTCGGCATCAGGCGCATTTGATGTTATGGCGGTTGAAGGGGCGCAGGTCCCTTACGCCATCCCAAATATCGCCATTGACCATTTCCCTGTCGCAATGCCTATGCCGACTGGCCCATGGCGCGGGTTGGCAAACAGCTATAATTGCTTTTTTGTCGAAGGGTTTATCGACGAACTTGCACACAAAGCAGGCGTTGAGCCGCTGTCATTCCGTATGCAGATGCTGGTTGGGCAGACCCGTCTGGCGCGTTGCCTGACGGGTGTTGCAAAGATGGCTGGCTGGGATGGCGGCGGGTCGGGCAGCGGGCGTGGTATTGCATGCCACAGCATGCGGGGTAGCCATATTGCCATCATCGTGACCGCGCGCACCGGCGCGACCGGCGTGCGCGTTGAGCGCATTCATGCCATGGCTGATTGCGGCCGGTTAATTAACCCCGATCTGGCACGCCAGCAGATTGAAGGCGGCATCGTCTTTGGATTGGCGCAGGCATTGGGGGCGGTTACGGACTTTGAAAGTGGCATGCCAACGGCGCGCGGACTGCGCGACATTGATTTACCCAAATTAGTCGACGTACCAGACATTACGGTCGAATTTGTCCGCAACGACGCGGCGCCGGGCGGGGTGACTGAACTTGGTGTACCTGCCGTGGCCCCAGCCATTGCCAACGCCGTTTTTTCTGCATCCGGTATAAGGCTGCGCGAATTACCTCTATTGTCCAAAGGACTATGATGACCTTACCTATTGACCACCCACCCGTTGCGACGCCAAAGATTGGCGTTCTCCTTGTTAATTTAGGAACGCCGGACGCGCCGACAACGTCGGCTGTGAAGCGTTACCTAAAGCAGTTTCTATCTGACCGCCGCGTTGTCGAAATTCCTGCGCTTATCTGGCAACCGATCTTGCGTGGCATTATCTTGAACACGCGCCCGCAGAAATCTGCCCAAGCATATGCGAAGGTGTGGACGGATAAAGGATCGCCTCTTGCGTTTTTCACGGCTGGACAGGCCGAGGCACTTCAGGCGCGGATGGGCGACAGCGCCGACGTCCGTTATGCCATGCGTTATGGTAATCCGTCGGTCGCTGATCAGCTTGCGGCGATGAAGACGGCTGGGTGTAACCGCATATTGATTGCGCCCATGTATCCGCAATATTCGGGCGCGACGACTGGAACCGTATTGGATGAGGCTTATGCCGCCCTGACGGCGATGCGTTGGCACCCCGCCATACGCACGCTTCCGGCCTATCATGATGATGCAGGCTATATTGGCGCGCTCAAAACTTCGATTGAAGCATCATTGGCGGCACTTGATTTTGAACCCGAAGCCATTGTCATCAGTTTCCACGGGATGCCGGAACGGACATTGCAGCTGGGCGATCCTTATCACTGCCACTGCCAAAAAACGGCGCGTTTGTTGTCCGAGGCCATGGACCGCGATCTGGTGATCAGTTTTCAGTCACGTTTTGGTCGGGCCAAATGGCTTGAGCCGGCGACTGACCATACGCTGATGCGCCTGGCACGCGAAGGGACCAAGAAAGTGGCCATTTTTGCGCCTGGATTTTCTGTGGATTGTCTTGAGACGCTCGAAGAGTTGGCCATGCAGGGGCATGAGCAGTTCGAGGAAGCTGGCGGAACCCATTACGCCTATTTGCCGTGCCTAAACGACAGCCCAGTGGGCATGGACATGGTTGAGACGATTGTGCGCCGCGAACTCGCTGGCTGGATGTGACGCACCGCCCAGGCGGTTGGTAAATTGTTTGTGCTAACGTTCACGGCAACTTGCGCTTGCCCTTCGCCGCATTAATTATCGCAGCAGTTGTTTGGCAAGGGAGCGTTTATGAATCGAGTTGCAGTGGTTACCGGGGGAACCAGAGGTATTGGAGAGGCGATTAGCCTCAAGCTGCAAGAAAAAGGCAGGCACGTCATCGCCAATTACGGCGGCAATGATGCCGCAGCAAAGGCGTTTTCGGATCGTACCGGAATTGCGGTGCAAAAATGGGACGTGGGTGACCATAAAAGCTGCATTGATGCCTGTGCGGCGATTGAGGCCCAATATGGCCAGATCGACATCATGGTGAATAACGCCGGTATCACGCGCGACGCCACCATGATGAAGATGACCTTTGAGCAATGGGACGAGGTTATCCGCGTTGACCTTACCGGCTGCTTCAACATGGCAAAGGCGGTGTTTGCTGGCATGCGCGAACGCAAATGGGGCCGCATCGTCAACATCGGCTCCGTAAACGGCCAAGGGGGCCAAATCGGCCAAGTGAACTATGCCGCCGCAAAATCCGGCATTCACGGGTTCACAAAATCTCTTGCGGCGGAAGGCGCGCGTTACGGCGTAACCGCAAACGCCATCGCGCCAGGATATATTGGCACCGAAATGCTTTCGACGATCCCTGAAAATGTGATGGAAAAAATTATCGCGCAGATACCTGTTGGACGTCTTGGGCAGCCCGAAGAAATTGCGCGCGGTGTTGAGTTTTTGACCAGTGACAATGCAGGGTTCATTACCGGATCGACTTTGTCGATCAACGGTGGCCAGCACATGTATTGATGGTCATTGGGACTTGAGCAACATTTACCACCCTCCCGTTAAGCGCAGCATGACGGTTGCGGGGCATCAGACGTCAATCAGCCTTGAGCCATTATTCTGGAATAGGCTGCGCGCTGCGGCGGAAGCAGAGGGCTTGCCGGTAAACGCGGTTGTGGCCCAGATCGATGTTGCGCGTCTGGAATCGGAAACGCCATGTGGTCTGGCGAGCGCAATAAGATTGTGGCTTATGACGCGCACATAAAACTAACCCATGTGCCCTGTGATCCAGAACATGTGATGTGAAGTTAAAGCCCTGCTTCTACAGCAATTCTGACGGCATCAGCGGCGTTTGAAGTCGCAAGCTTCTTAAACATAAGCATCCGGTGCATCTGAACTGTTTTTTCACTTAGCGACAGACGATACGCAATTTGTTTCGTGCGGAATCCGCGGGCCATTTGCTGCAATATCTCGCGTTGACGTGGGGATAGGCGGTCCACAATTTGTGCAGCCTGTTGTTGCCGCACCAGGGCGATACTTTCTTCCTCGGGCAAAACCTCAATCTGCGAGCCTACGAAAAGCTGCAGATTGCCCAGATCGTCGAACAAGGGCGCGATCATCACAGCGTTGCGAAATGGTGACCCGTCTTTCCGATAGTTGATAAGCTCGGCCAAAGCAGGACGCTGACCATATACGGAGGAACGCAATTTTTCGGTCTGGCCATTTTCGGTGTCCGGCCCCCGCAAGAAACGGCAATTCCGACCAAGCACTTCGGCTTCAGAATATCCGGTCAGTGTGCAAAACGCGGCGTTGACTGCGATAATCGGATTGTCGGATTTAGTCGGGTCGCTGACGACTGTCGCAATTGGACTAAACTTAATCGCATCCAGAACCGGATGCCGGCTGGCTGAAACGGGGGAGGAGGGTGTGTCTAAATTCACTCGGCAGAGGATGCCGCAAAAATGTCCTTCTGGCAACCGTTGCTTCGTTACCAGGTCACAATGTAACCGGCTGTTTCATTCTGTGCCGACGCGTTCGATGTCCGCGCCCACCAGCTGAAGCTTTTCTTCAAGGCGTTCGTAACCGCGATCGAGATGATAAAGGCGGCTAACATGGGTTTCGCCTTCTGCTACCAAGCCCGCAATGACTAGACTCATCGACGCGCGAAGGTCGGTTGCCATCACTGGTGCGCCCGTGAGTTTCTTAACGCCATGGACGATAGCCGTGCGGCCCTTGGTTTCGATATGTGCGCCCATCCGGTTCAATTCGGGGACATGCATATAGCGGTTTTCAAATATGGTCTCCGTCAGCACGCTGGCGCCATCTGCCATGCAGAGCATCGCCATGAACTGCGCCTGCATGTCGGTGGCAAAGCCGGGATAGGGCGCAGTTGAAATCGTGAGCGGCTTCAATTTGCCGTCCGACTTCACGCGTATGCCGGTCCCTGTATCTTCCACGGTTACGCCGGCCTGACGCAAGGCATCAAGCGTCGCGTCCATCTCACTGGCCTTTGCACCGACGAGCTCAACATCTCCGCCGGTCATGGCGGCAGCACAGGCGTAGCTGCCTGCTTCGATCCGGTCGCTCATCACGCGGTAGGTCGCGCCATGCAAGCGGTCCTTGCCCTGAATGATGAGATCAGATGTGCCTATACCTTCAATCTGCGCACCCATGGCGACAAGCATATTGCATAGGTCAACAATTTCAGGCTCGCGCGCCGCATTGTGTAAAACGCATGTGCCCTTTGCAAGGCTCGCAGCCATTAAGGCATTTTCGGTTGCGCCGACAGATACAACGGGGAAGGTATATGTGCCGCCCGGAATACCCTTTTTGGCGATAGCTTTGACATAGCCCGCAGCCACTTCAATCTCGACACCAAAGGCCTCTAGCGCCTTTAGGTGGAGGTCAATCGGCCGGTTGCCAATCGCGCATCCACCGGGCAGCGAAACTGTCGCCTCACCTGCGCGCGCCAGCATTGGCCCAAGCACCAAGATTGATGCGCGCATTTTGCGGACGAGGTCATAAGGCGCGACGTTGCTAGTAATCCGCGTTGCTTCAAGGGTCATGACGCGGCCAAAATCTTCGGGCCGCGATCCCGCAACAGTGGTCGATATGCCGAACTGGTTCATCAGATGCTGGAAGCCGTCGATGTCGGCCAGACGCGGTAAATTGCGCAGCGTCAACGGTTCATCGGTCAGCAGCGCGCACGGGATCAGCGTCAATGCGCTGTTCTTTGCACCGGAAATCGGAATTTTGCCTTTAAGTGCGTTGCCGCCACGTACGATTATTTTGTCCATCGCAGAGTATTTAGCGGGAATTGGTTGCGGCGCAACTTAGGATTTGGTGAGCGCAGCCTCAACCTGTCCAAGCCGTTCCTTACCCCAGAACATCTGTTCGCCCACAAAGAAGGTCGGCACGCCAAATGCGCCGCGTTTTGCAGCAGCTTCGGTGTTCGCCATCAGCTCGGCTTTCACATCGGGATCATCGGCCAAAGCAAGCAAGGCTGCACTGTCGAGGCCAGCGCTGTCGAGGACTTGGCGCACAATTTCTGCGTCGCCCATGTCTTTGCCGTCTTCCCACATCGCCGCCATGACCGTGTCGACATAAAGCGCAAAGCAGCCAAGCTGCTGGGCAGCAACTGCGCCGCGCATCAGATATAGCGAGTTAATCGGAAAACGCGGGTTCATCTTGAACGGCAACGCATGCGCCTTCACGAAGCGGTCAAACTCGAGCATTTCGTAATTCCGCTTAGCCGGCGTTTCGGCATAACGCATCATGGGCGCCTGGTTGTTCGTCAGCTTGAACAGGCCACCGAGCAGAATGGGGACATACGCGAGCTCTGCGCCGGTGCGCGCACAGATCTCGGGCAAGCTCTTGTGCGCGAGATAGCTATTCGGTCCGCCAAAATCGAAAAGAAACTCCATACCTTTTGCCATCAGAAACTCTCCGACCAAGGACGCAAGTCCATCTCATGTGTCCAGGCGCTGCGATGCTGCTTGTGTAAGGCCACATATTGCAGCGCGATGGCATCGGGCGACAATATACCGTCAGCGGCCTTCGCTGCTTCAAAATCAGGGTGGATGCCGCGGATGAACGCCGTATCGATTCCGCCGTCGATAATGACATGCGCGACATGTATATTCTGTGGCCCAAGTTCACGCGCCATCGACTGCGCGAGCATACGCAATGCACCTTTCGCGCCAGAAAAGGCTGAAAACCCTTTGCCGCCGCGAATGCTTGCAGTTGCGCCAGTAAAAATGATGGTGCCCGATTGCCGGTTGACCATCCGCCGTGCGGCCTCACGCCCCATAAGGAAGCCAGCGAACGCCGCCATCTCCCAAACCTTGCGGTACACTTGCGCGGTCATATCAAGCACCGAGAAATTGACGTTGGCGCCGATGTTAAAGACCGCGACTTCTATCGGCCCGACGTCGCGTTCAATCGCGTCGACCATCGCGACCATTTCGTCTTCGATACGGGCATCGGCAGGGTAAGCGCGCGATTCATAACCCTCATCGCGGATCGATTGCGCGAGAGCCTCAAGTTGATCGGCATTGCGCGCACGGCGGTTGACGCAAGCGATATAGCCTTCGCGCGCAAAGGCCTTAGCGATTGCGCCGCCTGTCGCGTCACCTGCGCCGACGATAAGGGCCGCCTTACTCAATCTTTTTCAAGTGTGCATTGCAGTGGGTGCTGGTTCTTCAGGGCAAAGTCCATCACCTGCGTTACCTTTGTTTCAGCCACTTCATAGGTAAAAATGCCGCAAACGCCGACGCCCTTTTGGTGTACATGGATCATAACCCGCGTGGCTTGATCAGTGTCCATCTGAAAAAACGCCTTGAGGACATGTACGACAAATTCCATCGGCGTGTAATCGTCGTTCAGCAGCAACACCTTATACAGGCTTGGCTTCTTTGTTTTCGGGCGCGTGCGCGTGGCAAGGCCAACGCCCGGTCTGCCACCATTTTTATCGTCATCATCTTGCGCCATATATATCTGCATAACACTGAAATAGGATATGGGAGGGGGACTCCGCAAGCCCCGTTCACCATCAATTCGGTCGCACCAAAAAGAAACCGCCCTTTCCCCAAGGAAAAGGACGGCTTCTTCGTTGGATTGCACCGGTTTATTTCGACTGCCCACCACCAAAAGGAGGAGAGAGAGAAGGTGGCAGGCGCATAACCCACCAGCGCAATATCGTTCGAAAGCTTATGCAGCTTTCTTGAAAAGCTCAGTCGTTACCGCGATGCGGTTTGAGATTGGCTGGAACATTTCGCTCACCAGCTTGACCATTGCTTCCGTGTTCTTTGAACCCTGAGCAACTGCGGTGTCGAAACCCTTGCGGGCCATCTCACCCTGCAGCTTGACGAAATCAGTTGGAGATTTCACGGCGGTCAGTTCCTTAACGGCAACCTGGACGTTTTCGAAATTCGTCTTGGCGAATTCCATATTGGTCTTGCCCATTTCTTGAGCGCCCTTAGCAACGATCTTGCCGGCTTCAACTACAGCGTCAACATTTGCCTTGTTGAATTCGACGGCTTCCGTGACAAACTTCTTACCCTTTTCAGCGGCTTCGTTTGCCTTTACGCGGACGTCTGCGAAAAACTCAGTTGCTTTTTCTGTGGTGGCTTTAACAGTGTCAGTCATCTTAGATACTCCTTGAGCAATCGGTGTTGTTTCAACAGACACGGTTTTATGAGCCAGCGAAGCAGCAGGCGTTTTTACCTTGGTCTTCGCAACGGTGCTTGATGCAGCCTTCAAAGCCACGTCCTTCGTCGCCGCGACTTTAGCGGTTTTCGATGAAGTAGGGGTTTCTGCTTTGCGCGTCATAAGTGAGCACCATTTCTGTTGTGTTGCACTGCACAATAAATGCAGTGGCAAGCCGTGTCAACAAAAAATGGTGCAGTGCACAAAAATGACGTGGTGGCGCTTTAGTCCGCCAATGTTAGACGTTCGAAGCGTTCATAATGATGATCCGCAGAACCGAACTGGTTCTCGATCATCGTTGCCCGCTTAAAGAAATGGCCGATCGCCAATTCCTGCGTAATGCCAATACCGCCATGTGTTTGGATGGCGCTTTGGCCAACAAACTTTGCAGAGCGCGAAACCTTCGCCTTGCAAGCCGATACCGCCGCCATGCGTTCCGCAGCGGGCAGATCAAGCTTAAGCGTCGCCATGGTGGTCATGGATTTCGATTGCTCAACTTCCATGAACATGTCGACCATCCGGTGCTGTAGCACTTGGAAGCGGGAAATTGGCTGACCGAATTGGTTACGCTGGCGCGCATATTCGAGCGTGCCTTGATGCAGCTTAGCGGTCACGCCGCAGGATTCTGCGCAGACTGCAACAGTTGCTTCGTCCACGATACGTTCGATAAGCGGCAGGCCTGCGCCTTCGTCGCCCAACAGGGCATCGCCGGGGATTGCTGCATTTTCGAAATAGATTTCAGAGGCCTGAAAACCATCTACCGTTGGGTAATCGCGGCGGACAATGCCCTTGGCGTTTGCGTCGATGAGGAACAGAGACACGCCGTTTACATCGGTGTTCGCGCCGCCGGTGCGTGCGGTGACGAGCAAATGCGTTGCCCATGGTGCAGCGTACACGACGCTTTTATGGCCGTTCAACACATAGCCCGCGCCGTCCTTCTTCGCGGTTGTGCGGATATTGGAGAGATTGTAGCGGCCCTGTGGCTCAGCATATGCAAAGCCAATTATGACATTTCCGCCAATGATTTCAGGGATAACCGAGTCAGCGACAGCGCCGCCAACAGCCTTCAAAGCACCGCCGCCCAGGACGACGGTCTGGAGATAAGGCTCAATCGCGATGACCTTGCCAAGCTCTTCCATAATCAACGCATTTTCGAGATATCCGCCACCAAGGCCGCCATGTTCTTCGCTGAAGGACGCACCAAGCATGCCAAGATCCTGCGCCAGTGCCTTCCAAATGCCTTTATCACGCCCGCTGCTGCTGGCGATCATCTTGCTGCGGCTGTCGAAATCGTAGGTATCCGCCAAAAAGCGGCTCAATGTGTCGCGGATCATGTCCTGCGTTTCGGTGTAGCTGAAATCCATTATAGTTATCCCGTCCAGTAGCCCGTCATACTGAACTCGTTTCACCTGCGGTGACTTCGTTCCAGCATCTTACTTTCGACGTTGCGAATTAAGACCCTGAGACGGAGTGACCATCGGTCAAACCGGTTCAGGGTGACGGTTAAATGTTAGATTAAATACCCAGCACCATCTTGGCGATGATGTTGCGCTGGATCTCGTTCGATCCACCGTAAATCGTCGTCTTGCGGGTGTTGAAATAGGTCGGCGCGGCGCGATGTGCGTAGTCCGGACCGATGGGGTGTTCGTTGTCACCTTCGCCAAAGCCACGGAAATAAGGCGCGCCATAATGGCCGACGGCTTCCAGTGCGAGTTCGGTAATCCGCTGTTGAATTTCCGAACCTTTGATTTTCAGCAAACTCGATTCAGGTCCAGGGCCCTTGCCCGAGGCTTCGCCGGCAAGACTGCGCAATTCCGTGAATTCAAGCGCGGTAAGATCAATTTCAAGTTCCGAAATCTTACGCTTGAAAAATGGGTTGGCGATCAACGGGCGGTCGCCGTCCTGTTCGGTGCGGGCAATCGCCTTGATCTTTTCAACGCCGCGCTTCGAACGGGCAACGGCAGCAATGCCGGTACGTTCATGCGCAAGCAGGAACTTGGCACAGGTCCAGCCCTTATTCTCTTCATAAACGCGGTTTGCGACCGGCACGCGTACATCTTCCAACCAAACTTCGTTGACTTCATGCTCGCCGCCCAAGGTAATGATTGGACGCACGGTGACGCCCGGCGTCTTCATGTCGATTAACAGGAAGCTGATGCCTTCTTGCGCCTTGGCATCGGAATCGGTGCGCACGAGGAAGAAGCCCCAGTCGGCATGTTGCGCCATAGTTGTCCACGTTTTCTGGCCATTGACGACATAATCGTCGCCGTCGCGGACAGCCTTGGTACGCAAGGATGCAAGGTCGGAACCAGCTCCGGGTTCGGAATAACCCTGACACCACCAGTCGTCACCCGACAATATGCCGGGAAGGAACTTAGCCTTCTGGTCCGGTGTGCCGAAGGTGTAGATCACGGGACCAACCATCGATAGACCGAATGGCATCGTGCCTACGCAGTCAGCGGCAGCCAGTTCTTCCGACCAAATGAAACGCTCAGTAGCCGTCCAGCCTGTGCCCCCATATTCGACGGGCCATGCAGGTGCGATCCAGCCTTTTTTAGCGAGAATACGATGCCATGACAGGAAATCTTCCTTCGAAAGATCATGGCCCTCATCCTGAACGGAGCGGAGATTCTCGGGATAATTTTCGGCGATGAATGTACGCACTTCCTTCTGGAAGGCGATTTCTGCGGGGCTGAATTCCAGTTGCATCACGATTCTCCTAAAAACGTTGAAACCGAATTAGTCGACGTTTACGTAAACGTCAACTGAATCTCACCGTGCTTTTACATAGCTTCCTGGAGCTGATTCTAGAGCCTTCAGAGTGCCTTGGCCAGGTTGACGTCCGCCAGTCGCCGGCTCGCGCGCATTGCCCTTCTCTGTAAGCCAAGCGATCCAATCAGGCCACCAACTGCCTTTGGTCTCGGTTGCGCCTGCAATGAACGCTTCAAGCGAAGGCGCAGGGGCGTCATTGGTCCAATATTGATATTTCATCTGCGCCGGCGGGTTCACCACGCCTGCTATATGCCCGCTGCCGGCCAGCACAAATTTCTTAGGGCCGGTAAAATGGTCCTGCAGTTTCCAAACGCTTTCGGCAGGTGCGATATGATCTTCGCGACCTGCCTGAATGTAAGATGGCGTCTTTACGCGGCGCAGGTCAATCGGGGTGCCCAAAGCCGACAAATCGTCAGGCTTCACCAGCCGATTGTCGCGATAGAGGTCGATAACATAATTTCGATGCCAGTTGGCAGGCAGGTTGGTGACATCGCCATTCCAGTGCAGCAGGTCAAATGCGGGATAATCCTCGCCCAGCAGGTAGTTTTTCACGACCGTCGACCAGATCAGGTCCTTGCCGCGCAACATATTGAACGTGAGCGCGAGGAACCGTCCGTCCATATAGCCTTGCGGTGCGCTGAGCGCTTCCATCATGGCAATCTGCTGATCATCGATGAAATGCAGCAGTTCACCGCTGGTGCTAAAATCGACCTGTGCGGTAAAAAATGTTGCGCTACGAACCTTATCGGCAGCACCGGTGGCTGCGAGGATGGCGAGCGTTGCGGCTAAGGTTGTTCCGGCAACGCAATAGCCAATCGCATGCACGTCTGGCACATCAAGACCGGAGCGGACAGTATCAATTGCATCGATCTGCGCCGCGATATAATCATCCCAGATGATGTCTTTCATAGTGCTGTCGGCCGATTTCCAAGACACGACAAACACCGTGATGCCCTGGCCCACACAATATTTGATGAAGCTTTTTTCTGCTGTCAGATCGAGGATATAAAAACGGTTAATCCATGGCGGAAAGATAATCAGCGGCGTCTCCAGCACATCTTCCGTCGTCGGATCATATTGAATAAGCTGATACAGTGGGGTTTGGTGAACGACCTTGCCCTTTGTTGCCGCGATGTTTTCCCCAAGTTTGAATGCGGTGGGATCGGTATGCGTAATTTGTCCGCGTTGCATGTCTTGTATCAGGTTCTGCATGCCGGATATCAGACTTGCGCCGTTGGTTTCCATCGCTCGCTCAAGCGCCACTGGATTGGTAAAGGGCGAATTGGCCGGGCTCATCGCCTCGATAATGCTGCGTAAGGCAAAGTCCATCTTGGCCTTGTCCTGATCAGCGAAGCCAACCAACTGATCGGCGGCAGTTAACATATATTCAGACATGACCTTATAACTCTGCCGCACAAGGTCGAAAACTGGGTGTTCCCATTGTGGTGCGGTAAAGCGGCGGTCAGACGTATCGACCTTGTCACGCCCTGCCTTAGCCAGCGGCTCCAGCACAGCCCCCCACGCGTCCAACGCGGCGCGATAGGCCTTTAAGGGGTCAGTGGTTGCAACTGCTGACTGCCCAAACAGTTTCATAAACTGGTCCGCGTCCATAAACGGCGGTATATTGGGTGAGTCGGCCATGATTTAACGCATATCAAAGCTAACTGAATTGTCGAAGATTGTTTTGTTGTGCGGCGCAGCATGGACATTGGATAAAAAAGAGCGCAAAGGCGCCCCACAATGACATTTGAAAACATACCCCCGCTTCTTGACGAAGCGCTTGCCGCCCGTGGATATACTGCGCTAACCCCCGTTCAAACCGCTGTTATCGCAGAAGAAGCCATAGGACGTGACTTGGTCGTGTCCGCGCAAACGGGCTCAGGCAAGACCGTAGCCTTCGGTCTCGCCATGGCACCCCAAATCCTTGATGGAGGCCTTGTAAGCCTGGCACGTGAGCCTGCTGCGCTGATCATCGCGCCGACCCGGGAACTTGCCTTGCAGGTGAGCCGTGAACTCATGTGGCTTTATGCCAAAGCTGGCGTACGTATCGCTACCTGCGTCGGTGGTATGGATGCATCAAAGGAACGCCGCACCTTGAACCAAGGCGCGCAAATTGTTGTCGGCACCCCCGGACGACTGCGCGATCACCTTGAGCGCGGTGCGCTGGACCTGTCGGCGCTGAAAGTCGCGATCTTAGACGAAGCAGACGAAATGCTCGACATGGGCTTTCGCGAAGAACTCGAAGAAATATTGAATGCAACGCCAGAAGGTCGGCGGACATTGTTGTTCTCGGCAACTATACCGAAACCGATTGTTTCGCTGGCAAAGCGGTACCAGCACGATGCATTGCGCATTTCGACCGTTGGTGAAGACCGCGGTCATGGAGACATCAGCTATCAGGTTTGCACGGTAGCGCCGCCGGACATTGAAAACGCAGTGGTCAACCTGTTGCGTTTACATGAAGCCGAAACCGCTATCCTGTTCTGCGCGACACGTGAAAATGTACGCCGTTTGCATGCCAGCCTGACCGAGCGCGGCTTCAATGTCGTTGCGTTGTCGGGTGAGCATTCGCAGTCCGAACGTAACCAAGCGCTTCAGGCTTTGCGTGACCAGCGGGCCCGCGTCTGCGTTGCAACCGATGTTGCCGCACGTGGGATAGATTTGCCAAACCTATCGTTGGTTGTGCACGTGGAACTGCCACGCGATGCAGAAGGGCTTCAGCATAGGTCTGGACGTACTGGTCGCGCCGGCCGCAAGGGTACTGCCGTATTGATCGTGCCATATCAGCGTCGCAAGCGGGTTGAATCCATGCTGCGCGGTGCAAAGATTGAGGCGGATTGGATCAAGGTCCCAACCGCTGCCGACATTCGCGCGAAAGATCATGATCGTCTGCTTGAGACACTACTGGCGCCTGTGGAGGTCGAAGACGAAGACCGTGCTTTGGGCGCAAAGCTGCTCGAGACGATGTCTCCAGAAGACATTGCTGCAGCACTTGTGCGTGTGCATCGTGCGAAGATGCCGCAGGCTGAGGACATGCTGGATGACGGAAGCCGCGAGCGTCCACGCGACGACCATCGTGCAGGGTTCGATGATTCCGTATGGTTCAAACTGAACGTTGGTCGTCGTAATAATGCAGATCCCAAATGGATTTTGCCGTTGTTGTGCCGCCGTGGCGGCGTGACCAAGAATGATATTGGTGCCATTCGTATTGCTGCGAATGAAACCCATGTCGGGATTGCGGCAGCTGCAGTAGCCAAGTTCACCAAAGCAATTGCGCAACCCGGGCATGACGAAGACAATGACGTCGAAATCGTGCAGGCCAATGGCCCACCGCGTGAAGCGGCGCGTGAAAACAAGCGCATGGGCCGCGATGGCGACCGTCCGCAGCGTTCTCAGCTTGGCGTCAATCCGCGCGGCGATGGACCACCGCGGGGCGGTAACTTCCGCAGTGATGGGCCACGTGGCGGTGGATCGAACCGTGATGGTGCACGTCCGTTCCGTAAGGATGGCCCACCACCGTCAAAGCATGGCGTCAAGCATAAGGCAAAGGGCAATCGGCCGCGTTAATTGATGCGAAACATAGTTTTTCTGGAAATGGGCGGAAACATCGCCCATGAAGGCGGCTCGTAAATCAACCAACCGGAAACGGGAGCCAATGTCCGAAGAATTCTACCGCATCAAGCGTCTGCCGCCTTATGTTATCGCCGAAGTCAACGCGATGCGTGCGGCGGCCCGCAGCGCCGGTGAGGACATTATTGACTTAGGCATGGGCAATCCAGATTTGCCTCCGCCAGCGCATGTTATCGAAAAACTTTGCGAAGTGGCGCAGAAGCCCGACTCTCATGGCTATTCGGCATCAAAGGGTATTCCCGGTCTGCGCAAGGCGCAGGCCAATTATTATGGACGGCGTTTTGGGGTTGATATCGATCCTGAAAATGAAGTTGTCGTAACCATGGGTTCCAAAGAGGGCTTGGCGAGCCTTGCCACGGCCATCACCGCGCCGGGCGACGTCGTGCTTGCGCCAAACCCAAGTTACCCGATCCATACATTTGGGTTCATCATTGCAGGAGCAACCATCCGGTCCGTGCCGACAACGCCGGATGAAAATTACTTCCGTTCGCTTGAGCGTGCCATGGCATTCACCGTTCCGCGTCCTTCGATATTAGTGGTAAATTACCCGTCGAACCCAACAGCAGAGACCGTTGATCTCGCTTTCTACGAACGCCTTGTCGCATGGGCAAAGGAAAATAAGGTCTGGATCTTATCCGACCTTGCGTATTCCGAACTCTATTTCGACGGCAACCCGACCCCATCGATCTTGCAGGTCAAGGGCGGAAAAGACGTCGCCGTGGAATTTACTTCCTTGTCCAAAACCTATTCGATGGCGGGTTGGCGCGTCGGCTTTGCTGTTGGTAACCGCGAACTGATTGCGGCAATGACCAGAGTGAAAAGCTATCTCGATTATGGTGCATTCACACCAATTCAGGCAGCCGCCTGCGCTGCGCTGAATGGTCCGCAAGATATTGTGGAACAGAACCGCCAGCTATATCACAAACGCCGTGATATCCTTGTGGAGGCGTTTGGGCGGGCAGGTTGGGACATCCCTCCGCCGCGTGCATCGATGTTTGCCTGGGCACCGCTACCGCCCGCACTGGCGCATTTGGGTAGCCTTGAATTTTCCAAACAGTTGCTGACAGAGGCGAATGTCGCTGTTGCACCTGGCGTCGGATATGGCGAAGATGGCGAGGGCTATGTCCGCATTGCCATGGTCGAAAACGAACATCGTCTGCGGCAGGCCGCACGCAACGTGAAACGCTATCTGCAATCCATGGGTGTCAACACACCTAGCCAGTCGAACGCGATTTAACATGGCGCGCAGTGACTTTGCTTTTCACTATCGTTTCCGCGTGCGTTGGTCCGAAACCGATGCGCAAGGCGTCGTCTTTAACGCCCGTTATCTGGACTACGCCGACGTCGCGATTACCGAATATTGGCGCGCGGTAAAGTTTCGCGAATATGCGGACGGCGCACCGATGGAGTTCCATGTTAAAAAGGCCACGGTGACGTGGTTCGCCCCCATTAAACCGGATGAGTTGATTGAGGTCATGGCACGTACGATCGCAACGGGCCGGACAAGCATGAGCCAGTTGGTCGAAATACACGGTGTTACCGAAGATGGGTCGGACGATTTGCGTGCCACTGTTGATTTGGTCAGCGTGCATGTGGACCTTGATGTTCACCGGCCTATCCCGTTGCCCGATTGGGTGAAAGACGTGTTCGCTTCATTCGACAGCCAAGCGGGTTCCGCGCCGCTTGAGTTGATCGAGGGCTAAGTGCAACGCGACATGCGTAATTTTTTCACGACGATTGGGCTCGCCGCACTTGCGCTGGGCAGTATGGCCGTCGGCGCCTGTTCAGCCGGCGGTTCGTCGGAAACCAAAAATGCCACGTCACAAGAATTCCCGCGTGCCGAACGCCGTGTGTCTGCGGCTGGCGACACACAGTTTTCTACCGAAGCCGCACGTGACGAAGCCGGCGAGTCCGAATTCGTGATGGAATGGGCAGGTATTCAGCTTGGCACAACCGTGGCCGATATTGGTGCGGGCGAGGGATATTACACCATAAGGCTTGCCGAGCGGGTTGGCCCCAAGGGCCGCGTATTGGCGCAGGATATTAATCGCGGCGCGCTGGATCGTTTAGGCGAACGCGTCACCCGGGAGCAACTCGACAATGTTGCAATCAAGGAAGGTGCGGTAGATGATCCCCGCCTTCCGGAGAATAGCTTCGACCGAGTTTTCATGGTCCATATGTATCATGAAATCGAAGAGCCATACGCGTTTCTGTGGCGTATGCGGCCTGCATTGGCAAAGGGCGGACAAGTGATCGTCGTTGACCGCGACCGCGCAACGGACCGGCATGGCATTCCGCCGAAGCTGTTGTTCTGCGAATTTGAAGCAGTCGGCTATCGCCTGACGGGATTTACCGAGCAATTGAAATTGGGCGGATATATCGCGCGGTTCGAGGTTAGCGGCCCGCGACCGGATCAATCGGCGATCCGGACCTGCGCAAACCGCTACCCGCAATCCTAAGGGGTTTCAGTCGCCGTCAAAGCCGATGAGCGCATCAACGCGTATATTTTGCCCGCGCAATTTTTCTGCGCCGCCCAAGTCGGGCAAATCGACGATAAACAAAGCCTGTTCGACCTTGCCTCCGCCTTGCCGGATAAGGTCGACGCCGGCCAATGCCGTGCCGCCAGTGGCGATCAGATCGTCGACAAGCAACACTTTCTGATCCGGTCTGACATGGCCGACATGCATTTCGATCCGGTCGGTGCCATATTCAAGCGTGTAATCGATGCCGATTTTCTCCCCCGGTAATTTGCCGGGTTTGCGCAGCATCAATTGCCCAAGGCCAAGCGCATAGGCGATGCCAGAAGCCACAATGAAGCCGCGCGCCTCAATACCGGCGACAAGCGTGGTATCGGGGTCAACCAAGGCCGCCAGCCGGTCAATCGTGGTGCGATAGCCGCTTGCGTCGAGCAGAAGACTGGACACATCGCGGAACATGATCCCCGGCTTTGGGTAATCCGAGATGTTGCGGATTAGCGCCGCGAGGTCTGCATTGTCACTCATATCGTATGACTGCCTGTTGCTGCGGATAATTTCAAGGAAATCTGGTGAAGCCATCGCGTGCGTTTTTAGGACAAAAAAAGGGCGGAGCCGAAGGCGCCGCCCTTTTTAAAATCATATTTGGAGACAAGCCCCAAAGCAAGATTACTTCAGTTCGACGGTTCCGCCGGCTGCAAGGATCTTCGCCTTAATGTCTTCGGCTTCTGCCTTGTTCACGCCTTCCTTGATCGCCTTTGGCGCGGACTCAACAAGAGCCTTTGCTTCGGTCAGACCAAGTGCAGTGATCGCACGGACTTCCTTGATGACTGCAATCTTGTTTCCGCCGTCGCCGGTCAGGATAACGTCGAATTCAGTCTGCTCTTCAGCAGCAGGTGCAGCAGCAGCGGCAGGGCCGGCAACAGCAACAGCAGCAGCGGCGCTAACGCCCCATTTTTCTTCCAAAGCCTTTGCAAGGTCAGCCGCTTCAAGAACGGTCAAAGCCGAAAGTTGGTCTACAAGCTTTTCAATATCAGCCATTTAAATAACACTCCGATTTTCTGTCATATCTGTAGGGCTCGCCCAGCCGGTTAAAAACCATGGGACGCAGCCGGTTTCATTTAAAAAGTTACGCTGCCTTTTGGTCAGCATAGGCACCAAAAACGCGTGCCAATTTCGCAGCCGGTGCTGTCGACAGCTGAGCGATCTTCGTTGCCGGTGCTTGTACAAGCCCGATAATCGTCGCGCGCAGTTGATCGAGCGATGGCAATGAAGCCAGCGCCTTAACACCATTTACATCGAGGAATGTGTCACCCATCGCACCGCCGACAATTTCAAGTTTGTCATTGGTTTTTGCGAACTCGACCGCAATCTTTGCAGCGGCGACCGGGTCCGACGATGTGGCGAGCGCCGTAGGTCCAGTTAGCAATTCAGCTAACGCACCATAAGACGTTCCCTCAAGGGCGATTTTGGCAAGACGGTTCTTGGCAACCTTATAAGTTGCGCCCGCATCGCGCATCTTCAAACGAAGGTCGGTAGATTGTGCAACCGTCAGCCCGAGATTCCGGGTGACGACGACAACCGCCGATTCATTAAAAGTGGCGTTCAGCGATGCAACTGTTTCGGTCTTTTCAGAACGGTTCATGCATTACTCCTTATTCGGGCCCTCCCGGCGAACCGGTCAAGCCCAACACGAAAAGCGAAGCACCCGGATGGGCACTAACGCTGACTTAGTCCGTGGGGAAGTTTCATGCCGAACGCACACGACATTATGTCGGAGCAATGGCGAAGGATGGCCAAAGCCAATCCTGAAATCTCTATCCCCGTCTAGGCTGGACATTAAGATGGGCAAATTCCCATCACCAACTGTCTCGGACGGTTGCCGGTGAAGCCGTCGCTCCACCGAACAGGGGTGCAACTAGCAGGGTTGGAGGCAGAGTCAAGCACGGCTACCCCATTGGCCTTCGTCGGTAGAGGCGGAATTTCAAAATCCTATGAAAGTCTGGATAATTTATCTTACTGGACAAGCGTTGCTGCGCTGACTTAATCAATTTGGAATTCTTCAGGCTAAAGGACAAAAGGCTCATGCCGGACACTCGTGAACAAACGGCCGCTTTGATTGGCGCATATTATGCTGCTTTCAACGCCATGGATGTTGAAGCTATTTTGGCCTGTCTAGATGACGACGTGGCGCATGATATCAATCAAGGGAGCCGTGAAACCGGCAAGGCGGCTTTTCGCGCCTTTCTTGGCCGAATGGATCATGCCTATAGTGAACAGCTGCATGACATCGCCATCATGACAAGCCCGGATGGCAAGCGCGCGGCGGCAGAATTTATCGTGGATGGCATTTACAAGGTTGCAGATGAAGGTTTTCCTGCAGCGCATGGGCAGAGCTACAACTTGCCAGCCGGCGGTTTCTTTGAGGTCGCGAACGGGAAAATCACCCGCGTGTCGGTTTACTATAATCTCACCGAATGGATTGCCCAAGTTTCATGACTGTCGACGTCCGTTCCTTGATTGATCCCGAGGAGCGCCGCTCTGCCATTCCGGCGCTGTACGATCTGCGTATCCGTATCTTTCGGGGCTGGCCCTATCTCTATGAAGGGACCGCGGACTATGAGGCGGACTATCTCGCCGAATTTTTCCGGGAACCCGGCGCGGTGCTTGTCGTGGCAAAGGATGGTGACGCGATTGTCGGTGCGGCGACGGCATCGCCCATGGCGGCGCAAAAGCCGGAGTTTCAGGAACCGTTGCGGCGACACGGACTGGATGTCGCGCGTATCTTCTATTTCGGGGAGTCGGTCTTGCTGCCCGCCTTTCAGGGGCAGGGCATCGGCCATCGCTTTTTCGACGCCCGCGAAGCTGCTGCCCGCGCGGCAGGGGCGGTCCAGACGTCCTTTTGTGCGGTGATCCGTCCCGAAGATCACCCGATGCGGCCCGAAGCACCACGCGATTTGCACCCTTTCTGGCGTGCCCGCGGCTATGCGCCGGTCGATGGTTTGACCGGAACGCTCGCATGGCAGGATCTGGGGGATGATTTTGAAAGCGCGCATCTTATGCAATTCTGGATGCGGGACCTATGACCGCGCCCGTTCGCATTGCTGCCGCCCAATATCCCATTGGGCAACCGACGAGCTTTGCCGACTGGCAAGGCAAAGTCGCGATATGGGCGGCTGATGCGTTAGGGAAGCGCGCGCAGCTTTTGGTATATCCCGAATATGCGGCGATGGAACTGGCGGCGATCGACAAACCAACTGCCAGCGACCTGCACGCGTCCTTGCGTGCGGTGGTGGCGCTGGGGCCGCAGATTGATGCCCATTATACCGATCTGGCGCGGAAGTTTGGGGTCACAGTGCTTGGCGGAACACGCCCGCATGCTTTGGATGACGGACGGGTCGTCAACCGGGCAAGCTTATATCTACCCGATGGGCAAAGCGGACATCAGGACAAGATCATGATGACCCGGTTTGAACGCGAATCCTGGGACATTAAGGGCGGAACAGAATTGCGTGTTTTCCGCACGCCTTTGGGCATGCTGGGCATCTCTACCTGCTATGATATCGAATTCCCGATGATCGCGCGGGCGCAGGCCGCCGCAGGCGCGCAGGTCATTCTGTGCCCCTCTTGCACAGACAGCCTGCAGGGCTATCACCGCGTTCGGATTGGGGCACAGGCGCGGGCGCTGGAAAACCAAATTTTTGTGGTGCAGGCGCCAACCGTTGGCATGGCCCCTTGGTCGCCAGCACTCGATGAAAATTATGGTGCGGCGGGGGTTTTCGTTCCGCCCGATGGCGATAGCCCTGATGACGGGATAGTGGCGATCGGAACCGAGGGGCAGGGGGCGTGGGTGATTGCCGACGCTGATCTTTCGCGTGTGCACCGCTGGCGCAGCGCAGGGGCGGTGCGTCCCTTTGCGCATTGGCCCGAACAATATTGCGGTGAAAAGTCCAGCGACCTGCCCGTAGAAATTGTGCCACTGGATTAAACAGTTCGCAAAAATGGACGAAGCCGTTAGGGCGCGTCTATGCCGCAAAACACCGCCTTACCCCGCCTGCATCTTCTGCTCGCGATTGCGGTCATGGCCGTGTGGGGAACGAATTTCGTTGTCATCAAACTGGCGCTGACCCATTTGCCTCCTTTGTGGCTCGCGACGTTGCGCTTTACCTGCGCTTTTTTGCCAGCTGCATTTTTCCTGAAACGGCCTGCGGTGCCTGTATCCAATCTGGCGGCGTACGGGATATTGATCGGGGCGGGGCAATTTGGCCTGCTGTTTCTGGCGATGAAAAGCTATATTACGCCGGGTCTTGCCTCACTGGTTGTCCAGATTCAGGTCTTCTTTACCATTGCCCTATCGATGCGGTTGACGGGCGAGCGGGTGCGCGGATTCCAATGGGCTGCGCTCGGCTTGGCGACGAGCGGGCTTGCGGTGATCCTGACCCATTCGGACGGCAGCGCGACGCCATTGGGATTGATACTTGTCGTCATGGCGGCTTTTTGCTGGTCGAGCGGGAATATGGTTTCGCGTGCCGCAGGTAAGGTCGACATGCTCGCTTATGTGGTCTGGGCCAGCATCTTTGCCGTGCCGCCACTGCTCATCCTCGCCTTGCTCTTCGAAGGTGCACCAGCCTTTATGGCGGGTGTGCACGCGGCAACAGCGACGACGTGGGCGGCGGTTGTCTGGCAAGCGGTTGGCAATACGATGTTCGGCTATGGCATTTGGGGATGGCTTTTGGCGCGGCATCCGGCGGCAACCGTTGCACCGATGGCGTTGCTGGTACCGATATTCGGCATGGGGGCGTCCGCCCTGTTCTTAGGCGAGCCGCTGCAGAGCTGGAAATTGCTTGCCGCTGCGTTGGTCATGGGCGGATTGGCGTTAAGCCTTTTATGGCCGCGATTTGTTCAACCTATTTCGAAAATCGAATAGACCGGACCCGCGGCGGTTTGTTCGCCGGTGCCGACGGCAACCACATTGTTAGGCCAGTCATAATGCGCATCCGCCATTATCATGAGACGCTGGATCGGTATATGGATAGGATGACGTAGCGCATTTGAACACACAGGCATGTTCCGCTAGTGGCTGCGCCTTGGGGGATCATTCATGCCATTAGCATTCACCATTTACGACTGGGGCATATTGTTGGCCTATGTCGCATTGCTGGCTTTTGCCGGCTATCAAGCGACACGGCGGACCAAAACGGCGGATGACTATTTTCTCGCCGGCCATCATGCGCCGGTCTGGCTGGTGGCGGTGTCCGTATTGTCGACAATGCAGTCAGCGGCAACATTTCTCGGCGCCCCCGATAACAGCTATCGCGGTGATTACAGCTATCTCACAAGCAACTTCGCCGCGATCATCGCTGCCTTTCTCGTTGCACGTTTCCTGATCCCGCGATTCTACGCAATCGGTGCGACCACTGTATATGAATTGCTGGAAGCCCGTTTCGACGCAACGGCGAGGCGCGCAGCGGCGGGGATGTATCTCGTCGGTCGGATCTTGGCGAGCGGCGCGCGGCTGTATCTTGCCGCTATTGCGGTTTCGATGATCATCTTCTTGGATGTCGAGCCCCAGCATATCGTTATCGCGTCGGCGGTGCTCGTCGTTTTCGGCGTTGCCTTCACACTGTTCGGCGGGCTGAATGCCGTGATCTGGAGCGACCTGGTACAGGTCGTGCTCTATCTCGGCGGGGCGGTGCTGGTGCTTATCTTTTTGCTAGTGAAAATTCCTGCACCTGCTCCGGAAATCTGGGAAGCGCTTCAATATGGACCGGGTGGAATGGACAAACTCCGTTTGTTTGACTGGTCTCTCGACTTTACCAAGCCGTTTACCGTTTGGGCGATCCTGACCGGTTTGGTGTTGCTCAATATCGGCAATGCTGGGCTTGATCAGGACACGACGCAGCGCTTCCTTGCATGCGAAAACGCACAATCGGGCAAACGCGCGCTTTATGCGAGCATGTGGGCGGCAATCCCTGTGGTGGCTTTATTCATGGCGATAGGATCGCTGCTCCACATCTTCTACAACCGCCCCGACCTGATGGGCGTTAGTGTTGGCGCGACCAACGCATTCGCAGGAGAAAAAATAACGGTCTTCATGTCTTTCATCCTGTCCGAAATCCCGCCCGGCTTGCGTGGGATGGTAACCGTAGGCGTCATCGCAGCGGCGGCCATCAATTCCGGACTCATCTCGATGTCGGCGGTGGTCGTGAATGATTTTTACCGGCCTTGGCTGGAACGGCGTGGCGCACCGTCAAGCGAGCAGCATTATATCAACGCTGGACGTATAGCGATGCTATTGCTCGCGTTTGCGTTGTTCGCGATGTCGATACTGTGTTTCTACTGGCAGCATTACAGCGACACGCCATTGCTCGAATTTGTGCTCGGCGTCATGGTCTTTGCATATTCGGGCTTGTTAGGAGTCTATGGTACCGTGGTGTTTACGAAGCGCGGGGCGACATGGTCGGTGATTGCCGCTCTGCTGGCTGGCTTTGTCACAATCCTGGTGCAGCAGCATTATGTCGTGGATAGTCTTGGCCTGCCAACGGCGTGGAAGGCTTTGGCCTTCCCATGGCAATTATGCATCGGCACGGCGGTCGCCTTTGGTGTGTGCTGCGCAGGTCGTAATATCAATGATACATCAGATACCGCGCCCGTACGTGCATAAAAGCGTCAAGTCCGTCTTGCCATTGACGTTCGATATCGCTGACTGATTTTCCGTCCAAAATGCCTTTACGGACACTGTCGGTTCCTGCCAGCTGGTCGAAGAAGCTCGGAGCGCCGGGGCGGAATTCGAACTTGTCTGGGTACATGTCGTGGACAGTCTTCACCAAAGCGATGCCGGTGCGAAATGGCTGGAATGTCTTATTGTTGGTGGGGATGACCCATACGCCATGACAGTGCTGTACGGCATATTTGGAAAAATCCGGTGTAAAGGAAACCGGCTTGAAATCGACACCCGGCAACCCCATCGCATTCAATCGTTGCGCCAGTGCTGCGCCATCGATGAAAGGCCCGCCGATATATTCGAAAGGTTTTTCACTGCCCCGTCCTTCGGAGATGTTGGTGCCCTCGAACAACGCCGTGCCGGGATATACTGCTGCTGTTAAGGGTGATAGCATATTGGGCGAGGGCGGCACCCAAGGCAAATCCCAAGCTAAATATGGCGCTAAGTCGCGCGACCAGCCGCGCATGGGAATAACGCGCAGGCGCGTGCGCAGTCTATCCTCGCCGACGAACATCTGGGCTAGCTCGCCGAATGTCATGCCGTGACGTACCGGCACGGCATAGCTCCCGACGAAAGAGGCAAATGCAGGTTCGAGCACCGGCCCCTCTATCATCACACCGCCTTGCGGATTGGGACGATCCAGCACGATCACCTCGGACCCCGATTTCTCTGCGGCGCGCAGCATGTATAGCAGCGTGGAGGCATATGTATAAAAACGCGTACCAACGTCCTGCAGATCGACCAGCACGATATCAATGCCTTGCATCATCTTGGCGGTTGGCATTTTGGTTTCACCGTAAAGGCTGTGGACGGGCAAGCCGGATTTGGGATCGATGCCCGAAGCCACTTTCTCACCCGCTTGCGCCGCGCCGCGCACACCATGTTCGGGGCTAAAAAGCGCGACAAGATTGATGGCGGGATGCGCGCGCAGCAGATCGACGTTGCTAACGCCTTTGCGGTCAACGCCGGTCTGGTTGGTCAACAGTGCGACGCGTTTTCCCTTGAGCGACTCCAGTCGGTCGGAGAGCAAAACTTCGATCCCGGGGGTGATATGCCTGATTGGAACTGCGATCGATTTGCCAGCTTCTACGGCTTTTGGCTGGACCGGATCAGCCGCAACGGCGGCCATTGGAAGCAGCGCCATAGTAAAGACCAAAGAAAATCGCATCACCAAAGGTTATTGGAAAACGGCATGCGCCGCAAAGAAAAAGGGCCGGAGGTTTCCCTCCAGCCCTTTATGTGTTCATTGCCGAAACGCCTTAAGCGCCAGGGACGTCCGCCAGATCAATCTTAAGGCCTGGGCCCATGGACGAGCTAACCGCAACGCGGCGGACATATTTGCCCTTGGAACCGCTTGGTTTGTTCTTGATGACGGCATCAACCAATGCGTCGAAATTCTTGCGCAGGTCGGAATCAGAGAAGCTCTTCTTGCCGATACCGCTGTGGATGATCCCCTGCTTTTCAACGCGGAATTCAACCTGACCGGCCTTTGCCGCCTTAACGGCTTCGGCGACGTCCATGGTGACTGTGCCCAGCTTTGGGTTTGGCATCAGGCCCTTTGGACCCAAGGTCTTACCCAAGCGGCCAACGATGCCCATCATGTCCGGCGTTGCAATAACGCGGTCATAATCGAGATTGCCAGCCAGCATGTCTTCCATCAGGTCTTCAGCGCCGACCTTATCGGCACCAGCGGCTGTTGCCGCAGTGGCCTTGTCGCCACGTGCGAACACGGCGACTTTCATGTCTTTACCGGTGCCGGCGGGGAGCGAAACCATGCCACGTACCATCTGGTCCGCATGACGTGGGTCAACGCCAAGGTTTAACGCGACTTCAATGGTCTCGTCGAATTTGGCAGTCGCCATTTCCTTGATTGCCTTCAACGCTTCATCAACGCCGTACAATTTGTCGGCATCAAGATGCGCGAGCGATTTTGCTTTTTTGGTCAGCTTGGCCATCGGATCAGCCCTCCACTACTTCGAGGCCCATGGCGGTAGCCGAGCCTGCGATGATTTTAACTGCTGCGTCCATGTCGTTCGCATTAAGGTCGGCCATCTTGATGGTTGCGACTTCTTCAAGCTGCGCACGTGTGATTTTTCCAGCGGTGATCTTGCCTGGCTCTTTCGAACCGGACTTCAGACCCAAAACCTTCTTGATCAGATAGGTTGCAGGCGGTGACTTCATGGCGAAGGTAAAGCTTTTGTCAGAAAAAACTGTGATCTTCGTTGGAATTGGCGTGCCTTTTTCCATGTCGGCGGTCGCCGCATTGAATTGCTTGCAGAATTCCATGATGTTCACGCCGCGCTGACCCAATGCTGGGCCGATTGGCGGGGATGGTGTGGCTGAACCTGCAGGTACTTGCAGGCCGATATAGCCGTCAATTTTCTTGGCCATCTGTGGCCTCCTTTCATTCTTTCTCCACCGAAGCCCGCAAGGGCGAAGGCGGATCAAATTAAGCGGTCAAACAGTCGCGTCCAAATCTCTTTGGCGACAACCTCCCGCACGGGTTCCCCCGATTCTCATCGGAGGAGGGGCGCAAATAGGTGAAGTGGGCCGGAAAAGCAAGCCAAGCCTGTGGCTGGGCGGGTCGCCGGTTGCTATATCCTTTCCCTCGCGGGGAAAGGGACATTACTTCATCAATTCGACTTCTTCAAAGTCCAGCTCGACTGGAGTAGCACGGCCAAAGATGCTGACCGATACCTTGACGCGGTTCTTGTCGAAGTCGAGCTCTTCTACCAAGCCGTTGAAGCTTGCAAATGGCCCGCCAAGTACCTTGACCTGATCGCCAATTTCGTAGTCCACCGAAACGCGCTTCTTTGGCGCGGCATCGAGTTCCTGCTTGGTGTTAAGGATGCGTGCTGCTTCGGCTTCAGTGATCGGCTGCGGCTTGTTGCCCGCGCCTAGAAAGCCAGTGACCTTTGCCGTGTTCTTGACCAAATGGTACACATCATCGTTCATGTTCAGCTTTGCCAGAACATAACCGGGGAAGAATTTGCGCTCCGCCTTAATCTTCTTGCCGCGGCGCACTTCCGTGACCTGTTCGGTTGGAACCTCGACAGCCTCTACCAATTGCGAGAGGCCAATGCGCTCTGCTTCAGAGAGAATCTGGTCGCGGACCTTGTTTTCAAAGCCCGAATAAGCGTGAATGATGTACCAGCGTGCCATAATGTCTATTCTTTTCCCCAAAACTCTCTGTAGGGTCCGCGCTTAGCCTTCGGCGAGCGCGAGCAGTCCCTTTACGATTGCGGCAAATACCGCGTCGACGCCCAAAAAGAAAACGGCAAGGATGACCGTCATGATCAACACCATGATTGCGGTCTGCACGGTTTCCTGCCTTGTCGGCCATACCACCTTGCCGATTTCAGTCCGCACTTGACGGATGAATTCACCGGGGCTTGTCTTTGCCATATCGTTTCTTCCTGTTCGATCCCGAGGATAGCCGCCAGCGCTCCGACCGGCGGGTCGAGAGCAATATAGGTTCCCATTTCGGAAAGACTAGGTCTGTAGCGATGGATTCGCCGCAACGCAAGATACCAAACAAACGCAGGCAAGTCCGTTTAGGAAAGCGGAGCTGTGGATCGCGCATTACCGAACGGCCTTGAACTGTTGAGGTTTTTGGCTATCTCTCAAGGCTCTATCTC
Organism: Sphingomonadales bacterium; assembly: GCA_947470185.1. Taxonomy (GTDB): domain Bacteria; phylum Pseudomonadota; class Alphaproteobacteria; order Sphingomonadales; family Sphingomonadaceae; genus Sphingorhabdus_B. Next base: position 10,667 of record CANIRZ010000008.1, on the reverse strand, counting down.
ATCAAGGGAAATTCCACATGCCATCCGGTCTCGCTGCCTTACTTGACGATATTGCGATGATTGCCAAGGTTGCCGCTGCATCCTTAGACGATGTCGCCGCCGCAGCGGGTAAGGCCGGCAGCAAGGCCGCAGGTGTGGTGATCGACGATACCGCAGTCACCCCGCAATATGTGACCGGATTTACCCCAGACCGCGAATTGCCAATCATCTGGCGCATTGCCAAGGGTTCGTTTTTCAACAAGTTGGTGATCATATTGCCAGTGGCGTTGCTGTTGAGCCTGTTCCTGCCTTGGGCTGTTACGCCGCTTCTCATGCTGGGCGGCGCCTATCTGTGTTTTGAAGGCGCAGAGAAGGTCTGGGAAAAAATCGTGCCGCATGAGGTCGAGAACCTAGCCGAGGAATTGGCGGAATTGACCAGCCCTGAACATGAACAAAATATGGTCAAGGGCGCGGTGCGTACGGATTTTATCTTGTCCGCAGAAATCATGGCGATTGCACTGAACGAGGTAAAAAGCCTTGCCGAAACATCCATCTGGCTTGAGGCTGGCGTGCTGGCCTTTGTTGCGGTGGCGATCACCATCGCGGTCTATGGCGTTGTTGGCCTGATCGTGAAGATGGATGATATTGGACTGCACATGGCGGGCAAAGAAAACGGCGCTTCGCAAGCGATTGGCCGCTTTTTGGTGCAGGGCATGCCAAAATTGCTGACCGCGCTGTCGACGGTGGGTACGGCCGCGATGCTATGGGTTGGCGGGCAGATTGTCGTCCACGGATTTGGTTTCCACCCGGCGGCATTTTTTGGCCTGCATGAAGGGGCGTTGGCTTGGGTGGTTGACGCAGCCTTGTGCGGCATTGCTGGCCTAGCCATCGGCGCGATGATCGTTTTGGTGCACCACATGGTCGCCAAGCGCAAGGCGCATTGAGTTTAGTTAAGCCGGTCAGGCAGGCGACGGGCCATAAGTGCCTGTAAAAGCGAAAGAAAATGGCAGGAGTTGGGGGACTCGAACCCACGGCCCTCGGTTTTGGAGACCGATGCTCTACCAACTGAGCTAAACTCCTGCACTTCGCATTTCTACGAAGAATGGTGCCTTTAACGCCGATATGCGCACGGGGCAAGTCTGCTTTCGATACTAATCGCTTAGAAGCTCATTTCGTCATAAACGCGCGATACATCGCCGCCCCATTCGCCATGAAATTTGTCGAGCAGCTGTTCGGCGACGGTTTTGCCGCTGGCGACGATTTCGCGCAATGGGTCAAGATATCCGGTTTCATTGTCGCCGCTGCCGTTGAGGCAGTTGCGGGCAGCCAAGCCAGAAGATGAGATATCCAATATACGGCCAGCCAGATCCAGCAGCTTGCCACCGCCAGGAATTGCTGCGTTCAATCCTTGCGCTGGAACTGCACTGCGCAGCGTTTCGCGCTCTTCCATGGTCCAATGCTTTACCTCGTCCCATGCAGCGTCAAGGGCACCCTGATCATATAACAGCCCGACCCAGAAAGCAGGCAGCGCGCAAATGCGATTCCATGGGCCACCATCGGCGCCGCGCATTTCCAAGAAGCTTTTCAGGCGCACTTCGGGAAAAGCGGTCGACATATGGTCTTCCCAGTCGCTGACGGTGGGTTTTTCTCCCGGCAGAACCGAAAGCTCACCCTTTAAGAAGTCGCGGAAATCCAACCCCGCCGCGTCAATATATTTGCCGTCACGGTAGACGAAATACATCGGCACCTTCAGCATATAATCGACATATTGTTCATAGCCGAAATTGGCGTCGAACACGAACGGCAACATGCCCGTACGCTGCGAGTCCGTGTCGGACCAGATGTGGCTGCGGTAGGACAGGAACCCGTTTGGTTTGCCTTCCAAGAAAGGCGAATTTGCAAACAAGGCCGTGGCCAAGGGCTGAAGCGCAAGCGACGTGCGGAACTTATGCGCCATGTCGGCTTCGCTCGCATAATCAAGATTAACCTGAATCGTACATGTGCGCAGCATCATATCGAGGCCCATGCTGCCAACGCGTGGCATATGGCGCAGCATGATGTCGTAACGGCCCTTGGGCATGACGGGCAGTTCGGCGCGTGTCTTGTCCGGCCAAAGCCCAAGGCCCAAAAAGCTGGTGTTGGTCTTGTCGCCAATGGCTTTGACCTGCCGCAAATGCCGCCCGGTCTCGGCGCAGGTTTGGTGCAGATTTTCAAGTGGCGCACCCGACAGTTCAAGCTGACCCGCAGGTTCAAGGCTTATCGCACCGTCGCTGCCGCTCATCGCGATAACATTGCCGTTTTCGTACACAGGCTCCCAACCGAACTCGGTCATCGCCATTAACAGATCGCGAATACCGCCCGGTTCATCATAAGACGGCGCGTGATGGTCACTGCGGTTATAGACAAATTTCTCATGCTCGGTGCCAATGCGCCAACGGTCCTTGGGCTTTTCTCCCTTGGCAATCGCAGCGACCAGTTGATCGCGGGTTTCGATGACGGGATCTTTACGGTCCGAAGTTGTTTTTGTACTCATGCCGGCGGTTTAGAAATGTCACCGCTATATTGCCAGCAGATTCATCTGGTCATTTAACGGTCGCGTTGAATGTGATTGCGAAGGTGGAGTTGGGGCCCATCGTCGTGGCCGACGCGCTGATGGTGTTGCCGCTTACCGACGCACCATAAGGGTCACTTTCGTCAGCACCTACGGCATCATCATCCTCAGCCATTTTAGAAACGGTGCAGCTTGGTCCTGACGCAAGCGTATTTGCGACATAAGTGAGGGTAGCAGGAATCGTGTCCGTTATGGTGACGGGGGTGGCTGTGCCAGGGCCTGCATTGGTGACTAAGATGCAGAAGCTGACGACGGCGGCTGGAAGCGCCTTGGGGTTGCTGGCGCTTAGGCCGTCGCTGATGATTTTGCTTGTTTTGGCGGTGGTGACAACCGCCTGCGGGCGGCAGAAAGTAAAGTCATGGATGGTCATCGCCTGCTGAAATGGATCGATACGCGAAATGCTGTGGTTGCCATATACAATGACAATCGTATCGACGGGGCTTGAAAATGTAACGATGACATTGCCATTTGTGGAGCTGTCCGGGCTATCAGCGTCTGCATAGGCCGCATTTCCTATAACATAATTAGACACACCGTTAGTGAGTGTCGGGTTTATGGTTACGCCGTTGAATAATCCGGTAACCGTAACGCGGTCTGCGAAGTTTAAGCCGTTAGCGGCAACAGTTCCGACTTGAGTGTCGACATCAGATAGCTGAAACTGGGCGCCTGGCACGGCGGTCGGCAGGCTGACGGTCGTCGTAACAAAGGCATCCCGGTTCGCATTATCCATGAACAGGATAAGGGACGACTGCACAGGAGCGGTGCCCGAGGTGATGAAGTTTTGACGCGATGGCGATTGCCCATTATATCCATCAAATCCGCTGTAAACTGCCCCTGCGCTCAATGACATGTTAAAATTGATGGTCCCGAGGTTGGCGACGGCATAATTGTTATTGGTTGACCCTGAGGTCCAGCTGACCGTGTCCCAATCAAAAAGGGTTGATCCCGCCGCACAGATCAATGTCGGGGGTGTCCCAGCGGTTCGGCCAGTGCCAACAACGAAGTACATAAAGGCGTCATCGTCCTCCAGCGTCGAGCCATTATTTGGAATGGAATCGCTGTCGGGGTTAGATGACGCAATAATTTCAGCGCTTGCTTCAATTGCCGTTCCGGCGGCGGCATTAACTGTAACGGTAATGTCGATTGTCGCACTACCCAAAGTTCCCACGGAACCTACAGTCCAGAAACCCGTCGTGCTGTTGTAGGTACCCGTCCCTGTTGCACTCACAAATGTAACCCCGGCCGGTAAGGGTGCCCTAACAGAAATTCCGCTCGCATTTGCAGACGGTGATACATTGTTGGTTAGGGTGAGTGTGTAGGTAAAGTTTGAACTTGAGCTTGGGTTCAAGTTGGTGAAAAAAAATCTTAGTGCCAGGTCGGAATATGTAGCCGGAACACTGGTAATATACAGGTCGGCGCGCGCAAAGGTTCCAACGTCGGAATTCACCGTATCACAGATTTCCAATGTCCATGTGCCTTGGGCATTTTGTCCGTCAAAGGCGCTGAGCACTGCCGCTGGCCGAAATGTGCGTGCATAGGGTGGGGCGGCTCCAGTGGTATCGTCCGACACATGCGATGCAATGACGGCCGCGGCCTCGTCATCGAACAAGACGTTCAAATTGTCCGCCGCACCGCCGATGCCGTTCATCAACTGCACCGATGTTCCGGATGGCGCAGTCAATGTTAACTGCAAATCGGACCGATAACTATGGCTTAACAATATCCCAATATTGACATCGGAAACCGTAAGTGTCCCGACGGTAAAGCTACGGGTTACGGTCGACGCGCAAGTTGGCGAGTCAACGATTGCGCCGCTGGTGGTGTTGGTAAACTGGCTCACCGTCTGCGCCGATGTTGGCGAAGGTAAACAACAGAAGAATAGAAATCCCAGAACTGCCCAGATGCCGGACATAAAATTGCTCCGGAGCTTGTTTTTACCAGTCATCACTGCGCACTTTCCGTTTTCGTCAGACGGATGCAGATACGGTTAAATCGTTAAATTAATCATAAAAAGGCAGGCGCTATAGCGCTGTTTATGTCCAAATTGGTGCGCATTTAGTATCTGGCAACGACAGGGCATGGTCGGGTCCGTGGTTCCAGATTGACTGACCTGTCGGAACGTCAGCCCGACCAATCGCCGTTCTTGGCCATCCAAACAGAAATAGCAGTGACCGCAGCGGTGTCGGCGCGCAATATGCGCGGGCCAAGCGATACTGGTCGCGCGTTAGGATGCGCGCGGATGGCCGCATTTTCGCTGTCTGTGAAGCCACCTTCTGGCCCGATTAACACTGCGCCAGGTCCGGCCGTAATGGCGTCCAGAAACGGTTCGCCACCGCGTTCATCGCAGAAATAGAGCGTTCGTTCGGCTGGCCATTTTTGTAAGAGCGCCTCAATCCGCGTGAGCGTTGCAATCTGTGGTAACGCGGTGCGCTCACATTGCTCGGCGGCTTCAATCATATGTGTGCGCAGGCGATCATCCTTGACCTTATCCACTACGCAGCGTGCGGTCAGCACAGGCACAAAGCGCGATATGCCAAGCTCACACGCTTTTTCGGCGATCCAGTCGAAACGGTCCTTTTTAACGAGCGCCTGACAAATCCAAAGGTCCGGGCTGAGTTCACGATCACGCAATTTGCTATCGACTGTAAGGTCAAGGTCGCGTTTGCCCAGACGGGCTATCGTCGCAAGATATTCGCCGGAAATATCGTCAAACAGCTTTACCGGCGCACCCTCTTTCAGGCGCATGACGCCTGTGAGGTAATGCGCGCTGTTGCCAGCGATGTTCAGGGTCGCGCCCACAGCCAGCGGTTGTTCCACAAACAACCGGGGTGTCGATTTTGGGGGCCAGGCGGGTGTTGCGGGCATGCCTCGTGTCTACCCGCAAATAGGGCTGCCGTCATCTCCCAACTGAACCCGCGCGAACTTCGCAGATGACGCGCAGGGTTAATTTTGGCAGTGCCCGCGTTATGACATCGAATCTTGTCCCCGACAGCGAGCATAGCGGCATCATTGGACTGCTGCCGGTGAAGCTGCGCGCGTTGGCCCTTTTGGCGCGATTGGACCGTCCTATTGGTTGGTGGCTGTTGTTTTGGCCCTGTATTTTCGGGCTGGCGCTATCGGGTGGGCTTATCCAGCGCTGGGACCTTGCTTTGTGGATGCTGCTGGGCGCGATCGTGATGCGCGGGGCGGGGTGCGTGTATAATGATATCGTGGACCGCGATCTGGATGCGCAAGTCGCGCGCACGGCGTCACGGCCATTGCCGAGCGGCATTATTGGCATGCAGGCGGCATGGGTGTTTCTGCTTGGCTTGTGCGCGATTGGCCTGCTGGTGCTCATTCAGCTCCGGTGGGAGGCGCAGATTGCCGCCTTGAGCAGCATTCTTCTGGTTGCGGCATATCCGTTTATGAAGCGCATAACCTGGTGGCCGCAGCTTTGGCTTGGACTGGTGTTTAGCTGGGGCGCATTGGTCGGCTGGGTCGCCATTACCGGAGAGGCCAATGCTGCCATGTTCTGGCTTTATGCCGGCACGATATTCTGGGTCGTTGGCTATGATACGATATATGCCATGCAGGATCGCGAAGATGATGCGTTGGTCGGGATTAAATCGAGCGCCTTGCGGCTTGGCGGTAACGTCCGAGCAGGTGTGGCGGCATTCTATATTTTGACACTGCTCGGCTGGGGCATGGCAATTTGGAGTGTCCGGCCCGAAAAGCAGGCTTTGGTCGCGCTCCTTCCGGTCGCCTTTCATTTGGGGATGCAAGTCGCATCGCTGAAATCCGATGGCAGCAACGCGCTTGGCCATTTCCGTTCAAACCGCGTGGCTGGGCTGCTGGCCGGGCTTGCATTTTTGGTCGTTGGTGCGGCCGGACAATATTAGGGAGAGAATTATATGGAACATCGTCGCATAGGCAAAAGCGCCATTTACGTGTCCGACATCTGCATGGGCACCATGACCTTCGGGTCGCAAACCGATGAGACGGAGGCGCATCGCATCCTCGACAGATGCCTTGATGCCGGCATCAATTTTTTCGACACAGCCGAAGGCTATCCCGTCCCGCCAGACATTAAATGGGTTGGCCGGACAGAAGATATTGTCGGCCGCTGGATGAAGGGCAAGAACCGCGATGCCATCATCATGGCCACAAAGGTTTCCGGCCCAAGCCACACATGGTTCAAATCGCCTAAGCGCGGCGGCATGACCACGCTGGATCGCCACAATATCATCACCGCGGTCGAAGAAAGCCTGCGCCGGTTGCAGACCGATTATATCGACCTTTACCAGACGCATTGGCCCGACCATGGCCTTGCTTATGATGAGACGATGGAAGTGCTCGACGAACTGGTCCGGTCGGGCAAGGTGCGCGTATTGGGTTGCTCCAACGAAACAAGCTACGGCCTTATGAAGTCGTTGGCGACATCGGAACGGCTTGGCGTCGCGCGCTACGAGAGCATTCAGAATAATTTCTCGATCAACAACCGCCGGTTTGAAGACGAGTTAAAGCAAGTCTGCCGTCAGGAGGGCATTTCCCTTCTGCCTTATTCGCCCTTGGGTGGCGGCGTGTTGTCGGGCAAATATCTCGACGGCGCCCGCCCCGAAGGCGCGCGTTTCTCACGCTATCTCGAAATGGCCGGATCGCGCCAAGTCGAAATGGCGCAACGCTTTGCCGGGCCACGCGCACTTGAAAGCACGATGCGGATTGTCGCGATTGCACAAGAGGCGGGCATGTCACCAGTGACGCTGGCGACCGCTTGGTCGAAACAGCATGACTTTGTCGCCTCGACCATGGTTGGCGTCAGCAAAGAAGATCAATTGGACGATATTTTCGCCGCGATTGACCTGAGGCTGAGCGATGAAGTGATGACCGCGGTGCACAAGGTGACGAAAGAGATACTGTACCCGATGGGGTGAGCGCGTGATGGGGGGGAGGGAAACTCTCCTCCCGCACCCGCCAAACTTAGGGTCAGGACCCTAGTTCAGCCCATAATCGCGGTCTGCGCATAGCCAAGCGCTTCGCCAAGCGCTTGCAAACGGCGCGAGACGCTGTTGGACTGTAGCCGCACGGCCGAGCCTTTGAGGTAGAGGCGAAGCGTCGCGCCATCGCCTTCGAGACGGCTGTCGCCAAGCGCGCCGCCGGTGCCGCCATCAAGGCGGTGGGCAACGCGAATGGCGAGGCCCCAAATCACCGCTTGGGCCAGCGCCTCTGGTTTGGCCAATGCCATCAGCGTTTCGGGAAGGGGGCGCTTTCCGGCGTGCACCGTCCATAAAGCCGCTGCGATGACGGCGCGGTCGCTGGCGCTGACGCCGGGCCAACTGCCGTCGAGCGCAAGGTCGAGCGCATGGTCGGCGCGATATTCGGGGTTCACGTTCCATACGCTGTCGGACAGCAAACACGCCGCCTGGCACAATCGCGCCTCATGCGCACTTTGCCCCGCAAATACCGGCGCAATCCATTCGGCAAGGGCATCGCCATGAAAGGGAAAGCGCCCAAGCCGTTCGCCTTCAAAACGTGCGGCGGCAATTAATGGGTCTTGCTTGCGTTCGGCGGGCGTCAATTGTTCAAACAACAACCCCTCGCGCAGGCCATAGATGCTCGTTACGAGCTTGCTTGGTTTCAATAATCCGACAATGCCACCCAACAATGTGGTCGCCCCCGGCAGTTCGGAAATACGGCCCGCTGCGACCACGTTGGACCGCGTTAAGGCGTCTTTGTCTTGCGTAAGCGGGGCGAGCACGTCTGGAGCCTCTGGCGGCATTTCATAATTGGACAATATGGTGAGCGGATAACCGGTTGCATGCATGTGCAACCGCGCAAAACTGCGCCATGAACCGCCAATCATATAAAAGGGCAGGCCGGTTTCAATCGGGAAGGCGCGCTTGCCCATTGTCTTGGCAATATCATCGCGCAACATTGCTACGACCTGCTTGGCTGATTTGCCCGTCAGGATATCATGCCGCAATGTGCCCAGCGGCAGCGATACGCGCGCGCCCAATTTGCCATCGGCTATGCGGATAAGCTCAAGACTGCCGCCGCCAAGATCACCGACATAACCGTTGGCGAAGGGATTATCGCTCAACACGCCATAGCCGGCCGCTGTCGCCTCGGCATTGCCATCAAGAACATCAACGCGAATACCAAGCGCGGCTGCTTTTTCGACCAACTCATGCCCGTTTTTGGCTTCCCGCGTTGCGGCGGTTGCGACCACGCGCATGCTGTCCACCTGCATAGCGCGGGCAAGCGTTTCGAACCGCGCGAGCGCAGCCAGCGCCTTTTTCATCGTCGCTTTGTCAATTTCGCCATTACCGGCGAGGCACGCCCCAAGCTTTACGCGGCTTTTTTCGTTGTAAATGGGCATGGGCGCCCGTGGTAGCCCCGCGTATACAACGAGCCGGACGGTATTTGAGCCAATATCTATAACGGCCTGACGCACCGCCTTCATCTTTGTCGGACGAGGCTCAGCGTTGGAACCTTCTTGTCATCTGCGAGCGCGCCTCCGCGTCCTGAAAGCGACGCATTGGTCATAAAATAATGATGCAGGTTAAATGGCATTTTTCCGGCTTTCACCCTCTCATAACGTCCATCCGAACGCAGCATCCAGCTTTGCTGGTTGTCGAGGAGGTTTGCAACCATAACCTGATCAAGGATTTGGTCATGCACGGTAGGGTTCTCAATCGGCAGCATATATTCGACGCGGCGGTCGAAATTGCGCGACATCCAATCTGCCGAAGAGATGAAGACTTTGGCATTGGGGTTCGGCAAATCTGCGCCATTGCCCATCGCCCAAATACGGCTGTGCTCAAGGAAGCGCCCGACGACGGACTTCACGCGGATCCGCGACGACAGGCCCTTAACGCCCGGCCGCAAGCAGCAAATGCCGCGCACCACAAGGTCGATTTCGACGCCGGCCTCGCTCGCCTCATATAATTTGTCGATAACGGCCTTATCGACCAAAGAATTTAGCTTTGCCCAAACTGCACCGGGGCGTCCTGCGGCGACATGGGCAATTTCATCGTCAATCAACGACATGATTTTTTCGCGCAAGCCCAGCGGGCTCATGGTCAACAGCTTCAACTCGGTAGGCGGGATATAACCTGTTATGTAATTGAAAATCTGTCCGGCATCATGGCCCACGCGCGGGTCGGCGGTGAAGAAGCTGATGTCAGTATACACTTTGGCAGTGATCGGGTGATAATTGCCGGTGCCCAAGTGGCAATAGGTCCGGAACCCATCGGCCTCGCGGCGGACCACCAGAGAGATTTTGGCATGTGTCTTCATATCGATGAAGCCGTACACCACTTGCACGCCAGAATTTTCCAACTGCGATGCCCAATGCAGATTTTGCTCTTCGTCAAACCGCGCCTTGAGCTCGACAATCGCAGTCACCGATTTTCCGGCCTCGGCCGCTTCACACAAGGCGCGAATGACGCCGGATTGCTTGCCGGCACGATACAGCGTTTGTTTGATCGCCACGACGTCCGGATCCAGCGCTGCCTGCTGCAGAAACGCCAGCACAACGTCAAAGCTTTCATAGGGGTGGTGGATAACGATGTCTTTTTGGCTAATCGCCGAAAAGCAATCGCCGTCATGTTCCAATATGCGTTCCGGGAAGCGCGGGGAGTATGACGGGAATTTGACGGTAGGTCGGTCCTCGTCCACCAATTGCCCGAGGTCGCCAATGCCCAAAAAGCCGACCGTTTCGACCACAATGGATGCGCCAGCGCCAAGTTCCGAACGGATTAATGTCGCCAATTCGCTTGGCAGGCCCTTTTCCAGCTTCAGCCGAATGATCCGCCCGCGACGGCGCCGCTTGATTGCGCTGCGGAAGTAGCGGACAAGGTCTTCAGCTTCTTCCTCAACCTCAATATCGCTGTCACGGATGATGCGAAATGCGCCCGCTGCGACGAGCAAATAATCGGGAAACATTTGCCCGACGAAATGCTTGATCAGCGCCTCGATTGTGACGAAGCGTGTGCCGGGACCGGGTAAGCGGACAAAGCGGGCGAGCGATTGCGGGATCAGCACCAATTGCCGCACGACTTCGCCATCATCCTTGCGGCGCATATCGAAAATAAGGCTA
>CANIRZ010000007.1 GCA_947470185.1 Sphingomonadales bacterium | reverse complement strand
GATGTAACCTGCGTAACCTTTGATGATCTTGGGCATACCCCAGAGCTTGAAGACCCGCATCGCGTGTTCGAAGCCATTGCTGGATTTGTCGGCACATGACAGAAAACATTCCCCCCGGTTTTGCGCGCCATTTCCGCAACAGCCCCGTCACCGATCCGTGGGAGCCGCTCTATTCCCGGCGGGATGGCGACATGTTCTGTCTCGGACTGCGCATCGCAAAGTCGCATTGCAACGCGCGAGGGATGCTGCATGGCGGGGTTATTTCGGCGCTGGCCGATAACGCTCTTGGAATTTCATGCGTGCTGCAAGCAGAGAATATGTCGGCGCTCACCATCAACCTGTCGACGGATTTCCTGTCGACTGGAAATCAAGGCGAATGGCTTGAAGTTCGTGCTGAACCAAGCAAGGTCGGTCGCACGATAGCCTTCGCCCAGGCGGCAATCCTCTCCAACGATATACTTATTGCTCGTGCGAGCGGGATTTTCAAAATGATCGCTCGCGTTTAAACGTGAGTAACCGAGTTTGACGTTCCGTCCCCCGAAAGACCTTTAGCCAGCTTCCCACTCATTTCTGTCATAACACGACACGGTGATTGGCGTCTGCTTTTAGGGGCTGTCTGAAATTCTTGGATGACCGATATTGGGCGAGACGCAGTCACGCAAAGGGCTTTGCTGCCAACGTCCGCAATTGGCTCGTGTCCTGATAGTCCGCTTTTCGCGTTCGTCGTTCCGAAAGCAGACAGTCCGCTCTCGGCCCAATTTCGGCCATTGTACCGAAACGAATACGGTGATCGCCGTAGCGGCAGCTTTTAGGCGACCGTCACCACTTTCGGAACGGCTACAACTGGGTGGGAAGCGGACTGTCTGGTTTTCGGTTCGTAATTCGGAAAGTTGCCGCATGCATTTTCATCAATATCCGACCGTGTCACTCTATGGGAAAAGCGCTCCAAATGATTCGTTGGGCAATCGCGCGGAATTGGCGACGAAGCTGATCGTGTGATAGGCTCCACAAAGAGCGAAAATCTCAAGCTGTTGCTCTTTCGTCCAATCGCTTTCAAATCGCGTAATCACATCATCCTCGATCCTGCCTGTTGAGCACAAGCTGTCAATCGCCTTCAACAGATATGCCTCTGGCTCAGACCACAAATCCGGATCAACTGGTCCTGATCTTGTCGCTTCGACTTGTGCCTGCGAAAACTTTGCGGCGGCAGCGAATATGCTCACATGGACACCCCACTCATATTCGCAATTCTTGTTGGCGGTGACGCGTAGAATCACGATCTCGCGGATCCGCAAAGAAAGCGGACTTTCCCGGTCCAAAAGATTTGGAACACCCTTCCTGAGGAAACGGAGGCTGTTCGCGAAGGTTCTAAACAAGCTCAATATGTAGCCATCCTGCTGCGGGTAAGCCGCCAGAGCCGCAGCTACATCGGGTTGAAAAGGCTCTGCTATCGGGCTCAATCGATTTGTCATCACTCGTCTCTGTGCTACAAACTAGGTAGCAAGTTACCTATGCTACTTTTATTGTAGCGTCAATCAGGAGTTACGATGTGACAAAGCTACCCGGAACACGCGTTCGCGGTTCAAACACCGGACGCCCCATCATGGCGCTTCTTGATGTTTTGGGGCAGCGATGGACATTGCGACTATTGTGGGAACTTGGACATGGCAGCGCTACATTTCGCGTGCTTCGCGCACGATGCGAGGACGTTTCACCAACGCTGCTAAACAAGCGGATGAAAGAGCTAAGGGAGCTAGCGTTGATTGAACTTGGCGATAACGGGTTCACCTTGACCGACCTTGGAATGGCGTTAGTCGGAAAACTCGGGTCGCTTGATAGCTGGGCTAACGATTGGGCTGATCAACTTGCACATCGACAGCAGCTTAAGTGAAAGCCATCGCCTCCATTTAACGTCCACAATTGGCTCGTAACCGGAAAGTCCGCTTTGCGCGTTCGTCGTTCCGAAAGCAGACAGTCCGCTCTCGGCCCAGTTGTCGTCGTTCAGAAGGTAGTGACGGTCGCCTAAAAGCCGCCGCTGTGGCGTTCACCGTATTCGTTTCGGTATTTCAGAGATAATTCAAAGCTCATGTCACCCTCTTAGCCAATTCAGAACATCAAAAGCAGGGTCAGATCTCTGCAAACGCTGCGAAGCTTTGCATCACCACATCCGTTGGACGACAGCCTTCAAGCTGTGAATTAGTCACACCCAAAATACGCTCAGCTTCCGATGACAACGCCACAGATGGTTTTGCCCACTCCTCAAACTCGTTATCTTCATCCCAACGATTGATTGCATAGTAGTGAATTATCTCACCCTTCTCTGGAGTAAGTGCGCTTGTCTCAAGCCTGATGATTAAGTCACGCTTCAGCCCACGAGTTCCAGCCTGAAACAATTCCTGCCCACCCTGCATATACAGTTCAAACAGACTGTCGTGCAGCCGCTTTTTGCTTTGAATTAGCTTGTCGTTCATGATGCAAATGCTTTTGCAGCTTTGCGAAACGCAACCTCATCATTCTGAGCTCCATAGACATATCCGCGCAGTGCTTGTTGCTGATCAGTTGGTGATGGCTGAGCTTTCTGTCTCTGCGGCAATTGTTTGCTCCGCTCCTGTGAACGGTCCTCTGAATCGTTTTGGGGCTGTGGGGTATCAGCAGTGCTTAGCTCTGACTTAGGTTGCTTCTGGGCTTTCTGAGGAGCAGGCTTTGGTGGCTTTGCTTTGCTGGTTGAGCGACACTGTTGCGCAAGGGCCGTGTTTCTCTCAGCTAACTTTCCAGACAGTTCCCCTGCTACAGACAGAAATAGGTCAATGTCCTGCTTGATCGTCTTGCTCTCTTCCTCTGATGATAGCTGCACCACCATAGCAATCCAGCGTTTCAATTCTTCTCGTGCGTCCATTTTTACACCCCTTGATGAGTGTATTTATCACTAAGTATCATATGCTTGGTAAGGATCAGGATAGGATCATATCTCCAACGGCAGCATGATCGTCATCTCAATAAGGAGATGTAAATATGACCATGACTATTCTCAAAAGCCTTTCACTGTCGGTTCTCCCGACAACACAGCGCATTAGCCCAGAGCAGCACCGACGGAACAAACTCATCACTAAACTTGCTGAGCAAAAGTTGATTGCCGAATCTGATCGTGACGGAATTCTGCCGAACATTATGCACCGTCGTTGGGTTTCGACAGACAGTGGTTCTAAGGCACTTGTTGATGTGCCTAAACGCATCAAGCGTTGGTGGTTTCAGGATGCGGTAGGTAACTGCCTGTTGGCGATCAGGTATGGCAACAAGATACTTGAACTGGAGAAAGGGAAGGGCGCTATCATTGTCGGGAAACACGACCAGCTTATCCCGACAATCGATAAGATCATTGCTGCTATTAACGCGGGTGAGTTGGATGCTCTGCTCTCAGAGATGGGGTTAACGCGCCCAATCAGGAAAGTGCAAAAGTGATGTGTGGGTCGTGTTGCCCGACAATGGCGACACGACCACCTAACGCTCTTTCGTTCAAAAGCTCATTGAGCGGGTATCAGCTTGCGGGCGTATTCATTCAGTTGCATTGTGTCGATAATTTTCCCAGACACTAGCCAAGAGTTATGTAAGCGCAATTGGTCGGCACTTAAGAGGTGAAGTATGGGAAAGCCGAAAGTCAGTTTGTTGGCGCTTGGTATAGTGTTCTCCTTAAGTGCGTGTGGCAGCGATACTGCTCAGAGCAGCGCAGCGCCGCCAGTGATTATCGCGCCTACGCCTACGCCTCCGACTGCACCGCCTCCGCCACCTGCTCCTCCGCCTTCGAGCATAACATCCATTGAACGGGACATTGCGCCAGCGCTTACCAACGCCGCGCTTACCGACAATTTGTCAGCCCATTTTGCAATTAACCCAGCATCGGCATCCATGCGAAATCGCCTGTTCGTGATGTTGCCTGGAACTACTGCGATTCCACGCTTCTATCGCTTAATAGTTAGGGCAGGAGCGGCGCGTGGCTTTCACAGCATAGGCTTGACCTATCCAAATGATGAGGCAGTTGGGACAATCTGTGCATTTTCTCCGCGATCTGATTGCGCAGGCGAGGTACGCCGCGAAATTATCACGGGTATTGATACAAGTCCGCTGGTGTCAATTTCCCAATCAAACTCTATCACAGGCCGCCTCGTTGCAATGCTTACATATATGCATAGCAACTATCCAAATGAAGGCTGGGGACAATATCTTGTAGGCGGGGCTCCGAACTGGTCGGTCATAACCGTTGCAGGTCATTCACAAGGCTCAGGACATGCTGCTTTCATGGGCAAGCTTCACGTCCTGGATCGCATAGCAATGTTTTCGGGGCCAGGTGACACTGGCAATGCAAATGGCTTGCCTGCTCAGTGGACTAGCTTACCCAATGCGACGCCCGCTGCGCGCCAATATGGCTTTACGCACCAGCAAGATGAGCTCGTGCCGTTGGCTGCGATTGAGTTGAATTGGAGCCAAATCGGTCTTGGTGTCTTCGGAGCATCAACTTCTGTCGACGGACGCGCTGCACCTTTTGGCGACCGACGGCAATTGACGACCAACATCGCAATTCCTGTAAGTCCATTCTCGACTGCTCCAGCGCATAGCGGCACTGTGGTTGATGTTGTCACGCCGTTAACATCTGCGGGAGAGCCATTGTATCTGCCCGTCTGGAACTACATGGTATTTCCATAAAGTGATGTGTGGGTCGTGTTACCCGACAACGTGAATATTTCGCAGATTTATAGCATCAGCTAAACTGACGCTGCGACTTATCTGCCTGTAATTTCACATAAAAAATGATCGGGTAAACACGACCAACATATTGAAAATATGGTATTTTTCTAATTTATACTATACAACAAACTATACAACTATGTGATAAAATCACTGCTTTTGCCTGCTTTGTGCATTATTCGTAATGCGGGGGTCGTAGGTTCGAATCCTATAGGCGGCACCATATATTCCATATTTTCTGTGATCACATAATCTGGCTTGCGTAGATGAACGCTGCTTGGACTTGACCGATTGCCCTTAGATATGCAGGGAAAACTGCATGAACCAATTAACTGTCAGCCAAGCCGTACTGTCGCGCCGTTCTGTCCGCGCGTTTACACCCACAACCGTTCCGTTGGAGCTGCTGCATCGCGTCATGGACAAGGCAAGATGGGCGCCGTCAGGCTGTAATTTCCAGCCTTGGGAAGCAACGATATTAACAGGCGCGCCGCTTGCTGAACTGCAACAGAAAATGCTGGTTTCGCCGATGCAGGATCCGCCCGAATATTCATGGTCAGACCCAGAGGTCATTCCTGAATGCAAAGCGCGCCTGGCGCAGGTTGGGGCGTCGATGTATCAGGCTATGGGCATTGGCCGCTCTGAAACGGATGCGCGCGGCGATTTCGTTCGTAACAATGTAATGTCGTTCAATGCCCCTGCTGTATTGCTGTGCTATTTTGATCGCCGCATGGGATCGCCGCAATGGTCCGACGTCGGTATGTGGCTGCAGACCGTCATGCTGTTGCTTCGCGAAGAAGGGCTGGACACCTGCCCTCAAGAATTTCTCTCAATGCATGCAAAGCTCATCAAAGAGTTTATCGGTGTTTCGGATGAAACGCACATTTTCTTCTGCGGTATCGCCATTGGCTATCGTGATGAGGACGCAGCGGTAAACGGATTTGAGCGTCAGCGGGAGCCAGTTGAAGGTAATGTGCGCTTCATCGGTTTCTGAAATCAGCGCGTACTGAACACCGCGGACAAGATGTAAATTCATGTGTGGGTCGTGATACCCGACACTGTTTGCGCGCCTTGATTACCATTTTGGTACCAGCTCCTGCGCTTTGCATTTCGCAACAGCGGGAAATAGCCAGCGTAAAAAGGGATTCTCGAAGTCAGGTTGAAGTGGATCATGCTTAGATATCGTGCATCTACGAATAGTTAACTTATCGGTAACTTGATTTCTTAATACATCCGTAACGAAGATACCCGTAACGACATGCGATGTCTTATTAACGGGGGTCCAGCCGTGATAAAGAATACCGATGCCACGCACGCGTGTGGCGTAATGTCGCGCCTTTTGAAGAACGAGGAAGGCAATATCATTGCCATTCTGGCGGCGGCTATGATTCCTGTCATTGGCCTGGTTGGTGGCGCCGTGGACATGAGCCGCCTCTATCTTACGCAATCCCGGCTGCAGGGCGCCTGTGACGCTGGCGCGCTTAATGGACGCAAAACCATGGGCGTCGGTAGCTGGGCGGCATATAGCGGGAACGCAAATACGCAGGCTCAGAAAATATTCGACCAAAATTTTGAAAATGGTGCCTATGGATCGACCGACTTAACACGCAGTTTCTCGGAGACTGGTGGAAATGTTGTAGGGGTCGCTTCGGCCACTGTCCCAATGGCGCTTATGCAGGTGTTGGGATCGGATGCCAAAGTCATCTCTGTCAGATGTCAGGCCGAGCTGCGCATACCGAACAGCGATGTCATGTTTGTCCTTGATACCACCGGGTCCATGAATGAGGCGGCTTCGGGATCAGCCGAAACCAAGATTTCGGGACTTCGAAAGGCAGTCAAATGCTTCTATGAGGCGCTATCAAAACAGAATATTACAGACGTTACGCCAGCGGACTGCGGCGAAACAACCGATCCGTCCAACACCAATACAGGCAGCGTCCAGCTTCGGTTCGGGTTTGTGCCTTATGCCGTTAATGTAAACGTCGGCCGCCTCTTGCCGCTGGATTATATGGCCGACCAGTGGGCATATCAGTCGCGTGAAGCAAATATTGTCACCGATGCCACGGCGTCTGCCAATTATGGCAGTGAAAGCGCGGCGTCGACATTGGGCTCAACCGACACAGCAGTCGCAAACACAGACTGGGCGGATACCGAACAGGATGTCGTGCAAAGTGGTGTTACCTATGACTGGTATTTGTCGACAACAGCAACAGATTGCGCGCGATTGTCCCCGCCGAGTTCACGTACGACGACCACTGTCGGTCCAACCGCATTCGTGTCTCAGTCACCCGCGATGCCTGCAGAGCCCGATACAATGCGCACCAAAACTTTTGAGCAACGCACCACAACGTCTACCCGCTCGTATAGTTATCTTTTCATTGCGGACATTGACCCCAGCAAAAAGGGTATTTGCAAACTGCAATTTCGGGATACCGCGCAAAATATCCGGACGGTCACAACGCAAACAACCACGCCGATCACATGGACGCGGAACAGCTATTTTTCTGGCTGGACGTATAAGCCTGTCACCTTCAATGTTGGCAACCTGAAGGACATCGGGGCAAGTGCATATCGCGCGTCATTTCAACTTCCCATCGGCACCGACGGGGCCGGCACGCCGGTGTCGTGGAACGGTTGTATCGAAGAGCGGCAGACGTTCCGCGGACCGGACAATGATCCATCGGATGATTGGAGCCCAATCCCTTCGTCCGCGCTCGATATGGACATTGATATGGCACCTACCGCCGATGCCACAACAAAATGGGGCCCAATGCTTACCGGCGCAGTGTGGGAACGGTACCTCATATCTAACATTTCCGGATTGAAAACGCGGTCGTCGACACGAACGTTGAACGATGTTTTTGTGGGCCGAAATGATGGTGTAAACATGCTCGCCCCATCCTCAAACTGTCCGTCAGCAGCGCGTAAGTTCCAAACATGGGCGCCAACCGATTTCCGGAATTATGTCAATGGATTGTCTGTTGGCGGCAATACATATCATGACATCGGACTATTGTGGGGCGCGCGCATTATGTCACCAACAGGTATTTTTGCCGCGTTAAATGCGCCGGAAAATGTCACCATCGAACGGCACATGGTTTTCATGACGGACGGCGAAACTAACGTCATCAACGATGACTATGCGGCTTATGGTATCCATTGGTATGATCGCCGCCAAACACCGACCAGTTCAGCGCCCTCGAATAGCCAGCTGAATAGTTTAACGAACGCCCGCTCGGCCGCCTTGTGTACGGCTATCAAAAACAAGAATATCAACCTGTGGGTTGTATCATATGGCAATGTTGGATCGGCCACCAACGACCGGCTGAGAGCATGTGCGACGCCTGGCAAGTTTTTCGAAGCGACAAGTGTCAGCATCTTGATTAGCAACTTTAAAGCAATCGCTGCGGAAATATCAGCGCTCCGACTGACGCAATAAGGCGATACGGTGGCAATATGCTCAACAGCAAGCCTGCTGCGCCGAGAAGACGGTGCTTCTGTCATTGAATTTGGCCTCATTGCGCCAGTTGTAATGTTAATGATGCTGGGGACGATGGATATCGGCCATAGTTATTATGTCCGTGCTATACTCGATGGTGCGATGCAAAGCGCGGCGCGAAGTTCGTCGCTTGAAGGTGCCTCAATGGTAACAGCGCAAGAATTCATTGATCTTCGTGTTCAGGAAGCCGTTTTAACTTTGGCACCTAGAGCAACCATAACGTCGACTAGGCGCTACTATAAAACTTTTTCCGAGGCCGCTTTGGCCCGCGCCGAAACGGTGATCGAAGCGCCCGCTGGTGCCAATTTGCGATGCGACCCTGGTGAAAGTTTCATCGACACCAATCGCAATGGGATTTGGGATTCGGATGGCGGGTCGAACGGCCAGGGCGGCGCCAAAGATATTGTTATCATCACATTCAAGGTTAGCTATCCGCGCCTGTTCCCAATGGCAAGCATGCTCGGTTTGCCCGAAAATGTAGAGCTGGAGTCGAACTCGATCTTGGTGAACCAACCATATGGGGAGCAATCTGTTTATGGGCCTCCCGTCCAAACCAATTGTCCGTCGACCTGAAATGGCGCTGAAACAACTATCTCTGACGCTTGGGCGGCTTAAAAGGAACCAGAGCGGCCTCGCCATGGTAGAGCTTGCCGTGTCTCTGCCATTTTTTCTGGGACTGACAATAGGCGGTGTAGAAATTGCAAATTATGCGTCAGTCGTCATGCAGTTGAACCAGATTGCCCTGCACACCGCAGACAGTGCTGCGCGTATCGGCGCCAATGCGCTCACCAGCAATAAGACAATTTCAGAGGTTCAAATAAAGGATGTTTTTGAAGGTTCGCTGCGCGAGGGAGACCGCATTGCGGTTGGCGGGAGCCACTCCTTCGTTGACCCCGTGACTGGCGTTCCATCGATACGCGGCAATACACGGATCATACTTTCGAGCCTTGAGGAGGTGAGCCCCTTCGACATATCCGCACCGCGTTACCGCATTAGATGGCAAAGATGCACAGGCACTGCCAATTTCTATGCATCTCATTATGGGACCAAAGCGACCTCGACAAACGTAACTGGTATCGGGCCGGTTGGTCGACAGGCTTCACCGCCATCCGGTGGCGTGCTTATGTTTGTAGAACTCCAATATTATTTCAGACCCCTGATTGTTAACGGCTTCACAAGGTTGACGGACCACACGATAAGTCAGGTGGCATCGATGGTTGTGCGCGAAAAGCGCGATCTGGTTGGTCCGGCTGGCAGTGACGGGATTTATAATGTCGAAGCCGTCACACCTGCATCTTGTCCTTGGGGATAAACCGGCAGCCTTAAATTTCGCTGCCTTCCCGCATCATGTCTTAGCCTGCAAGGATACGTTGCAGTAGCCACATGGCCGCAACGCTACCGATGGCATAGGCGCCGATAATGTGGGCGCGGGCGGCGTAGAGGGCGTTTGCCCGGCGCAGCGCCCATAATATTAACATGGCACCGCTCACGATGACAATTTGGCCAGCCTCAACCCCCAGATTGAATGTCAGCAACGCCATAGGAACTTCGCCCTGGGGCAATCCGATCTCGGCGAGCGCGCCTGCAAAGCCGAAGCCGTGCAATAAACCGAACAGGAAGGCGACAACCCATGGGATACGTTCCGATAGGCGCGGCGCGCCCGGTTCGCGTTTCACAATTTCCACGGCTAGAAACACAATAGACAGCGCGATAGCAGCCTCGACCGGCGGGCCGGGCAAGCTAATCAGTTCAAGCGTCGTCGCCACTAAAGTGATGGAGTGCGCCACCGTAAAGGCTGTGACTGTGGCTATGACACGCCTTGCACCATTGAGCAGGAGCACAAGGCACAGCACAAACAGCAGATGGTCATATCCCATGAGGATATGTTCGACGCCCGTCACGAAATAGGTGCGTGCGACCTGCCACCTGTCAGGTTTATGCGCGATGACAGCGGCGGGGTTAGCCGGCGTCAGCCTTGCTGCTTGCGTTATGCCGGTTGCAGACTGATATCGCAGCAGCGCATCGGCTGCTGTGTTCTCTATCCCGCTTAGACGGACCGATCGGCCAGCCAATGTTCCACGGCACGTGATATCCCAGCGCGCAAGCAATGCGGCCGCGTCAATGCTGCGCACCGGTTCGGTTGCGGTGCAATCATTTGGAAAAACCGGCACCACGCGTGCGGCAAGGCCGGGCCGGATGGGCGCTTTCCATGTGATGCCATATTGATGCACCGCCGCGTTGGGGGCGGGCATCTCCCGAATTTCCAGATAGCCCGGCCGTAAATCGTCAGCGCGGACATCCGCGGT
The DNA here is from genome assembly GCA_947470185.1 of Sphingomonadales bacterium. Classification (GTDB taxonomy): domain Bacteria; phylum Pseudomonadota; class Alphaproteobacteria; order Sphingomonadales; family Sphingomonadaceae; genus Sphingorhabdus_B. The sequence continues at coordinate 47,695 of CANIRZ010000007.1, read as the reverse complement.
GAACCCCGCGGCGAGCAAGATCAAAAGAAGGATGCGGAAAATCACGGCTTGGCGATGCGGATGTCATATCCGTCCAGCAGCGCCTGATATGCGGCGGCTTCGCGTGTGGTCTGTGTTTCTGCACGCCAGTCATTGGAGAGACGTTGGCGGATATCCGACAATTTGGGCGTGCCCGAAGCAACGACCTTGCGCACGCGCACGGCATGCCAACCAAAACCGGATTGCACAGGCCCGCTCCAGCGACCTTGCGGCAGCGTGCGCAGGCTGTCGGCAAATGCGTCGCCAAATTGCCGTGCGACAGTATCTGATGGCGCGCTGTCCATGCTTGCGGCGACACTGAGCGGTTGAGCTTGCACGGGTTTGCCAGCGGTCAGGGCCGCCAGCGATGCTTTCGCTTTGTCTTCCTCTTCGCCCAAAAATTGCTGGTCAAAACTGAATGTCGGTTTTTCGGCGTAGCGCATTTTGTTGGCAGCGTAATAACGTTGCAGCGTTGTATCAGATGGCTCCATATTCTGGATTTCCGCTGTTGCGAGAAATTCCATTTTGGCGCGCAAACGGCGGCGGATGATCGGGTCATCGGCATCAAGGCCAAGGCGCATCGCCTCCCGGAAATAGACCTCTTCCTTGATATAATCGCGGATGACGCTGTCGAGCTCTTGGGAGCTGGGCGGACGGCTCCATGTCTGTTCCCATTGCGATGCCAGACGCGTGACCTCTGCCTCATTTATCGTGATGCTCCGGTCAAGACTGTCTTCACCGCCGAACTGACCCATCACAAGGAACAGCGCGGAACCCGCAGCAAGAAAATGGACCAGGGGCTCACGGAGCGCCTGCTTAAACACATTGGCGATCATAAAATTGCAACTCCAGGTCCAGGGCGCTCTACCATGATGATGGGGGCGTTGCCTTCAGGCGTTCTATACTCCGCCGTGATTGCGGCTTGCACGTCCGCAACCATTGCGATTGGCATAACCGCGACACACGCGCCGCCAAACCCGCCACCGGTCATACGCGCTCCGCCTGGCGTGCCAATCGCCTTTTGCAACATCGTCACTAGCGCATCAACTGGCGGGACAGTGATTTCGAAATCGTCACGCATGGATATGTGGCTTTGCGCCATCAGCATGCCAAGCGTTGCAAGGTCGCTCTTGGCAAGCGCGTCGGCGGCATCCAGCGTGCGTTGGTTCTCGGTAATGACATGGCGGGCCCGCTTTTTGGTGACCGCGTCCAGACTTGCTGCGGCCAGCATGTCCAGATCTGCGTCGCGCAAGGCTGGCACGCCCATGGCTGTGGCGGCCGCCTCACACTGACGCCGCCGTGCGTTATAATGCCCGTCTACCAATCCACGCGTGACGCCGGAATGTACGATCATGATCGCGACATCATCAGGCACTGGCGCGTCGGTCAAACCAAGGCTGCGGCAATCGATTAACAGCGCATGGCCAGCCTTGCCTTGTGCGCAAATCAACTGATCCATGATGCCGCATTGGGTGCCGACAAAATCGCACTCCGCCCGTTGCGCGATCTGCGCGAGGCGCGTGTTGTCTATGTCGATGTCCGCGAGTGCCGACATGGCCTTGCCCACGGCAACTTCGAGCGAGGCCGATGAAGACAGCCCAGCGCCTTTTGGCAGATTGCCCGCAATGGCGATTTTAGCGCCGCTGAGGGCATAGCCTGCATTTAGCAGGGCTGATATCATCCCGCGCACATAATCGGCCCAGGGCTGCTCTATATTGCGTTGTAGGGGTAGTGCTAAGCCGAACTGATCGCCCGCGTCTCCGAAGTCGGCTGCGATGACCTCGACATTGTTATCATGGCGTTTGCTGATAGCGACCATGGTCGCAGGACCGATGGCGCAAGGAAGGACAAAGCCGTCATTATAATCGGTATGCTCCCCGATCAAGTTGACCCTACCGGGTGCACGCACGACGAGGTCGGGGGCGTGACCAAATCGCTCAGCAAAGCTCGCGGTCACGCGATTATATAGCGCCAAGTCCTGCGGGGTCATGGCTGGCTCCGGTAATGGATTTTGGACGTGGCGCGCAAATGTTCGGCAGCGGTTTCTGGCGTCAAGTCGCGCTGTGCCTCGGCAAGCATTTCATAGCCGACCATGAACTTGCGCACACTGGCCGAGCGCAGCAGCGGCGGATAAAAATGCGCATGCAATTGCCAATGCGGGGCATCCGCTGTCGCGCTTGGCGCGCCGTGCCAGCCCATCGAATACGGAAAACTGGTCTGGAACAAATTGTCATAGGCTATGGTGACCGCCTTTAAGATATCGGCGAGATCATCACGCTGCGGTGGCGTGAGCGCGTTCAGGCGCTGAACCGCAAAGCGCGGCATCAGCAAGATTTCATACGGCCAGCTTGCCCAATAAGGCACGACCGCAATCCAATGATCGTTGCTTGCGACAGTACGCGCACCGTCCTCGGCTTCTTGCGCGGCATAGGTCAGCAGCATTGCCGACTGGTGTTGCTTGAAATATGCTGCCTGTGTTTCATCTTCGCGGGCTGGCTCGGCAGGGACATAATCGGTCGCCCAAATCTGACCATGCGGATGCGGGCTGGAGCAGCCCATCATCGCGCCCTTATTTTCGAAAATCTGGACATAAGCATGGGCAGCGGAAAGCTCTGCTTCTTGCGCGGCCCACGTGTCGATGACCATGCGAATGTCGCCCAATGGCATTTCGGGTAGGGTTTCCCCATGGTCGGGGGAAAAGCAAATGACTCTACAGGTTCCATGCGCGAGAGCCGCACGAAACAAGGGTTTGCTTTCGGCTACTCCGCACCCTTCGCTAGGCACCAATGCGGCAAAGTCATTGTCGAAAATATAGACATTTTTGTAATCGGGATTGCGCACACCGCCAGCGCGCGCATTGCCCGCGCACAAATAACAATCGGGGTCATGCTTGGCCCGAACGGCATTGTCGGGCGTATCCTGCTGTCCCTGCCACGGACGTTGGGCGCGATGCGGGGAAACCAAAACCCATTCGTTTTTCAGCGGATTAAAGCGGCGGTGGGGCTGCTCACTCAACGACATTGGGCAGTTTCCAATCAATCGGGGGACGCCCGTTGCTAACCAGAAAGGCATTGCATTGCGAGAAATGTTTGCACCCTAAAAAACCGTTATGCGCCGATAAGGGCGATGGATGCGCCGCCTTGAGCACCAAATGGCGGCTGGTATCGACATTTGCTGCTTTTTTGTGAGCATAAGCGCCCCAAAGCATGAATATAACGGGTTCCGGCTGGTCGTTCACGGCCGCCACAATAGCATCCGTAAATTGTTCCCACCCCTTTTTGCTGTGCGCGGCGGCTTTGCCCATTTCGACGGTCAGCACGCTGTTGAGCAGCAGGACGCCTTGTTTGGCCCAATGCTCCAGAAAGCCATGCGTTGGCCGCGGAATGCCCAAGTCGCTTTCCAGCTCTTTGTAAATGTTCAACAGGCTTGGTGGCGGACGCACGCCTTGCGGCACGCTGAAGCACAGACCATGTGCTTGCCTTGGCCCATGATAGGGGTCTTGCCCCAAAATGACGACGCGAACTGCGTCCAAAGGCGTCAGCTCAAGCGCACGAAACCATGCGTCTTGCGGCGGGTAAATTGTGTTGCCCGCCGCTATCTCGCCGCCCAGAAAGCGCTGGAGCGCCAGTGTCTCTTGTGTGGCCAGCGCGCCTTGCAGCGGCGCTTTCCAACCGTCGGGTAATGAAAAGGTGGTCATTCTGCCTTAGGCGGCGCAGTCAATAGATCAGTCCAGGCCTTAGCCTCTTTCGACGTTGCTGGACCCAGCAATTCCATCGCGTGGCGCAACCGCTCCCGAATGATGTCGCGGCCAAGATGGGTGATGGCATCGAACAAGGGAACGCCCTGCGCGCTGCCGGTGATGGCAATGTAGAATGGCCGGATGACGTCCTTCAATTTGGCGTCCAGAACCTCGGCGGTGCGACGTAAGCTTGCTTCAACGCCTTCTTTGTTCCACGCGATCATGCCGTCGAACTGCTGCAAAGCGATAGTGTAGGCTGCGCGCTGTGCATCCTGCTCAAGCTTTACACCGTCGCGCAGCCGTTCAGCTGTCATGCCATCAATCCGGTTCATGAAGAACATCGCGGTCAGGCCGCCAAGGTCCGACATTTTGGTAATCCGCGCCTGCGCCATTTCGGCGATGGGCGTCAGGTAGCTAACATTGAGCGCCCATGCCTTGACCGCATCAAGGAACTCCGAAACGCTCAATTCCTCGCGCAAATATCGGCCATTTAACCAATCCAGCTTCGATGTGTCGAACACAGGTCCGCCAAGCGAGATATTGTGGACATCAAATTCGTCTATCAATGTCTGCAACGAGGTTTTTTCGTCTTCTTCGCTGGCCGATTTGATAAACAGACCAAGGAAGTTCTGCATCGCCTGCGGCAAATAGCCTGCGCGTTGATAATATAAGATGCTTGTCGGGTTTTTCCGCTTCGACAGTTTCGATTTGTCGGCGTTGCGCAACAACGGCAAATGCGTGAGCACGGGGGGCTCCCAACCGAAATATTGATACAGCAACAAATGCTTGGGTGCCGACGAAATCCATTCCTCGCCACGCATCACATGGGTGATGCCCATAAGATGGTCATCGACAACATTGGCGAGATGGTAAGTGGGCAGGCCGTCGGATTTCATTAGCACTTGCATGTCGACGACAGAATATTCGAACTCTATCTCACCGCGCAGCGTGTCCTGAACGATGCATTTGCCTTCGGCAGGGATTTTCATCCGGACGACATGGGGGACGCCTTCGCTGTCAAGTTTTGCGGTATCGTCAGCGTTCATTGAAAGGCATGTGCCATCATATTTCGGCGGTTGTTTCGCCGCAATTTGCGTTGCGCGCGAGGCTGCGAGTTTTTCGGGCGTGCAATAGCATTTGAACGCATGGCCATCGGCAAGTAACTGGTCGCAATGTGCGGTGTAAATCGCGCTGCGTTCCGACTGGCGATAGGGACCATGCGGGCCGCCGACATCGGGACCCTCATCCCAGCTCAGGCCAAGCCAGCGCAGCGACTCCAGGATCATTTTTTCTGATTGCGGCGTGGACCGCGCCTGATCGGTATCTTCGATACGCAGCAAGAATTCGCCCCCATGCTTTTTGGCAAAGCAGTAATTGATGAGCGCGATATAGGCGGTGCCGACATGTGGGTCGCCCGTTGGCGAAGGCGCTACCCGGGTGCGGACTGGACGGGTGATGGCAGTCATAATTGTGGCTTCTTTCAATGTCGGTTCGGCGGCCCTCTATCAAGCTGATCGCCGCTTGTCATCTTTGCGGTGCGATGACGGATAGTAGATTAAGGGTAAAGTCTGCCTAGCGGAAACCTTTTAACAGGTTTAACCGTTAACGTTCATGACCCAGATTCTACCCAAACTAATTTCGCTCGGTACTTCTTTGCCGCCACATCGCATTACGCAAGCTGATGTCCTTTCGATTTTGGCGGAGGCAAAAGGGCAGGCCCTGCCGCCGCGCATGGCCGAGATATTGGGCAATACCGGCATATCACAACGCCATATCGCAATGCCGTCAGAATATTATTTTAACGCTAGAAGCTGGGCAGGGCGCGCGCAGGTCTACGAAAATACGGCAGCACAGATGTTTGAGGCGGCTGCTGCGCAAGCGCTTACGCGGGCGGGTATGAAAGCCGCTGACATCGGACAAGTTGTTTTTGTATCCACCACAGGGACCATGACCCCTAGCCTGCCAAGCCGGATGATTGCCTCTATGGGCTTTGCGCCAGACACACGCTGTGTGCCCTTGTTCGGGTATGGCTGTGCGGGCGGGGTCATCGGCCTTGGGGTTGCAGCCGACCTTTACCGTGCGTGCCCGGCAAAGCCAGTTTTGCTTGTAAGCCTTGAGCTTTGCAGCCTTGCCTATGACCATGCGCGCATGGATAAAAAGGATATGGTGGCCCTCGCTTTGTTTGCCGATGGCTGCGCTGCCGCGATCATTGGGTCGGGGGCAGGGCCGGAATTGGGCGCCTTTGCAACCCATGTCTGGCCGGATACGCTGGACATGATGGGCTGGGAAATTGGCGACACGGGATTTGATCTGGTTTTGGCGCGCGATATTCCTGTTTTCGTGAACAGCCATTTTGCGCCAGTCTGCGACCAGTTTATCGCAGCGCAGGGGCTAGCGAAATCTGACATGGCGGAACCAGCCTGCCACCCCGGCGGCGGTCGCGTGGTGGATGCACTGGCCGAATATTTGGGCAATGACTTGCGAGCAACCCGCGCCGTCTTGCGCGAAAATGGAAATATGAGCTCGCCGACGGCATTGTTTGTGTTGGAAGCTTTGCTTGCCGCTGGGCCCATGACAAAGCCCACCCTGTTGACCGCGCTTGGGCCGGGTTTTGTTGGCGCTATGGGGGTCCTCAAGCCATGACCAGCAAAAGTGGGTACCGGTTTTGCGGCTCGGTCATGGCGAATAAGGGGACGCAGCCATGACGTTGTTTGATTGGCCAATGTGGGCGCTAGCGGTTTTTGCTTATGTCATTATCCAGCGGCTGGCAGAGTTGGCTTATGCCAATGCGAACACCCGCCGCTTGCTTGCCGAAGGTGGCCGCGAGCATGGCGCGAAGCATTACCCTCTGTTTATCCTGCTGCACAGTGGCTGGTTAATCGCAATTGCGCTGTTTGCCGTGCCTTCAGCTGCGCCCGATTTGCTTTTGCTGAATGCATTTATCGCTAGCCAGACCTTCCGTTTTTGGACGTTGGCGAGCATTGGCCGTTGGTGGACTACACGCATCATCAGCGCGCCTCACTTTCCGCGGGTCAAGCGAGGGCCCTACCGGTTTATCAAGCACCCAAATTATACGCTCGTCGTTGTCGAGATTGCACTCCTGCCGCTCCTCCTCGGTGCACCTGCCATGGCGGTCACCTTCTCAATCCTCAATGCGGCGTTGCTGTGGTGGCGGATCAGGATCGAAAATGAAGTGCTGACGGAGCGTATTGGCACCCCTTGACCCGGCAGCCAACGGGCGCTAATGGCCCGCATTCCCAAGGCTGGAGGTGTGATTCTCTTTGGTCAATTGGGGAATACTCAGAATAGCAGCACATTGTGTGATCGGCCGGGTGGGCCAAAGGCTGAGCCTCCACCGCAAAATACGGCTGCCCACCCAAAGTAACCGCTTTAAAAAGGTGAAGATATGCCAACGATTAACCAACTGGTCCGCAAGGGCCGGACCCCGCAGAAGGTCAAGTCCAAGGTCCCTGCGATGGACCAAAACCCACAGAAGCGCGGCGTTTGCACCCGCGTTTACACAACGACCCCGAAAAAGCCGAACTCGGCTTTGCGTAAGGTTGCAAAGATCCGTCTGACCAACCAACGTGAAGTTATTTCCTACATCCCAGGTGAAGGCCACAACCTTCAGGAGCATAGCGTTGTGCTTATCCGTGGCGGCCGCGTTCGCGACCTTCCCGGTGTGCGTTACCACGTGCTTCGCGGCGTACTCGATACGCAGGGCGTCAAGGACCGCAAGCAATCGCGTTCCAAATATGGTGCAAAGCGTCCGAAGTAATTCGAACGTACCATTGGCTGGCCCGATTGGCGCGCATCCGCGCTGCCACTGGTCCCATGAGATAAAGGAAATAAAATATGTCACGTCGTCGTCGTCCCGAAAAGCGCATCATTCTTCCCGATCCCAAATTCGGTGATATCGTCCTTTCTAAGTTCATGAACAACCTGATGCTTGACGGTAAAAAGTCAGCAGCAGAGCGTATTGTTTATGGTGCTTTGGAAACCGTTGAAGCCCGCGCCAAGAAAGATCCAATCCAGACCTTCCATGAAGCGCTGGATAACGTAAAGCCAGGCATCGAAGTCCGCAGCCGCCGCGTTGGTGGTGCGACCTACCAGGTGCCTTGCGAAGTGCGTCCAGAGCGCGCGCAGGCACTTGCGATTCGTTGGTTGATCGGCGCTGCCCGTAACCGCAGCGAAACCACAATGGCCGCCCGTTTGTCGGGTGAGCTGATGGATGCCGCATCGAACCGCGGTAACGCTGTCAAAAAACGTGAAGATACGCACCGTATGGCGGAAGCCAATCGTGCGTTCGCTCACTATCGCTGGTAATCCTTTCCGAGCCACTTCGGTGGCTCACACTTCGGAGTAATGAATATGGCACGCAGCCATCCACTGAGTATGTATCGCAACATCGGTATCATGGCGCATATCGACGCCGGTAAAACCACGACCACCGAGCGCATCCTTTTCTACACCGGCAAGTCTTACAAAATCGGCGAAGTTCATGATGGCGCAGCCACAATGGACTGGATGGAACAAGAGCAAGAGCGTGGCATCACGATTACGTCGGCTGCTACCACCTGCTTCTGGAACGATCACCGTATCAATATCATCGATACACCAGGCCACGTTGACTTCACGATTGAAGTTGAACGTTCGCTGCGCGTTCTCGATGGTGCAGTAGCTTGCTTTGACGGCGTTGCTGGTGTTGAGCCCCAATCCGAAACCGTATGGCGTCAGGCCGATAAGTATGGCGTTCCGCGCATGTGCTTCATCAACAAGCTTGACCGCACCGGTGCGAACTTCAAATATTGCGTGCAGTCGATCATTGATCGTCTGGGTGCGAAGCCTGCAGTTTTGTACATCCCAATCGGCCTTGAAGCCGATCTGAAGGGTCTGGTCGACCTTGTGCACAACCGCGCAATCATCTGGAAAGATGAATCGCTTGGTGCGGACTTCTTCTACGAAGATATCCCTGCTGATTTGGCTGCGGAAGCTGCGAAATATCGCAGCGAACTGATTGAACTTGCTGTTGAGCAAGACGACGTCGCCATGGAAGCGTATCTTGAAGGTAACGAGCCAGACGTTGCAACGCTCAAGGCGCTGATCCGCAAGGGTACGCTGAATCAGTCGTTTGTTCCTGTCTGCTGCGGTTCGGCGTTTAAGAACAAGGGCGTTCAGCCATTGCTCGACGCCGTTGTTGATTATCTGCCTTCGCCGCTCGATATTGAAGACGTCCAAGGCGTCCACATGGATACGCTCGAGCCAGACAGCCGTCCACCTGCTGACGATGCGCCGTTCTCGGCACTTGCGTTCAAGGTCATGAACGATCCCTTCGTTGGCTCGCTCACTTTCATCCGCATCTATTCGGGTAGTTTGCTTAAGGGCACCTATCTGAACTCGGTGAAGGATAAGAAGGAAAAGGTCGGGCGTATGCTCGAAATGCACGCCAACGAACGTAAGGACGTTGATGAGGCATTTGCAGGCGACATCATCGCGCTCGCAGGCATGAAGGAAACGACCACCGGTGACACATTGTGCGCCGAACGTTTCCCGATCATTCTTGAGCGCATGGAATTCCCTGAGCCAGTTATCGAACTGTCGGTGGAACCAAAGACCAAGGCCGACCAAGAAAAGATGGGCATTGCGCTCAATCGTCTGTCGGCTGAAGATCCCTCGTTCCGCGTATCGACCGATCATGAATCGGGCCAAACGATCATTAAGGGCATGGGCGAGCTTCACCTCGACATCATCGTCGATCGTATGCGCCGCGAATTCAAGGTTGAAGCCAATGTCGGTGCGCCGCAGGTTGCATATCGCGAATATCTCGCACGCGAAGTTGACGTTGATTACACCCACAAAAAGCAGTCGGGTGGTTCAGGTCAGTTCGGCCGTATCAAGTTCACGGTAAAGCCGGGCGAGCGTGGCACGGGCGTTGTCTTCAAGGATGAAGTCAAGGGTGGTAACATTCCAAAGGAATATATCCCCTCGGTTGAAAAGGGCATGCGCGAAACGGCCCTGTCCGGTTCGTTAATCGGCTTCCCGATCATCGATTTTGAAATCACGCTGTATGACGGCGCGTACCATGATGTCGATTCGTCGGCTCTGGCGTTCGAAATCGCTGGCCGCGCCGGAATGCGTGAGGCAGCGCAAAAGGCAGGCATTAAGCTGCTTGAGCCAATCATGAAGGTCGAAGTTGTGTCCCCTGAAGAATATCTGGGTGATGTGATCGGCGATATGAACTCACGTCGTGGTCAAATCCAGGGTACTGACAGCCGCGGTAATGCCCAGGTTGTTGAGTCTATGGTGCCTTTGGCCAACATGTTCGGCTATGTGAATCAGCTCCGCTCGTTCACGCAAGGACGTGCGAACTACTCGATGTTCTTTAATCATTATGATGAAGTGCCATCGAACGTTGCAGCCGAAATCAAGGAGAAGCTTGCCTGATAGGCAAAAGCCGACTAATGGCGGCGCCTGATTCAGACGGCGTCGTCCCACCTGATCAAAATATTACCTAATCGAAAGAAGGTTTGAGAAAATGGCAAAAGCTAAATTTGAGCGGACGAAACCGCATTGCAACATTGGTACCATCGGTCACGTCGACCATGGTAAGACCACGCTGACAGCAGCGATTACCAAGATCATGGCAGAAACATACGGCGGTACCGCTGTTGATTTCGCTAACATCGATAAGGCTCCAGAAGAGCGCGAGCGCGGCATCACCATTTCGACGGCGCACGTTGAATATGAAACAGCCGCGCGTCACTATGCACACGTCGACTGCCCAGGCCACGCTGACTATGTTAAGAACATGATCACCGGTGCTGCACAGATGGACGGCGCGATCTTGGTTGTGAACGCCGCTGACGGCCCGATGCCACAGACTCGCGAGCACATCCTGCTTGCACGTCAGGTTGGCGTTCCTGCGCTTGTTGTTTACATGAACAAGGTTGACCAAGTCGACGATGAAGAAATCCTCGAGCTGGTCGAAATGGAAATCCGCGAGCTTCTTTCGAAGTATGATTTCCCAGGTGACGATATTCCAATCGTTCGTGGTTCGGCGCTTGCTGCGCTTGAAGGCCGTGACGACAACATCGGTAAGGAATCGGTCCTTGCTCTGATGGCTGCCGTTGACGAAGCTATCCCGCAGCCAGAGCGTCCAATTGACAAGCCATTCCTGATGCCAGTTGAAGACGTGTTCTCGATCTCGGGCCGTGGTACGGTTGTGACCGGACGCGTTGAAACTGGAATCGTCAAGGTTGGCGAAGAAGTTGAAATCGTCGGAATTAAGGACACCAAGAAAACAACCGTTACCGGCGTTGAAATGTTCCGCAAGCTGCTCGACGAAGGCCGCGCGGGCGACAATATCGGTGCGCTTGTTCGTGGCGTAGGCCGTGAAGAAGTTGAGCGTGGTCAGGTTCTCTGCAAGCCAGGTTCGGTTACGCCGCACACTGAGTTCTCGGCAGAAATCTACGTTCTTTCTAAGGACGAAGGCGGTCGTCACACACCATTCTTCGCAAACTATCGTCCACAGTTCTACTTCCGCACGACTGACGTAACCGGCGAAGTGATCCTTCCTGAGGGCACTGAAATGGTTATGCCAGGCGACAACGTAACTATCGCTGTTAAGTTGATTGCACCAATCGCCATGGACCCAGGTCTTCGCTTCGCAATTCGCGAAGGCGGACGGACTGTCGGTTCTGGGGTTGTCAGCACCATCACGAAGTAATATAGGCCGCGCATCCCACCCGTTTCTGTTGATTCGGGTGGGGCGGTTTTAAGAAATTCAAAACAGCGGTTCCGTCTTCGAAAGCGTAAGTCGGAATGGCTGTTTTTCGGCTCTTTGATATTGATAGAATTTGGAAATTGGTAAAACCATGGAAACGCAAAATATTCGCATCCGCCTGAAAGCATTCGACCATCGCGTCCTCGATCAGGCAACTGGCGATATTGCCGACACAGCACGCCGCACTGGCGCGCTTATCCGGGGACCAATTCCGCTTCCTACCCGTATCGAAAAGTTCACAGTGAACCGCGGACCGCACGTCGACAAGAAGTCGCGCGAGCAGTTCGAAGTTCGGACATATAAAAGGTTGCTCGACATCGTTCAGCCTACGCCGCAGACCGTAGACGCGCTCATGAAGCTCGATCTTGCTGCTGGTGTTAATGTCGAAATCAAATTGGCGTAAGCCGATATCTTCGCGAAAGCGAAGTGAGACAATAGGAATACCGCCGGATTTATCCGGGCTGCGTTCCCCGTCTTACCAGATTGCTCATTAAGGTGAGCCGCTGGTGCCTAGCCCGGACGGGGCAATGCTTAAAAATTCAGGGCTGGATTTAGGCGTCACGCCCTCCTGGTAATCGTGCCAGCCGGGCCTCTGACATAAGTTGGAGTATGGATCATGCGCACTGGCGTGATCGCGAAAAAGATGGGTATGATGCGCCTCTTCAATGAAGACGGCCGTCACGTTCCTGTCACCGTATTGGCGCTGGAAGGCTGCCAAGTGGTCGGAGCTCGCAACGAGGAACGTGATGGTTATTTTGCCGTCCGCCTTGGTGCAGGAGCCCGTAAAGCGAAAAATGTAAACAAGCCGCAACGTGGTGAATTCGCCAAAGCACAAGTCGAGCCAAAGGCGCGCGTTGCTGAATTCCGCGTTGATAATGCCGATGGCTTGTTGCCAGTCGGCGCAACTGTTTCTGCTGACCATTTTATTGACGGCCAATTGGTCGACATTACTGGCCACACACAGGGTAAAGGCTTTGCCGGCGCCATGAAGCGTTGGGGCTTCGGTGGTATGCGCGCATCGCATGGTGTTTCCATCACCCACCGTGCCCATGGTTCGACTGGTCAACGCCAGGATCCAGGCAAGGTTTTCAAGAACAAGAAGATGGCCGGCCACATGGGTGACCGTCAGCGTACTCAGCAAAATCTTGAAATCGTCCGCACTGATGTTGCGCGCGGTCTTATCTTCGTGAAGGGCTCGGTTCCTGGTGCGAAGAATGGCTGGTTGCTTGTTCGCGATGCCGTCAAGGTTCCAACCCCTGAAGCTGCTCCATTCCCTGGCGCGTTGAAGAACGACAATGAGGCCCCAGTGGTCGAGGACGTCATCATCAACACCGAAGTTGAAGTTGCAGACACCCACGCTGTTGAAGCTGAAGCGCCTGCCGCTGACGCTGCGCCCGCTGTTGAAGCCGTTGCTGTCGAAGCGCCTGCTGCAGACGCCGGCGAAGAAACGAAGGAGGGCTAAACCATGAAGCTCAAGGTTCAAACCCTCGACGCCAAGGCAAAGGGCGACATCGATCTGAATGACGACGTATTTGGCATTGAGCCACGTGCCGACATTCTGCACCGTGTTGTTACCTGGCAGCGTGAGAAGGCCCGCGGTACGGCTCGTCCTACCCGTGAGCGTTCGGATGTAGCCCGTACAGGTAAGAAATTCGGCAACCAGAAGGGTGGCGGTACTGCCCGTCACGGTGACCGTGCTGCTCCGATCTTCATCGGTGGTGGTAAGGCCCATGGTGCCCGTCTGCGTGACTTTAACCCATCGCTTAACAAGAAGATCCGTTCATTGGGTCTGAAGATGGCACTTTCGAGCAAAGCCAAATCGGGTTCGTTGATCGTTCTTGAAAATCTTGATCTGGCTGCTGCCAAGACTGCAGCTCTCATGGGTCAGGTTGGCAAGCTTGGTTTCGGCAAGTCGACATTGGTTATCGATGGCGACACAGTCAGCGACAATTTCCGTCTGGCTTCGGCTAACCTGGTCGGCATCAATGTGATGCCAGCAGTTGGCGCGAATGTTTATGACATCCTGAAGCATGACACTTTGGTTTTGACCCGCGCTGCGGTTGAGAAGCTTGAAGCACGCTTCGCCCTCACGGGAGGTGCCAACTAATGGCTAAGGATAAAGCAATCGACGTGCGTCACTACGACGTCATCGTTGCCCCGCACATCACTGAAAAAGCGACCCTGTTGTCGGAACATAATGCTGTTGTGTTCAAAGTCACGGGTAGCTCGACCAAGCCACAGATCAAGGCAGCTGTTGAAGCCTTGTTTGACGTGAAGGTCACGAACGTGAACACCCTTGTGCAAAAGGGCAAGACCAAGCGTTGGAAGGGCAAGCCCTACAAGCGCTCGGATGTCAAAAAAGCGATCGTCACTTTGGCCGAAGGCCAGAGCATCGACGTGACCACCGGTATTTAAGGGCAGGATAATGGCACTCAAAAGCTACAAACCAACTAGCCCCGCCCGTCGCGGCCTTGTGCTGGTTGACCGGTCAAGCTTGTACAAAGGCGGTCCTGTAAAGGGTCTGACCGAAGGCAAGAGCAAGACCGGCGGCCGTAACAATAAGGGCCATGTGACGTCGCGCGGTATCGGCGGCGGTCACAAGCAAAAATATCGTTTGATCGACTTTAAGCGTCGTAAATGGGATATGCCTGCAACGGTCGAGCGTCTGGAATATGACCCTAACCGTTCGGCTTTCATCGCGCTTGTAAAGTACGAAGACGGCGAACTGGCTTACATCATTGCGCCGCAGCGTCTCGCCGTTGGCGATTCCATTGTTGCCGGTGAAAAGACCGACGTTAAGCCTGGTAACGCAATGTTGCTGAGCCAAATGCCGGTTGGTACCATCTGCCACAACATCGAAATGAAGCCCGGCAAGGGTGGTCAGATTGCACGTTCAGCAGGCACCTATGTGCAGCTGGTTGGTCGTGACGGTGGCCGCGTTATCGTGCGCCTGAACTCAGGTGAGCAGCGCTACATTCTCGGTACCTGCATGGGGACAGTTGGCGCGGTTTCGAACCCTGATAACTCGAACACGACACTTGCAAAGGCAGGCCGCAATCGTTGGCGCGGCATTCGCCCGCTGACGCGTGGTGTTGCTAAGAACCCTGTCGATCACCCGCATGGTGGTGGTGAAGGTCGTACATCAGGTGGCCGTCATCCGGTTACACCTTGGGGTAAGCCAACAAAGGGTGCTCGTACCCGCAGCAACAAGTCGACCGACCGGATGATCATCCGTTCGCGGCATGCTAAGAAGAAGAGGTAACTCATGTCTCGTTCCGTCTGGAAAGGTCCGTTTGTTGACCTCTATCTGCTGAAAAAAGCAGAAACCGCTCAGGAAGCATCAAAGGCTGCGCCCATCAAGACTTGGTCGCGTCGTTCGACAATCCTGCCTCAGTTCGTTGGCCTGACGTTCAGCGTCTATAATGGCCACAAGTTCATTCCCGTTTCGGTGAATGAGGACATGGTCGGCCATAAGCTTGGTGAGTTCGCGCCTACGCGGACCTATCACGGCCATGGCGCAGATAAGAAGGGCAAACGCTAATGGGTAAGGCATCCGCACCCCGTCGCGTCGCCGACAATGAAGCACTGGCAGTGGGCACAACCATTCGTGGTTCGGCTCAGAAGCTTGGCCTCGTTGCCGCGCTGATCCGTGGCAAGAAAGCTGAAGACGCGCTGAACATTCTGAAATTCTCTACCAAGGGAATGGCAGACGATGTGCGCAAGGTTCTGGCCTCTGCCATCGCCAACGCCGAAAACAACCATAATCTCGACGTCGACAGCCTTGTCGTTGCCGAGGCGAGCGTTGGCAAGGCGCTGACCATGAAGCGGTTCATGGCACGTGGCCGCGGCAAGTCGAGCCAGATCATTAAACCATTCAGCCGTCTGCGTATCGTTGTACGCGAACAGCAAGAAGAGGCATAAGTCATGGGTCAGAAATCAAATCCAATCGGGCTTCGCCTGCAAATCAACCGGACTTGGGATAGCCGTTGGTACGCCGAAGGTGCGGAATATGGCCGCATGCTTCTGGAAGATATCAAGATCCGCAAGTTTATCTTTGATACGCTGCCACAAGCAGCAATTTCGAAGGTTGTTATCGAGCGTCCAGCCAAGAACTGCCGCGTTTCAATCTATGCAGCGCGTCCTGGTGTGATCATCGGTAAGAAGGGTGCGGACATTGAGAAGCTGAAAAAGCTGATCAACAAGTTCACAACCGCTGAAGTGTCGTTGAACATCGTTGAAATCCGCAAGCCGGAAGTCGACGCGAAGCTCGTAGCTCAGGGTATTGCTGATCAGCTTATCCGTCGTATTGCTTTCCGTCGTGCCATGAAGCGCGCGATGCAATCAGCGATGCGTCTGGGTGCAGAAGGTATCAAGATTACCTGCGGTGGTCGGTTGGGCGGCGCAGAAATTGCGCGCGTTGAATCTTACCGTGAAGGACGCGTGCCTGCACATACCCTTCGTGCCAACATTGATTATGCTGAAGCCGAAGCACTAACCGCTTATGGCATCATCGGCATCAAATGCTGGATCTTCAAGGGCGAAATCTTGGGTCATGACCCAATGGCAACTGACCGGCTGATGATGGAAGCGCAGACTTCTGGCGTCCGTCCGCAGTCTGACCGTCGCTAAAGGTTAGGAACTAGACATGTTGCAACCAAAGAAAACAAAGTTCCGTAAGCAGTTCAAGGGACGCATTAAGGGCGAAGCCAAGGGCGGGTCTGACCTGAACTTTGGTTCATACGGCCTGAAGGCGCTTGAACCAGAACGGATTACCGCACGTCAGATCGAAGCGGCCCGCCGCGCGATTACACGTCACATCAAACGTCAGGGACGTTTGTGGATCCGGATCTTCCCAGACGTGCCCGTCACGAAGAAGCCTGCCGAAGTCCGTCAGGGTAAGGGCAAGGGTTCGGTCGAATATTGGGCAGCCAAGGTTAAGCCTGGCCGTATCATGTTTGAACTCGATGGTGTTCCTGGTCCAATTGCGGCTGTCGCATTCCAGCGCGCAGCTATGAAACTGCCAATCAAGACCAAGGTCGTGGCGCGTCTCGGCGACACCTCGCATCTGGGAGCATCATAAGATGAGCAAAACCGAAGATCTCCGCGTCCAGAGCGACGATCAGCTTGCTGTTCAGCTCGGCGAGTTGAAGCGCGAAGCGTTTAACCTGCGTTTCCAATCGGCCACTGGCCAGATGGAAAAGCCGGCACGTGTGCGTGAAGTGCGTCGCGACATCGCCCGCATCAAAACCCTGCAGGGTGAGCGCCAGCGCGCCGCCGTAAAGACGGCATAAGGAGCCACCCATGCCAAAACGTATTCTCACCGGGACCGTGGTCTCCGACAAGAATGACAAGACCATTGTCGTTCTGGTCGAGCGCAAAGTGAAGCACCCGCTTTACGGCAAGATCATCCGTCGCACGAAGAAGTATCATGCCCATGACGAAAACAATGTCGTCAAAGAGGGGCAGGTCGTCCGCATCGAAGAGTGCGCGCCGATTTCCAAGAACAAGACCTGGCGCTTGGTGGCTGATGCCGCAGTAGCCCCGGTCGCAACACCAACGGAGGATTGATCCCATGATTCAGATGCAATCCAACCTCGATGTTGCGGACAACAGCGGCGCAAAGCGCGTTCAATGCATCAAGGTGCTTGGCGGTTCCAAGCGTCGCGTTGCTGGCGTTGGCGATATCATCGTGGTGTCGATCAAAGAAGCTGCGCCGCGCGGCAAGGTAAAGAAGGGTGACGTGCACAAGGCAGTTATCGTTCGTACCCGCAAAGACATCCGCCGTGCCGATGGCTCGGTCATTCGCTTCGACTCTAATGCTGCTGTTCTTATCGGTAACAATAAGGAGCCGATTGGCACACGTATTTTCGGACCAGTGGTTCGTGAATTGCGCGCCAAGAACCACATGAAAATCATCAGCTTGGCACCGGAGGTGCTATAATAATGGCTCTGGCAAAAATCAAAAAGGGTGACACGGTCGTCGTGCTCGCCGGTAAGGACAAGGGAAAATCAGGCGAAGTAACCGCCGTGATGCCCAAGGACAGCAAAGTTGTCGTCGCTGGCGTCAACATCGCTGTGCGCCACCGGAAAGCGTCGCAGGCCAACCCGCAGGGTGGTCTCGACCGCTTTGAAGCTCCGCTGCACATTTCGAATGTGGCTTTGGCGGATCCCAAGACCGGCAAGGCAACACGCGTCCGCGTGGAAACCAAGGACGGCAAGAAGGTCCGTGTGGCCGTGAAGTCCGGGGAGACGATCAGTGGCTGATACCAAATATACGCCTCGTATGAAGAAGCTTTACGACGAAACCGTCGTAAAGGGCCTGACAGAAAAATTCGGTTACGCAAACCGCTTTGCCGTTCCAAAGATCGAGAAGATCACACTCAACATGGGTGTGGGCGAAGGGTCGCAGGACAAGAAGAAGGTTACGACCGCTCTTGCCGAAATGGAGCTTATTGCTGGTCAAAAGCCAGTCGTGACCAAGGCAAAGAAATCGATCGCTGGTTTCAAGTTGCGTGAAGGTATGCCGATTGGCGTGAAGGTTACACTTCGCGGCGCGCAGATGTACGAATTCATTGACCGTCTGGTGACAATCGCGATGCCGCGTATTCGCGATTTCCGCGGCTTGAATCCTAACAGTTTTGACGGCCGTGGTAACTTTGCCATGGGTCTGAAGGAACAGATCATCTTCCCAGAAATCAGCTATGACGCCATCGACGTGGTGCGCGGAATGGATGTGATCGTAACCACTTCGGCAAACTCGGATGACGAGGCGCGTGAACTGCTTAAGCTGTTCGGCTTCCCGTTCCCAGTAGAAGAAGCTGATGAAAAGGCGGCTGCATAATGGCTAAACTGAGCTCCATAAACAAGAACGAGCGTCGCAAGAAGCTGGCTAAAAAATATGCCGGTCGTTACGCGAAGCTTAAGGCGATGGCGAAAGACCAGTCGCTTGATGATAGTGAGCGTTTGATTGCTCGCCTCAAAATGGCTGAAATTCCTCGTAATGGTAACCCGCACCGCGTGCGTAACCGTTGCGAAACCACCGGGCGTCCTCGCGGCGTATACCGTAAATTCAAGCTGAACCGTATCGAACTGCGTAATCTTGCCAATAAGGGCATGATCCCGGGCGTTACGAAGTCGAGCTGGTAAGGATAAGATAGATGGCAATGACCGATCCTTTGGGTGATATGCTCACCCGTATCCGCAATGGCCAGCGGGCGAAGAAAGACTCTGTAGTCTCGCCAGCTTCCAGCCTGCGGACCCGCGTTCTCGATGTGTTGCAGCGTGAAGGCTATATTCGCGGCTACAGCGAAGAAGCTTTGGGTGCACATAAGGGCATCCGTATTGAGCTGAAGTATTTCGAAGGTGCGCCTGCTATCCAGCATGTTGCGCGTGTTTCAAAGCCCGGTCGCCGCGTATATTCAGGAAGCCAAGAGCTTCCCGTTATCCGCAACGGCCTTGGCATCACCATCGTTTCGACGCCAAAGGGCGTTCTGTCGGACGCCGAAGCGCGTGCACAGAATGTCGGCGGCGAAATCCTGGCGGAGGTATTCTAATGAGCCGCATTGGTAAGAAACCTGTTCCCATTCCAGCCGGCGTTACCGCCAGTATGGAAGCGGGCACGCTTTCGGTCAAAGGACCGAAGGGCGAACTAAAAATGCCGCTGAGCGACCTTATTTCCTACGAGATGCAGGACGCCGGTATTTTGGTGAAGCCAGCCAATGGCAGCAGAGCGGCGCGTGCTTTTTGGGGCATGCAGCGCACGCTGGTTCAAAACTTGGTCACCGGCGTGACTGAGGGTTTTACCAAAGTGCTTGAAATCACCGGTGTTGGTTATCGTGCCAACAGCCAGGGCAAGATGTTGAAGCTTCAACTTGGCTATAGTCATGATGTCGACTTTGCGATCCCGGACGGCATCGAAATCAAGACACCTGATAACACCACGGTGGAAATCTCGGGTATCGACAAACAGAAGGTTGGGCAGGTTGCTGCCGAAATCCGTCGCTGGAGGAAGCCAGAGCCATATAAGGGCAAGGGCATCAAGTACCGCGGCGAATATATCTTCCGCAAGGAAGGGAAGAAGAAATAATGGCAAAACTGTCTCTCTTTGCACGTCGCCGTCAGCGCGTCCGCTCGAAATTGCGGGCGCAGGTTGCTGGACGTCCTCGTCTTTCCGTGCACCGCACTGGCCGCCATATCTACGCACAAATCATTGACGATTCGAAGGGCTCGACGCTTGCGTCTGCCTCAACGCTCGACAAGGACGTAAAGGCGAAGAATGGCTCGACGGCCGAAGCTGCTGCTGATGTTGGCAAGCGGGTAGCCGAAGCTGCCAAGAAGGCTGGCATTTCCAGCGTGGTATTTGATCGTGGCGGATTTCTGTTTCACGGTCGCGTCAAGGCGCTTGCTGATGCAGCGCGCGAAGGCGGATTGGAGTTCTAATGATGGCTGATAACATTGAAAGCACTGCACCCGTCACCGATGGCGCAGCACCTGAAGCAGCCGCTCCTGAAGGCCAACGTCGCGGTCGCGGCGGTCGTGGCGGCGGTGACAATCGTGGTGGCGGTAGCGGCGGTGGCCGTGGTCGTAACAATAACGATCGTCGTCCAGCTCAGGAAGAAGATGATGGCACGATCGAAAAGCTCGTCCACATCAACCGCGTTTCTAAAACAGTTAAGGGCGGTAAGCGCTTCGGTTTCGCCGCGCTCGTTGTTGTCGGCGATGGCCAGGGCCGCGTAGGCTTTGGGCATGGCAAGGCGCGCGAAGTGCCGGAAGCCATTAACAAGGCAACTGCTGCAGCAAAGAAGTCCATGATCCGGGTTGCCCTGAAAGATGGCCGCACATTGCACCATGACGGCAAGGGCCATTTCGGCGCTGGCAAGGTGACACTGCGCTCGGCACCTGCGGGTACCGGTATCATCGCAGGCGGCCCAATGCGTGCTGTCTTCGAAAGCCTTGGCGTTGCGGACGTTGTGACCAAGTCGGTCGGTACGTCGAACCCATATAACATGATCCGTGCTACCTTCGCGGCTTTGGCTGAACAGACCAGCCCCAAGTCGGTAGCGCAACGTCGCGGCAAGAAAATCGCTGACCTTCTTGGTCGCGGTGGCAGCAAAACTGCTGAAGCCGACGCAGAAGCTATTGCGGAGTAATCGATATGGCGAAGATTAAAATCAAGCAGACCGGTTCGCCGATCCGCCGTCCCGCTTCGCAGCGCGCAACTTTGAAGGGCCTTGGCCTTGACAAGATGAACCGCGTTGTCGAAATTGAAGACACAGCCGAAGTGCGCGGAATGATCCGCACAGTTCGTCACATGGTCCAAATTCAGGACTAATCACATCAGCGCGAATTAAAGCGAAAGCGAGTGCACGACATGAAATTGAATGACATTAAAGACAATGAAGGCGCGCGCCATCGTCGTATGCGCGTCGGCCGTGGTATCGGTTCGGGCAAGGGTAAAACCTCAGGCCGTGGCCAAAAGGGCCAGACCAGCCGTTCAGGTGTTTCCATCAACGGATTTGAAGGCGGCCAGATGCCACTTCACATGCGTATTCCAAAGCGCGGCTTTAACAATATCTTCGCCAAGGACCATGCTGAGGTAAACTTGGGCATGATCCAGAAGTTTATCGACGCGAAGAAAATCGATATTAAAGCTGTAGTCGACCATGCTGCATTGAAGGCCGCCGGCCTTGCGCGCGGCGGCAAAGACGGCGTTCGTTTGCTCGCTAAGGGTGAGCTCACCGCGAAGGTGAATTTCTCCGTTGCGGGCGCTTCGAAGGCGGCTGTTGAAGCTGTTGAGAAAGCAGGCGGCAAGGTCGAAGTGTTGACGAAGGATTCAGCAGCTGAAAAAGCACTTGCAAAGAAGTCTTCGGTTAAGAACGCAGCTAAAGAAGCTGCGGCTAAGAAATAAGATAGGGGCGACGACTTCGCTCTTGTCATGCCTGCCCCGCTTCCCGATATGGGGTGGCGGGGTTTGACATTTCTGGGGTTTGTCCAGATACAGTCAGGCGAAATTTTTGGGTTAAGCCGCTGCACGATAGATGTGCATTCGGCTTTCATCCGGGCATAAGGAAAGTATCTCATGGCATCTAGGGCCGACCAAATGGCCTCGAACCTCAATTTATCGAAGTTCGGGCAGGCAACAGAGCTTAAGAACCGTATTTGGTTCACCATAGGCGCGCTGATCGTTTTTCGGTTACTGAGTTTCGTACCGCTGCCGGGCGTAGATCCAATCGCGCAGGCTGCCCTTTACGCCAACAACGCCGCTGGCGGTGTTCTCGATATTTTCAATACCTTCTCGGGCGGTAGCCTTGAGCGCATGAGTCTCATTGCGCTTGGCGTTATGCCTTATATCACGGCTTCGATTGTGGTGCAGCTTGCCTCCTCACTTTCGCCCACGCTCGCTGCCATCAAGAAAGAGGGCGAGAGCGGGCGCAAGAAGTTGAACCAATATACGCGCTACGGAACCGTATTTCTGACTGCTGTTCAGGGCTATTTCTTAGCCTCCGGTTTGGAAAGCCTCGCGGCTGCCAACGGGATTGGCGCAGTGGTCGAACCCGGCCTCATGTTCCGTGTTGTTGCGACCATCAGCTTGATCGGTGGCACGATGTTCTTGATGTGGCTTGGCGAACAGATCACCTCGCGGGGTATCGGTAACGGCATTTCACTTATCATTATGGCGGGTATCGTGGCGCAACTTCCTATGCTGGTTGTGCGGTTGCTTGAAGGTGCACGGACGGGCTCCATCAGCGGCTTTTTGATCCTTGGATTCATTGGGATGTTTGTAGGCCTGACGCTTATCATTTGCTTCATGGAGCGAGGGCAGCGGCGGGTGCTTATTCAATATCCAAAACGCGCCACCCAGCGCGGGATGATGCAAGCCGACCGCAGTCATTTGCCACTCAAGATTAACACCGCGGGCGTTATCCCTCCAATCTTTGCTTCGTCTTTGTTGTTGTTACCGCTGACGATTACGCAGCTTGCGGGTAACAAGGCTGCGGGCGAAAGCCAGATGGGCGACTTTGTGATTTCGCTTAACCAGTATCTTCAGCACGGCCAGCCTGTGTATTTGCTGCTTTATGGTTTGGGCATCATCTTTTTCTGTTTCTTCTATACCGCAGTAGTCTTCAATCCTGAAGAAACGTCTGAGAACCTTAAAAAGGCTGGTGGCTTCATTCCCGGCATTCGTCCGGGCAAAAACACTGAATCTTATCTGGATTACGTGTTGACGCGGATCACCGTCTTGGGAGCGGCCTATTTGACGTTAGTATGTTTGTTGCCAGACTATGTTTTGGGCGCGACCGGGTTGCAAAGTGTTTTTGCCGTTGGCGGAACCAGCTTGCTTATTCTGGTTAATGTCACCATCGACACAATATCACAGGTCCAGAGCCACTTGTTGGCCCACCAATATGGGGACCTGCTGAAAAAGGCTAAGCTGAAGGGTGGACGCGCCCGCTAAGTGGTGCGACATCGAAACGAACGGGGAAACGTTTCATGAATATCATCCTTTTGGGACCTCCGGGTGCAGGCAAGGGAACTCAGGCCGCGTTTCTCGTCGAGAAATATGGCATGGTGCAACTGTCGACTGGCGACATTCTTCGCGCGGCTGTCAAAGCCGGTACTGACGTTGGCAAAATGGCTGACAAAATCATGAAGGCGGGGAAGTTGTTTCCGGATGAGCTTATGGCGGAAATCCTCGGCGAACATATGAACGCCATCCCTGCGGCCAAAGGTTTGATCTTCGACGGCTATCCCCGCACTGCACCTCAAGTTGCGCTTTTGGATGGCCTCCTTTCGGCCTGCAACCGTACGCTCGACCATGTTATTGAACTGGTTGTTGATGAGGATGCGTTGGTTGATCGTGTCGTTGGCCGCTTCACTTGCGCGAACTGTGGTGATGGTTATCACGACGTCTTCAAGCAGCCATTCGTTGCTGGCACATGCGATAAATGCGGCGCGCATGAATTCAAGCGCCGTCCAGATGATAACGAAGAAACGGTGCGCACGCGCATGGCCGAATATAGGGCGAAAACGGAACCGATCTTGCCTCTTTATGATGCACGCGGTCTTGTAAGTCGTGTCGATGGCATGGCGCCCATTGAACAAGTGACTAAGGCGATCGGCGTCATCACGGGCTAAGGTTGCTGGGCGCCCTCATCCGGAAGCAAGTTCAAGGTGACGGATATGGAAACGGTTGTTACAAAACGATCCCATGAAATATGCGTTCGTAACCCTCGCCCTTTTGGCTGCAACATCGACGCCTGCGCTTGGCGAAGTCAAAGCTGAGTCAGAAAACGGCTTCAATATTATCCATGTGGCCACTGTAAACGCGACGGCGGACGAAATCTGGAGGCGGTTGCTATCGCCTAAAGATTACTGGAACAAAGCGCACAGCTGGTCGGGTTCAACCGCAGGTTTTTATATAGATGCGCAGGCCAATGGTTGTTTCTGCGAACTGTTTCAGGAAACGGATTCAAACGGCAAGGTGAAGACGGTCGGTAGCGTCGAGCATATGCGGGTCATTTTTGCCCAGCCGGGCAAAGTGTTGCGGATGCAGGGGGCACTTGGCCCGCTTCAGTCGGAGGCAGTGATTGGCACGCTGACGGTTGCTATCGCGCCTAACAAGGGGGGCACGGGGACAACGGTGAGCTTCTCCTATGTCGTCGGCGGATACATGCGTTACAAAGTGCCTGAGATAGCACCCGCCGTTGACAAAGTGCTGGGTGAGCAATTCAAGAATATGCTGTCACCATTTACCGCAAAAGAGGACGAAGCGCCAAAATCAGATGGCTTCCGGCTCGATGTTGAGGAAATTGCTGATCCCGCAGCGCGTGACGTTGGGCCCCCGGATGCGGCTACTTCTTTGGATGACGCCCCTGGCGATGTTTTCATACCCGAAGCACCCCCGCCGGAGCCTCGATAATTGGTTGCGGGGGGCACGGCACGCGGTTCGCGGAATAAAGTCGAAATTGGCTGGTGCGAGATGGTCGATATTCCAAGCCTTGGCCTGTCACAAGTGCATGCTAAAATGGACACAGGCGCGGCCACATCCTCCATTCACGCTACCAGGATTAAGCCAATATCGCGTGATGGTAGGCAATATGTTGAATTCTGGTTCCGGTTGAATTCTGGCGAAAAACCAAAGCGCTATGAGGCGCCGGTGGTTGATCGGCGCGTTGTGCGTTCGTCAAATGGGGAAAAACAGGACCGCTATGTCATCTCGGCGCAATTTTGTTTTGGTAAACTCTGTTGGAACGGGCAGCTCACCTTGGCAAACCGGCGTTCAATGGCCTTTCCCTTGCTAATTGGTCGGCGAACGCTAAGGCGCGGCTTTCTCGTCAACAGCGGGCGACGGTGGGTACTGGGGAAACCCGCCATTTAAGAAAGCATAAGCACATGAAAATCGCTATGTTGGCGCGAAATGCCAATCTTTATTCCCATAAAAGGCTTGTCGAAGCTGCCCAGGGGCGCGGCCATGAGATTGAAGTTTTAAACACCTTGCGCGTGACGATGAACATCACATCGCATCGACCTGAAGCATATTATCAAGGTGCAAAACTCGGCAAATATGACGCAGTCATTCCGCGTATCGGTGCGTCGATTACCTTTTATGGCTTGGCTGTGCTGCGCCAGTTTGAGATGATGAATGTGTGGTCGCTAAACGAAAGCGTTGCCATTGGCCGCTCGCGCGACAAATTGCGGTCATTGCAAATCTTGGCGCGTAAGGGGCTTGGACTTCCCGTGACGGCCTTCGCCCACGACCCGCGGCAAACTGACGAAGTCATCCAGATGGTAGGCGGCGCGCCTGTGGTTATCAAGCTGCTAGAGGGCACACAGGGCATCGGCGTGGTCTTGGGTGAGACCGAAAAGTCAGCCCGTTCGGTCATTGAGGCGTTTCGTGGTGCAAACGTGAACATTCTAGTTCAGGAGTTTATCAAGGAAGCCAATGCGACGGACATCCGATGCTTTGTCATTGGTAATAAGGTTGTCGCGTCGATGCAGCGCAAAGGCGCTGAAGGCGATTTTCGGTCAAACCTGCATCGCGGCGGGACGGCAGAAGCCATCAAAATTACGCCCGAGGAACGATCAACTGCGGTGCGCGCGGCGCGCGCCATGGGGCTAAATGTGGCTGGCGTTGACATGTTGCGATCGAATCATGGCCCGGTCATCATGGAAGTGAACAGCTCGCCAGGACTAGAAGGTATTGAAAAAGCCAGCGGCAAAGACATTGCTACCAGGATTATCGAGTTCATTGAAGAAAATGCCAGTGATGGCAAAACCAAGACGAAAGGCAAGGGATAGTGCGCCTCTGGCCTTGACAGTCGATGCGACTCACCGTAAGGAACGTGCATTCCGAACATCTGGTACAGCCAGCAGCGCTTTAATGCGTCCGCTGGTTTTGTGCGTTTCGGGATATCATCAGCGTTGAGATAGGGTTCGTCCTTTCGGGGGCACCTGTGGAGCAGGAGTAAATAAATTGGCACGTATTGCCGGAGTTAACATTCCAACCAACAAGCGCGTGATCATTGCGCTTACCTACATTCACGGTATCGGCCGCACAAAGGCTGTCGAAATCGCGACTAAGTTGGGAATTGATCATAGCCGTCGTGTGCAGGACCTTTCGGATGCCGAAGTTCTGCAAATCCGCGAAACCATCGATGCGGGCTACACCGTAGAAGGCGATCTTCGCCGCACCACATCGATGAACATCAAGCGTTTGATGGATCTCGCCTGCTACCGTGGCCTTCGCCATCGTAAGGGCCTTCCCGTCCGTGGTCAGCGTACGCACACCAATGCGCGCACCCGTAAGGGCAAGTCCAAGGCAATCGCGGGCAAGAAGAAGTAATCATTTGGCTTTTGCCTGATTATTTTTTCTTCGCATTTTCGAATAGGATACACATTATATGGCACGCGAACCACAGCGCATTAAAAAGCGGGAGCGCAAAAATATTTCGGCAGGCGTCGCGCACGTCAATGCCAGCTTCAACAATACTATGATCACGATTACCGATGCCCAAGGCAACGCAATCAGCTGGTCTTCGGCAGGAACCATGGGTTTTAAAGGTAGCCGCAAGTCGACGCCTTATGCAGCTCAGGTGGCCGCAGAAGACGCCGGCAAGAAAGCTGCTGAACATGGCGTTCGGACGTTGGAAGTGGAAGTTAAGGGCCCAGGTTCGGGTCGCGAATCCGCGCTACGCGCGTTGCAGGCTGTTGGTTTCACCATCACCTCGATCCGCGACGTGACTTCGATCCCGCACAACGGCGTTCGTCCTTCCAAGCGTCGGCGCGTCTAAGCATTCGTTTCAGGGGCGGCTGATCAGTCGTTCCTTCTTTTACCCGCGAGCCGGCACGGTGCACCAAATTGCCGGTTTTGCAAAACCCAAGGGGAAATCCATGTCCGTCAATATCAAGAACTGGCAGGAACTGAAAAAGCCCAACGCACTTGAGCTAAAGTCAGGTAGCGATGCGAAGCGTAAGGCTACTTTTGTTGCTGAGCCGTTGGAGCGTGGCTTTGGCTTAACGCTCGGCAACGCGCTTCGTCGCGTGTTGCTCTCATCGTTGCAGGGCGCAGCGATCACTTCGATCAAGGTCGAAAACGTATTGCATGAATTCTCGTCGCTTGCTGGCGTGCGTGAAGATGTCACTGACATTGTTCTGAACATCAAGCAGGTCGCGTTGAAGATGGAGGGCGAAGGTCCAAAGCGTCTTCAGCTTTCGGCAACTGGCCCAGGCGCCGTAACCGCCGGCGACATCGCTGTGTCGGGTGACATCCAAGTGATGAACCCAGATCTCATCATCTGCCATCTTGATGATGGTGCGACGTTGAACATGGAAATCACGGCTGACAGCGGCAAGGGCTATGTTCCCGCCGTCGCTAACCGTCCTGCGGATGCGCCAATCGGCCTGATCCCTGTCGACAGCCTGTATTCACCTGTGCGTCAGGTTGCGTACAAGGTCGACAACGCCCGCATCGGTCAAGAACTAGACTATGATAAGCTTTCGTTGACCATTGAAACCGATGGCACTGTAACCCCCGAGGATGCCGTGGCATATGCTGCTCGCATTCTTCAGGATCAGTTGCAAGTGTTCGTCCACTTCGAAGATTCGATGGCAGCATCTTCGCCGATGATCGGCATGGCCGCACCTTCGGCTTCTTCCGAAGAATCGGATGCAAACCAGCTCAACCGGTATCTTCTCAAGAAGGTCGACGAATTAGAGCTGTCGGTTCGCAGCGCAAATTGCCTCAAGAACGACAACATCATTTACATCGGGGACCTCGTTCAAAAGAGCGAAGCCGAAATGTTGCGTACGCCTAATTTCGGCCGCAAGTCGCTGAACGAAATCAAGGAAGTATTGTCGTCGATGGGCTTGCGCCTTGGCATGGACATCCCCGGATGGCCGCCAGAAAATATCGAAGAAATGGCTAAGAAGCTCGAACAAGAGCTGCTCGGTTAAATATTCCTGGGCCTGAGCAGCGCTTGGGCCCAGAAAAAAAGGGCAAAACGGCCGCCCTTAACTGGCCAGGATCGGGGTACCTGGTACGGCCCCCCTACGAACGAAGGAATGAAATATGCGCCATAAAGTTGGCCACCGTAAGCTGCAGCGTACCACGTCGCACCGTACTGCGATGCTTCGCAACATGGCAGCTTCGCTCATCAAGCATGAGCAAATCAAGACAACTCTGCCAAAGGCAAAGGAATTGCGTCCCTATATCGAAAAGCTGATTACGCTTGCGAAAAAGGGTGGCCTGTCCAACCGTCGCCTCGCGATGAGCCGTTTGATGGATGATACGCAACTCGTGAAACTGTTTGACGAACTGGCGACGCGTTATGCCGACCGTAGCGGCGGTTACAGCCGTGTGATCAAGGCTGGCTTCCGTGGTTCGGATGCTGCGCCAATGGGCGTCATTGAACTCGTTGACCGCAATGTTGATGCCAAGGGCCAAGACAGCGGTCCAGTCGACGTCATGGACGACGGCGAATAAACGCGTCTCGCATAACAAGCTTTGGAAGGGCGGTATCTGAAAGGGTGCCGCCCTTTTTATTTGCCTCAGGCTGTTGCGTTGCGACGATGACTTACCCCTTGTTCAGCATCACAGATTTGTATGACACGCGCCAAATCATTCGACGAAGCTCCAATATAAACTGTCGGACGGCGCGCAATATGGTTGGCGTTATCTCGCTGACGCTTTACTCTCGAATTAAAGAATTGAGAGTTGGGGAAATGATTTTATGCGAAGTGCAATTTTGCTTGGAGCAGCCATCATGTTGACGCCAGTGTCGTCCATGGCTGGCGCCGAAGATGCTGCGAACACGGATGTCTCGGTCAAGCTGATTTATCCAAAAACCAAAACTGTAAATGTTGTCGACGAGCAATTTGGCGTGAAGGTTGCAGACCCCTATCGCTGGCTTGAAGATGACGTCCGTGTGAACCCTGAGGTTGCCGATTGGGTGAAGGCCCAAAACGCAGTTACGGACGCGTATCTTGAAACATTACCCGGCAAGAAAATTCTCGCCGAACGCATGAAGAAGCTGTTTGATTATGAACGCTTCGGCCTTCCCGAAAAAGCGGGCGGCTATTATTTCTTCACAAAAAACGACGGCCTGCAAAACCAATCGGTGCTCTATGTCCGTAAAGGGCTGAAGGGTGCAGATCGTGTTTTAATTGACCCGAACAGTTGGGCAAAGGACGGCGCAACTGCGCTTGATAGTTGGGTGCCTTCAAAGAACGGTACGTTGTTGGCGTATTCCATTCAGGACGGTGGGTCGGACTGGCGTACGCTGAAGGTGATTGAATCCGCTACCGGTAAAGTGTTGCCAGACGAAATCAAATGGGCGAAATTCACCAACATAAGCTGGGTGGGCAATGACGGATTTCTTTATTCGCGCTTTGCCGAGCCAAAAGAAGGGGCCGCATTCCAGCAACTGAATTACAACCAGACGGTATATTATCATAAAATCGGGACGCCACAGTCTGAAGACAAAGCGGTTTACGCAACGCCGGATAAGCCTGAATATGGGCATAGCGCGCAGGTTACCCATGATGGCAAATGGGCAGTGATCACGACCTCATCGGGCACGGATGAGAAATACGAACTACACGTAATTCCGCTCGGCAAAAAACCAACCTGGAAGGCGCAGCCTTTGGTCACGGGTCTTGAGTATGACTGGGGGCTCATCGAAGGGATGGGTAACATCTTATGGTTCACCACCAACAAGGATGCTCCAAAGCTGAAGGTTGTCACGGTCGACCTGGGAGCGAAGACGCCCGTGTTCGTGGACGTCATCCCAGAGCGTGAAGAAACATTGTCTCGCACTCAGATTGTCGGCAACCGACTGATTCTGTCCTACATCAAGGACGCCAAATCAATGGCGCTGATGACGGATCTTTCCGGCAAACCCGTCCAGGAAATCAAACTCAACGCTATTGGCACGGCCAGTGGTTTTTCCGGGACGCCGGGTGATCCGGAGACATTTTTCGGCTTTTCAAGCTTCAATCAACCGGGCGCTGTGTATCGTTTCAACAGCGACACCGGTGTTTCGACTGTTTTTGCGCAGCCAAAGTTGAGCTTTGACCCGCAAGATTATAGCGTGGCCCAAATATTTTACCCTTCGAAAGACGGTACAAAAATTCCGATGTTCGTGGTCCACAAAAAGGATCTCGATTTGTCCCAAGGCGCGCCGACTTTGTTGTATTCTTACGGCGGGTTCAACATTTCGCAGACGCCAACTTATTCACCAACGCGGATGGCTTGGCTTCAGTCGGGTGGCGTTTTTGCGCTCGCCAATATTCGCGGAGGCGGTGAATATGGAAAGCCATGGCATGACGCGGGACGCCTGATGAACAAGCAGAACGTCTTTGATGATTTTGCGGCTGCAGCGGAATATCTGATCGCGTCGGGTATTTCAGCTAAGGGAAAAATTGCAATCGAAGGTCGCTCCAACGGCGGTTTGCTCATCGGCGCGTCCTTGAACCAGCGCCCAGATTTGTTTGCGGCGGGACATGCTGCCGTGGGCGTGATGGACATGGTCCGCTTTGATAGGTTCACGGCGGGTCGTTACTGGGTTGATGATTATGGCTACCCAAGCAAAGAAGCCGATTTCAAAATGCAAATGACCTATTCACCCTATCACAACATTAAATCAGGTGTCGCATATCCGGCCGTTATTGTGTCGACTGCCGACACCGACGATCGCGTGGTTCCCGGACATAGCTTCAAATATATTTCCGCCCTTCAAGCGGCGGATACGGGCAGTAAACCAAAAATTATTCGCATTGAAAGCCGTGCTGGCCACGGCTCCGGTAAGCCGACGGACAAGGTTATTGACGAATATTCGGACATTTACGCGTTTCTTGCCAAATGGACCGGCTTGAAACTTGCCGAATAGCTGTTCATGAAAAGTGCGATTTACGTGAACGGATGCTGACAAGTCAATTCAGCATTCGGTCAATTTGATGTGGCTAATTGTTCTCCACCGGCAGGAAATATCTGCGCCGAATAAGGAGACTGAAGATGAACGTTTTAACCAAAAGCTTGCTTAGCGCCGGGGCTGCTGCTGCAGCTTTGGTAAGTATCGCGGTGCCCGCTCAGGCAAGGGAACGATACGACCGTCATCGCGATGGCATTAGCGCTGGCGAAGTTATTGCCGGCGCCGTTGTGATTGGCGGTTTGGCTGCTTTGTTGTCTGCCGGCAAAAACAACCGTAATAATGACGGCGACAATTATGAATATAATCGGCCGAGTTATAATTATGACGATCGCAGCGGAAGTAGCCGCGCGGCTGTCAATAGGTGCATTAACAGCGTTGAACGCTGGTCAAACGGTTATCGCCGCTCGGAAGTAACTCAAGTGCGGGACATACAGCGGACGCGTTTTGGTTATCGCGTCATTGGCAATCTCGTTGTTAAGGATAGTCAGCAGGACCGGGCTTATAACAACGGCTACGGCGGTGATCGTTATGATGGTAACACCTATGGGCGCAGATACAACAAGGGCTGGTTTACCTGCACTTTCGAACAAGGTCGCGTCGTGGGCGTCGATTATAGCGGGTTGGACCAATGGCGCTAACTGTTAAAAACTAGTGAGGCAAAGAGGCTCGGTTTGGGAAAGACCGAGCCTCTTGTCGTGTCAGTGGGCAGCGATCATTTACAGCGATAATTGCTGCGATCAATTTCGCGGCCCAACAATGCGCCCCCTGCCGCACCGAGAATTACCCCCAAGGTCCTGTCTCCGCGACCGGCAAGTTCGTTGCCCGCAAGTCCTCCAACCGCCGCGCCGATAATCAAACCTGTCGTACCATCGTCACGTTTGCAATAATAACGGCCATCATCGCCGCGCCATAAACGCGTGTTGCTACCGATGCTTTGCGCATCCCGCCGCCCTTCACGATAACCTTGTTTATAGGCACGGCCTTGTTTGTCTTTGTAGCCCCATGCTTTGGCATGGCCAGGTGGGTCAGCCAGCACGGCTCCTGTGGGGACCACCAGCGCCGCAGCAACCAAAAACATACATGCGTTTTTCATATTCTATCTCCTAGTGTGTAACTGGACTACGCGAGGTACAAACACATTGGATGAACCGCAGTTGCATAGCATGTGAATATAGGGATAGCCTGTGGCATTTGGGTGCTGGGCGGTTGATGGGCTTCGCGGAAAACGTCGACGACTTGCTACCGCGCTAAAAACCCGCCACAGTCTGTCTGTGGCAAATATTATCGCGTTTCTTTTCGGGCTCATTGCCCTTGTTTTGGCAATCGTCGGCTTCATCCCTTTGCTTGGGTGGCTGAATTGGTTGATCATCGTTATTGCTGGGGTGGGTGCTGCATTCGGGTTTATATCGGAAAAGAACAGCGGACGGAATTTCTGCTTCGTCGTTATGGCAATCTGCGCGTTTCGTCTCTGGATCGGCGGCGGCATTATCTGATCCTCACACGAGGGCGGGGTTAGAATATCATGGCAGACAAATCGGAAACCGCGCGGCCAAATGGCTTGCCTTATGCTATCTCGGCTTATCTCATCTGGGGCTTTGTCCCGGTATATTTTAAACTGTTGAACCATGTCCCGCCCATCGCAATAGTGGCGCAGCGGATTCTTTGGTCCATACCGTTGCTTTTGGTCATCATGGGATTGCGTAAACAGCTGAGCGAATATGCTGCCATTTTTCGGCATCGCGTGCATTTGCGTAATTTGTTCGCATCTGCGACACTGATCGCGATCAACTGGCTCATTTATATTTGGGCCGTGTCCACCGATCACATACTGGCCGCCAGCCTTGGTTATAATTTGAACCCGTTGGTAAACGTACTTTTGGGTCGCCTGTTCTTAGGCGAGCGTCTTCGTCCGCTACAGATGGCGGCGGTCGCCGTCGCCGCTATTGGCGTTGCTATCCTGATTGGTGATGCGCTTGATACTTTATGGGTGTCGGTTTCATTAGCCTTCAGCTTTGGCCTTTATGGCTTGATCCGAAAGGTTACGCCGGTCGGCTCTGTGCCGGGCCTTGCGATTGAAACGACCTTGCTTGCGCCTTTGGCGCTTGGCGCTGTGTTTTGGTATGCGCAGGCAGGAACGGGCGGGTTCGGAGATGATCTGACAACGTCTGGCTTGTTGATCCTAGCAGGCGTCATAACAGCGGTTCCGCTGCTCATGTTTGCGACGGCGGCGCGGCGGATGAGCTATGCCAGCCTTGGCTTCGTCCAGTATATAGCGCCGTCGATTGCGTTTTTATTGGGCGTGTATGCTTATGGCGAGCCGCTGAGCACGACCAAACTTGCTTGCTTTGTGCTCATATGGACCAGCATCGCAATTTTCTGTGCGGATGCGATCAAGACTTATCGTGCAGCCAAAGCCTAAGCCTTAAAACGCCAGCCTAGGGTCTCGCCCGCGTGAAATGGTACGACTGATACACCGTCAAGCGCAAGCAGCTCTGGAACAGCGGTGTCGACGCGCTCCAACGTCACGCAGTCTTCATTGAGCGACAGACGATAAAAACGCGGGCCATTTTCTGACGCAAATGCTTCAAGTCGGTCCAGCGCGCCCTCTTCGTCAAACACTGCGGCATAGCTTTCCATGGCGAATGGTGCGTTGAAAATGCCGGCGCATCCACACGCGCTTTCCTTTGCGGCTTTGTCATGAGGCGCGCTGTCGGTGCCAAGGAAATATTTGGCACTGCCTGACGTAGCTGCCTTGCGTAAGGCAAGCCGATGCACTTCGCGCTTGGCCACTGGTAAGCAATATGCATGCGGGCGAATGCCGCCTGCAAACATAGCATTGCGGTTGATGTGCAAATGTTGCGGCGTGATGGTGGCGGCAATATTATCGCTCCCTGCATCAACAAATGCGACCGCGTCGGCGGTGGTGATATGTTCAAAGACTATCCGAAGTTCGGGCAGGTCGCGCACCAGTTTCGAAAGTGTCTGTTCTATAAACACCGCCTCACGGTCAAATATGTCGACGTGCGAATCAGTTACCTCGCCATGGATGAGCAACGGCATGCCAATGCGCGCCATATGTTCAAGCGCAGGCATGATGTTTGCCACATTGGTGACGCCATGTGCGCTTCCGGTGGTTGCGTGCGCCGGGTATAATTTGGCGGCAGTAAACACGCCTTCGGCAAAACCGCGCGCCAGCTCGTGCCCATCTGTTGCATCGGTCAAATAGGCGGTGATGAGCGGCGTAAAGCTAATGCCTTGCGGAACGGCGGCCAAGATCCGGTCGCGATAGGCAGCGCCGGCCTCAACCGTGGTCACGGGGGGCGACAAGTTGGGCATCACAATGGCGCGCGCAAATTGGTTCGCGGTGTAAGGCACTACGCTGCGCATCACTGCACCGTCGCGCAAATGAACATGCCAGTCATCGGGCCGGCGGATGGTAAGAATCGTCTGGTCGGTCATGGCTTCCCTTTAAGCGTCCGTCCCCCTATCTGTCACCTATGAGAAACACCCGTCTTTTTGATCGTCATATCATCCGCCTGTCACCGACTGAAGCCGGAGAGGACGTCCGGCAATTTTTGCAGGGTTTGGTCACGCAGGATACAGCAGCAGACATGCCCTCATGGGCGGGCCTTTTAAGCCCGCAAGGCAAGGCATTGTTTGATTTTCTTTTATGGGCCGATGCCGACGATGTGCTGATTGATTGTGAGCGCACGCAAACAGAAGCGCTTGTCCGGCGGCTTTCGATGTACCGGCTGCGGCGGAAGATTGCGATTGCGGCAGACCCGGAAACCGCCGTGTATTGGAGCGCGGAAGGTAGCAGCGACCCACGCTATGCTGAATTGGGCGAACGATGGCTAGGGGCGCCGTCGGCGGATGATGTGGATGTGAGCGCTACCTACCGCGTACATCGTCTTGGCCTTGGTATCCCCGAAGGCTTGGCGGAGCTTGGTAGCGAGCAAACCTTATGGCTTGAGGCAAATGCAGCCGAGCTGAATGGCGTGTCCTTCACAAAGGGATGCTATGTCGGGCAGGAAAATACCGCGCGCATGAATTGGCGGCAAAAAGTCAATCGGCGGCTGGTGGTGGTGCCTTTGGAAAAGGCGGACATTAGCCGTCAACGCTGCGCGTATCCTGAACTTGGCCTGTCGGTTGAGTTACGCCGTGTGGAGGATATGACGGCGCTGGACCTGCCGGAATGGCAACGTGCAGCGATAGGTTAGTCTAGCAGCTCAAGCTTAACTTTTGCGGTACCGCTTCGGTGCATGCCAAGTTGTTTCGCGGCTGCGTAGGATACATCCATAATGCGTGATTTGCCCCAAGGGCCGCGATCATTGACGCGAACGACCACTTCCTGACCATTGGCTAAGTTGGTCACGGCCACAAGGCTACCGAATGACAAGGTTCGATGTGCTGCTGTCATTGCATTAGGGTCAAAGCGTTCGCCACTGGCTGTGCGGTTTCCACTCAGCTCAGAACCATAATAGCTGGCTATGCCTGTGCCAATCTCTACCCGGCGGTCGCCGGCTTGTGCCAATACTGGCAGAGCTAACAAAGCCATAATGAAAAAACTACGATTGCCCATATATCCCCCCCGAGGAACACTGCATATTCAGTCTGTTACACCTATCCAATGGTCAAGCGACGTGTTGCCCAATCTTGACGGCTACCCGAAATCTTAAGGCAGATACCGTCCGAAAGACCGTCATTTAAACATCTAGATTGGCGACATTCAGGGCGTTTTCGACAATGAAATCGCGCCGTGGCTCCACAACCTCACCCATCAATTTGGTAAAAATATCGTCGGCAAGATCGGCTTGGTCAATCTCAACGCGTAATAGCGAGCGGTGATCGGGATCAAGTGTGGTTTCCCACAATTGTTCCGCGTTCATTTCGCCAAGACCTTTGTACCGGGAAATCGACAGTCCCTTGCGGCCTGCCACCAAAATAGCATCAAGCAGTTCGGACGGACGGGTAATCGCACCCTTGTTGCCGATGCTAACCGCCGTCGTTGCGCGCTTGGCTTGATCGCCAACGGCGTCACCGGCCTCTTCATCGCTCTCGACCTCGTCGATCGCCTCGGCCGCAGCAGCGGAGACTTTAACGAGCCGCGCTGGCGTTTCATAGCTTGCGGTCTCTTCGCTCGCCAGCTTGTGCAATTTGCGCGCTTCCGCTGACATTAGGAATGCGGCTTCGATGATATGATGATCGGTGACGCCGCGCCAGAGGCGTTCAAAATGATAGCCACCGTCTTCGGACACGCGACCGGACCATTTGCCTTCGACATCTTGTGCTGCCATCCATGCAGCCGCTTTGGCAACAGCAGCAGTCCTGTCTGTGGCCTCTGGATCAAGTGCGCCCGTCAGCGCCATAGCCTCGACAATTGTCGGGTCATACCGACGTGGTACAAAGGCCATAAGGCTGCGCATACGCCGCGCGTGGTCAACCAGTGCGCCCAGATCGGCTCCGGCACGCTGGCCACCAGCGCCTTCCAAAACAACACCGCCAAGGCCAAGCTCTGCCAAATGGTCGTCTAGTGCCTTGTCGTCCTTCACATATATTTCACTGCGGCCCTTTGCCACTTTGTACAATGGTGGCTGCGCAATGAAGAGATGTCCGTTTTCGATAATCTCGGGCATCTGCCGATAGAAAAAAGTCAGCAATAAGGTACGGATGTGCGAACCGTCGACGTCGGCGTCGGTCATAATCACAATCTTGTGGTAACGCAGCTTCTCAATGTTGAAATCTTCACGGCCAATGCCGGTGCCCATGGCTTGAATGAGCGTGCCTACTTCCTTCGATGAAAGCATTCGATCAAAGCGCGCGCGTTCGACGTTCAAGATTTTACCCTTAAGCGGCAAAATGGCCTGATAATGGCGGTCGCGGCCTTGCTTGGCGGATCCACCTGCAGAGTCACCCTCGACCAGAAACAGTTCGGACTTGGCCGGATCTTTTTCTTGGCAGTCGGCAAGTTTGCCGGGCAGGGACGCAACGCTCATTACCGATTTGCGACTGGCTTCACGTGCCTTGCGGGCGGCTTCGCGCGCGGCGGCGGCATCAATCACCTTTTGGATGACGGTGCGCGCATGGCCAGGATTTTCCTCAAGCCACTCACTCATCCGGTCAGCCATCAAGCTTTCGAGCGGTTGGCGCACTTCGGATGAGACCAACTTGTCTTTGGTTTGCGACGAGAATTTCGGATCAGGTAGCTTGACCGACACAATAGCGGTGAGGCCTTCGCGCATGTCGTCACCGGTCAAAGTGACCTTTTCCTTTTTCAACACGCCCGATTTTTCGGCATAATTGTTGAGGGTGCGGGTTAGTGCGGAGCGAAATGCCGCCAAATGGGTGCCGCCGTCGCGCTGCGGTATGTTGTTTGTGAAGCACAACACGTTTTCGTAATAGCTGTCGTTCCATTCGAGCGCGACATCGATGGCGATGCCATCGCGCTGCGACGTAATCGTGATAGGCTCTGACAGCAAAGCCACCTTGTTGCGATCAAGATATTGTACGAACGCGCCGATGCCACCTACGTAATACAGATCATGTTCTTTGACATCGGAATGCCGGTTGTCGCGCAGCAATATGCGGACGCCTGAGTTCAGGAATGCCAACTCTCGATACCGATGCTCAAGTTTATCGAAGTCAAATTCGAGCACGTTTTTGAAAGTATTGGTCGACGCCATGAAGGTCACGCGCGTGCCCTTTTTGGGCTTGCCATCGACCACAGGCGCATCACCCCGAACAACCAGAGGCCCCACGGCATCGCCATGCTCAAAACGCATCCAATGCTCTTTGCCCTCACGCCAGATGGTCAGTTCCAGATATTCGGACAGCGCATTAACCACCGAAACGCCGACGCCGTGCAACCCGCCGGACACCTTATAGGCGTTGTCGTCCGATGTGTTCTCAAACTTGCCGCCTGCGTGCAACTGGGTCATGATGACCTCTGCCGCCGAAACGCCTTCTTCCTTGTGCATGCCCGTCGGAATACCGCGGCCATTATCTTCGACAGACACCGAACCATCGGGGTTAAGTTCGATTAGCACCAGATCGCAATGTCCGGCCAATGCCTCATCGATAGCGTTATCAGAGACCTCGAACACCATATGATGAAGGCCGCTGCCGTCATCTGTATCGCCGATATACATCCCGGGCCGTTTACGAACCGCGTCGAGACCCTTCAGAACCTTGATACTGTCGGCACCATATTCGTTCTGGTTGGGGTTTTCTGCACTGTCTGCAGTGGGGTTATATTGCGGGTTTTCCGGTGTTTCTTCAGTCATACCTTGACCATAGGCCGGAACCCTTAAAACCCCAAGGGAAAGCGCCTGAAAATCAGCTTTTTTCCACAATCTTTTGTGGGCAGGGAAAGGTCCATTTGGCGGTCGAGAACTGCGGGAGAAAATTAGACAATGAAACTTTTGAATATCACGCTAAATCATCAGTTAGGCCAGTGAAGGAGCGACGGGAGTTTATATGCAGATCGAGACTGAACTGGAAAAATCCTTTGGTGATTTCGGCGCGCTAATCGGCGCTTGGGGCGCGGAAAAGGCTACTGAGCCCGCGCTTGCCGATAGCCGAACCCAACTGACTTGGCGCGAAGTTGCTCAATTGACGGCGCGCATTGCCGCACAGCTTCAGCGCGATGATCTCCAGCCGGGTCAAGCCGTTGCGATATTGGGGACCAGCAATATTCAATATGCATTGGTATATCTCGCGGCAATTCGGGCCGGGGGCTGCGCTGCGCCCTTGACCACGTCTGCAGCGCCAGCACAGCTGGCGGCGATGCTTAAGGACTCCGGCGCGATGCATTTGTTCGTGGATGCGGCTAAGCTGGCTGACCTCAAAGGCGTCGCCTTGGGCGATATCAAAATAATTATGCTTGATCATGCCGTTGGTGATCATTTGACGCTTAACGACTGGATGGCGGAGGAGGGCGCTGCGTTCGCAGCCGTGACGCCTGCCGCGAGCGACCCTTTCAACATTATCTATTCCAGCGGAACTACGGGCACGCCAAAGGGCATTATCCATTCGCACGGCATGCGTTGGCACCAGATGGCGGGTGGGTTCAAATCAATCTACAGCCACGATACCCGGTCATTGGTGTCTACGCCCTTATATTCGAATACAACGCTTGCTGTGTTCCTGCCGACAATTTGCCATGGCGGTTTTGCGCGGATTATGGAGAAGTTTGATGCCTTGGCCTATCTTGGCCATGCGCAGACGGATAAGACCACGCACACCATGCTCGTGCCTGTGCAATATCAAAGGCTTTTGGCGCATGCCGATTTCGGCAATTATGATTTAAGCAGCTTCATAGTAAAATTCTGCACCAGCGCGCCCTTTGCCGCGGAGTTGAAGGCAGATGTGCTAAAGCGTTGGCCAGGCGGGCTTGTCGAAATTTACGGTATGACTGAGGGCGGCGTAGTCTGCATGTTGCAGGCCCATCACCACCCTCACAAGCTGCACACCGTTGGACAGCCAGTTACGGGCCATGAACTCATTGTATTGGATGAAGACGACAACCGCCTGCCAGCCGGCTCCAAGGGCGTTTTGACCGGCCGTTCGCCTACTATGATGTCCGGTTACAAAAACCAGCCAGAAAAGACCCGCGAGATGGAGTGGCGCGACGCAGATGGCAATGTCTGGTTGAAGACCGGCGATATCGGAATAGTCGACGAAGATGGCTTCGTTTCTATCGTCGGTCGCGCAAAGGATATGATCATTTCCGGCGGGTTTAACATTTACCCCAAGGACCTTGAAGAATTGTTGGAGCAGCAACCCGAGGTGGCGGAAGCCGCTGTCGTTGGCATGCCGTCAGAAGCATGGGGGGAAACACCCGTTGGGTTTGTGCGATTGCGCAATGAATCGTCCTCGCCTGAGGCTGTATTGAAGAGGGTAAATAAGCAGCTTGGCAAGACTCAGCGGATTTCGGTCCTTTACCCAATCAACGAAATGCCGCGCAGCCATATCGGCAAATTGTTGAAGACAGACTTGCGTGTCTTGGCCGCCGCAAAACTAAATGGACGGTAAATTTGGACCTGATTTGGCTTCCGTCATCTCCGTTTTGCAAACGGCGCTGACGCCAGCATTTTTGTTAGTTGCTGTTGGCAGCTTACTTAACGTGCTTACTGGTCGATTGGCCCGAATTGTTGATCGTTCACGCGATCTGCAGCGCCAATATGCCGACACTGACGGCCCTGCGCATGAACGCGTAGTGCGCGAATTGCGGATCACCAAAAAGCGCATGCGCGTGGTTGGATCTTCGATATTGCTCGCAGTTCTGTCGGCGATTTCGGTCTGTGCAGAGATTGCTGTGCTTTTTCTGATGGGGCTAACCCAATTTTCTGCCGCTTGGGTGGCCGTTGCCGTCTTCATGCTCGCGCTGGCGCTTTTGTCGGCTTGTTTGGTTCAGTTCGTCCGCGAAATACGGCTTGCGACATATGCCATTTATGTGCCGGAGGAATATCTCGAGTTACCACTCGCTCCTAAACCAGCCGACCGAAAGCGGCGTAAGTCCGTTTGACGATAAATGTCGCTAACACCTAAATCGGTTTAGGCGGTTTTTCCGCCAATTTTCTGCACCCGCGCGACCACTTCGTCGCGAATAGAAGGGGTAACAAATTTCCCGATTTCACCGCCGTAAATCGCAATTTCCTTCACCAACCGCGATGCAATAGGCTGAAGCGACACATCCGCCATTAAAAACAGTGTCTCCACGCGGTCATTCAGTTGCCGGTTCATGCCCGTGAGTTGATATTCATATTCGAAGTCCGTTACCCCGCGAATACCGCGAATGACGGTGCTTGCACCGTGCGCCTCGGCAAAATCCATTAGCAACGAGTTGAACCCGACAACCCGAATATGGGCAGAACCAATGCTCGCGACCTCACGTTCGACCATCGCAATCCGTTCATCGTCGGAAAACATGGGCGATTTGGCGGCGTTTGTTGTCACGCCAATGATAAGCTCATCAACCAACTTTGCTCCGCGCCGGATAATGTCCATATGCCCCAAAGTGATCGGGTCAAAGGTGCCGGGGTAAACGCCAATCCGCTGAGTCATTTAACGATCCCTTTCGGTGATATAGTTTGCGATAGCGCGCAATAAATTGGCTTCGCTGCCATAGCAGGATAAATGTTCATTGGCCTGTGCGACGAGCATTTCTGCCTGCTGTTTCGCGCGCTCCAGGCCCATCAACGATACAAACGTCCCTTTGCCCGCATCCGCGTCTTTTTGAAGGGCTTTTCCGGCGAGTTCAGGATCGCCTTCGACATCCAAGATGTCATCGGCAATTTGGAAGGCGAGACCAATGTCGCGCGCATAGCCCCGCAAATGTGCTCGGCCCTCTGGCGGGATATGACCTAAAATCGCACCCATCTCGACACTGGCCGCAATCAGCGCACCTGTTTTAAGGGCTTGCAGGCGCATGACGGTCTGCAGATCGAAAGTGGCGTTCTCCGCCTCAATATCCATCATCTGGCCGCCCGCCATCCCTTCGGGGCCGCTGGCCAGTGCAAGCGTCGATACCAGTTCGCCGCGAACAAAAGGGTCGGGATGCGTCTGCGGGCTTGCCAATATTTCGAACGCCAGAGCATGGAGGGAGTCGCCAGCCAGAACAGCTGTGGCGTCATCGAACGCGCGGTGCACTGTTGGCTTGCCGCGCCGCATGTCGTCATCATCCATGCAAGGCAAGTCGTCATGCACGAGCGAGTATACATGGATGGCCTCAACAGCCGTTCCAACGCGCACCGCGACCGCACGATCAACATGAAACAAAGCAGCCGTCGCGGTGACCAGCAACGGACGAAGCCGCTTGCCTCCGCCTATCGCCGCGTGTCGCATGGCGGCATATAAACGGTCCCGCGCGTCACCCGGCAATTTGAGAAGGGCGTCGAATTCTCGGTCTATGTCTGCCGCAATTTGCGTCAGCGAGTCGTGCAGTAAAGAAGGGGATGAAGCGAGGGACATAACGCTCATCCAGCGTCAAAAGGCGCAGTGCCTGTGGGTGATCCATCAGGTCCAAGAGCAATCGCTTCAATACGCGCCTTCGCGGTATCGAGCCGCTGCTGGCACAAAGCACGCAACGCATTTCCGCGTTCGTACAAAGCGATGGATTCATCCAGCGGCGCTTCGCCGCTTTCCAGCTTATGCACTATGTCTTCGAGCGCGCGCAGCGCTTGTTCGAAATTCATGTCTGCTACGTCTTGGGTCATCACACTGCAATGCCGCCAGTGGCCGGTTGGGTCAAGTGCCTCGCTTTATCGAACTTTTGGTCTCTTTGCTCTTAAACTGCTTCACAGCGGCGGCATTGCCCGCCGAAACGCCGTCTGCCGGTCCCTTTTTATACGCCTGACTTGAGTAGCCAATCGTGGA
The DNA here is from genome assembly GCA_947470185.1 of Sphingomonadales bacterium. Lineage (GTDB taxonomy): Bacteria > Pseudomonadota > Alphaproteobacteria > Sphingomonadales > Sphingomonadaceae > Sphingorhabdus_B. The sequence goes on along the minus strand of CANIRZ010000007.1, from coordinate 5,352 downwards.
AAATCTTCACGGCGCGTTGTTTAAGGGCCCGGGGACGGCATACGAAATAATAGCTATAAGGGCTTTCAACTTCCGCACTGAACAGGCGCGTCAGGCGCGGGTCACGGGCATCCGAAAAATGGCTCCCGTGCATAATAGCAACGCCAAGACCATTCGCTGCGGCTTCAAGCATCAACGCGCCACTGTCTAAGCTATCAACGGCTGCGGGCTTCAACTTGGGCACGCCCATTGCCTGCCGCCAAGCATCAAAAATCATCGGCATATCGCTATGAACCATGACCGTGTATTTGGCGAGATCTTCGGGTTTTTCGACTTTATGCTCCTTGGCCCATACCTCTGAAGCGATAGCGTAGACCAGATTACGGTCAAGCCGGACGCTGTACAATTTGGGATCGACTTCAGCCGCAATGATAATGGCTGCGTCGATCACATCGCCGAGTAAGTTTTCGGCATGCCCAGATGTGTCGACATCAATATGCAGCTTGGGAAACGCCTTGCGCAATTCGGGTAGGCGCGGGATAAGTCGCTGCGACCCAAACAGGGGCAAAAGGCCAAGGCGCAGGCGGTATTCGCCGCCACGGCCTGCCAGTTCGTCGACAGCCTCGGCCATCGCGTCCATAGCGGGTTCTACGGCTGCGAGCAGGGCCTCACCGTCGGCATTGATGACCATCGCTTGTGCGCGGCGGTCAAACAGTGATTTGCCAATGAAGTCTTCAAGTGCCTTTATTCGGCGGCTTAAAGCAGGTGGAGACAAAGCCAGTTCACTTGCGGCTGCCTTCGCTGATCCAAGTTTCGCAACACGCAAAAAGGCTTCGAGCGAACGTAAGGGCGGCAATCTGCGCATTATCATCTCCTCATTTTGTCGCACTGCAACAAAAAATTTCTGATTTCGCTATCGTGTAAATACCGCGAAATTCAGTCTAAACTTATAAATTGTAGTTGCATCATTTGCAACAGACATTGCACTGTTCGCACTTGCACAATAAATAAAATGTCGCCATACGGATTGAGCCTTTTAGGCATCCTCTCCTAAAAACTTTTTCAGGGTCGACTTCGGTCGGCCCTTTTTTTGTCCAAAATCTGGGTGGTAAGCCCTAATCTTCGCAATAGCTTCCAAAGCCCGCTGCAGGTCAGGCCCAGGGTGTCGACCTTGCCCCCATCAGAATAATAAGGCCGGTGCCTGATTTAAACCATGATATCTAAATATCAGGCATGGCCAATGCCCGCCGTCCCCAAATGATCAAGAATAGCAAAGACGCCGAGATCAGGATGAATGTTGCCGGTTCCCAATAATTGAACAATGCAACCCCGACCGCTGGCGCGAATATATAGGCTGCGCCGTTTATCGAGGCAATTTTGCCAGCGACATCGCCTTGCTCATACCGTCGTACGGCTAAGGAAGCCCCAGCGGTAAAGCCCGGACGGAACAGCCCGAAGCCAAGCGAGGCAATCGCAAAACCAGTACTAATACCATAAAAGTCTTGGCTAATCCCCGTCAAAACAGTGCCAACCAGCGCAAGTAAGGCACCAAGCAATACTGAGCTTCGCGCAGCAAGGGACAACATAGGGATGAGGCCCCATTGCGCCAGCAGGGTTGCCATTGCACCTATCAGCATAACCGATCCGCTGGCTTGCACTGCCTCCCATGGACGGTCATGCAGGCCAAGACGATCGCGCACGAGAAAACCGACAACACCAAGCATGATGGCCTGCGCATGGCCCCCAACGAGCCCGGCGATCAGCCAAGGTGCCATTCTGCCGTCGCGCCAGGGCAATCGGACCTCTTTAACGTGCGATGGCGACCCCAAGGCTTCACCCACTGCATCTTCGGCATCTGGCGCATTAATCGATGCCGAGCTGGGATAGTCTGCGATATCCCCACGTGCTTCAAACCGCGGCGTATCGTTCGGCAGTTGAACATGCAAAGCGATCAGTACGCCGATCCCAAAAGCCGCGAACACGATCAGCGGCCCGGCAAGGCCAAAGGGCGCGAAGAGAAAATAATGGGCTGTGGCAGGGCCGATGACGGTGCCAACACCGAAGGACGATGCAAGCATCGACAAGGCCTTGGTGCGCTCTGCACGCTCTGTTCGTGCGGCAACATAAGCCTGCACTGCGGGGGGCGCAGCGGAACCAAAGCCGCCGTATAGGCTTCGGAATAACGCAAAGAGGATGAAGGTAACAACTGGCCCGATCACTCCGGCAAGACCAAGCCACAGCACCAGTCCGCACATCCCCATTGAGGCGACGAAGCCGATGATGCCAATGCTCATCAATTGCTTGCGGCCCCGGCGGTCCGATAGACGCGCCCATTTTGGTGCCGTTATGACCCATAACAGAGCCGACCAGCTGAACGCCAGACTGACCCATACATCGGGCATGTCCAGCTCACTGGCGATGGCGGGGAGTGCAGATTGCATGGCGGTGTTACCCGCCGCAGCGACAAGCATCACGAGGAACAGCACGACGACGCGGCTGTTAGGGATTGCTGGAACTGTACTCATGCCTTTTTCCAATCGTAGCTGCGCGTAACTTGAGCCACGTGCAGGCTGTAATCACTGTACCAACGGTCGCGACCAGCATCGCGGATCGCGGCATGCTCTGGATGGTCGCGCCATGCGCTCGCACTCGTTTCGTCCATCCAATAGCTTATGGTTATACCAAGTCCATCTGATCCGCGCACCGTATCCATGCCCACATAGCCTACTTGCTGCGCGGCTAGTTCATTCATCATTGTTGCGGCGCGCGCATAACCGTCGGCGTCCAGCCCGGTGCGCTGTGCCACAAAAATAACCGATATGATGCCACAGCTTAGCTTTGCCATGACGGCGACATAGGACTGATATGTCATGCAATGCAAGCTGGGTGGAACGGATAGTTGCTTTACGCAGTTGTATGCGTGGCATCATTTTACGCGTATGTCAGTTTCGTGACAACCTCCCCCGGACCCATCATATGACATCCTCGAGCTTGACTAAAACGACAATGCTCGACCGCATTAAGAACCGCACCCACCGCTTTTTTGGTCCATGGGGTATTTTCTTTAAAGGGTTTATCAAACATCCGGTGATGGTCGGATCGATCATACCGTCATCGTCGCTGACGGTAAAAAAGATGCTCGCGCCTGTTGATTGGGACCATACCAAATTGTTTGTGGAATATGGTCCAGGTATCGGCACATTCTGCCAACCTGTGTTGGACCGGATACGACCGGATGCGACCCTATTGGTCATCGACCTAAACGAAGATTTTATTGCATATTTGCGCCACACCATCCGCGATAGCCGCTTCATTGCGGTGCACGGGTCCGCCGCCGATGTGAATGAAATTATTCAAAGTTTCGGTTTCGCGCACGCCGATTACATATTGTCAGGCCTGCCGTTTTCGACGCTGCCGAACAATCTTGGTCCGGTGATCGCCGCAGAAACGGCGAAGGCCATACGGCCGGGTGGTGCGTTCTTGGTTTATCAGTTCCGTGCCCGCGCCCGCGACTTCATGGCACCGCATTTCACCAAAATTGACAAGGGTTTTGAGCTTTGGAATATTCTGCCCTGCCACCTTTTCTGGGGCTGGAAAGAGTGATTATCTGTTGCGGATTAGCCCGAATGTGATCCGCCGGCCAATCGTATAGTCTACCGAATTGACCAGGAAATAGGCGAGAGCAGCCTTAAACCGGCTCCAATAACTGTCCCGTGCTTTCAACAATATCCGCGTTTGTTCTTCTGATTGCGTGACCAGCTCGTCAATTAACTTACGCATATGCAGCGCAAGGCCTGCATCTTTGATGCGCACCATGATTTCTAGATTGATGAACATGCTGCGGACGTCCAAATTGGCCGAACCGATATAGACGGTGTCATCGATGACCATTAGCTTCATGTGGAGCGGGCGCGATTGAAATTCGAATATCCGGGTCTTTCGCCGCATCAGATAGCGATACAGCAAGCGTGCAGCCGCTATTGTCGCATTATTGTCGGTCTTTCCCGCCACGACAAGACGCGACCCTTTATTGTGTTTGGCTGCCTTGGCAAGGCGTCGCAATATGGTTTGTGACGGCGAAAAATAGGCCGAGACAATGTCGAATCTTTTGCCAGCCTCAAGCGATCGTTTGAACGTAATCGCCCAAGGCGAAATGCGGTTTGTCGGTCCACCCAAAAGCCATTGTACTTGGCCGATGCCGGGACGCCATTGGTGGATGATATTGCGGATGCTGCGGTATCGTACTTTCCCATTGTTGGAGGCACGCACCAAATCTTCGAAATAATCGCTCAGTTTCTGCGCTTGGCCCCCCGATACGATTATGCCGAGATCTTCCCAGCTATTGTCCCCGACCCGACCAAAATAATCGTCTGTAATGTTGAAACCGCCGACCAGCGCATGCGCTCTGTCAGCGATCAAGATTTTCTGGTGGTTACGGATGATGTAGCCAAGCCCTTTGCGCGTACTAAAGCAGTGATAGCAGCCGCCGGCTTCGATTAATGCATCAAAGAAACGGTCGCTTACATTCCCCGATCCGAAACTGTCGATGATCAGCTGGACGTGCACTCCATTATTTGCGGCAGCCACCAACGCGTCACGCACCTCACGGCCAGTGGCATCATCGCCAAACATATAGAAAAACATCTGGATAGATTTTTTAGCGCGGGCGATGAGCCCCAATACTGCGCCCAGCCTATCTTGCGGCGAATGAACCACATGTAAATCGTGGCCCGCAATGTGAAAGTGCGTTCCGGGAAAGTCGGGCCTGCCTGATTGCACTGTCATATGCCCATGTTACTGCTTTGCGCAGCATGCGGCAAGCGACCTGCCCTTTTCATTGACATTTTGGCCAGTTATCTCTAGCCGCGGACAACTTCCCGAAATTTACGAAGAATCAGGAGCCAAGATGGCACGCGTTACTGTTGAAGATTGCATCGACAAGATCACCAACCGGTTTGACCTTGTATTACTTGCCGCCGAACGTGCGCGCGAAATCTCTGGTGGCGCTGAACTGACCGTTGACCGCGACCGTGATAAAAATCCAGTCGTAGCCTTGCGTGAAATCGCCGAGGAGACTGTCCGTCCCGACCAGTTGAAGGAAGGCCTCGTGCAGTCACTGCAGAAGGTCCAAGTGGATGAGGACGAAGAAGCAGATGCTGTTGGCTCGATCAGCCTGTCTGCCGAAGCACTTCGCCTTACGGCTGCCGCTCCGGCACGCGGTGCAGGTATGCAGCGCGATTACGATCGGTAATTTGCTTTTTAATCTATTTGAAAAGAATGCCCGGCTTGCCCGGGCCTTTTTTTTGGCTTTCTAGCTTGGCGCTAAAAACGAGCGGCCATAGGAAAAGCTCAGCGTATATCCCGATATAGGTT
>CANIRZ010000006.1 GCA_947470185.1 Sphingomonadales bacterium | reverse complement strand
TCGCTGCGCCCGCGCTAACAGCAGCATTTGATGCAGATTCCACCGCTGATTTGGCAGTGGTGGACGCGGAATCAACCGCTGAACGCGCACCCCCGGTAAGGCCATTTGCGATACTCCGCAGTTTGTTCAAAACCTTGTCGAATGTTCCGGTTTCTGTGGGCTTTTTCTGCATGGGGGGTTCCTCCTTGGTTGTAATCACTCACAATAATCGTTTGGCGGGGGTTTCGTTCCTACGTGCTTATCTAAAAGGCGGCTCGTTGAATGCGCGCAACTTGCGGCTGTGCAGGCTGTTTCCAGCCTCGCGTAGCAACTCGCAGGTTTGAATGCCGATTTGTAAATGCGAGGCAATTGCCTCTTCATAAAAGCGGTTTGCCTGTCCTGGCAGCTTAATTTCGCCGTGCAATGGTTTGTCCGAAACACATAACAATGTGCCATAGGGCACCCGGAAACGATAGCCTTGTGCTGCAATGGTCGCTGACTCCATGTCGATAGCAATGGCACGGCTTTGTGAGAAACGCAGCGCGGAGGCGGAATAACGCAACTCCCAGTTTCGGTCGTCGGTGGTGACAACGGTCCCGGTTCGCATGCGCCGTTTCAGGTCTGCTCCGCTGGTGCCCGAAACATATTCTGCCGCGCTCGCCAACGCTTGCTGCACTTCGGCGATGGGCGGGATGGGAATTTCCGGCGGCAGAACATCGTCCAATATATGGTCGTCGCGCAAATAGGCATGCGCAAGAACATAATCGCCAATGCGCTGCGTCTCACGAAGCCCGCCGCAATGGCCAATCATCAACCAAGCTTCGGGCCGAAGGACGGCCAAATGGTCGCAAATAGTTTTGGCATTGGACGGGCCAACGCCAATGTTAACCAGTGTGATCCCCGACCGATCCGGTGCGATGAGATGGTACGCGGGCATCTGGTGCCTGCGCCAAGTGCTGTCGGCGACAAGCTGCGTGGCATTGTCTGTTGGCTTGTCGACATATAGCCCACCGGCACCCGACAAAGCGGTATAGCGGCCGTTGCCGACTTGCTTGCAGGCCCAACTGACGAATTCGTCGACATAACGGTGATAGTTGGTGAACAGGATATAGTGCTGAACATGTTCGGCGGGCGCACCTGTATAATGGCGAAGCCGGGCGAGCGAAAAGTCCGTACGTAATCCGTCGAAGAGCGCGAGCGGCGAACTGCTATTACCCCTCACCCGCAGAAGGCCATCGGCAATCTCGTCGCCAATGTCTGCTAGTTCTGTTGTCGGGAAATAACGCGCCAATTCATTCGGGCTAATGGTGCCAAGCTCAAGGTCGGCTGACCCATCCATGACATAAGGGAAGGGGATTTCTTGGCTACTGCGGCCGACGGATATGTCGAGTTCATATTGTTCGACCAACAAATCAAGCTGCTCACCAATATATTCGGCGAAAAGGTCGGGTTTAGTGAAGGTTGTACGGAACGTGCCGACCTTCTCCAGTTTGCCAAATGCAAGGTTGGATTTGCTCGCGCGCGTCTTGCCAGCGTACGTGATTATGAGCTCCGGGTAACAAAAATCATTATTCGCGCGCTGGTCTGCCGACGGAGCGGTTTTGTCCTTTAAATAAGCTGCGAGCGCCGTCTGGAGCCGTTTCACCGAAGATTCATATTCGGTAACTAGTTGATTAATGATGTTTTGTGTTTGTTGGCTGGGCATAAACAAGCTTCACCGAATTTTACGATTTTGGCAACAAAAAAGGGAGGGTTGCCCCTCCCGTTCATGTACCAGTTTGGTAGGTTTAATGTGCCATCAGAGTTGGCCGAGCATATATTCTGCCGAGCTAACATTGAAATCGCCTGGCGCTTCGACATTGACGTGTTCAACTACGCCATCGTTCACGACGAGCGAGAAACGCTGGCCGCGTTTGCCCATGCCATATGCGCTTCCGTCCATTTCTAGCCCAAGCGCCGCGGCAAAGTCGCCATTGCCGTCTGCAAGCATAGTGATCGCGTCCGACCCGCCCGACTTGTTCCATGCACCCAACACAAAGGCGTCGTTCACGGCGGTGCAGGCGATTTCATCGATGCCCTTTGCAGCAAGTTCATCAGACTTCTCGACGAAGCCTGGAAGATGGCGCGCTGAACATGTTGGCGTGAAGGCGCCGGGGACGGAGAACAACGCGATGCGACGCCCTGCGAAATATTCGGCTGATTGAATGGGCTGCGGACCTTCGGCGGTTGCCTTCACCAGCTTAACGTCCGGTATTTTGTCGCCAACAGAGATGCTCATATGTTCTTTCCTTTAAGAGAGGTATGTGTTCGTCATCCGGGACCCGCTTTGCCAAGTCAAGTAGGCGTCGCTGGATGCCACAATTTTTAAGACCAATGATAACTCTGAATCGCCCCAGTCATATGGCGCTGGCCATGCCACTCATATACCAAATCATATAAAGCAATCTTTATATTTGATTTTGGTGTAATCCACAGTTATGTGCGGGCCAGTCTAAACCTCCCGGAGAATAAGCCTGTGGCTTTTAACGATTATGTCATTGCCGATATCGGCGAGGCCGATTTTGGCCGTAAAGAAATCAATATTGCAGAAACCGAAATGCCGGGCCTTATGGCCTTGCGCGAAGAATTTGGTGCTTCACAGCCGCTAAAGGGGGCGCGGATCGTTGGTTCGCTGCACATGACAATTCAAACGGCTGTTCTCATCGAAACTTTGACGGCGCTTGGCGCTGACGTCCGCTGGGCAACGTGTAACATCTTCTCGACGCAAGACCATGCCGCGGCCGCGATAGCCGCGCGCGACATTCCTGTGTTTGCCATAAAGGGTGAAAGCCTTGCCGATTACTGGGATTATGTCGGTCGCATCTTTGATTGGGGTGACGACACGACTGCGAACATCATCCTCGACGATGGTGGTGATGCCACCATGTTCGCCTTGTGGGGCGCAAAGCTTGAACGCGGCGAAACCTTTGGCGAGCCAGAGAATGAGGAAGAAGTTGAGTTTCAGCGCGCGTTGAAGGCGTTTGTCGCCAAGAAGCCGGGCTATCTCACTGAGACGGTTAAGAACCTCAAGGGCGTTTCGGAAGAGACCACAACGGGTGTCCATCGTTTGTACGAAATCGCGAAGAAGGGCGAGCTGCCTTTTCCTGCGATCAACGTCAATGACAGCGTGACCAAATCAAAGTTCGACAATCTTTATGGCTGCAAGGAATCGCTCGTCGACGCCATTCGTCGCGCTACTGACGTCATGCTCGCTGGTAAGGTCGCTTGCGTTGCTGGCTTTGGCGACGTTGGCAAGGGTTCAGCCCAGTCGCTCCGTAATGGTGGCGCACGCGTCATGGTCACTGAAGTCGATCCGATCTGCGCATTGCAGGCCGCGATGGAAGGCTTTGAAGTGGTAACAATGGAAGATGCAGTGCAGCGCGCAGATATTTTCTGCACCGCCACTGGCAACGCAGACGTCATAACCGCCGAGCATATGATGAATATGAAGCCAATGAGCATCGTGTGTAACATTGGTCATTTCGACAGCGAAATTCAAATCTCTGCTTTGTCCAACTACAAATGGGACGAGGTTAAGCCTGGAACCGATCTGGTGGAATTTCCGGACGGAAAGCAGATCATAGTCCTTGCCAAGGGCCGTTTGGTGAACCTGGGTTGTGCCACCGGTCATCCAAGCTTTGTCATGTCGGCAAGCTTCACCAACCAAGTGCTCGCGCAAATTGAGCTTTGGACGAACGGTGAAAATTATAAAAACCAAGTTTACGTTCTGCCAAAGCATCTCGATGAGAAAGTTGCGACATTGCACCTCGAAAAACTGGGCGTTAAGCTCACCAAACTGACCGACAAGCAGGCAGGATATATTGGCGTGTCAACCGAAGGCCCGTTCAAGCCAGACCATTATCGCTATTAATAGCCCTAAGGGTTGTGACGTGAATAAGCCCGCTGCGGAAACGTGGCGGGCTTTTTTCGTTGCGTGGGCCAAGCATTTGGGCATTAGCATATTCGCGGCAACATAGAGGGCGCATGACCATGACAGGCACCGGCCTGCCAATTGCACTGATAGGGATTCTGATGGCGCTTTGGCTTGTCGGAGCGACTGTCGCCATTTTGATTGGGCTATCCATGCGCACCCAGTCGAACAAGATGTTGCGCCAGACAACGCGTCTAGCGCGTCTGTTGGAAACCGCTCCTGCACTCCCTGTGGTGGTCAAAGGTGATGGGCGGATTGAGGCATCCGATCGTTTTGCGCGACTTCTTGGCTTGGATACCCCCGCGACGGCGCTTTCGGATCTTGGCGGGCATGACAATGCCGGGCTTACAATTGAGGATCTTGCCGAGCTTGAAGCCCAAGTGCGCGAAACTCAACGCACGGGGAAGGGTTTTACGCTTCCATTGGCTATTGAAGGTTCAAGCCGCAAGCTGACCGTTGTCGGTAACATCGCAGATACGGTTATTTACCCCAATGGCGCTGCGTTATTGTGGTTTTTTGATTCCACCGAAAGCCTGAGTGAACTTGAGAAGCGGGAGCAGGAATCGGAAGCGGCGCGGTCAGCATTTTCTGCGCTGGCTGGCCTGATCGAAGCAGCGCCTATTCCCATGTGGCACCGCCGTCCTGATATGAACTTGCATTTTGTAAATCATGCATATGTCAAAGCGGTTGGCGCAACTAATGGGCTTCAAGTTGTGGAGGAGGGCGTTGAACTGCTTGAGCCGGAAAATGGCAAAAGCGCAGCAGATTTTGCGGCCGAGGCTGCCGCGGAGGAAATCCAGAAGGAACGGGTTGTATCGGCGACGCTGAACGGCGAACGCCGTCAGTTGCGTGTGTATGATATCCCGCTCGGCGCGTCAGGGGTTGCTGGCCTTGCCATTGATGTGCAGGACCTGGTCGATACCAAATCCGAAGTGCGCGAGCTTTCGGAGGCGCAACGTGACCTTTTGAACCTGATGTCAGCAGGCGTTGCGCAGTTCGATTCCCGGTATGTACTCAGCTTTGCAAACCTTCCATTTCAAAGTCTATTTTCATTCCGTGACCAATGGCTGTCAGAAAGGCCCGAATTCGCCCGCGTTCTTGACCGCATGCGTGAAAATGGAAAGCTGCCTGAAGTGCGGGATTTTCCGGCATGGCGCAAGGATCGCGAGGAATGGTTTCGCGCGTCTGATCCAACCGAAGAGAATTGGCTATTGCCGGACGGCACCCATTTGCGTGTGTTGGCGCAACCGATTCCGGATGGCGGGCTTCTCATGATCTTCGAAGACCGCACGGAACAGGCACAACTTGCAAGCGCTCGCGATATTTTGCTGCGTGTGCGCAGTGCAACGTTCGATAATCTGTTCGAAGCAATTGCGGTGTTCTCGGCTGACGGTCGCTTGAGTATCTGGAACCGTTTGTTTGCAGAGACGTGGAAGCTGTCTGACGATCAGCTGATTAAGCACCCACGGTTGGATGAGCTTCTGCCTTTGCTGGCGGAGCATCTAAAAAGCCCGACGCAGATAACCGCGTTGGGTGAACTTGTTCGCATGACATCGTCCAACCGGGCCCAGAGCAAGAGCAAGGCCATTTTTGCCGATGGCCGCATGTTCCAGATGGCGACCGTTCCGTTGCCCGATGGCAATACGCTGCTTACCATGCTGGATATGTCCGACACACTGAACATTGAACAGGCCTTGCGTGACCGGAATAGCGCATTGCAGGATGCTGATGCCATTAAAGGCAAGTTCCTCGCAAATATGAGCTATGAATTCCGCACGCCTCTGACATCAATAAGCGGCTTTGCAGATTTGCTGAAGGCGGGAATTGCGGGAGAAATTCCGCCTAAGGCTATGGAATATGTCGACGCCATAGTGCAATCGGCGGATCGTCTCTCGGAACAGATTAACACCGTGCTTGACTATAGCCAGGCGGAGGCTGGGGCTTTGCCGCTTGCACTTGAGGATGTGGATGTCCCGACGATGGTGACACAGATTGCCGAGGCCAAGGCGCAGATGGCGGCGGCAGCTGGCGTTTCGTTGCAAGTGGAATGCGGCGAAGTCAAAGGAACGATATTGTTGGATGCCAAACGGGTTGGCCAAGCAGTGGGCCAAGTTCTGGACAATGCCATCCGCTACCACCGTCAGGGAGGCGAAGTGCTATTTTTTACGCGGTGGCAGAATGAAGTTCTTGAACTTGTCATATCCGATAATGGGGTGGGCATAAGTGAGAAGGACGTTCAGCGCCTATCGCCAAATGATGGCGATGCAATCGGCGAAGACTATGCTGGCGCGATGACTCGCGGGCTTGGCTTGCCTTTGGCACGGCAGATTATTGAGTCACACGGCGGTACTTTCCACCTGCATTCCGAGGCAGGGCAGGGAACCACAATCATTATGGCATTGCCCCAAAAATGATCATCGCTACCGACGCAGACATGCGCGCATTTGGCCAAAAGCTTGCGCAGGAATTAGAACGCTCAGATTGGGTAGCAATCAATGGCCCACTTGGTGCTGGTAAAACCGTATTGTGCGCTGGCATCCTGGCGGGTTTGGGTTTTGAAGGCGAAGTTGCCAGCCCGTCTTATGCGATAGTCCATAGCTACGAGCCACCAGAGGTTTCTATTGCCGTCGCCCATGTCGATTTGTATCGATTGGACAACGCCGACGAACTGGACGAACTGGGGCTGGCGGATGAACGCACTGATCGTATTACATTGGTCGAATGGGCCGAACGCTTCGGACCTGCTTATGTGGTGCCAAGCCACACCATCGATATATTACCGCAAGCGGATGGGACCCGAATTTTGACTTTGAAAATGGATAAAAATGACACCCGTAATTGATATGATTCCGCCCGCTGGCTTGAACGATTTTCTGGCAACGCATGGATGGGCGGGCGCGCAAGTCACCCCCGTTGCTGGCGATGCGTCCTTCCGTCGCTATTTCCGCGTTGATTGCGCAGCGCGCGGGAAAGCGATCTTGATGGATGCGCCGCCACCGCATGAAGACCCGCGTCCCTTCATCCATATTGCGCAATATCTTAACGGGTATCAGTTCCGCGCGCCTGAAATCTTCGCAACCGACCTGACGCGCGGTTTTGTGTTATTGGAGGATTTTGGTGACCGGCGGATGCGGGAGCATTTGGACGCGTATCCCGAAGATGAGGTTGCGGTATACCGCGCCGCGATCGACGCTATTGTGCGGCTCTCGGCAACGCCCCCTGTACAGACACAGCCCTATGACATGGCGACTTATATGCGCGAAGTGCAGCTACTTTCTGAGTGGTACATGCCCGCAATGGGCCTTGATTTTGATAGTGGTGAATTTGACCGCGTGTGGGCGCAAGCCTTGGCGCCGCTGTCAGATTATCAGAAAGTGACCGTTTTGCGGGACTATCACGCCGAAAATATCATGCTGCTCGATGATGGGCAGCAAGGCATGATCGATTTTCAGGATGCTTTGGTTGGCCATCCGGCTTATGATTTGGTGTCCTTGCTGCAAGACGCGCGGCGTGACGTGTCGCCAACGCTTGAGTCAGAAATGCGCGCATATTATGATGAAACGGCCCAGCCGGACGCTGACTTTGATGCGCATTATGCGTTATTGGGTGCGCAACGGAATACCAAGATTATCGGTATCTTCACGCGTCTGTGGAAACGCGATGGCAAGGAACGGTATTTGTCCTTCCTACCGCGCATGTGGGGCTTGCTCGAGCGTGACTTGGCCCATCCAGACCTTGCGCCAGTGAAACACTGGTTCGACACACATATTCCAGTTGAAATGCGCAACGCGATGCCCACGGAATCGCATATCGATGGGTAAGCATGTCGATACAGCGATGATCATGGCGGCCGGCAAGGGCACGCGGATGATGCCGCTGACTGCCGACCGTCCAAAGCCATTAATCGAGGTGGGTGGGATTGCCTTGCTTGATCATGTACTTGACCATTTGCGCGATGCGGGCATCGGCAAAATTGTCGTCAACGTGCATTATCTCGCGGCGCAGGTGGAGCAGCATCTGGCCGTGTCTGCATCCGATCTCAACGTGCGTATATCGGACGAGCGGGATTTGCTGCGCGATACTGGCGGCGGCTTGGTTCACGCGCTGCCTATCATTTCGGATGATCCGTTCCTGTGCGTCAACGCCGACAATTGGTGGACCAATGCAGGCGAGAATGCGATTTCGCGGCTGATGGCGGCATGGGATGATGACCATATGGATGTCCTAATGCTCCTCATCCCGCTGGAGGCCGCTTACAACAGCCAAGGTATGGGCGACTTCAACATGGACAAAGATGGTCGGTTGTCGCGTCGTCAAGGCGATTTGCCAGCGAACTATGTGTGGACAGGCATTCAAATGCTTTCAAAGCGGCTGATCGTTGATCCACCAGCGGATGTGTTTTCAACAAATATTTTCTGGGACCGCGCGATAGCTGAGGGCCGTTGCATGGGCATCGTGCACGAAGGATTGTGGTTTGACGTCGGCTACCCAGCCGCAATTGCCGCCACAGAAGCACGGCTGGCAGAACATCGTGCCGGATAACATCTCCGCCCCGCGGGTTCATATATTCAATGTCCCGTTGGGCAACGATCTGTGCGATGTAACTGCGCAGTGGGTATTGCAGTCGGCGGGTGCTGATCCGCTTGCTATCAGCAACAACATATTGCTACTGCCCAACAACCGCGCGATCAAGTCGATGACCGAGGCGTTTGTCCGGCAGGCCGCACCGGGCATGCTGTTGCCGCGGATGGTCGCTGTGGGTGACATGCAATTGGACGAGGCCTTGGGGCCAATGCTTGACCCTATCGACGCGGACATCACTATTTTGCCAGCCATTGGGTCCTTTGATCGGCTGATGCTACTGGCAAAGCTGGTCAATGATCATAAACCGCGCGATGCAGCGCTCTCACCTGCAGAAGCATTGCAGTTAGCGCGCAAATTGGCGGACTTGATTGACGAGCTTGAGGTTGATCTGGTCGATTTTACCCAGATAGCGAATATCGCGATCGACGGAGACTTGGCGGGCCATTGGCAAAGCGCTTATGGTCAGCTTTTGCAGATTTTGCCGGCATATCATGCGGCGTTGACCGCGCGCAAACTCATGGGCCCCGCAGAACGTCGGAACCATTTGCTTGCAGCGCTGGAGCGGCGACTTGCCGAGAATATGGTTGAAAGCCCGATAATAGCGGTTGGCATAACCACATCCGCCAAAGCCGTGGCGCGCGTGCTGCGCCGTGTGGCGCTGATGCCGAATGGGCACGTCATCTTGCCGGGTGTCGACCTTGCGTTGTCTGACGAACGCTGGGATGACCTGTCGGCCGCCACCGACGACGCGCAAGGCTTTGGCCGCCGCCGCAATGTTGAAGTGCATCCGCAGTTTCATTTGAAACATCTGCTCGAACTGATGGGCATAGACCGTAGCGAGATTGATGTCCTGCCGACAGCCCAGTCGGAACCGAAAGGCGCAGCTATTTCGGAGATATTTTGCCTGCCGGAACATAGTGTCCAATGGCAGGGCCTGCCTGCGGTGCGCAAAAGCTTGCCGCATGCGAAGTGGTTAGAAGCAGAGGATAGCGCGCAAGAGGCAAAGGCGATTGCAGTGCGTATCCGAGGCGCGCTGGAGGTTGCACAAAAGCGCACCGCCCTCATCACGCCCGATCGTGAATTGGCGGTCCGCGTTGCCGGGCAATTGCGCAGATGGGGCATACAGGTCGACGATAGCGCCGGCATACCCTTGCTGCAAACTCCGCCGGGCACGCTTGCGCTCGCGTTGGTCGACGCGATTTCAAGCCGATTCTCCGCATCGGCTATATTGGCAATAGCCAAGCATCCATTGGCTTTTGCAGGCGCCGAACGGCTTGCGTGGTTGGACCATGTGCGGGATCTTGATCTTGCATTGCGCGGCACCCCGAATGGCGTCGGTCTGTCGGCGATCACGAGACGGTTGCAGGCTGCGCGAAAGCCCAATGAACAGCTTATGACTTGGTGGTCCGAAGTTGCGACGCTCTTGGCGCCACTGGAACGGACCGATAGCAAGCCGTTTAACGACGTCCTAGCAACGCTTGGCGATGTAGCGACAAGCTTGACCGATGGTGCCATTTGGCGCGGCGTGAGCGGCCGTGAATTAGCACGCATGTGGGAGGAGGTGACGCTTGGCGATCTTACCATCCTTGGCCGCGTGGAGGCTACAGGCCTAGTTGCGACATTTAAGGAGATTTTCTCCAGTGCTGTCGTGCGCCCGCCTTATGGTGGGCACCCCCGCGTGGCGATATACGGGTTGCTCGAAGCGCGTCTTCAACAAGCGGACTTGCTGATTTGTTCGGGGTTGAACGAGGGCACATGGCCACAAATTACGCAGCCTGATCCTTGGTTGGCGCCCGCGATCCGGCGGCATTTGAAATTGCCGACGTTGGACCGGAACATCGGCCTGTCGGCGCACGATCTTGCCACGGCCTTGGGCGCGCAAGAGGTGCTGCTGACCCGCGCCCGCCGTGATCGTGGCGGGCCAACCGTTGCTTCGCGCTTTCTGTTGCGGATTAAGGCGCTTACGGCAGAAACGCTTGAGGCGGATGAGGCGCTTTTGTCATGGGCAAATGCGCTTGATCGGCCCGCGGAGTCCGTGCCCTTCGCTAAGCGGCCTTTGCCTATGCCAAATGCGGAACAACGTCTGGTATCCCTGTCCGTTACCGATTTCGACCAGTTGAAGTCCGACCCATATTCCTTTTACGCAAAGCGCATTCTTGGTCTTCCTGTGCTGGAAAAGGTTGATGCAGAGCCAAGCTATGCGTGGCGCGGAAGCCTTGTGCACGATATATTGGAAAAATGGTTCACACAGGATGCTTGCGCGGTCGACATGCTCGCGAAGCGTGCGGACGACTTGTTGGCACAGGAGGCGACGGACCCGCTGCTGCGCGCATTATGGCAGCCGCGTATCGCCGCTGGTTTACGCTGGGTGGCGGATGAAACGAAGCGGTTGATGACTGAAGAAGGCCGCGTGGTTGCGGTTGCCGAGCAGCCCGGCACGGTCAACATCAAAGGCATCGCGGTCAGGGGCCGTGTGGACCGTATTGACCGGACTGCAGAAGGCGACCTTGTTATTATCGACTATAAAACCGGCATGCCGCCATCGACTAAGCAGATCAACGCGGGCTTCGCGCTACAATTGGGTCTCATCGGTTATATGGCAGAGGAGTTGGCCTTTAAAGGCGTGTCGGGCGCGGCGAGCCATTTCGAATATTGGAGCTTGGCCAAAAACAAAGCCAAGGATTTTGGTTCTATCGCGATACCCACAAGCACACGTCCTGCAGACAAAAAGCCCGAACGGGAAGACTTCATTGCTTTCGCGGTCGCGCAAGCGGAGGCCGCGATTAGCAATTGGATATTGGGCAATACGCCCTTCACCGCCAAGCTGCATCCGGAATTTGCGCTTTATGGAGACTATGACCAATTGATGCGCGTGCAGGAATGGAACGGCCGTCAGGCGATTGTGGAGGGTGCGACATGAGCAAAGCTGCCAAAACGCTCCACCCGCTTATATCAGCACAAAGAAGCGCCGTCGTTCCGCACGACAATATCTGGCTGAGCGCATCGGCAGGAACAGGAAAAACGCAGGTGCTGACCGCCCGTGTCATCCGGTTGCTGTTGGAAAATGATGTTGAGCCGGAAAATCTGTTGTGCATCACGTTCACAAAGGCCGGTGCCTCCGAAATGGCGGACCGGATCAATCAGTTGTTGGCGTCATGGGTCCAATTGGACGACAAAATTCTGTTCCATGATCTTGAGGCTATTGGCGCAGAGGCTGGTCCAGAGGCGCGCAAAAAGGCGCGGCAATTGTTTGCAAAGGTGCTGGACGCACCCGGCGGCGGTTTGCAGATATTGACCATCCATAGCTTCTGCCAATCTCTGCTCGGCAGCTTTCCCGAAGAAGCCGGATTGGTGCCTGGCTTCAAACCGGTTGAAGGCCGTGAGCAAAGGGAATTGCTCGACGTGGCACTCGCAAACTTGGTCCTGGATGCCGAGGGACGCGGCAATACCAAGATAATCGACAGTTTGCAGCAACTCAGCCTGAACATGGGGGAGGAGGGGGCCCTGCGATTCTTGCACCGGACGGCGGCAGCGCCCGATGTGATGGCCTCAATTCCTGATGATGCAGGCGCTATAGTCTGGGCGCGGCGTTTGGCGGATGTGAGCTTTACAGGCTCCGTAGAGGATATGTTGGAGGCAGCGTTTGCCGATGAACATATTCCGCGTGCGGCGCTGCAAGCGGTTATCGACGCCAATCTTTTGTGGTGCGATAACAAAGCCGACAGCCGAGGCGGCAAGCGGTCAGCGGCCTTGCAGGACTGGCTATCGCGCACGCCAATGGAACGGGCGATACAGTTAAAAGAACTCCACAGTTGTTGGTCAACCGGAAAGGGGGAACCTCAGACATCTTCGAAGGGCCATACCCCGATGAATGACGCCTATGCCTTGCTGGCGGGTGAAATGTTCGAATGGACGAACCAGCTGATAGGCGAAGTCGCGCGGGCAGAATATGCCGACCGGCTCGCGAGGGCTTTGTTGGTGGGTAAGGAATTTTCTGCGCAATATGGCAAAGCCAAGCAGGCCCTTGGCGCGGTTGATTTTGACGATATGATCCGGCGCACCGCAGCCTTGCTGAAGCATAGCCATATGGCGGATTGGGTGCGGTTTAAACTGGATCGGCAGATTGATCATATTCTTGTGGATGAAGCACAGGATACCAACGCGGCCCAATGGGACATAATCAGCGCGCTCAGTGACGATTTTTACAGCGGCATGGGCGTGCACCCCGACAAGACCCGCACCCTTTTCTCCGTTGGGGATTTCAAGCAAGCCATTTACGGGTTCCAAGGTACCGCGCCCGAACGCTATGAAGCGGCAGGCGTCTATTTCGCAGAGCGTATCGACGCATCGGGATCTGAGCTAAACCGGCTTACCCTTTCGCAGAGTTTTCGGTCCACAGCGCCAATCCTTGATTTCGTCAATGCCGTTATTGATGAAGCTGGCCCTGCAAGCTTTGGCGTGAGCGGGGACATCGCGGAGCATTATAGCGAGAAGCCGCAGATCGGGATGGTTGAGCTTTTTGAACCCATTTGTGCAAAACCAAAATCGCAGGATGACGGAGCTTCGGCGGACGAAGAAGAGGATTGGTTCAGCGACGAAAAACGTGCGCTTGCCGAAAAGCTTGCGGATCATGTCAAAGCGCTGATTGACGCAAAACCGTGGCTGGTGAGTAAAGGCCGACCCCTTGAACCCGGCGATATCATGTTCCTTTTGCGCAGCCGGGGCGAGATGGCATCGATGCTGGTTGCGCAATTGCATGAGCGTAAAGTGCCCGTCGCGGGTATCGACAGGCTGCGTTTGCTGCAGCCTTTGGTGGTGCAGGATTTGCTGGCGGCGATCAAATTTGTGCTGCAGCCCAATGATGATTTCAGTCTGGCCTGTATACTTGTGTCTCCCATCATTGGTTGGTCGCAGGAAACCCTCCTCCAATATGGCTATGTCGGCGATCGCAAGGGCAGCTTGTGGCAACATATTCGCGACCGGCCCGAGCTTACCGAGCAAATGACTCCACTGCGCGATATGCTCGCTATGGCCGATTTCACGACAGTCTATCATTTCCTTGAACAGATATTATCTGGGCCAATCGGCGCGCGGCGCAAATTCACGGCGCGTTTGGGCAGCGAGGTGCTGGTCCCGATAGAGGAAATGTTGAACGCAGCGTTGCAGTTTGAACAGCAGCATGGCGGAGGCTTGCAGAAATTTATCGCCTGGTTCGACCGTGGCGACACGGAAATTAAACGTGAAGGTGACAGCAGCAGTAAAGAGGTCAGGATCATGACCGTCCATGGTGCAAAGGGCTTACAGGCACCTGTCATCATTTTGGCGGATATAACGTCAGACCCGACCAAGAAGCCGGACCAATCGGTTGAGCTGTTGATGGATGAGGGACATCGCACGCCATTATTGCCCATTCGCAAAGCCGAGCAGTCCGGACGGTTGCAGGGCATCATTGAGATGCAAAAGACCCGCGAGCTGCAGGAACATAAACGCTTGCTCTATGTCGCTATCACGCGGGCCGAAGAGCGGCTAATTATGGCTGGATCGCTTGGCATTAGTCGCAAGGGCGAACCGCCAGCCGAAAGCTGGTGTGCGCTCCTGCAAAAAGGGATGGTCGCGCTTGGTTGCGATTGGGAAGATGACTCGCGCTGGGGCAGGGTGATGCGCCATGTCGGGATACAAGGGGTTTCTTTGGCGGCTCCAGAAAGCAGCACCAACGCGACTGCGCGGGCCGAAGCACCCTTGAGTAGGCCCCAGTGGCTCTTTGCACCTGCGCCGGCGGAACAACGACCACCGCGTCCCTTGGCCCCCTCGCAGTTAGACGATGACGATTATGGCGATGCGCCAGCGTCTTCGGCAATGCGCAAGGCGGCAAACCGCGGCAAATTGATTCATGCGTTGCTGGAACGTATTACCGGCCCTGCATCGCTGCAAAAGGCCGAGCAGTGGTTGAACGCGCAGACGCCTGAACATGATATTGATCCGGCGCAGATCATCGCCGAGATACGCACAATATTGAATGATGCCCATTTGGCCGCGTTTTTCGGTCCTTCGGCACGCGCCGAAATTCCCCTAGTCGCCGTGGTGGGTGAGACCGTCATCAACGGACGGATCGATAGGCTGATTGTCGAACCAGGGCTGGTGCGTGCCGTCGACTTCAAGACGGGTCGTCAGGCACCAAGGGATGAAACCGGCGTTCCAATCCCACATTTGCGGCAAATGGCGCATTACCGCGCGGCATTACAGGCAATTTTTCCAGGTGCGCGGGTGGAGGTGTCCCTGCTGTTCACGCATGCACCGCGTTTCATTACGCTTTCCGACGCTATTTTGGCACCTTATTACCCCGCCTCCTAACGGGTTAAGCAAAACTATTGCGCATGGTCCTTGTCAGCCCAAGGCGGCAAGAATACATGGGACCTAACAAAGGAGATTAACATGGCTACAAAATCCGTAGGTGATAGTGATTTCGCCGCAACCGTGCTGGCATCCGGCAAGCCCGTATTGGTCGATTTTTGGGCCGAATGGTGCGGCCCATGCAAGATGATTGGTCCAAGCCTTGAAGAAATCAGCGAAGAGTTGGCCGGTCAGGTTGAGATCGTGAAGCTGAACATTGACGATCATCCCGACACGCCTGCCAAATATGGCGTGCGCGGGATACCAACGATGATCCTGTTCAAGGGCGGCGAAATTGCTGACACCAAGGTCGGAGCAGCGCCCAAGGCGCAGTTGAAAAGCTGGCTCGAAGCTGCGCTTTAATCGCGCGAACTAACTGCGATAATCGGCGTTGATGCTGATATAACCGTGGGTCAGATCACATGTCCACACTGTGGCGTTTCCAGACCCGAGGCCCAGATCAACGCCGATTTCGATTTCCTTTTGCTGCAAATGACGCGCAACGGGCGCCTCGTCATAATTGGCAACGGCAAGTCCGTTGTGTGCGACTAAAGTCGCGCCAAAGCGGATGGAGAGCGTGTCTCGGTTTGCTGGCTCGCCGGCTTTCCCAACCGCCATGACGACACGGCCCCAATTGGCATCTTCGCCCGCAATCGCGGTTTTTACCAAGGGCGAATTGGCAATCGCCAAACCTACGCGCCGGGCGCTTTCGTCGCTGGCGGCGCCAGACACTTGGATTTCGATAAACTTCTGCGCGCCTTCGCCATCGCGAACTACCAAATGGGCCAATTGGCGGCAGACGTCACTCAACGCGGCAGCAAAAGCATCGGCTCCAACGTCATCGAACGAGGTCAGCCGCGCATTGCCTGCCTTGCCGGTTGCAAATGCGAGCACCGTATCGCTGGTGGAGGTGTCGCTGTCGACGGTGATGCAGCTGAAACTGGATTGATTGGCCCCAGATAAGAGATGCTGCAGAAAAGCGGCGTCGATTGCGGCGTCGGTGAAGATATAGCCCAGCATGGTGGCCATGTCGGGTGCAATCATGCCTGATCCCTTGATCACGCCCACAATATGCACCTTGCGACCATCGACTATAGCGCTGGCTGTGGCGCCTTTGGCAAAGGTGTCTGTGGTCCCAATAGCATGCGTGACGTCTTCCCAACTGCACTGTGCAGCATCGAACGCAGCGCGAAGCCCGGCCTGCGCCTTGTCGACGGGCAGGGGGACGCCAATCACACCGGTTGAAGACACGAATATTTCTGCCTCTTCGCAGTTTAATTGCGCAGCGACCTGCGCAGTGATCGCATCGACAGCATCTTTGCCACGCTGCCCCGTGAAGGCATTGCTGTTGCCTGCATTGACGACCAATGCCCGTGCGCGGCCATGCGGCAGATGCGCGCGGCACAGTTCAACCTCGGCCGAGCAGCACAGATTCTGTGTAGTCACGCCGGCCACGGTCGTTCCTTCATCCAAAACGACATAGGTCAGGTCGCTACGGTCCCAATCCTTATACCCAGCGCGCGCAACGCGCGGCGTTACGCCAGCGATTTCTGGCATGATGGGAAAGGGAACGGATAATGGAGAAATTGTAGACAAGTATCTGAAACCTTGTAATAATTATAAATATAAGGCGATGACGCGGGGATGTAGCATGTCGTTTATCTGTTGGCCGCTTTTGGCGCAACCGACAATGCACCCAAAACACGTCGCTTCGGGATAGACGGATAGGCTTTGCCCTCCTATATGCATCAGGCACATAACTAGGCGACATATGCGGTTACTGATCTATTTACTGGCAATGATGAGCGGATTTTCCGTTGCAGAGGCGGCGCGTCCGGTATCTTCTGCGTCAGCATCAGTGGATTCAGCAGTTGCGCAGGCTTATGTTGCTGCGTCTGGGCTTGAAGTTGTTGCCGCTTGCGAACCCGTGGTCCGTGAGACCGCGAAGGCGCAGGCGTCACTTGCACCCGCCGTCGGTAAAGCGAACCTGGCTCCCGTAAAGTCAGATACGCCGGTTGACCGGCACGATATCATCTTAGGTTAGGCTTTCTGCGCCCTTTGGGGTGCGTTTAATAGCTACCTACCGCGCGCCAAACGTGCGCGTCTCCCACATATTTCAAAGGAATTATCTATGCTCGGCGGACTTGCCAAAGCCATTTTTGGGTCGTCGAACGACCGTTACGTTAAATCAATCATGAAGATCGTTGACCAGATCAACGCGCTTGAAGCCGAAATCTCGGTCATGGATGATGACCGGTTGAAGGGTCAAACGCAGATATTCCGCGACAGGCTCGCCGCTGGCGAAACGCTTGATGATATCCTGCCTGAGGCCTTCGCCACAGTGCGGGAAGCATCAAAGCGCGTTATGGGCATGCGCCATTTTGACGTGCAGATGGTTGGCGGTATTGTTTTGCATCGCGGCGAGATCGCCGAAATGCGCACGGGGGAAGGTAAGACCCTGACCGAAACATTGGCCTGCTACCTCAACGCCATTGAAGGCAAGGGTGTCCATGTCGTAACCGTGAACGACTATTTGGCACGCCGCGACGCCGAATGGATGGGCCGTATATATGGCTTCCTCGGTCTCACTACGGGCGTGGTTGTTCCAAACATTGCCGAGCATGAACGCCGTGCCGCGTATGAAAGCGACATCACATACGCAACCAACAATGAGCTTGGTTTCGATTATTTGCGCGACAATATGAAATATGAACGCGCGCAAATGGTGCAGCGTCCATTCAACTTCGCAATTGTCGATGAGGTTGATTCTATCCTTGTTGATGAAGCACGCACGCCGTTGATCATTTCTGGTCCAACAGACGACAAATCAGAGCTTTACATGCTGGTCCAGGCCGTTGTCCTTCAACTGGACGAGGGCGATTATGATAAAGACGAAAAAAGCCGCAATGTGACGCTTACCGAAGATGGCACAGAAAAAGCCGAGCGTATATTGGAAGGCGCTGGCTTGCTGACGGGGTCAAACCTGTATGACTATGAAAACACACTGGTCGTGCATCATTTGGACCAAGCGCTCAAAGCCAATGTGATGTTCAAGCGCGACATTGATTACATCGTGAAAGAAGGCAAAGTTATCATCATCGACGAATTTACCGGTCGTATGATGGACGGACGCCGCTGGTCGAACGGGCTTCACCAAGCTGTCGAGGCGAAAGAAGGCGTGGAGATTGAGCCAGAAAACCAGACGTTGGCGACCATTACATTCCAGAATTATTTCCGCATGTACCCGAAGCTGTCGGGCATGACGGGAACCGCCGCAACTGAGGCAGGCGAATTCCATGAGATCTACAAGCTCAACGTTGTTGAAATACCAACGAACCTGCCAGTCCAGCGCATTGACGAGGACGACCAGTTCTACAAAAACACGCAAGACAAATTTGGCGCAATCGCCAAGACGATCAAAGAAGCCAATGATCGTGGTCAGCCCGTTCTGGTGGGCACAGTGTCCATTGAAAAGTCCGAGCTGCTTTCGGAATTTTTGGAGAAGGAAGGCGTCAAGCATAGCGTCTTGAATGCACGCTTCCACGAAAGTGAAGCACGTATCGTCGCCCAAGCGGGGCGTTTGGATAGCGTAACGATCGCCACCAACATGGCTGGCCGTGGAACGGATATTCAGCTTGGTGGTAACTTTGAATTCCGCCTTGAAGATGAATTACGCGACATGCCCGAGGGGCAAGAACGTGAAGCCGCTATCGACGCGCTGAAGGCCGAAATTGCGGCCGAAAAAGCCAAGGTGATAGAGGCTGGCGGATTGTTCGTTCTTGCCACCGAGCGCCATGAAAGCCGCCGCATCGATAACCAGTTGCGCGGTCGTTCGGGTCGACAGGGTGACCCGGGTCTTTCGCGCTTCTATCTGTCACTTGATGACGATCTGTTGCGCATTTTTGGTTCGGAGACTTTGTTCTCGCGGATGATGAACTCAAGCTTGGAAGACGGCGAAGCGATTGGCGGCAAGTGGCTATCGAAGGCAATCGAAACGGCGCAACGCAAGGTGGAAGCGCGTAACTACGACATTCGTAAGCAACTCGTTGAATATGACGATGTTATGAACGATCAACGCAAGGTTATCTATGATCAGCGCAGCGAGATCATGGATTCCGAAGGCGTCGATGATATCATTGAGGACATGCTTAACGACACCGTGAATACTCTTGTCGGCGATTACTGCCCCGAGGGTACCTATCCGGAACAATGGGACGTTGAGTCCCTTAAGCAAAAATGCGCTGAATTGCTTGGCCTTGCCCCAGATATTGACAGCTGGATACAGGAAGACGGACTTGATCCGGAAACCATTGAAAACCGTGTGTCGGAAATGGCCAATGCCAAGTTCAAAGCGAAGGGCGCTGTGCTTGATGAGGCCGTCTGGCGGCAGGTTGAAAAGAGTATATTGCTGCAAACGCTTGATCATCACTGGAAAGAACATCTGTCCACGCTCGATGCCTTGCGTCAGGTTATATATCTACGCGCCTACGCGCAGAAGAACCCAGTAAACGAGTATAAGCAAGAGGCCTTTGGCCTGTTTGAGCGGATGTTGTCCGCAATTCGTGAAGGTGTGACGAAGACGATCGCGACGAATGACTTCCGGGCCGAAGAAGAATTCGTTCCACCGGACTTGCCCGCATTGCCAGATTTTCTGACGACGCATATCGATCCTTTTACCGGTGAAGATAATAGCGACGACATTGATGCTGGTTCATCGGGGTTCGTCACGACAACGATACCGCGTCCGGCAATAGCTTCGGGATTAAACGACCCTTATGCTGGCAATCCGGACCTGCGGCGTAATGATCCGTGCCCATG
Organism: Sphingomonadales bacterium; assembly: GCA_947470185.1. GTDB lineage: Bacteria > Pseudomonadota > Alphaproteobacteria > Sphingomonadales > Sphingomonadaceae > Sphingorhabdus_B. The sequence goes on along the minus strand of CANIRZ010000006.1, from coordinate 42,146 downwards.
TGGTTCGGGGCAGAAATATAAGCACTGTCACGGGGCGTATTGATGCGACAATAAGGGGAGGGCGCAGATGCTCTGGTTAGCTGGCCTTTTTGGGGTTGTTGCGTTGGTCTACGCCTCGGTAGGCTTCGGCGGAGGCTCAACATATACTGCCTTGCTCGCCTTATGGGGCGTTGATTATCGCCTGATCCCGGTCATTGCGCTTTTCTGCAATATCATTGTCGTTACGGGCGGTAGCATCCGTTTCGTGCGTGCTGGGCTTGTGTCATGGCCGCAGGTACTACCTTTGCTTTTGATATCGGCGCCACTTGCATTTGCAGGGGGGCTGGTGCCGTTAAAACAAGTCGTGTTCTTAACAATATTGGGCGGGGCTTTGTTGGCGTCGTCTATCGCCCTCTTCATGCAAGCGGACAAGATGGCACCGCGCAATGTGTCCAAGCCGATGTTGTTAGTTATTTCAGGCGGTGTTGGACTGCTGGCGGGTTTGTCGGGCATCGGTGGCGGCATATTCATGGCACCTGTCTTGCATCTCATCCGTTGGGCAGAGGCGCGCCGGATCGCAGCATTTGCGTCGCTCTATATTCTGATAAACTCGGCCGCGGGGCTATTTGGCCAAATCATTAAATCGGGCGCGCACGCGCTTGCCGAACCAGCCATGCAATATGGCCTATTATTGGGCGCGGTGTTGGTCGGAGGACAATTGGGCAGCCTGTTCGGCATGCGCTATCTATCACCGCGGCTATTGCGCACCGTAACCGCGTTGCTCGTGGGGTATGCGGCTTTGAGATTGCTTTGGCAGGCTTATGGTTCAGCCTAGTGGCGCGACGGCTTTGTGTGCATCATTGATGGAAAATATGTTCATCGGCATTCCCAAGCGCCGTTGACGGCAATCGCCCCAACTAGCCCAACTTTTGTAGCTTTTTAGCTCAAGCTGGGATTTCGATGCCTTTCAGATAGCTGGATAACGCGCGCAACAACGTGCGGGCTTTGTCTAGGTCATTGTCCTCTGATGCCAGCTCAAGACCTGCGCCAAAGTCGGTTATCGCTTGAAAACCAAAAGCCCCTCCAGACCCTCGCAAATTGTGGCCTAGTATCGCTACGGCTTCAAAATCAGCGCGGTCGAGGGCCTCTTGCATGATGGTGACATTGTGGCTGCAGTTTTCAAGATATGCGGGGATCCGTTCCGCCAATCTTTGGGCGGACCGCTGGGTCTTGCTGTCTGTGACGTCGTCCGCTCGCGAAGAGTGTTCCTCTGCCTCTGAATGGTCCTTAATCGCCTGCAACAGGACATCCTGTTTGATCGGTTTGGTTAGATAGGCCGTGCATCCTGCCGCCAGACAAGTCTCGCGGTCGCCCTTCAGGGCTGAAGCCGTCAAGGCGATAATAGGAACGGGCGTCCGACCATTGGCGCTCTCCCATGCGCGCAGGTTCCGTGTCGCAGTCAATCCGTCCATTATTGGCATTTGCCGGTCCATCAGCACGAGGTCATAATGACCCACCTTGAACATCTCACAGGCAATGGCGCCTGTTTCGGCAACGTCGACCTGATAAGGCGTGTCGGCGAGATACGCCAAGGCAATTGTGCAATTGTCGGGCCCATCTTCTGCCATCAAAATACGCAGCGGTTGCAGGGGGGTATCGCTATTGGCGTCTGTAGGCATATTGACCAACCGTTTGTCCTCGGTCCAGATTTCGAACGGTACAATGAAACCAAAGAGACTGCCCTTGCCGATTTCGCTAGTGGCCCAGATTCGGCCGCCCATCAATTCGACTAACTGCTTGGAAATCGTCAGCCCAAGGCCTGAGCCGCCGAACCGGCGTGTCGTTGACGAATCTGCCTGGGCAAAACGTTCAAAAACCGATGTGAGCTTGTCGCCGGCAATGCCTATGCCTGTGTCACTAACTGTAAACCGCAAGGCATTTGGCCCTGCGTGAATCTGACCTGGCTCCACGGTCAGCAAGACCTCGCCAGTCTCAGTGAATTTTATGGCATTACCGAGCAGGTTGAGGAGAACCTGCCGCAGCCGCGCCGGATCCCCAACAAGTTCATTACAGACGCCGGGTGCAATCTCACACCGCAGGTCGAGGTTCTTCTCCTGCGCGCGCGGGAGTATTATCTCGATCACTTTCTCCACATGATCGCCAAGCAAAAAACCTGTTTGTTCGAGATCAAGCTGCGCGGCTTCGACTTTCGAGAGATCAAGAATATCATTTATCAGATTGAGCAAATTGTCCCCAGCGCGACGAAAAATTTGGACATATTTGTCCTGTTCGGGCGTGAGCGATGTCTTGGCCAGTAGGTCGGAAATGCCCATGATCGCATTCATTGGCGTACGGATCTCGTGGCTCATGCTGGCGAGGAAATCCGACTTGGTTCTGCTCGCGCTCTCGGCAGCTGCCTTGGCGAGTTGCAGCTCCTGCTCGAAACGCGTGCGCTCGGTTACATCGCGCGCGGCGGCGAAAACCCCCTGTAATGTGCGATTACGATCGTAGAACGTGGTTGCGTTATAGGAGACCATCGTCTGCGTGCCGTCGCGAGCTCGTGCCGTGAGTTCGTAGTCGGTGATCGATTTTTCGTTGAGTACCCTTTTGATCCCGGCCTCAGCCCGGTTGGGGTCGGTGAAGCAATCCTTGAATGGCGCCCCGATCAATTCGTCGCGTGTGCTCCCGGTCAGTGCTTCCATCTGCTTATTGACATCCGTTATGATGCCCGCCGGATCGGTGGCAATCAATGCGTCGATGTTGGATTCGATTAGCGAGCGGGTGTAGAATTGCTGGTCACGCAGGCGTTGGTCTGATCGCTTCTGTTCCTGCTCTACCAATTTGCGCGCGGTGTTATCAGTGCCAATCAATAGATAACCGATTATCGTGCCAGCTGCATCGCGTAACGCAGTGACCGAAACAACGGCCGGAAACCGTGTGCCATCCTTGCGGATGTAGGTTAGTTCGTAAATATCCTCGATGCCGCGCGACGCCTTGAAAACCAGTGCCTCGAAGCCGGGCGTGATGGCCGTGGCGAGCTCTGAGCTTAGCGCCTGTGCGCGGTCGATTAGCTCTTGAGGGTCCGAGATATCCGCGGGGGTGATGGTGTTCATCACTTCGGCGGCCGTGTAGCCGAGCATGCGTTCGGCTCCGACGTTGAAAATCTGGATCACGCCGAGCGCATCGGTAGCAATACTGGAGAAGTTTGCGCTGTTAAAGATTGCGCTCTGCAAAGCTCCGGCTTGCAACAGAGCCTCTTCGGCTGCCTTGCGCGCGGTATTGTCCGTGCCGATCAGCAGATAGCCGATGATTACGTCGAACCCGTCGCGCAGCGCTGTTACCGAAACAACAGCCGGAAGCCGCGTTCCGTCTTTACGAATATAGGTTAACTCGTAAATGTCCTCAATACCGCGCGAGGCCTTGAATACCAGCGCATCGAAACCCGGCGTGATCGGTGTTTCCAATTCCGCGCTGAGCGACTGGGCGCGGGCGATGAGCTCTTGCGGATCCGAAATATCCGCTGGCGTAATCATGTTGGTCACTTCGGCAGCTGTATAGCCGAGCATCTGCTCCGCACCGACGTTGAAAATCTGTATTACGCCCTTGGCGTCCGTGGCGATGCTGGAGAAGTTAGCACTGTAAAAGATGGCCCGCTGCAGCGCGTCGGCTTTAATAATAGATTCTTCCGTTTGTCCCGCGACGGTGCCGAAAACGGGGGACGGCATGGTATTTGCCACAACTTTGGTTGGTAATTTCGTGATGACAAGTCCTGACTTGGTGGATGGCAGGGTCTCTGCGGAAATTCGATTTGGCTTTGAACGTGCTAGCAAGGAGCCTCGGTGAAGAAAGCTTCGATTTGCGCGGGAGAATATGGTTTCTGCACGAACCGCGCCCCGGGCACGAACCGGGCAGTCATCTCATCGGTTAATGGGCTTCCGGATATGTAAAGCACTGGCAAATGGGGCCTGAGGCGGATTGCCTGATCGGCCACGTCATAGCCGCCAAAGGGCAGGGATCCGAGCCTGATGTCCACGAAAAGCGCGTCGATTGGTTGCTCTGCCAATAAATGCACCAGCGCTCCAGCCAGATCACTTGCCGGCAAGGTCCTATGTCCGATATCCTCAAGTACCCACTCAAGATTCTGCAGAATGAAAGCATCGTCTTCGACGCCAAGGACTGTGGCCATCAGCTCGAAATCTGGCGTGAATTAGACATGATGATGACCCCCCGTATCGCTCGTTAGAAAGCGATGTACGAGGCTAAACGTTCGCCAAATGCATAGGTTCCACGGATTGGAAATTATTTTTAACGCAGTCGCTTTCGTCGCCGACTGCCAAGCACAGTCAACCTTGCAAGGCGACGTGCACACTAAAGTGCGTGTCATTTGACTGGGTGTGTCTGAGGAACCTATCGTGGCAGACGAGATGTGAGCCGAGGAGCAGCTGTCAGGCCGTTTGACAAGCAAAAACACAAGAAAATTTAGGATTGTTCCCTAGGTTCTCACCTAGCAATAACGCCGATTTCCAAAAACCCGTAAGGTATTGAAAAAATGGCTCCCCGGGAGGGATTCGAACCCCCGACCAATTGATTAACAGTCAACTGCTCTACCACTGAGCTACCAGGGAACAGCCCGAAATCCTCGGGCAGAGGCGCGCGTATAGCAGCGCTTTTTTGCTTTTGGCAAGCGCCCATTGCCGGTTCAGACAATAAATTGTTCCATCGCAATGCGGTCATCAAGGGCGTGTTCGGGATCGAACAATAATGTAAGCGCGCGGCTGCGGTCCAAGGCTACTTCGATCTGGGCGATATCGCGGATTTCGCGTTGGTCCGCTACGGCGCTTACCGGCCTTTTACTGGCCTCCAAGATGTTAATCCGGATAACATAGCGATCCGGCAAAATGGCGCCCTTCCAGCGGCGGGGGCGAAACGGGCTTATGGGCGTTAACGCCAGCAGCGAGGAATCAAGCGGCAATATAGGCCCGTTCGCCGATAGATTATACGCGGTCGAGCCAGCGGGCGTCGAAACCAAAATGCCGTCGCAGATCAGTTCGGGAATGACAGCCCTATCATTGACGGCGATTTCGAGCTTCGCCGCCTGACGCGTTTCGCGCAACAGAGACACCTCGTTAATGGCGGGTAAGGTAAATTTCTGTCCGCTGATTGTCGTAATCTCTGTCGTTAACGGTCGGACCGAAAATGACTTTGCGCGCTGAAGCCGGCTTGGCAGATCTTGTAAGTCCCATCCGTTCATCAAAAAGCCGATGGTGCCGCGGTTCATGCCATAAGCAGGAATATCGCGCCGGCTTTCCAGTAACTGGTGCAGCACCTGAAGCATGTGACCGTCACCACCAAGCACGATAACCGCGTCGGCGCTGTCGAGTGGCACGAAATCATGAACTCCGCGTAATAGCGCCTCTGCCTCCCGCGCTTGCGGGGTTGCCGATGAAATAATGGCAAGTTGCATAAATCGAGTCATCCACCTGTTGCGTTCATATGGCGTGCGAGCCGCAATTCGGGCTGCGCAAGTTGGCTTTCAAATTCATGACGTTGGGGTTTAAGACGCAATGCCGTCTGAAGCAAATGATCGACATCAGATGGCACGCCATCGCGCAGCGCCTTGCGAAGGTCGACATGTAGTTCCGAGCCAAGGCACATGTAAATCTTACCATCGGTGGTGAGCCGGATGCGGTTGCAATGGTCGCAGAAATTGTGGCTCATAGGCGTAATAAGGCCAAGCCTAAGCCCCAAAGTATCTACGCGCCAGTAACGGGCCGGGCCAGCGCTTTTATGCGCCAAAGGATGAAAGTCATATCGCGCGCGAAGTGGTGCGGTAAAATCATCCAGCGCAATGTAGCGCTCTTCGCGTTCCAATACGCCGGCACCCAAAGGCATGGTTTCAATAAGCGTAAGATCCAAACCATGTTCGGCACAGAAATCGGCCATTGGCAATAACGCGTCTTCGTTTTCGTTCTTAAGCGCGACCATGTTGATTTTTACGTCCAAGTCATGCGCCCTTGCGGCGTGGATGCCAGCCAACACACTTGCAAGGTCGCCGCCACGGCTGATCTGACGGAAAGCGTCAGGATCCAGCGTGTCGAGGCTGACATTAATCCGTTTCATTCCGGCAGAAGCAAGCAACGGCGCAAATTGCTGCAAACGGCTACCGTTTGTGGTCATGGTCAGCTCGTCGAGATGTCCTGCCTTTACATATTGCCCAAGCGCTTCGATCAAAACTTCAATATCACGCCGCACAAGTGGTTCGCCGCCTGTAAGCCGTATTTTGCGGATGCCATGTGCGATGAAGCGCTCTACCAGCTCCATGATTTCATCATAAGTGAGGAGATCGCGATGCGGCAGAAAAGTCTGCTGTTCGGGCATGCAATAGGTACAACGGAAGTTGCACCGGTCAGTCACGGATATCCGTAAATAGTCGATATTGCGTCCAAAACCGTCGATCATTTGCGCGATGTAAGCGCAAAAGCCTTTCGGGCAAAGCTGAATTAATCGGTGCCACCGCATGAACCAGTGACAATATGGGCGTTGGGCGACATGAACTTTAGGTGGGGGACGAATATTTGGTGGCCAACGCCGTCCGATAGCTTCGAAGCGATGGCCCGAAACCTCGTCTAACTGGATTTGCGCGCTAGACTGGCAAGGCCGCGTGACAACTGCAAACAGCCGTTTAGCCGCGCTACAGGGTCGCCCCAAACGCGGTTAATCACCAGCTTGCTGTCTGGACGAAGCTTTGCCGTTTGGCCAAGCTTGTCGACATAAGCCAGTAATCCCGTCACGTTGGGCGGTGTATCCTGATGGAAGCTGACCAATGTCCCGCGCGCACCTACCTCGATTTTTGCGACTTGTGCGATGAGCGCATTTTGCTTGATCTGGATGAGCTTGAGCAGGTTTTGAGTTGGCTCCGGGATAGGGCCAAAACGGTCGGTCATTTCGGCTGCAAAGCCTTCGACATCTTGACCTTCTTCGAGATCGTTCAAGCGGCGATACAGCGCCATGCGGACCGACAGGTCGGGGACATAATCCTCGGGAATAAGAATCGGTGCGTCGATGGTGATCTGCGGCGAGAAGCTGCCGCGCGGTTTGGCCAGACCTTGCGCGCCAGCGCGGGCCTCCAAGATCGCTTCTTCAAGCATCGATTGATATAATTCAAAGCCAACTTCTTTGATATGGCCCGACTGTTCGTCGCCCACCAGATTGCCAGCGCCGCGAATGTCTAAGTCATGGCTCGCGAGTTGGAAGCCTGCACCCAGACTGTCGAGGTCGCCCAGCACCTTCAAGCGTTTTTCCGCCGTCTCGGTAAGCACCCGATTGGGTTCATGGGTGAGATAGGCATAAGCGCGGGTCTTTGATCGGCCTACGCGCCCGCGCAGCTGATATAATTGTGCCAAACCAAAGCGGTCTGCGCGATGAATGATCAAGGTGTTAGCGCTTGGGATGTCGAGACCGCTTTCGACAATGGTGGTCGACAACAGCACGTCATATCGCTTTTCGTAGAAAGCGCTCATGCGCTCTTCAACTTGGGTCGGCGACATTTGGCCGTGCGCGGTGACAAATTTCACTTCAGGTATTTCCGTGCGCAGATATTCTTCAATCTCGGTAAGGTCGGTAATGCGGGGCACGACGAAAAAGCTTTGCCCGCCGCGATAATGTTCGCGCAAGAGCGCCTCACGCAGCACGACTGGGTCCCAAGGCATGACATATGTGCGCACAGCAAGCCGGTCGACTGGCGGCGTTTGAATGACGGACAGTTCGCGCAAGCCTGACATCGCCATCTGCAACGTCCGCGGGATTGGTGTCGCGGTAAGTGTGAGCATATGCACATCGGTTTTGAGCGCTTTTAGCTGTTCCTTGTGATTGACACCGAACCGCTGTTCTTCGTCCACGATCACAAGGCCGAGCCGTTTAAACTGAAGCGATTTTGCCAGAACGGCGTGCGTGCCAATGACGATGTCGACCGTTCCGTCGGCCAATCCTTCGCGGGTCTTCGTGGCCTCTGCAGTTGGCACAAGCCGGGAAAGCCGTCCAAGCTGTAGCGGCAGGTCACGGAAACGTTCGGCAAAGTTCGAATAATGCTGCCGCGCTAATAATGTTGTCGGGGCAATGATCGCAACCTGAAGACCCGCCATGGCCGCTGCAAAGGCCGCGCGCATCGCGACTTCTGTCTTGCCGAAGCCAACATCGCCGCACACCAAGCGATCCATTGGTTTGCCAGCCGACAAATCCTGAAGCACTTCTTCAATTACACGAAGCTGATCTTCTGTTTCCTCATAGGGGAAGCGGTCAACGAAGCTTGCATAAGCAGGGCCGTCAACCTCGATAATCGAGCCTGCCCGCAAGGCACGTTCGGCGGCGGTCTTGAGCAATTCACCAGCGATGGCACGAATGCGTTCTTTAAGCTTCGATTTACGTCGCTGCCATGCTTCGCCGCCCAATTTATCCAGAGAGACATGCTCGCTGTCCGAACCATAGCGTGAGAGGACATCAATATTCTCGACGGGGACATATAATTTGTCACCGCCCGAATAGGTCAGGGCAACGCAGTCATGCGGGCTGTTGCCGACGGGGATGGAAATTAGGCCTTCGTAGCGCCCGATACCATGGTCTTGGTGCACCACTAGGTCGCCTGGGGTCAGCGCCGCCAATTCGGCCAAGAAAGCATCAGCGGATTTGCGGCGTTTTTGGCGCCGAACCAACCGGTCGCCCAGCATGTCCTGTTCGCTCAGGACGACGAGGTCTGGCGTGGTATAGCCATGGTCAAGCGGGAGCACTACCATTGCGGTTTGCCCCGCCGCAACGCCCAAGGCCTGCTGCCAGCTATCGACCAGGATTATGGTGGGCGCCTTATGGTCCGCCAGCAGGCCCTTTAAGCGTTCCCGCGCGCCAACGGAGTAGCTGGCGATCACTGTCTTGGTTTTGGATGCGTGGAGTGACTTGAGATGAGCAGCTACGGCTTCATAAACATTCGTTTTTTGCGCCCGCTCTGGCGCGAAGTCACGCGCCGCGCCAAGGCCAAAATCGATGATGCTCGCTGAGTCTGGCTGCGCAAAGGGTGTTAAAAGATGCGCAGCGTTATCGGCAAATAATTGGTCGAGTTCATCGCCGCTTAAATACAGCATTTCAGGCGGCAAGGGGCGATAGCTGCCAGGTTCAGCCGCCTGCGCCTTCACGCGATTTTCGTGATAGTCGGTAATGGCATCGAGCCGTGACTGACCTGCAGCAATCGCGCCGCTGTCGCGAATTATCAGGGCATCTGCACCAACATGATCGAATATCGTCGCCATCCGCTCTTCGAACAAAGGCAACCAATGGTCCATACCCGACAGTCGGCGGCCTTCGGAGACAGCTTGATAGAGTGGATCGCCCGTTGCGGTCACGCCAAAGCGTTCGCGATAGCCCGTGCGGAAGCGCTTAATGGCCTCCTCATCCATCAATGCTTCAACGGCGGGCAAGATATCAAAATGTTCAACCTGATCGATGCTGCGCTGGTCCGATGGGTTGAAACGGCGAATGCTTTCAATCTCGTCGCCGAAGAAATCGAGGCGCAAGCCAACTTCGCTTCCCGCCGGAAACAGGTCGACGATACTGCCGCGGATGGCAAACTCACCTGCGTCGGCAACGGTATCGACACGGAAATAGCCATTGGATTGAAGTAAGGAAGCAAGCCGTTCGCGGCTTATTTCGCGGCCGGCGGCCAAACGCTCGCCAGTTTGGCGAATGCGAAATGGCGTCACATATTTCTGGATCACTGCGCCAATGGTCGTGACGACCAGCTGCTTCTTTTTTGCGGGCTGTTGAAGCGCCTGCAACGTTGCCATGCGTTGCGAGGTTACGGCCACCGATGGCGATGCTCGGTCATACGGCAGGCAATCCCAACCTGGGAGAATCAATATCTCAAGTTCGGGGGCAAAAAAGGGTGTCGCGTCGGCTATCGCGCGCATGGCCGATTCATCTGGCGCAATATACAGCGTGCGTGTTTTTGCCGCCCGTGTCAGGTCGGCCAACAACAAAGGCACAAAGCCATTTGGCACCGACGCAAGCGTTAGTGCTTGGCGGCTGTTTATGATCCGCTGCAGGTCAATCATGACTTGTGCGTACTAAGCCCTTCAGGGAGCGAGATGAAATCAAGCCGCATCATCAAATCCATCAATGGGCCAGCAAAGGCAGGGTCGGGTTCTGCTGTGCCCAGCGCCCATGCCATGATGTCTACATCCTGTTCATCAATCAGCCGCTCAAACCATTCAAACTGTTCTGGTCCCCATTCAGCCGAATGATGGTCGAAAAATCCACCAACCATGGCGTCTGCCTCACGCGTGCCACGGTGGTGCGCACGATAATGCAATTTACGACGATAGGGGTCAGCGTCCATATCATGCATCCTTTAAGCTTCTGGTGGAATATGAATTGCGGGTTATAAGCGGCCCTAGTCATGCGCCCCGATATACTCAATCCGTTATTTGCAGAAGTACGTGCCTTAAAAGGGGTAGGTCCTGGTCTTGCCAAGCCGTTGGAGCGGCTTGGGCTGGAGTGGGTGAAGGACGTATTATACCATTTTCCCAATAGCTGGACCTATCGTAAGGCGGTCTCGTGCTTGGATGTCGCCGATGTTGGCAATAACATCATCCTCACTGTCACCGTCATGGATCATCGTGGTGGTAGCAGTCCGCGCGCACCTTTACGGATTTTTGCCGCTGATTCAGGCGGCAATTATATCACGCTCACATTCTTCGGCCGAAATGGTGGCTGGGCTCGAAAACAGCTTCCCGTCGGCGAGCAACGCATCATTTCGGGCAAGCTGGACCGTTATGGTGACGAATTGCAGATGGTGCATCCTGACCATGTCGTGCCAATTGGCAGCGACGCCTCGCCGGGGCTTGCCGAGCCTATTTATCCACTGTCCGATGGCCTTACCAACAAACGTATGGGGCAGTTGGCAGCGGCGTCGTTGCAGGACGTACCCGATCTCGCCGATTGGATTGAGCCGACGTTGCTATCCAGTCGTGGTTGGTCAGGATGGTCCGCATCTATCAACATAGTGCACAACAAGGATGACCAAGGCGCGCGGGATAGGCTGGCTTATGATGAGCTATTCAGCAACCAACTTGCGATGCGGTTGATACGCGCGGCGATGGACAAACGCACGGCCGTGTCGATATGCGGGGACGGCTCTTTGGTGTCAAAGCTGCAACTGCCGTTTGCGCTGACGGGCGCGCAGCAGCGTGCCATTGCTGAAATTGAGGGCGATCTGGCGCAGTCACGGCCCATGCTGAGGTTGCTCCAGGGCGATGTTGGTGCGGGCAAGACGATGGTTGCGCTCATGGCGCTGCTGCGCGGTGTGGAAGCAGGTATGCAGTCTGCCATGTTAGCCCCTACCGAAATACTCGCGCGGCAACATTATGCCAGCCTGCAAAAACTGCTTTCAGGGCTCCCGATTAACATCGCAATCCTGACTGGGCGGGAAAAAGGCAGTTTGCGTGAGGCGACATTAATGGGGCTCGCCGATGGGTCCATCCATATACTTGTAGGCACCCATGCGATATTTCAGGAAGCTGTGACCTATAAGGCCCTTGCGGTGGCGGTGATTGATGAACAACATCGGTTTGGCGTGTCGCAGCGGTTGATGCTGTCACGCAAGGGCAGGGGCGTGCCACATTTGTTGGTAATGACCGCAACGCCGATTCCACGTAGCCTTGCGCTTGCGGCTTATGGCGAAATGGATAGCTCGATTTTGGATGAGCTTCCGCCCGGACGAACGCCAGTGGAAACCCGCGTGATGTCTCAAGACCGACTTGTCGAGTTGGTCGATGGCGTTGCGCGTCATCTCTCCGCTGGGAAACAAGCATTTTGGGTTTGCCCTTTGGTTGAGGAAAGCGACAAAAGCGATCTTGCCGCCGCCGAACAACGCGCGGAACAGCTTCGGTTGCGTTTTGGAGATCAGGTCGCATTGGTCCACGGACGGATGCGCGGACCCGAGAAAGATGCCGTTATGGAACGCTTTGTTGCCGGCGAAACGCGTCTGCTGGTTGCGACGACGGTTATAGAGGTTGGCGTTGATGTCCCCAATGCCAGCCTGATGGTGATTGAGGCGGCGGACCGGTTTGGCCTTGCGCAATTGCATCAGTTGCGCGGGCGGGTTGGCCGAGGGTCGGAAAAGTCGGTCTGTATCCTGGTCCGCAGTACACACATAGGTGAAACTGCGCGCGCGCGATTGGCGTTAATGCGGGAAACCAATGATGGTTTTCGCATCGCTGAGGAAGATTTAAAACTGCGCGGGGCCGGTGAATTGCTTGGCACTAGGCAGTCTGGCGAGAACCCCTTTCGCGTTGCGACGCCTGAACAAGTGCGCGCGCTAATTGGCGTTGCTGCCGATGACGCAAGGCTGTTGCTTGATCGTGATGGTGGTCTTGATGGAGCACGCGGCCAAGCGGCACGGATGGCATTATACCTATTTGAACGTGACGCAGGCGTCGCGACGCTGCGCGGCGGTTAGCCGGTTTTTGGACCAATCATATCCAGCAGGGCCAGAAAGTCCGGCAGGCGCAACACGCGTTCAAACTGCAGCCCCACACGTTGTTCCACTGTCCACGTGACAAGTGCCTCAATCCGGCCAATGACGGGTAACCTTAGTTCAACACGCTCCCCGCGCTGATAGCCAGGATTGCCATCGATCATAAAGCCATGTGCTGACACATTCACGATATGGATCGTTTTTTCACCATGCTGCCGGCTCTCCGCAATCACTTTGTGGTTTGCACGATGACGAGCCTTGCTGCGTAACTCCGCATCCGAATTCGGGGAGGCTTTCGCCATGCGTGGAACCCTCTTTGCTTGTTGATTGAAGCAACGGGTTACCCCCAAGTTACGAATAAATAGTAAAGTTGCCGCGCGGGCAAGCCAGCGCCACTTAGATAAATTGTATTAAACCGTGTTTCTTCTTACCGGCCGAAATCTTAACGGGGGTAGCCTGCTGTGCGATCATGGCATCTTCGTCGGTCACGGCGTCTCCTTCGACGCGTGCACCGCCGCCCTGAATCATCCGGCGCGCCTCTTTTTTAGATGCAACAAAGTTCAATGCAACCAACGCATCAATGACGGATATATCGCTGGATGCGTCAAAAGTAGGAAGGTCCCCGCCGCTTGCGCCCTCTTCGAATGTCTTACGCGCAGTCTCGGCGGCAAGTGCTGCAGCGTCGGCGCCACGGCATAACTCTGTAGCCGCGTTGGCAAGGGCAATCTTCGCGGCGTTGATTTCCGAACCATCAAGCGCTTCAAGTCGTGCAATCTCGTCCATCGGCAGATCCGTGAACAAACGCAGGAAACGACCGACATCTCGGTCATCGGTGTTGCGCCAGAACTGCCAGTAATCATAATCGGGCAATTGTTCGCGGTTAAGCCATATCGCCCCAGAAACCGATTTGCCCATCTTGGAGCCATCGGCCTTGGTAATGAGCGGTGTCGTCAGACCAAATACCTCCGCCCCATCCATTCTGCGGGCGAGTTCGATGCCGTTGATTATATTGCCCCACTGGTCCGATCCGCCCATTTGCAGGCGTACCCCTATGGTCTTACTGAGATGACGAAAGTCATAGCCCTGCAATATCATGTAGTTGAACTCAAGGAAGGTCATGGGCTGTTCGCGGTCAAGCCGCAGCTTCACCGAATCGAAGGTGAGCATACGGTTAATCGTGAAATGCGTTCCGACCTGTTGCAGCAGTTCAATATATCCGAGTTGTCCAAGCCAATCATGATTGTTGACCATCACGGCGTCCGTTGGACCATCACCAAATGTCAGGAAACGTTCGAAAGCGGTGCGGATGGAAGTGATGTTCGACTCGATTGTCTCATCGGTGAGCATCTTGCGCACCTCGTCCTTGCCCGTGGGGTCACCGATCCGCGTTGTTCCACCGCCCATGACGACCACTGGCTTATGCCCTGCCTGTTGCAATCTGCGCAGCAGCATGATCGACACGAGATTGCCGACATGAAGCGATGGCGCGGTCGCGTCGAAGCCGATATAGGCTGGCACAATCTCTTTAGATGCCAATGCGTCAAGCGCCGTGGCATCCGTTGTTTGGTGAATGTAGCCACGTGCATCGAGCAGGCGGAGGAGATCGGAAGTATAAGCAGTCATAACGCGTCCGCGCCTAGCATGGAGTTTCGACATTGGCCAATATTTCGATGACCGAGGTTCCGTTGATGTGCCATCCGCAGTCCGATGCTGGTGGGATCGAAGCTATCGATGTCACTGCCACCCTTGGGCAAGGCGAAGATTTCAAATTGGTCTATCGCGTTACTGGCGCAATAGAGGCGTTAAAAATTGCAGATCCTGCAATACCAGATCGCGTCGACGATTTATGGAAAAATACGTGTTTTGAATTATTTGTGGGAAATTCCGAAGACAAATCCTATCTCGAGTATAATTTTGCGCCCTCAGGCCAATGGGCGGCATATCAATTTTCAGGCTATCGTGCAGGAATGGCAGAGTTGGAGACACGTGCGCCAGTCATTAGCGTGGAACAAAGCGGCGATGTTCTCACCGTTTCCGTGACGCTTTATGTGCCTGACACAAAGCGGGATGCCGACCTATGTGCCGGGATTAGCGCGGTCGTCGCCACCAAAAGGGGGAAAATTTCTTATTGGGCATTGGCACATCCGGCTGGCAGCCCCGATTTTCATCATAAGGATTGCTTTGCCCTTAAACTGGAGGCACGAAGCGGCGCATGAAATTTGGAATTGATCGCCTTTTGGCTGAGCCTGAACTGCGTGCACCACTGAAGGGCAGGCGCGTTGCCTTGCTGGCGCACCCCGCTTCTGTAACCGCTGACCTGACCCATTCGTTGGATGCGCTCGCTGCTCTGATTGACGTCAATGTGACCGCCGCTTTTGGGCCGCAGCATGGTCTGCGTGGCGACAAGCAGGACAATATGATGGAATCGCCGGATTTTATGGATCCTGCTCACAACATCCCGGTATTCAGCCTCTATGGTGAAGTGCGCCGCCCAACGGCTGAATCGATGGAGACCTTTGATGTCCTCTTGATTGACTTGCAGGACTTGGGGTGTCGGATTTATACCTTCATAACGACCCTTTTATACATGCTGGAGGCTGCTGCAGAGCATGGAAAGACAGTTTGGGTGCTCGACAGGCCAAACCCAGCTGGACGCCCTGCAGAGGGCCTTACATTGCGTTCTGGATGGGAGAGTTTTGTTGGCGCGGGGCCAATACCTATGCGGCATGGCATGACGCTGGGTGAGCTTGGCCATTGGTTCATTGATCATTACCATATCGATGTGGATTACCGGGTGATTCCCATGGAGGGATATGCGCCGGATGCTGCGCCCGGTTTCGGTTGGCCAATTGACCGTTTATGGATTAACCCAAGCCCGAATGCGCCCAATATCAATATGGCGCGCGCTTATGCCGGCACTGTGCTGCTTGAAGGCACAACATTGTCGGAGGGCAGGGGGACCACCCGCCCGCTTGAGATATTTGGCGCACCTGACATCGATGCGCGCAAGGTTATCGCTGAAATGCGAAGTTTCGCGCCGCAGTGGCTTAAAGGTTGCAGCTTGAGGGAAATCTGGTTCGAGCCGACGTTTCACAAGCATTTGCACCAACTGTGCCACGGCGTGCATATCCATGCCGAAGGCGCGAGCTATGATCATCAGGCGTTTCAGCCTTGGCGCTTACAGACATTGGCGTTCAAGGCCATTCGCAGGCTATACCCCGATTATGACCTATGGCGCGACTTTCCATACGAATATGAAATCGGCAAGCTTGCGATTGATGTCATCAATGGCGGGCCAGCGTTGCGCGAATGGGTTGATTCGCCAGACAGTACGCCAGATGAATTTGACGCCATGACGTCAGTCGATGAGCAATGCTGGATCGAAGAACGCCGCCAATATCTGCTGTATTAATGGCCGTGTTTACGGCTTAGCTCGCGCATCGCGTCATCAAGCCCTTCAAGCGTCAGCGGATACATGCGGTCGTTCATCAGTTCTTTGATGATCTTCGTGGATTGCGAATATCCCCACTGTTTTTCAGGGACGGGGTTCAGCCAAACCGTTGCGGGGTAGGTACTGGTGATCCGGTTCATCCAGACCGCACCCGATTCTTCATTGAAATGTTCAACCGAACCGCCGGGATGGGTAATTTCATACGGGCTCATTGATGCATCGCCCACCATTACGACCTTATAGTCATGCGGGAATTTATGGAGAAGGTCCCACATTTGCGTGCGTTCGCTAAACCGGCGTTTATTGTCTTTCCAAACGCCCTCGTACGGACAGTTGTGAAAATAGAAAAACTCTAGGTTTTTGAATTCACTCGTGGCAGCACTGAAGAGTTCTTCGCACAATTTGATGAACGGATCCATCGATCCTCCAACATCTAGCATCAGAAGCAATTTAATGGCGTTGCGGCGCTCGGGGCGCATCTTGATGTCTAGCCATCCTTGGCGCGCAGTGCCGTTAATAGTGCCATCAATGTCGAGTTCTTCCGCTGCGCCATCGCGGGCAAAGCGGCGCAGGCGACGCATTGCGATTTTGATATTGCGCGTGCCCAATTCTTTCGTGTTGTCGAGATTTTGAAACTCGCGCTTATCCCACACTTTGACTGCGCGTTTATGTTTGGACTCGCCGCCAATCCGGACGCCTTCGGGATTATACCCTGAATTGCCATAAGGCGATGTGCCACCCGTGCCGACCCATTTGTTGCCACCCTGATGGCGCTTTTCCTGCTCCTCAAGGCGCTTTTTAAGCGTCTCCATTAACTCGTCCCAGCTGCCCATCTTTTCTATCTTCGCCATTTCTTCGGGCGACAGATATTTTTCGGCGATGGCTTTTAACCAATCGGCAGGGACGTCGACCGGATTCTGTCCATATTCAGTGAATATGCCTTTGAAGACCTTTCCGAAAACCTGGTCAAAACGGTCGAGCAATGCCTCGTCTTTGACCAAAGTAGCGCGGGCAAGATAATAGAATTCTTCGGGGCTCTGGCCAATGACGTCGGCATCCAGCGCTGCTAGTAACGCCAGATGTTCTTTGAGCGATGCCGAGATGCCCGCTGTCCGCAACTCTTCCATGAATGAAAAAAACACCGGCGGGCTCCTGTATAAAATGACCGATTAAGCGTTTAGCGGTCTAGCGGCGCTGGCTGTTATGGGGCAATTGATAACCCCAGCGCAATCGAACGAATGCTAATTGTTTGGACGGCGCGCCATGAAAGCAAGCCGTTCGAACAGCATGATGTCCTGCTCGTTCTTAAGCAGCGCACCGTGCAGAGGCGGTATGGCCTTTGTCGGGTCACGCGACTGAAGCACGTCCAATGGCATATCTTCATGCAGCAACAGCTTTAACCAGTCTAGCAACTCGCTGGTGCTTGGCTTTTTCTTGAGACCCGGAACATCCCGGACTTCGTAGAAAATATCCATTGCTTTCGAAACAAGCATTTTTTGGATGCCTGGAAAATGGACATCGATAATCGCTTGCATGGTCGTGCGATCAGGGAATTTGATGTAATGGAAGAAACAACGACGCAGGAACGCGTCGGGCAATTCCTTTTCGTTGTTTGACGTGATGATAACGATGGGCCGCTCAACCGCCTTTATGGTTTCCTGCGTTTCGTAAACGAAGAATTCCATGCGATCGAGCTCTTGCAACAAATCGTTAGGAAATTCGATATCGGCTTTGTCGATCTCGTCGATCAACAACACGGGCAGTTGGGGTGCAGTGAACGCCTCCCATAACTTGCCCTTTTTGATGTAATTTTTGATGTCGTGCACGCGCGCCTCGCCCAATTGGCTATCGCGAAGACGCGCAACGGCGTCATATTCATACAGGCCCTGATGCGCCTTTGTTGTGGATTTGATATTCCATTCGATGAGCGGCGTACCGAGCGCTTTCGCTATTTCATACGCCAAAACGGTTTTGCCCGTTCCAGGTTCACCCTTAACCAACAAGGGCCGGCGCAATGTTGTCGCAGCGTTAACGGCGACCTTTAAATCATCGGTAGCTACGTAATCATCAGTGCCTTGAAAGCGCATGGAGGTACCCCGTTAGTTAATCGAACGATTAATTCGTTAAGTTGCCCGTTGTCGTTATGCAATAGGTTATAAAAAAATGCGCGCGATCCCATTACGCCACGCGCAACAAAAACGGGCCCAATCTTGCACGCAAGAAAGGGCCCGTATTTTCAATTTTGTCTGCCTGATTACTGGTCTAGGAAGCTGCGCATTTTACGGCTGCGACTTGGGTGCTTCAGCTTGCGCAAGGCCTTGGCTTCAATCTGGCGAATACGCTCGCGCGTCACGCTGAACTGTTGGCCAACTTCCTCAAGCGTATGGTCGGTATTCATTCCGATGCCAAAGCGCATACGCAGCACGCGTTCTTCCCGCGGCGTCAGCGATGCAAGAACGCGGGTGACAGTCTCTTTCAAGTTGGCCTGAATCGCCGCATCCACAGGAATAACAGCGTTTTTATCTTCAATGAAGTCGCCCAAATGGCTATCTTCTTCATCACCAATTGGTGTTTCAAGGCTGATTGGCTCCTTGGCAATTTTCATCACCTTGCGCACTTTTTCCAGCGGCATAGACAGGCGCTCGGCCATTTCTTCCGGTGTTGGCTCGCGGCCTTGTTCGTGTAGGAACTGGCGGCTCGTGCGCACAAGCTTGTTGATCGTTTCGATCATATGGACTGGAATACGTATCGTACGTGCTTGGTCAGCAATCGAACGGGTGATTGCCTGCCGGATCCACCATGTTGCGTATGTGCTGAATTTATAGCCTCGGCGATATTCAAATTTATCAACCGCCTTCATCAGGCCGATGTTGCCTTCCTGAATGAGGTCAAGGAACTGAAGGCCGCGGTTGGTGTATTTTTTGGCGATAGAAATCACGAGGCGCAGATTGGCTTCAACCATTTCCTTTTTGGCGATACGCGCTTCACGTTCGCCCTTTTGCACCATGTTCACGATGCGGCGGAATTCGCCAAGCGACATGCCGGTATTGGCGGCGATGTCCGCTATCTCGCTGCGGACACGCTCAACGCTCTCAGCCTCATTGGTGGCAAAAGCCGTCCATTTCTTGTCGATGTTCGACACATCTGCGAGCCAGTTTTCGTCAAGCTCATGGCCCATATAGCTATCAAGAAACGCTTTACGCGGCACCTTGTGTCGCTCTGCCAAGCGCAGCATTTGACCACCCAGGGCAGTCAGGCGGCGATTGAATGAATATAGTTGGTCGACAAGATACTCGATCTTGTTCGCATGGAATTGAACGCTTTCGACTTCGGCAGTCAATTCTTCACGTAATTTGTGATACTTATTTTCCGAGGCTGTGGAAAAATCTTCGCCTGCGTTCAACGCGCGCATGCGTTCAAGCTGAATGTTGGAAAACTTCTTGAACAATGATGTGATCTTGGCAAACCGCTCGAGCGCGGCGGGCTTCAAAGCCTCTTCCATCTGCGCTAGGCTGAGGGTGTTGTCCTCTTCTTCTTCCTCCACAGGGCGCGAACGCCGCTCCGTCATATCATCATCTTCGTCGCTTGCCGCTGCGGGTTCGTCTTCGACTTCTTCTTCCTCTTTATAGGAGGGACCCGCAGTCTTCTCGCTGATTTCACCGTCGCCTTCTTCTTCACCGTCTTCGGTGAGTGATTCAGGCGCAGGCTCCTTCGAGAGCATGGCGTCGAGATCGAGGATTTCGCGCAACTGCATTTCGCCGTCGTTGAGCGCATTTGACCAATCAATGATCGCGTGGAACGTGATCGGGCTTTCACATAGGCCCAAGATCATCGTGTCGCGCCCGGACTCGATCCGCTTTGCAATGGCAATTTCGCCCTCGCGCGATAGCAATTCAACCGCGCCCATTTCGCGCAGATACATGCGGACAGGGTCGTCGGTACGTTCACCGGTGCCTGTTTTCTTGATCGTGTTCGTCAGCGAGCGGGGATCATTTTCGGAAATATTGTCGATGGTTTCGACTTCTTCCTCTTGCTCCTCCTCCTCACCATCTTCACCGGCTTCGTCATTCTCAACGATTTGAACGCCCATGTCGTTAATCGCCGACATGACGTCTTCAATCTGTTCTGACGACATCTGGTCCTGCGGCAGCGCCGCATTCAGCTCGTCATAGGTAAGGAAGCCCCGGCGCTTCGCCTTAGCGAGCAGCTTTTTGACAGTCGCATCATTTAGGTCAATCAGCGGTGCATCACCGTTTTCGACGATATCTTCTTCGTTTTCATTTGCGCGACTTGCCAAAATAATTCCCCGTTAAACTTACAAACTGTCCGCATCACGCCGAAAGAACTCGATGATGCGGTCGTCAAATACCTTTTTTTCGTGGCGCAACCTTTGCTGTTCGGCAAAAGTCTCGTCCGTCATTTCTAAACTCGCCAAATATGTGGCGCGTTCCAATGCTTCTTCCAGCGCAGGACGCTGCTTCATCAGCCGAATTGCTTCACCCAAATCTTTTGAAGCGTTGGACAACCCGTCGCTTCCTCCAATCAACTCTTCGCGGTTAAAGGCAAATACCGTGCCGTTGCTGTGCAGGAGCGTTGAAGCGACATTATACAACTTCTCGTCCAATATGGTAATTAACCCGTCTGTATCAAGCGATTCTTTGGTAAAAGATTCGTTGAGCATCACGTTTAGCAATGCCGCGTGATTCGCGTCGGGCGGAATGAAGTCGCTAAGTGCCTCGTGATGTTGTCGGATGAGCGCCGGATGGCGGAGCAGCGCGCCGAGTACACCCTGAATAAGAAAGTCAGATCCCTTGGCATTGAAGCTTTTGGTTTCGGCGCCAGGCGGCGAGATCTGCGGTTTACGCCAGTCACGGTTCTGCCCACGCACAAACGGCCCTGAGCGCGCAGGTGGTGTGGTTCGACGTTGCACGAACAGATTATCAAACCGCTCGCGAAAGGCATCGGCATAATGGCGGCGGATTTCGCCATCAGCGATGTTTGCCGTATGCGCACCAAGGCGCTGTTTAAGCCCCGCACGGTCCTCTGGCGTGTCTAGCGGACCAGAGGTCACCTCAGCCCTCCACAACCTCTCCACGAGCGGCTGAGAGGCTTCTAGAAGCTTTGTAAGGGCAGTCGCGCCGGATGACTTCACAATATCGTCCGGGTCCTGTCCCTCAGGCAGCGTCACGAATTGAAGGCTGTGGCCTGGCTTTAACAGTGGCAGCGCTCGCAAAGCTGCACGCATGGAGGCTTTCTGACCGGCGGAGTCACCGTCAAAGCATAATAAAGGCTTTTCCGTCATCCGCCACAGCATCTGGATCTGCTGTTCTGTAAGTGCCGTGCCAAGCGGCGCTACGGTGTCGGCAAAGCCGGCCTGCGCCAACGCAATGACGTCCATATAGCCTTCAACCACAATCACGCGCCCCGTTTGCCGCGAAGCTGGAGAACATTTGTCCAGATTGTACAGCGTGCGGCCCTTGTCAAACAAAGGCGTGTCCGGCGAGTTGAGATATTTCGGCTCCCCTTCGCCCAAAATACGCCCACCAAAGGCGATTACGCGGCCACGTGGGTCACGGATTGGGATCATCAACCGGCCACGAAACCGGTCGTACGGGGCTTTCTCCTCTACCGAGATGAGCAACCCTGCCTCAATCAACATCGGGTCGCCAAATTGCCTAAGCGCTGTCTTCAGGCCAGTGCGATTGTCAGGGGCAAGACCAAAACCAAAATCCCGGATCGTCTGCTCTGTAAAACCACGCTGTTTCAAGTAGCCACGCGCGGCAGAACCTTCCACGCCAAGCAATTGTGTCACAAACCACGCTTGCGCTGCCGTCATGACGTCATACAGGCTGTTCGCCTTCTCCGCCCTCATTGCAGCTTGCGGGTCAGGGGCAGGGACATCTATTCCGGCTTCGGCGGCCAATTCCTTAATTGCGTCCATGAACGACAGGCCGCGCTGGTCGGTCATCCAACGGATGGCATCGCCATGGGCGGAGCAGCCGAAGCAGTGGTAAAAGCCTTTTTCGTCGTTGATCGTGAAGCTGGGCGACTTCTCATTATGGAACGGACAGCAGGCCTTGTACTCGCGCCCCGCCTTAGTCACCTTTACGGTGCGTCCGATCAGCGCAGAAAGCGTCGTTCGCGAACGCAACTCATCAAGCCATTGTGGGGTAAGAGACACCTATCGCCGTCCTGTAATGTCTGCCCCAAATATCAACTCAAGGCCGCTTTCACCAGCCCACTGGCCTTGCTCATGTCGAGCTGCGGACCATGGCGCTCTTTCAACGTTGCCATCACGCGGCCCATGTCTTTCAGGCTCTCAGCGCCAAGTTCTGTCTTGATACCTTCAATCGCCGCGCTGGTTTCCGCGTCGCTCAACTGCGCGGGCAGAAATTCTTCGATGATTACAAGTTCAGCCGCCTCAACCGCCGCCAGCTCTGCGCGGCCGCCCTGTTCATAAAGCGCGATTGATTCGCGGCGCTGCTTGATCATTTTTTGCATGACCTCAACGACCATCGCGTCATCATCGGGCAGTTGCGATGCCGTGCGCAATTCAATGTCACGGTCTTTGATCTTGGCGAGGATCAGGCGCACGGCGGCCAGCCGGTCTTTCTCGCCTGCCTTCATGGCAGTGATCTGGGCGGCTTTTATGGTGTCACGAATCATATTAGGTTCCGAATTTTGATGGAGGATACTGTTAGACCAACATCCAGATTCCGTCACCCGGAACTTGGGTTGAGGGTCTTAATCCGGTTTCATCCACAGTTAAGATGCCGAAACGCGTTCAGGTTGGCGAGATTGGCATTGACGCTGGTGCCGACCATCTCTAGGCGCGGTGCCTTAGCGACATTGCTGTAATCTGTTTATCAGGAGCGACCCCATCATGGCCGACCCCAACTCTTTGCGCGCGCCTTCTGGAGCGACGGGGGTATTGGTTCTGGCGTCCGGGGAAGTTGTCTGGGGCAGGGGCTTTGGCGCAGAGGGCCAAGCGGTGGGCGAAGTATGCTTCAACACCGCAATGACGGGTTATCAGGAAGTGATGACGGACCCCTCTTATGCCGGGCAAATCATCAACTTCACCTTTCCCCATATCGGCAATGTTGGCACGAACCCAGAGGATGTCGAGGCGCTAAACGCGCATGCCTTGGGCGCGATTGTCCGGCAAGACGTGACCGACCCATCAAATTTCCGCAGTACGCAGCATTTTGACGCATGGATGAAGGCCAATGGTCGCATCGGCATATCGGGCATCGATACCCGCGCGCTAACTCGGCTTATCCGCGTCGCTGGTGCGCCAAATGCCGTGATCGCGCACTCCGCCAGCGGTGATTTCGATGTGCCGGCCATGTTGGCGCGGGCGAAGGCCTGGGCTGGGTTGGAAGGCATGGACCTTGCGAAGGATGTAACGACGTTGCAGACTTATGGCTGGGACCAAGGGCTTTGGAAGTTGGGTGCGGGTTACGCAGCGCCAGCCAAGGGGCGCAAAAAGGTCGTCGCCATCGACTATGGTATCAAACACAATATCCTACGCAATCTGGTGGATGTAGGCTGCGATGTAACGATCGTTACCGCAACTGCGACGTTTGAGGAAATCATGGGCCACGCGCCCGACGGCTTGTTCCTGTCGAACGGCCCCGGCGATCCGGCAGCGACGGGTGTGTATGCCGTGCCCGTGATCAAAAAATGGCTGGAAACCAAAAAGCCGTTGTTCGGTATTTGCTTGGGGCATCAGATGCTTGGCCTCGCTGTCGGGGCAAAGACCGAGAAGATGCATCAAGGCCATCGCGGCGCAAACCATCCGGTCAAGCGCCTCATCGACGGCGCGGTTGAGATCACCAGCATGAACCATGGCTTTGCGGTAGACGCAGCAACCTTGCCCGCGAACGCCAAGGCAACGCATATCAGCCTGTTCGACGGCAGCAATTGCGGCTTCGAACTTGCCGACCAACCAGCGTTTAGTGTGCAATATCACCCCGAAGCCTCACCCGGCCCGCAGGACAGTCATTATCTGTTCAAGAAATTCGCGGGGATGATGGGATGAGCCGCATGATACATGATCCGTTTTTAATGATCCGCGCAACGATCTCCTCCACACCTCGTCATAGTCATGATCGGACAGCCAGGGTTTTTGGAAATATGAATTAAAATGCCCAAACGTACTGACATAAAATCTATCCTTATCATCGGCGCTGGCCCCATCATTATCGGGCAGGCGTGCGAGTTTGATTATTCGGGAACGCAGGCGTGTAAGGCGCTGCGCGAAGAGGGCTATCGCATCATCCTCGTCAATTCGAACCCGGCGACGATCATGACCGATCCGGATATGGCCGACGCGACTTATGTTGAGCCAATTACCCCCGAAATCGTCGCCAAGATCATTGAAAAAGAACGCCCCGACGCGGTGTTGCCGACCATGGGTGGGCAGACCGCGCTGAACGTCGCTTTGGCGTTGTTCAACGATGGTACGCTGGCGAAATATGGTGTCGAGATGATCGGCGCCGATGCCGAGGCGATTGATAAGGCCGAGGACCGGATCAAATTTCGCGACGCCATGACCAAAATTGGTCTGGAATCCGCACGGTCGGGTATCGCGCATTCGCTGGAAGAGGCGCTTGAGGTTCTGGAACGCACCGGCCTGCCATCGATCATCCGCCCAAGCTTCACCATGGGCGGCACAGGCGGTGGGATTGCGTATAATCGCGACGAATTTATCAAGATCGTCACGGGCGGGCTTGATGCCTCGCCAACCACTGAAGTGCTGATTGAAGAATCGCTGCTCGGTTGGAAGGAATATGAGATGGAAGTCGTGCGTGACCGCGCGGACAACGCCATCATCATCTGCTCGATCGAAAACATTGACCCGATGGGCGTGCATACCGGCGATTCCATTACCGTCGCGCCAGCGCTGACGCTGACGGATAAAGAATATCAGATCATGCGCAATGCCAGCATAGCTTGCTTGCGTGAAATCGGCGTAGAAACAGGTGGCTCCAACGTACAGTTTGCGGTCAATCCCGCCGATGGCCGCTTGATCGTCATCGAGATGAACCCGCGCGTCTCGCGGTCTTCGGCGCTTGCGTCAAAGGCGACGGGTTTCCCGATTGCCAAGGTCGCGGCGAAGCTGGCGGTGGGCTATACGCTCGACGAGATTACCAACGACATTACGGGCGCAACGCCCGCATCGTTTGAACCGACGATTGATTATGTCGTCACAAAAATCCCGCGCTTTGCCTTTGAAAAGTTTAAGGGTGCCGAACCGCTTCTCCACACGGCCATGAAGTCTGTGGGCGAAGTTATGGCGATTGGCCGCAACATCCATGAAAGCATGCAAAAGGCGCTGCGTGGTCTGGAAACGGGTCTGTCGGGCTTCAACTATATCGACGCGCTTAAGGGCGCTTCCAAGGATGAACTGTCTGCCGAGCTAAGCCGTGCGACGCCTGACCGCTTGCTGGTTGCGGCACAAGCGCTGCGTGAGGGCATGAGCGTAGCTGAGATCCACGCAATTGCGAAGTTCGACCCATGGTTCCTCGAACGGCTTGAGGAAATCATTGCCGCCGAGAATGATGTTAAGAACAACGGGCTGCCCAATACGGCGGAAGCGCTGCGTCGCCTGAAAGCCATGGGCTTTTCTGACAAACGTCTGGCTTATCTGGCGGTGGAATCGGTCAATGTGCGTCCGGGGATGGAGACTGCCATCCGCCGTGGTTCTGGCATTGCTATGCAAGCCGCTCGCGCGATGGCGGGTGCTGTCACCGAAATGGAAGTGCGTGCGCTGCGGCATAAACTCGGCGTGCGACCGGTGTTCAAGCGCATTGACACATGCGCTGCCGAATTTGAGGCGAAAACGCCTTATATGTATTCGACGTACGAAGCGCCAAGCTTTGGCGTGCCAGAATGCGAGAGCGCGCCTACGGATCGCGAAAAAATCGTGATTTTGGGTGGTGGTCCGAACCGCATCGGGCAGGGGATTGAATTCGACTATTGCTGCGTCCACGCATGCTTTGCATTGGCAGATGCAGGTTATGAGACGATCATGGTTAACTGTAACCCAGAAACCGTGTCGACCGATTATGATACGTCGGATCGCCTGTATTTCGAACCGCTGACGGCCGAAGACGTGCTTGAAATCCTGCATGTTGAGCAACAAAATGGAACGTTAAAGGGCGTCATCGTTCAGTTTGGCGGGCAAACGCCTTTGAACTTGGCCAAAGCGCTAGAGGCAGCGGGTATACCGATATTGGGCACATCACCCGACGCTATCGACTTGGCGGAGGATCGCGAACGTTTTGCCGCGCTCATCAACAAGCTCAACCTCAAGCAGCCAGAAAACGGCATTGCGCGTAGTCGGGATGAGGCCATCAAAGTTGCTGACACCATCGGCTATCCTGTCTTGATGCGGCCATCCTACGTGCTTGGCGGCCGCGCGATGGAAATCGTCGACACGCAGGCGCAATTGGAAAACTACATCCAGACTGCGGTGATCGTATCGGGCGACTCGCCAGTCCTTATCGACAGCTATTTACGCGATGCTATTGAGGTTGATGTGGATGCGCTGTGCGATGGCGACGAGGTTGTCGTCGCTGGCATCTTGCAGCATATCGAGGAAGCAGGCGTGCACAGCGGCGATTCTGCGTGCACCATCCCGCCTTACAGTCTGCAGGCGGACATAATTGCCGAAATTCGCCGGCAAACTGAATTGCTTGCAGTGAACTTGCATGTGCGCGGCCTGATGAATATCCAGTTTGCGGTCAAGGATAATGAGGTTTACCTGATTGAGGTAAATCCGCGCGCCAGCCGTACGGTGCCATTCGTGGCAAAGGCAATCGGCGCGCCAATCGCCAAGATTGCCGCCCGCGTCATGGCAGGCGAGAAGCTAAAGGATTTGCCGCCGATCAATCTCGATATCGATTATATCGCAGTGAAAGAGGCTGTATTCCCGTTTGACCGCTTCCCCGGGGTTGACCCAGTGCTTTCGCCAGAAATGAAGTCCACCGGAGAAGTCATGGGCATTGACCGTGATTTTGCGACCGCCTTTGCCAAATCGCAAATCGGGGCACGTATGCCGCCACCGATGAGCGGGAAATTGTTTGTTTCAGTCAAAGACACAGACAAGCCGGTCATTGTTCCTGCGGTCCGTCAAGCGATTGCGTGTGGATTTACCGTTTGTGCGACCGGCGGCACGGCAGACTATCTGTTGGCGCAGGGCATAGAGGTTGAGCGCGTCAACAAGGTCGCACAGGGTCGTCCGCACATAGTCGACAAGATCAAGGATGGCGAGATTCAACTTATCTTTAACACAACAGAAGGTTGGCAGAGCCTGAAGGACAGCGAAGAAATTCGCCGTTCCGCGTTGGCGGGCAAGGTTTCGCAATATACCACGGCTGCGGGCAGCGTCGCAGTTGCACAGGCGATTGCCGCGCTGCAACAACGGCAACTTGAAGTTCGGCCACTTCAAGACTATTACTAACACGAGCAGTATCTTTCCCCAACAATTGAGCTGCATATCGGATGGATGGTCATCATTCGTCCGGTGGGGACGTTTTTGTGACGAAGGGTTTTAGCCTGATGGCGAGTTTTGAGAAATATCCGATGTTGGCCGAAGGCTATGAAAAGCTGACGACCGACCTGAAGCGCCTTCGTGACGAGCGTCCGATGATTGTGGAAGCAATCGAGGAAGCACGCGCGCATGGCGATTTGTCGGAAAATGCCGAATATCATGCTGCCAAGGAACGCCAGGGGCAGGTTGAGGCCTCTATTTCCGAGATTGAGGACAAGATCGGCCGTGCGCAGATCATCGACCCTTCAACATTATCTGGTGACAAAATCGTCTTCGGTGCAACTGTCAGCTTGATGGACGAAAATGACAAGCCAGTCCGCTACCAACTGGTCGGTGAAACCGAAGCAGATGCAAAAGCGGGCCGTATCTCCTACAATTCGCCATTGGGGCGCGCGCTCATTGGACGCATTGTCGAGGACGAAATCGAGGTTACGGTGCCGTCTGGCGACAAATATTACCTCGTTTCTAAAATCGAGTTTATCTGATCATGCGCTTCTGTGTGAAGCGCTGAGTGGCCTGATATGCAGTTTCCGCGTGGGCCCGTTACAAATAAATTGGTCATTATCAATTTGGTGATAGCGGCTGTTTTGCTGGTCCCGTCTTGGTGGAACTATGCGGTGATGGCGGGTGGATTTTTCCCCATCCGCTTTAGCAACGTTGCTGTGGCGTTTCCGGACACCGGTTTTTTGGTTCCGACATATTTGACGCCGTTGTCGGCAGCTTTTCTGCACGGAGGCATAACGCATGTGTTGATGAACATGCTTACGTTGCTGCTGATTGGAAAAATGGTGGAGCGCGTTTTGGGCAGCGGCCTATACCTGTCCCTGTATTTCTTGTCTGCCTACGCTGCCACCGCAACAGAATGGCTGGCGTCGTTTATGGCATTGCCGTTATCCATCGACATGATGGCGCCAGCCATTGGTGCAAGCGGAGCCATATCGGGCGTTATTGGCGCTTATGCGCTGTTGTTTCCGAACAACAAGCCGAAGGCATGGGGACCAATTCCCGCCGCTTATGCGCGGCCTTTCCATCTCACTTTAGCGTGGGTGGGTCTAAATCTAGCTTTGGGGTTTGTTGGCCCTGGAATTGGTGTCGCCATTGCAATCTGGTCGCACATTGGTGGGTTTATAGCAGGATTGCTTCTGGCGCGACCAATGTTGTTGTGGCGATACCGAAGCGCGTAATCAAGCTACCTCAGTTTAGTCAGCCTTCCGGCTGCAAAAGCTTATGCAAGTGCACCACGACATATTTCATTTCGGCATCATCAACTGTTCGCTGGGCCGCGCCCCTCCATGCCTCCTCGGCACTGGCATAATCCGGGAACATGCCGACTATATCCAGATTTTCGAGGTCAGTAAATTTCAATGTCTGTGGGTTTTTAACGCGGCCACCAAAAACCAGATGCAATTTTGTATCGTTCAAAAAACTATCCTTAATTCTTTTCCTTGGCCGCTTCGGTGGCGGCTTGACCAGCGGCCCTTAACGCAAGAGCAGCCTTGCTAACAAATTCTTTGAATTGCGCACGCACCGCATCGCCGTTGAGGCCGAGCGTGTCGACGTGGCTCATGCCCGCCAACTTTGCAGCTTCTGCCATTTTACGGGTCTTCTTGTTCAGCTTTTTGCCGGTCTTGCCCAAAATTTTTGTTTCGCGTTCCGTGCGCGGAAGAAGCGCGCCGACGATAGCTCCAATAGCAATCCCACCTATGATCATCGCAAGCGGGTTCTTGTCGATACCTTCGCTTGTCTTTGCCTTCGCCTGGCGTGCGATAACCTTAGACTGCTCAACGCTTGAGACCGCGGTATCTTTGCCTTTTTCAAAAGCTGCCGAAGCTTTTTTACGCGCCGCGACACTTGACTGCGCGGTTTTTGCCTTCGCGCTATCGGCTGCGGATTTGATGCTGTCGCCAATCTTGCTCATATATCGTTCCTATATTAATCGCTGCTGGGCGTTTTGATTTTACTTTCTCGCAGGCTAGAAATCCAACGGGAAATCGGACGGCGCGCCGCAAACAACAATGCGCCCACTCCGACTATACCGATTACGGGCGCATTGTGTTTCACAATTTGAACTGTTTCGCCTGCAACCTGTTTCGCTTGTGTCGTTTTACGTTCAACTAAACGCGCGAGCTGATTTCGCGGATTGAGAATCTCACGCGTCACAGCCAAGCTGTCGTTGAACTTGCGTCGCAAGTAACGCCGTTCTGCATTTGATAAAATGACACTTTCGCGGTCCGTAACGCCCGGCTCTTCAGGTAAGATCGTCGACATTTTTCTGTATCTCCGGAAAGTAAACTTTCCGCATCCATTTTCGAGCCATCGTCCCGAAGATGAGGCCAATGATTACAAAGCTGATGGTTACGAGCAAGGTAGCCCCTAATGGCCCAATCAGAGGGGATAATGTAAGCACTAGGCCAAGAACCAGTGCGATAGAGGCGCCGCCAAATGCAAATGCTGCTATGGCCCCATAACGGAACGACAAGCTCAACACATGTCGGCTGTAGTCAAGCCGCGAACGGTGATAGCGCATCTCTGCCTTCACCATTGCACGCAGATCCTCCATTACCAACGTAACCTGCTCGCTGGCGGTTGGTTCAATAGGCGGCGCAATGTCTTCTGCCGCATCATATTTGGGATCATCTGTCTTCATTGGACCCGCTTATCAATCATTGGCGGCATTTTGCAATGCCGCCCGTGTTTAAGATTTACGCGTCTTTCCCGCCCGAACGCACAAGCCGCGCCAGAACAAAGCCAATTGCGGCAGCAGCACCGATGGCGATAGCCGGGCTTTTGCGAACGAAATGCCGAGCATCTTCCGCAAGCGCGTCAACATCTTTGGCATCCATCTTACCGGCAAAGCCCTCAACCATATCGGCGGCGCTTCGGGCATAGTCGCCATATTGCTTCCCAACATTATCATCGATGGTGCCTGCGCTGTCGCGGATAAGCTTGCTGATGCTATCAACAGCTTCGGTGGCGCGATCCTTGCCCTTTGTGGCGGCTGCGCGGACGCTGTCGGTTGCCTGCGCTTTGAAATCATCCATGCCCGATTTGACCTTCGCTTTGACGTTGCCAGCCTCACCCTTTGGCGGTTGTGTTTTTGCCACAGCCTTTGGTGCAGCAGCGGTCGCCGACTTTGCTGTAGTTTTAACAGCAGGCTTGGCAGTTGCTGGCTTGCTTGCCGACTTCTTTGCTGGCGCAGGTTTGGCGACGGCTTTGGGTTTTTGGGTTTCGGCCATAAAAATGACTCCTTTGTAACATGGGGTGGCGAAAGCTTATGTCTTGCTAAAGCTGATATTTGTATTGCGGGTGCCTTAGTCAACTATAGCACCGCAAATTTAGTTTTAAAATCGATATGTCGGTGCATCGTTGCCAAATCCTAAACACAAGGATAGACGCGCTGGCATATCCTTCCACATGCACAAACGGACTTTTTCTATGACTGCAATTCTCGACATTCATGCACGCCAAATTCTCGACAGCCGGGGCAACCCGACCGTTGAAGTTGATGTTTTGTTGGAGGATGGCAGCTTTGGCCGTGCAGCAGTACCGTCAGGTGCTTCGACGGGCGCTTATGAAGCCATGGAAAAACGCGACGGCGACGCGTCCAGATATATGGGCAAGGGCGTGCTTCAGGCTGTTGAAGCGGTGAATGGTCCGATCTTTGAAGCTTTGGTCGAGCTCGACGCCGAAGAGCAAGAAAATATCGATGCAGTGATGATAAATCTTGATGGCACCGACAATAAATCAAATCTTGGCGCCAACGCGATTTTGGGTGTCAGTCTTGCCGTCGCGAAGGCTGCGGCAGATGCGCGCGGGTTGCCGCTGTATCGATATGTTGGCGGCGTGAATGCGCATGTGCTTCCGGTGCCAATGATGAACATCATCAACGGCGGCGAACATGCCGACAACCCCATTGATTTTCAGGAGTTCATGGTGATGCCAGTCGGGGCTGGCTCGATATCTGAAGCTGTCCGTTGGGGATCTGAAATATTCCACACGCTCAAGAAAGGCCTGCATGAAAAGGGTCTCGCGACCTCGGTTGGCGACGAAGGTGGTTTTGCACCGAATTTGGCATCAACACGCGCCGCGCTCGATTTCATAATGGCCTCGGTTGAAAAGGCTGGGTTCAAGGCTGGCGACGACGTCGTGTTGGCGCTGGATTGCGCGGCAACCGAATTTTTCCGCAATGGCAAATACGAGATATCGGGAGAGGGGCTTTCGCTCTCACCGCACGAAATGGCGGATTATCTCGCGGCATTGTGCAAGGACTATCCGATATTGTCGATCGAAGACGGTATGAGCGAAGATGATTTTGAAGGTTGGAAGGCCATCACGGACAAAATTGGCCAAGAGGTTCAGTTGGTGGGTGACGATTTGTTCGTTACCAACCCTGAGCGTCTTTCCATGGGGATTGGCAAGGGTTTAGCAAACTCTTTGCTGGTGAAGGTTAACCAAATTGGCACCCTGACCGAGACACTCGCCGCCGTGTCCATGGCGCACCGTGCGTCTTACACGGCAGTCATGTCGCACCGTTCGGGCGAAACCGAAGATGCGACGATTGCTGACCTTGCGGTCGCGACCAATTGCGGTCAGATCAAAACCGGAAGCCTTGCGCGTTCCGACCGGTTAGCCAAGTACAACCAGCTTATTCGTATCGAAGAAGAGCTTGGCGCTTCTGCGGTATATGCTGGACGGAGCATTTTTCGCTGAGCCCGATTTTCTTGCCATTTCGTGTAAAATATGATTCAGTTAAATGATGGTCCGCAGCAATAAAAAACCCGAATATTTAAAATCGGTTGTTGGCCCCGCACTGGCGCTTTTTGCCTTGCTTGGCATAGCATCATACGCCTTGCTTGGCCCGACGGGTATTATCGCCTGGACCGATTATCGTTCGGCACTGGGCGAACGGAAAATCGAGTTGGCAAAATTAAAAAAGGAACGAGACGCTCTTCGTAACCGGCAGTTATTGCTGGATCGGGATAATGTAGACCCCGACTTGGCCGGGGAATTAATGCGCAAGGAATTGAACGTTGTTGCCCCTGATGAGGTTGTCGTTCCACTGAAGTGATATGCCGCGCACAAAATGAATAGCTATCTACTGCTTTCCGCAGCGGAAAAGCGCTTTTCAGACACGGTCATTTTGATTAGGCACTTTGCATGCGCAAATAAAAATTCCACAAAAGGAAATAATTTTGGCTACCACCCCAGTGAAGAAGACATCATCCAAAAAGGCCAGTGTTAGCGAGGATGCAGCCCGCGCCAACCGCGAGCGTCCGAATGAGCCGAAGCCGTATAAAGCGCGCAAGGAAGAGCTTTTGAAGTTCTACCGCGACATGCTTCTTATCCGCCGATTTGAGGAAAAGGCAGGGCAGCTTTATGGCCTTGGGCTGATTGGTGGTTTCTGCCATTTGTACATCGGACAGGAAGCGGTGGCGATTGGGCTGCAATCCGCGCTGACGCCGGGTAAGGACAGCGTGATAACAGGATATCGCGACCATGGTCACATGCTGGCTTATGGCATAGATCCAAATATCATTATGGCAGAACTGACAGGCCGCGCAGCTGGTATATCAAAGGGTAAAGGCGGGTCGATGCACATGTTTTCGACCGCGCACAAATTTTACGGCGGACATGGCATTGTTGGGGCGCAGGTGTCACTGGGTGCGGGCCTTGCCTTTGGGCATAAATATACGAACGACGGCGGTGTGTGCCTTGCCTATTTCGGTGATGGTGCGTCCAATCAGGGGCAGGTGTACGAAAGCTTCAACATGGCCGAGCTTTGGAAGCTGCCTATCATTTTCGTGATTGAAAATAACCAATATGCGATGGGAACAAGCGTCAACCGTGCGTCATCGGAAGATCAACTTTACCGCCGAGGTGAAAGCTTCCGCATTCCCGGTATTCAGGTAGACGGCATGGATGTGCTTGCGGTCCGAGGTGCAGCCGAGGTTGCGCTGGATTGGGTGCGCAGCGGCAAGGGTCCTGTATTGTTGGAAATGAAAACCTACCGTTATCGGGGGCATTCCATGTCCGACCCTGCCAAGTACCGCAGCCGCGACGAGGTCCAGTCCGTGCGCGACAACAGCGACCCGATCGAAGGCTGCAAGGCGTATCTCACCGAGATGGGTGTCGGCGAAGACGCGCTAAAGGTGATCGAAAAAGAAATCCGGACAATCGTAAACGAAGCCGCGGACTTTGCCGAGACGTCACCGGAACCCAATCTTTCCGAACTGTATACCGACGTTCTGGTGGAGCAATATTGATGGCAATCGAACTTAAGATGCCCGCGCTTTCGCCAACGATGGAAGAAGGCACTTTGGCCAAATGGTTGGTCAAAGAAGGCGACAGTGTGAAGTCAGGCGATATCCTTGCTGAAATCGAAACGGATAAGGCTACGATGGAGTTTGAAGCGGTCGATGAGGGCGTGATTTCGTCTATCACGGTCGCCGAGGGCACGGATGGCGTAAAGGTTGGTACGGTCATTGCGCTGATTTTAAGCGAAGATGAAGAGCAGGCGCCTTCTGCAGCGCCAAAAGTCAACGCCAAGGCCGACCCTGCGCCGGCAACACAGCCTGACGAGACACCGGCTGCGGTAGCGCCCAAGCCCGACCCAATCGTTTCCAATGGTAATATGCAATCGGTAACTTTGCGCGAGGCGTTGCGCGATGCCATGGCAGAGGAAATGCGCCGCGATGACCGCGTGTTTGTCATGGGTGAAGAAGTCGCCGAATATCAAGGCGCCTATAAAGTCACGCAGGGGCTGCTTGACGAATTCGGCGCACGCCGCGTCATCGATACGCCCATTACCGAATATGGTTTTGCAGGCATAGGCACTGGCGCCGCCATGGGCGGCTTGAGACCAATCATCGAATTTATGACCTTCAATTTCGCCATGCAGGCGATTGACCACATCATCAATTCCGCTGCGAAGACCAATTATATGTCGGGTGGACAAATGCGCTGCCCCATCGTTTTTCGCGGTCCAAATGGTGCGGCGGCGCGTGTTGGCGCGCAGCATAGCCAGAACTACGTGCCTTGGTACGCCAGTGTTCCGGGGCTTATTGTTATTGCACCTTATGATGCGGCGGACGCTAAAGGCCTTTTGAAAGCAGCTATCCGTTGCGAGGACCCTGTGGTCTTTCTGGAAAATGAGTTGCTCTATGGCCGGACGTACGAGGTTCCGGCGGGGAATGATCATATCGTACCAATCGGCAAAGCCCGGATCATGCGTGAAGGAACCGACGTAACGATCGTCAGCTATTCCATCGGTGTCGGCCTGTCACTTGAAGCCGCAGCAAAACTGGCAGAAGAGGGCATAAGCGCTGAGGTCATCGACTTGCGGACTATCCGACCATTGGACAAGGCAACGGTACTGGCAAGCCTTGCAAAAACCAACCGCTTAGTTGTGGCGGAAGAAGGATGGCCTGTGTGCTCGGTTGGCAGCGAAATATTGGCGATATGTATGGAGGAAGGCTTCGACGATTTGGATGCGCCTGTGCTGCGTATTACGAACGAAGATGTGCCGATGCCTTATGCAGCGAACCTCGAAAAAGAGGCGCTGATTAATGTCGACAAGATTGTGGCCGGTGTCCGAAAAACTGTGGGTGCGTGATACCCTGCCATACTCGCATTCACGTCAACTCCACGGGCAGGTCGCAGCGGTAACATTTTCAGCGTTATAGATGCCGTCACTGCCAGTAGGTCCGACCAAATCGCGTTTTTCGCGGACCACCATTGAGGCTACTTGGCTGATGCTATGGTTCGTTAGCCGCGTAAATCCGTTCACGATTATTGGTCTAAAATAATACTGCAATTCGACAAACATCAGGCTTCCACCCGGGGGCGGTGTTACCTGGCGATTTTCTGGGCCAATACCGGTAACGCTGGTCGCAGTCGCTTTGGTGCCATAATTTGACGTGTAAAAATTTGCGGATCCGGTGCAACGTTGCCATCGGATGCGGTAACGTGGGCTGTCGGCATTGAAGGGGTCTACCTCTTCAAAGCTAGACAAGATGATGCGCGCATTGCCGCGGTTGGACTGAACGCCTGTTGCAGGATCAACATAGGAATGGGTTCCCGTGAGAGCAATTCGGGCACCCTCACGCTTGGCCCCTTCAAATATGTCTTTTATCTGGGCCTCGGAGATGGTTTTGTGCCCATTGGGTGTTGCTGAACCAATGCGTGCTGCCCCATCTGCCGTGTGCAGTGTAATTTGGTTCAATTGCATCTTTAGGGCTGCATAATTTGCGATTTCTATACCGCCTACGGTGAGACCAATAAAAAACGGAAGCGATACCGCAAGTTCAACCATTGCGAGCCCGCTTTGGTTGCGTTTCAAGCAATACAGCGTCGAGTGGAGTGTCCTGCCCATCGACTTAAAATGCTGGACAGTTGGTTTGCACAGGAAGGCCGTTAGCGGCCTGTTCCCCATAAGGTTGGTTGGCGAGGATTGAGTTAGACTCCAATTCCACATTTGCCGGCAACCCCATTAACTTTGCCAAAGGAAAGAGCCTTGGATATGTGACTTTATATGTGATGACGACCACGTCGCGTGCGCCCCCTTGACCCTTCGCTCCCCCATCAGAGTCCCATGTTTTGTTGCCGTTTATGTCCCAAAAACTTTCACCTACATCGCAACGGAAATTCGCTGTCGCGGGGTTTTCGATGACGATTTCTGCGCGCGCGGACGCGGCCTCTGAGAATGTCTTGTAGTAGCTTCGGTTTGTCGTGATCGTAGCGGTGGGTGCCAGAGCGAGAACGGCTTCTTTAACCCGAAGGTCGATTACCTCCTGCTGAGCTAATATCGCCGCGCTTTCGAGGGAAGAACTGCGCCCCATGTTTTGCATTGCCCCATCAAGCGTGGCGCGCACAAAATAGCTGTGACCAATATCCATGGTGCCAAATATCGTAAGGATTGCTAAAGGCGCAATCAGTGCGAACTCCATGATCGAAGCGCCGCGTTCATCTTGGCTAAAGATTCCCAACCAATCGAGGGCAGATATAATCATTTGGTCATCCGCAGTGCGGATATTTCTGCGGCAATGCCTTTGAAATTGGAAATAAGGCTGGCGACACTTCTGGCCTCAAAAAATTTACCAGGCGTGGCGCAGGCCCTTAGCCGGTCGTTGGTTGCCGAGCCAATATCGCCATAGGATACCACCCAAAGGTTAATATTTTTGTTTTTGATTGCTGTGCACAGTGCCGCTGTCCGGGCGTTTGTCATGGCTACAAGCTGCTCCTGAGTTGGCTCAGAATCTAATGGCGTCTGACGCCGGTCGTATCGGTGAATACCATAAGCCGAGTAGTTGCTTGGCCCGACAACGGTTTCACCGTCGGTCATAAAGATCATATGCCGTTCCATGTTGACGTTGGGGGGCGCATTTAGAGCCGCGAATATGCCGGTGGGCGACATGAGGCGCGCACCCCATAACAGGCCTATGTCGTGATATGTGGTTCCATCAATCGTAAGCGAATCGACATAAGCGTTTAAATCTGCGGGGGGCCAAGATTTCACCGTTCTGGCCGATGTTGGACAACTGGATACATCTGGTTTCCAGAGGTAACGCGTTTGCGAGTTAGAAAAAAGCGTGTCCACATTGGTCTGACTAATAACCACGGTGTTCAAAGTACGTGTGTTCGTCGAGATAGGGTTATTCCCGAAAATATCGGTACTAATGTCATATCGTTGCCAGATTGCATCTGTGTTAAGATAAGGACCCCATTTCGTCGTGACATCATCGGTTGGTGCGAGATCGATATTCATGTCGAGAGCCGATGCAGGAATAGGATCCCAGTCATTGGTCGGATCCAGATCAGGACCACGGAAAGTCTCGCGCTCTTCGATACATCCTGCCCATGTTATGGGGGTCATTGCGCCGTCGGTGCCGAGAGGGAGCGAAACGGAAGACGCCCAGGAACCATTCGCCCCTTTTAACCCGCGAACATTGAAGGTGACAGGTTTGAAAGCCCAAGCTGCAACACTTCTAGTTGTGGCCCAAGTAATGGGCGTCACTGTTGTTGTGGTTACGCGGGTGTTGGTCTGTCTGGTTGCTTTGACCTGCAAGATGCAGTCGCCGGTTCCAGCTGGGTTGTTTCTGTTCCCAGTGTAAAAATATTGATAGGTACGCGTCGCATTTAAGGTATCTCTCTGATATGTCTTGGTAAGAGAGGAATCGGGCTCAACGGGCTGGGCCGGTGCTTGGGAAATGAGTGTGTTGGCGCCAATTGTCGGTGTGGTGTCGACAGACGGAATTGCCCTGCCGTCGCATGCCGCAGCGGTGCTTGGTCTGTAAAACCAACCATATGTGACATTATTCTGCTTAATATCGGCGCGCGTGTTAAACCAACCAGTATCGGCAAGGCTTGTAACGACTGCACTTATCGGTGTCGGAAAACTTTCGGTGCCAAAAATAGGTGTCGAGCCGGGGATTTGTATCGTGGTTGCCTCGCGTGACTGGTATGTCCACTGATCGGCTAAATAGTTTTGCGGCAAAAGCCGTCCGACATTCACATTCATGGCATATGGTACAAAGCCGAAACGCAGTTGGACATTAGGCGAGTTTGTGTTGACAGGATCTGACGTTTCACCGCAATCGGCGGGCGTAATATTTACGATATTCTGCTTGGCTAACGCCTCGTAAAAGCATTTCACCGCCCGTCGCAGGCCAGAAATTTTCGGCTCGGCTGATCCCTCAGCCGGGTCGCCCATCGACCCTGTGGTATCCAGCACGAACATCACGTCGGTATTGGGTAACCGTAATTCTGCCTGACAGCTGACTGAAACAGTTGTCGAACTTTGCCCGAATACCTGCATGAGCGCCATCGGAACTGTAACCGAAGCGGTTCCTACAACGTTGCCACCTGACTCTGTATACACACGGGTCAAGCCAGTTGAACCATAAGCGCCAGTTTCGAAATTCTGGTCGAACATGCGTATGGCTTGCGCATTCGCCACATTATTGTTTGCAGCCCATGTACCAACGCCCATGGTTTTTCGGCCAAGCAAGGCACCAGCGTCACAAGCGCCTTGCAACCGCGCTTGAGTGAGGTAGAGGCGGCTCATGTCTACAGCGCCGCCCACAAGTCCGATCGCAGGGATAATCGCTGCCGCGAAGATGGCGATGATGTTGCCTTCTTGGTTGCTTGCAAGACGCGACATAATGCCAACGGAGTGCTTGGCATCTAAATGTTTAGTCACGGCGGTTGTCTCCAGAGTCCCACATGCGATTTATATTGCTTTTTACACCCTTCAAGGTTTCTCGATGTTGAAGATAAAGGGTTTTTTTAATATTAACAAAGACTTCGCCTTACATGAAGTTACAACCATATGACGGATGCTAGTTTGGAAATTCTCCCTCCAACCCGTTTGGCTATCGCGTATGTGCCGGCTTATTTCCGGCCAGCGCTCACGTTGTTGCTGCAGATTGACATGCGTTTTGGCGATATCGTGCGTACAGCTCGGGAGCCTATGATCGCGCAAATTAAGATGGCGTGGTGGCGCGACGCATTTGCCGAAGCGGTGAATTTGCGCCCGAAGGGGGAGCCTTTATTGCAAGCGCTTACCGCGGTTGGGGGCGTCATTCCACTGTCGGCCCTTGAGGCGCTGGTGTCCGCATGGGAGGAATTGTTAGGCCGCGAGGAATGGAACCAAGTTGTAACGGACACGCATGCCCAGTTGCGCGCTGAAGCGATATTCCAGACGTACGCAAATTGGGTGGGGAGTGCGCAGGACGTTAGGCCTATCGGGCGGCTTTGGGCTATCGAGACTTTACGAACAGCCTTTCCGCAACGCGTTGCCAATAGCATTTCTGCGCCACTTACTGCGCTGCCAAAGGGGCGTGCATTGCGGCCTTTGTCGATACTTAATTTGTCTGTGCGAACCGCATCGGGCCCGCGTTTGGTCTGGCATGCTTTAACGGGTCTTTAGCATTATGGCGCTTTAACTGGGCTGTATTGACGGAGGCGCAAGCAATGCAGCGAGTTCTCATTGGCGGAGTTGCAGCATTGCTCATGGTGCTGGCAGGGCTATTATTTTGGCAAACCGCAGCAAATCAGGAATCGGTTATACCCGCAGCGCCGCCGCCAGCCATTATTTCGGACGCGCTTCCCGAAGCTGCGGCAAACGCGCCAGCTTTTGGCCCCGCGCCGCCAACACCGCCAGAAGCGCCCAAGGCTAGCCGCGAAGAGGTGCGCTTCAATCGCTATGATCGCAACAGAGACGAGCTGGTTTCGCGGCTGGAGATGATGGGCAGCCGAACCAAGGCGTTTAAGGCGCTGGATACCGATGGCAACAATCTACTGACGTTTGAAGAATGGGCTGCTGCGACCGCGCAACGCTTTGCCGGCGCGGATAGAAATAAGGACAAGTTACTGACCCGTAAGGAGTTTGCTCAAACGCGTCCCAAGTTAGTCGCTAAACCAGGGTGCCGTTGTTAAGCCGCTATCGCTTGGGCTGAGATCCAAGCGTTCAAGTCGGTGCGGGCCCTGCCAGTCATCGCCGCTTTGCGTGACTTCTTGTGCACTTTATCCTCGAGCGGCGCGAACAAGCCGAAGTTAATGTTCATGGGCTGATAATCATCGGCCATGGCATCGCCGGTTATATGGCCAAGCAAGGCGCCAAGTGCCGTCGTAGAAGGTGGCGCAGTGACCGTGCGACCTGCAAGGTCGGCGGCTGTCATGATACCGGCCATAAGGCCGACGGCGCTGCTTTCGACATAGCCCTCGCAGCCCGTAATCTGGCCTGCAAAGCGGATATGCGGCGCCGACTTCAACCGTAACTGACGGTCAAGCAGGATAGGTGACCGGATGAAGGTATTGCGGTGCAAGCCCCCAAGCCGCGCGAATTCTGCATTTTGAAGGCCTGGTATCGAGCGCAGAAGGTCAACCTGAGCAGCGTATTTCATCTTCGTTTGAAACCCGACCATGTTCCACAGCGTGCCCTGCTTATTATCCTGCCGCAGTTGCACGACTGCGTGCGCCCAGCGGCCTGTTCTCGGATTATCCAGACCCACAGGCTTCATGGGACCAAAGCGCAATGTGTCTAACCCGCGTGAGGCCATAACCTCAATTGGCATGCAGCCTTCGAAATACGGGGTGTTGGTTTCCCATTCCTTGAACTCGGCTTTGTCAGAATCGAGTAAGCCTTGGTGAAAGGCGCGATATTGTGCCTCGTCCATGGGGCAGTTGATATAATCCTTGCCTTCGCCCTTGTCCCAACGCGACGCATACCAAGCGATGTCCATGTCGATGCTGTCATGATAGACAATCGGCGCAATCGCATCAAAGAAGGCCAAGCGGTCTTCGCCCGTTTTAGCCATGATGCTTTCGGCAAGATTTGTCGCGGTCAGGGGGCCCGTGGCAATTATGACGGGGCGGCCCGATGGGATAACGTCAACCCGTTCACGCACAATTTCAATATTATTATTATTTTCAAGATGCTTGGTTACGGTTTCTGAGAAAACATCACGATCAACAGCCAGCGCTGATCCCGCAGGAACCTTAGCGACCTCAGCCGCTTGCATGATAAGCGATCCCAAGTCGCGCATTTCCTGATGCAGAAGGCCAACGGCGTTGTTTTCGGCATCGTCCGAACGGAAGCTGTTGGAACATACAAGTTCAGCCAGGCCCTCGGTTTGGTGCGCTGGCGTCATTTCCCCGGTTCCACGCATTTCCGACAGCTTTACGCGCACGCCGCGCTGCGCGAGTTGCCACGCCGCTTCGCAGCCAGCAAGACCGCCACCGATAATTTGGACATCAAAATTTTTGCTCATTCGGCGCGGCTATCAAAAATCTTTGGCGCTGCACAGGCAAAAGCGCCAAGATGGGCTATGGGATTTACACTTAACTCTTCTGCCGCCGGAACGATCTTGCGGCCAACCCTGATTCCGCCGCCATCTGACGCGCATAAATATAGCAGGGGACACGCGATGGTGTGGAGTGGGCCAGCGTTGCACACTGGCGCGTCGCGGCTATCGGCTCAGGGGGCGTTGGCCGTGGGCGCAGGGTTGGTCACCATCGTTGGCGAGAGGGCTGCGCTGGCGGAACATGCCGCCCACGTTACCGCAATCATGCTGCGGGAAGCTAACCCGTCTTTCGACTTTGTGGACGATCGCGTATCTGCCTTTGCCATTGGTCCGGGGGCAGGGGCAGGGTCCCAGCAAGCCGTCCTCAAAGTGCTTGGATGCCGTGTTCCCACAGTGCTCGATGCCGATGCGTTGACGGCGTTTGAAAAACACCCAGAGTTACTGTTTAACGCCGTCGCTTCGACTGACGTCATGACACCACATCTAGGCGAATTTCAGCGTATTTTTCCGGATATAAAATTGGAGGGTTGGCAGAAAGCCGTTAGTCGTGCAGCGGAACGGGCGCAATGCGTGGTCCTTCTAAAAGGCGCGGAGACATGCATCGCCGCGCCCGATGGCAGCTATCTGGTGAACCGTCATGCGTCGCCTTGGTTGGCGACTGCGGGGTCGGGTGATGTCCTGACGGGGCTGATCTGCGGATTATTGGCGCAGGGTGTTCCGTCCTTTGACGCGGCCGCCATAGCCACTTGGTTGCATGGCGACATTGGTGTGCGCGCTGGGCCGGGTCTGACAGCAGACAGCATGATTGGTTATATTCCGCTTGTCTTGCGCGGATGT
>CANIRZ010000005.1 GCA_947470185.1 Sphingomonadales bacterium | reverse complement strand
CACTCACGCGGCATTGCTGGATCAGGCTTTCGCCCATTGTCCAATATTCCCCACTGCTGCCTCCCGTAGGAGTCTGGGCCGTGTCTCAGTCCCAGTGTGGCTGATCATCCTCTCAGACCAGCTAAAGATCGTCGCCTTGGTGAGCTTTTACCTCACCAACAAGCTAATCTTACGCGGGCTCATCCTTAGGCGATAAATCTTTGGTCTTTCGACATCATACGGTATTAGCACAAATTTCTCTGAGTTATTCCGTACCTAAGGGCAGATTCCCACGCGTTACGCACCCGTGCGCCACTAGACCCGAAGGTCTCGTTCGACTTGCATGTGTTAAGCATGCCGCCAGCGTTCGTTCTGAGCCAGGATCAAACTCTCAAGTTTGATTCAAAAACCAGACTGGCACGGATAAATCCGCTAACCAACCAGGCTCGAACTTTCAGGCGTTGTTCCTGCACAAATTACTATACATGGTGTATAGGACATTATGTGCGAACAGCTAATTTTTAACCAAGCACCCGGGGCCTAAAAACCCCCGGACCTGGCGCCGTCGCCCACATGTCCCTTCATCTAAATATCACAATGTCAAAGAGCCGAACCAGTTTTACCCAGTTACCACTGACAAAAAAGCGGACACCTATGGTTCCCTGATATTACTACCAGAGGAGTAGGTGACCTAATTGTTAGCGACCGAACCGCGGAAACGCTTGCTTCCCGTCCGGTGAGAGGGCCTCTAAAGTGACTTCGGGATTCGGTCAACCGCCATTTGCAATTTTATTACAAAAAAAATGCACTTCTGTCGTAAATGCACGGTTTTCTGGGGTTTTTAGTCAATCAGGCAGCTAGGGATTTCATCGCTTGGCATAATGAACATGCCGGCGGAAGGTTCCACGCCCGGCCAATAATGGCTGTTTTCTGCTATTCAGTGCAGGTGAGTCTCGCCCGACCCACCATTTGAGACGGGATTCGCGCCATCACCCCGAAACCCTAAAGTGGGGCGGGCACCTCCAGCCCCTACTTTTTATGCCTTTAACAAGCCGATCTCGATCAGCCGTTCGCGCAAATAGTCGTCGGCAAGAATTGGGTCGGGGTAAAGATTGGGGTTTTCCGCATTCACACACTGCGGCAACGTCGCAATGGGAAAGTCGGACCGCAAATGTAAGAAGAAGGGCATGGAGTAGCGGCTAAACCGTGATCGTTCGCCAGTCGGGTTCACCACACGATGCGTTGTCGATGGCAACATATTGTTCGTAAGACGCTGCAACATGTCGCCTACATTGACCGCAAGGCCACCCTGCGGCGGCGACACGTCCATCCAGCTCCCATCGGGGCGTAATATCTGCAGACCCGCTTCCTCAGCCCCCAGCAGCAGCGTAATGAGGTTTATGTCCTCATGCGCGCCTGCCCGAATGCAGCCCTCCGCGTCCCCAGCGATGGGTGGATAATGCAACAAGCGCAAAATGGAGTTCCCATCCTCAATTGCGGAGTCAAACCAGCTTGCGGGCAAATCAAGATAGCGCGCAATCGACGATAATATCCGTGCGCCAACCTTATCCATCTCGGCAAACAGCAATTGGAACGTCTCTTTAAATTCGGGAACGTCCGGCCAGATATTAGGCAACATCGAACCTGCAAGCGGGCTATCGGGCGATACATCGCGTCCGACATGCCAGAATTCCTTCAGGTCGTGAAAGTCCGCGCCCTTAGCAATTTCGGTCTTGAATGGCGTATATCCCCGCTGCCCGGCAAGTGCGGTGTCGAACCCAGACATTTTTTGCGACTCGGATTGTTCGAACAGCGTCTTCGTTAGCGCCCACGCCTTGGCAACAAGGGCTGGATCAAGACCATGATCTACAATGGTTGCAAAGCCATAGGCCTGAAAGGAGCTCCCAAGCTGTTGGCCAAGGGCATCGGCATCGCCGCTGCTGAGTGAAATCACGGGCATTTGTGTCATAGACAGCACATTACTGCCTGCCTTAAAGGCTTGCCAGCGAAAAGGAGTGACAGGTGGCAAAACAATTTTGGCTGATGAAGTCGGAACCGGACGTTTATAGCTATGACGATCTGGTGGCTGAGGGCGAAGGCACATGGGACGGCGTGCGCAATTACAGCGCCGCCAATAACTTACGCACGATGAAGATCGGCGATGAAGCCTTTTTCTACCACAGCAATATCGGGCTTGAGATTGTTGCCATCATCACGATCAGCCAAGAGCATTTCATTGACCCCAGCGATGAAAAGGCGCGCTTTGTTGCGGTTAAGGTCAAGCCTTCGCGCAAATTAAAGCAACCCGTGACGTTGAAGGCGATTAAAGCGAACCCCGATCTTGCAGACATGGTAATGCTTCGGCAGTCGCGGCTGTCGGTCGCGCCAGTTCGCGCAACCGAGTGGAAAGAAATATTGAAGATGGCTGGCGAATGAGCGGTCTTCAAATCGCGATCCTATGCCCCACGCCTGAGTATGAAGAAGATTGGTCGCATATAAGGGCCGATTATGCGCGTTTGTTAGGCGACAGCGCTATTTTTATCGATTGGACCAAGGCGGATGACTTTAGCGCCTTCGACCTTGTCACACCCTTACTGGCCTGGGGCTATCCGCGCGACTGTCCACGTTGGTTTGGTCTGCTGGACCGACTGGAGGCCAAAAATGTGCGGGTCTGTAACCCTGTCAGCATATTAAGATGGAAC
The DNA here is from genome assembly GCA_947470185.1 of Sphingomonadales bacterium. Classification (GTDB taxonomy): domain Bacteria; phylum Pseudomonadota; class Alphaproteobacteria; order Sphingomonadales; family Sphingomonadaceae; genus Sphingorhabdus_B. The sequence goes on along the minus strand of CANIRZ010000005.1, from coordinate 89,554 downwards.
AGCGACAAGGCCTATCTGGCGGAATTGGACGCCGCCGGCATTCCTTCGGTACCCACAATATGGAGCGCCCTACTCGACAGGGTCGCACTTGAAGAAGCCCGGAAAACCTTCAATGTCGAAACACTAGTCATCAAGCCACCTATATCGGGCGGAGCCGACGGAACTTTCCGATTGGAACGTGGCGATCCCGTGCCGGATTCAGTTGCTGGCCAGCGAATGATGATCCAACCCTATCTACCCAATATTGCCGAAGAGGGCGAATATTCGCTGTTCTACTTTGGTGGTGTGTTCAGCCATGCGATCATCAAGCGCCCGGCCAAAGGCGACTTTCGCCTACAGGAGCAATATGGTGGCCGGGAAGAGGCTGCCGCAGCGCCTGATCCAGCATTGGCGCTGGCACAGCGCGCCTTTGCCGCCACCGCCGCGATTACAAAGACCGGAACATTGGCTTATGCGCGCGTCGATATCCTGCGGGATAGTGATGGCATATTCCGCCTTATGGAACTGGAACTTATTGAACCGTCTTTATTTCTGCGGTTCGCCCCAGACCAAGGTGCAGATTTTGCCAAAGCGTTGCTTTCCGCCGTCTAACGGCGCCACGCAGCGGAACCAAAGCGCCCCTGCTCTCGTTTCATCCTGGTATCGGCCCGCAGACCCCGCGAGGCCGAATTACGCAGAAAGGAAGCGTTTTATGGGCGAATTGAAAGATAAGGCAAAAGGCCTCGGCAATGAAATTGCAGGCAATGTCAAACAGGCCGCAGGTAAAGCTTCGGATAACCAGAGGCTCCAAGGCGAAGGCGTGGCGCAAGAACGCAAAGGCGAAGGTCAGGGCTTCATGGGCAAGCTGAAGGGCATTATTGGCGACAAAGTGTAAGTCGCTGTCAAAGCCGAAAAAGGGTCGCCCATTTGGGCGGCCTTTTTTATGGCTGCCGTTTGCTACACCCGACGATAATCGGCAATCACTTCGCCACATGCGCGCAGTTCTGCCTCATGGCTCACTTCGCGCCAGCTTTCCATCAATGCATCTTCCTCCCATGCGAGCATAGGTGGCTGCCCAAGCATGTGGTGCACCCATTCCTGCCCAGCATGTCCGACATCAAGGCCATAGGTGCGCACGCGAAACGCAACGGGCGCGAAAAACGCGTCAACTGCCGTAAACTGCGGCCCCGCCAGAAATGGGCCGCCAAAGCTATCCAGACCTTGCGCCCATAATTCGGTGAGGCGCGCGACATCGTGCTTCAACGCGGCAGACATCGGCTTTGGTTGAACCCTGACACCGACATTCATCGTGCAGTCGTTACGCAACGCTGAAAAGCCGCCATGCATCTCAGTCACAGCGCACTGCGCCCATGCCCGCGCCGCCGGGTCAATTGGCCACACGCCTTCATGCCGGTCGGCCAAATATAATGTGATACCGAGCGAATCCCACACGGTGCGCTGGCCATCCAACAGCGCCGGCACTTGCCCAGTCGGCGAAAAGGCCCGAAACGCTTGATAATTGTTTGAGGCGGCAAATGGCTCAACGCGGTCTTCGAACGGAATGCCAAGCATTGTCATCAGCACCCAAGGCCGCAAGCTCCAGCTTGAATAATTGCGGTTTGCGGTGATCAGTGTGTATCGCATATCCCTTGGCCTTTCTAATGCTGCCGCGGGCTCCGGCCAGTCATTGCGTTTTTGTGTCCAGTTCCAACCAGCGGGAATCGGTGCGCAGATTATAACTGTCGAGCACCGCAAACGGAATACGGAACGGTGTGCCCCAATTGCTGTTCCACATCGCGACGATGCCTGTGCGGGTGGCTGGATCAAAGATTAGTGTCGCGCGATAGCCGTCAACGGCGCCTGAGTGACCAATCAACCGGTGCCCATCATAATCGAAACTGCGCCAGCCAAGGCCATATTTGGCTTTTGAATTCGCCTGTCGCAATGCGCCCCCATAGATTGGCGCGGTATTTACGCGCGGCGATTGAGCAATGCGCAACACCGATTCAGGCAAAACATCCGGACGCTCGCCCATTGCCGCCTGAAGCCAGCGAGAGAAATCGACGATATTGCTCTCCGCGCCTGCGGCCGCTGGCACGCGCCAATAGCTGTCGTTCAATGGGCGGACCGTTCGGCCATTGTGCGGGCGGGCCCAATCTTTTGCGCCGGTCAACCCGGACATGCCGTAATTGGCGCTTTTCATACCTAGCGGTAAAAAGAGACGTTCGCTGACCGCATTCGGGTAAGATCGCTGTGCCGCCTGCGCCAAAATTTCGCTGGCGGTATCAAAGGCGATGTTTTGGTAGCTATGACACGACCCTGGCTCGCACTGCAGCGGCGCATTGACCAGCTCGCTCCGCAGCACACGTGGATCGCCACCATCCTCAAGCCGCTCGTCAAAGGCGTTTTTGGTGAGCCCAGTTTGCTGCGACAGCAATTGTTCAAAACTTAACCGTGCTTCGGCGCCTTCGGGCAGACGCAGCGAGGTGTTCCATCGCGCGACTGGCCGTTCCAGATCAACCAAGCCTTCGTTGGACAAGGTCGCAGCCAACATACCGGCCACGGTTTTTGACACCGATGCCCACCGAAACACCGTATCCAATGTCACCGGCACATTGGTATTCCGGTCGACCACGCCATAGCCACGGACGAAACGCAGCTCCCCATCCTCGACGATAGCTACGGCAAGGCCAGCCATTTCCGACCGCTGCGCCATAGTGGCAAATTGCTGATCAAGCTTCGCGTAATCGATCCGCCCGTGCCATTCATTGGGCTGGTCGGGCAGGTTGGCGTCGGTCTTTATGAATTTGCGCAATATGGCAACGACCTGACTGTCATCAGGCGCGGAGCGCGTGGCATATAGGCCAGTTAGCCCCAACAATGCGGCCGCGATCAAGGCTGATACAGTCCGCTGCATTTTCGTAATTAGACTGCAACCTCAAAATGCGCTGTTGTTTTTGCCTTAATGTCATCGACCGAAACGCCCGGTGCGACTTCAATCAGCTTGAACACCGATGATGTGTCCGGCCGCTGAAACACGGCGAGATCGGTGATAATCATATCAACGACATTCTTGCCTGTTAACGGCAATGTGCAAGCGGGGATGAATTTCGGCGAACCGTCCTTGGCATTATGCTCCATCACCACAATGATCTTCTTCACACCTGCAACAAGGTCCATGGCACCGCCCATGCCCTTGATCATCTTGCCCGGGATCATCCAGTTGGCGATGTCACCATTTTGCGCGACTTCCATCGCGCCCAATACAGTCAGGTCTATATGCCCGCCGCGGATCATCGCAAAGCTAGCGGCACTGTCGAAATAGGCCGTCTGCGGCAACTCGCTAATGGTCTGTTTGCCCGCATTGATAAGGTCGGCATCTTCTTCGCCAGCAAAAGGGAAGGGGCCAATACCCAACATGCCGTTTTCAGACTGAAGCGTCACTTGAACGCCTGGCGGGATGTGATTTGCCACAAGGGTCGGAATGCCAATGCCAAGGTTTACATAATATCCGTCGCGCAGTTCCTGTGCGGCGCGCGCGGCCATGTCGTCACGGGTCCAGCTCATAGCGAAGCCTCCCTTTCACGCACGGTCCTGAACTCGATCTTTTTGTCATAAGGCGCGCCGACGATCATGCGCTGCACATAAACGCCCGGCAAATGGATGCAGTCCGGGTCAAGGCTTCCCACGGGCACAATCTCCTCCACTTCGACCACGCAGATTTTGCCGCAGGTCGCGGCCGGCAGATTGAAATTACGCGCCGTTTTGCGGAAGACGAGGTTCCCACTTTCATCGGCCTTCCATGCCTTGATGATGGAAAGGTCCGCAAATATCCCGCGTTCGAGAATATATTCCTCGCCGCCAAACTCTTTCACTTCCTTACCTTCGGCAACCAAAGTGCCAACGCCGGTCTTTGTATAAAAGCCGGGGATGCCCGCACCGCCTGCACGCATACGCTCAGCCAATGTGCCTTGGGGGCAGAATTCGACTTCAAGCTCACCAGCAAGATACTGCCGCTCAAACTCTTTGTTCTCACCAACATAAGAGGAGATCATTTTCTTGACCTGCTTGGTGCGCAGCAGCTTGCCAATACCTTCATTGTCGATGCCGGCATTGTTCGAAACAAATGTCAGGCCAGTGACCCCGCTGTCGCGCACAGCATCCAACAAACGTTCTGGCAGGCCACAAAGGCCAAAGCCGCCGCTCGCGATAAGAATGTCGTTTTTCAATATGCCATCGAGCGCCGATTTTGCGTCGGGGAAGAGTTTTTTCGCCATGAAACGCTCCAGATGATGGGAGAGACGGAGTGCCTGTGGCCTAGACGCCTAAAGGCGTGAAGGTCAACGCCAATAGCGCGCCCAAATCGTTTAAAGCCTGATCCCCGCTGGTCACTTTGATCGCTGCCATTCCCATCGCCGCAGCCGGTTTGCAATTTATGCCAAGGTCATCAAGATAGATGCATTGTGATGGCTTCACTTCTAAAGCCGCACACATCATGGAATAAATGCGTGGGTCGGGTTTGCGCACGCCGGCCTTGCTCGATTCAATGATGTGGTCGAACCTATCCATAACGGCCGAGATCGCAGCGGCTTTCTCGTCACTCACCGCCATGCCAGCACCTTTTCCGGACGGCACATTGTTCGTGATGCACCCAAGTCCAAAACCCTTGGACTTAAGCATATCAAGCGCGGCCACCATGTCGGGTCGGATGTCCCCCGATAGGCAGGCGATAACCGAAGCCCCGTCAAGTTCATGCCCCAAAGCGCGAGCTTCAGCGGCAAACAAAGTGTCAAATTCAGCCGCGCTGCACTCCGCCCGCTCGAACTTCGCCCATGCATTATTGTCGGGGTTGCGGACATTTACGCTGCGGACGAAATCCTTGGGCAAGCCATTTTTCGCCTCCATGCGGTTAAAGGCCTCAAATGGCGAAGACGTGATAACCCCGCCAAAATCGAAGATTACAGTATTGAAGGTCATGTTTTTCCTTAGGCGACCGTTGTGCCGAACAACGCCCCAATAGCAGCCGTCGCCGCCATCGCAATCGCCCCCCAAAAGGTTACGCGCAGTACGGCCCTACCGATGGGCGCCCCGCCTGCTTTTGCGCCAACTGCGCCAAGGACGGCAAGGAACAAAAGGGCAGTGATCGACACAGTCCAACTGAGATAGGCGGCGGGAGACAGCGGGACCATCGCAAGGGGCAAAGACGCACCAATCGTGAACGCAGCGGCCGAGGCCAATGCGGCTTGCACTGGCCGCGCGGCAGTATGCGCTGCCATGCCAAGCTCGTCACGCAAATGCGTGGCCAGCGCATCATGCGCAGTTAACTTGTCGGCGACCTGCTCCGCCAGCGCCCGGTCGAGGCCCCGTAGCTCGTAAATGCCGATAAGCTCTTCACGTTCCTTGTCTGGAACCGTCGCCAGCTCATTCTCTTCGCGCGCACGATCCGCGCTTTCGGAATCCGCCTGCGAGCTGACCGATACATATTCGCCGGCCGCCATCGACATTGCGCCAGCAACCAGCCCCGCAATCCCCGTAAGCAGAATTGTTGCGGGCGCCGATTGCGCGGCTGCGACACCTACAATCAGGCTTGCTGTCGATACTATGCCGTCATTGGCGCCCAGAACAGACGCGCGCAGCCAGCCGATGCGGTTAATGAGATGCGCTTCCTTGTGCCGTCGCATACCCCGATTTCCAGTTCTAATATTGCAGCTTAAGCCCCGGCCGCGTCCATCGGGTTTTCACGAGACGCCCGCTGCCCGACAGGCAAATATAAGCGTCCATCATATCGTCGCCGCCCCACGCAATGTTGGTGGTGAATATATCATCGGTCGCAACAAATTCGACCAACTCCCCATCGGGCGAAATGACGCTAATCCCACACTCGCCGATAGTGGCGACGCAAATATTGCCGCTGGCCTCCACCCCGAGGCTGTCGAAGAATTTATATCCTGCCGGGCGGTATACCGGAATGCCGGGTCCGCCGGGGCCCGCATCGCCAGCCACCTTGCCGGGCGCAGTGATGTTGAACTTCATCAGGCGGCAGGTATAGGTTTCTGCAGCATATAATGTCTTGCCATCGGGGGACAGGCCAACGCCATTGGGGTTGTTAGATGGGAAGATCACTTCTTCCAAATAGCTACCATCTGCTTTTGCATAAAAGATACCGACAACATCATGGCTGCGTTTGACGTAATCAATCTTGCCGTGGTCGGTGAACCAGAAGCCGCCATGCGCATCAAACACGATATCGTTCGGCCCACGCAGGCTGCAACCATGGTCGCCGGATTTATAAAGCACTTCGACCTCGCCCGTGTCGATATCGATCCGTTCAATCCGCCCGCCTGAATAATCCTTGGCGATGCCATGCGGCGCAAGAAAGCCATTGGCTTCCATATATTCAAACCCGCCATTGTTGCAGCAATATAGCTTACCATCTGGGCCAATCGCCAAGCCATTTGGCCCTCCGCCCGGCTTTGCAATGACTGTCTTGCTTCCGTCGGCGTGCACGCGGGTGATTTGTCCTTCGGCGATTTCCACGAGAATGACGCTGCCGTCGGGCATGACTACCGGTCCTTCAGGGAAGCGAAGGCCGTCTGCGACCAATTCAAACTCTGCCATATTTTCTCTCTCCTTTGCGTGCGGCAACGGCGCACCTTTTTTAATCAACATAACCCATCAGGCAGGTTCCCGCGCCGGCACTGCCCGATCTGCGTCACCAAGTTCTGCCTGCATGTAGACGCTGTCAAGCCAGCGGCCAAACTTTCGACCAACGGACCGCATTCGTCCGGACTGCGTAAAACCCAACTTACTGTGCAGTTTTACCGAAGCGGGTTCTGCCCCGCCGATGACCGCAACCATCTGGCGGAAGCCGCATTGTGTTGCCTGCACCATTAATGCGCGCAACAACTTTGCACCCACACCCTGCCCCACAAAATCCGGATCAACGTAGATGGAATCTTCGCAGGTAAAGCCATAAGCTGGCCTGTCACGAAAGGCGGTCACATAGGCATATCCCAATATCCTGTTATCGCGTTCGGCGATCAGGAACGGCCATCCTTTGGATAAAATATCTGCGATTTTCTGTTCTGTTTCGACAGAAGTTCGCGGCACAATGTCAAAACTGGCCGTGCCGTTAAGCACATGATACGCATAAATCTGCGCAATCGCATCGGCATCCGAGCCCTGCGCCATCCGTATCATGACGTCACCTGTCTGACCCGCAATATCCATTCAACGTCGCTGACATAATATGTCCTGCTTTGGAAGCATTTTGCCACGCAATCACGTATAGGGGTAACACGGCGTTCAGGGGACATATGACCCTTGTCGTGGCTCGATCGTCGCAAGACTATGCCGCCCTTGGCCTGTTTGGGGGTGTAACTCGGCAGCTGCTTGGCGAACTGAGCATGCCAGCGCCGCTGGGACGTGAAACAAAGATTGGCTTTTCCCCCTGTTCCATGCAAGCTTGCGCGGAACGGGGGATTCTAAGTGCAGGAAGATACAGCCGCAACAGGGCGTCCGATGGGATTCTGGATGGCGCTCGCATTGGTCATGGGCAGCATGATTGGTTCAGGCGTATTCCTGCTGCCTGCAAGCCTTGCGCCTTTGGGATGGAATTCGGTCATCGGATGGTTGATCACTGTATCCGGCGCTTTGTGCGTTGCCTCGGTCTTTGGCGCGCTCAGCAAGGCCCTGCCAAAGGCAGGTGGGCCTTACGCCTATACCCGTGCAGCTTTTGGCGATGGTGCGGGCTTTGCAATTGCTTGGGCCTATTGGATTTCGATGTGGGTCGGCAATGCGGCAATCGCGACGGCGGCCGTAAGCTATCTTAGTCAGCTGTTTCCGATTGTCGGTACGCACGGCGTTTCAGCGGCCATCACCATAGCCATCGTCTGGGCATTCACGCTAATCAACATCCGCGGAACCAAATTGGCGGGGCAGGTGCAGATTGTTTGGACCATTGCAAAATTGCTCCCCCTCGTCGCAGTCATTGGCCTTGCAGCTTATGTGCTGGCAACGCAAGGCACAGGGCTTGTTCGCACTTTTGATACGGCAGATATCTCTACAGCAAGCATTTCGACGGCCACCATATTGACCTTATGGGCGATGCTTGGCCTTGAACTCGCAACCGTACCAGCCGACAAAGTGCAAGACCCCGAACGCACCATTAACCGCGCCACCTTGTTTGGAACGGCCGGTGCAGGCGGCATATATATCTTGGTCTGCTCGGCAGTTGTCCTGATGCTACCCGCCGCGATCACCAGCGCGTCAGCCGCGCCATTTGCCGATTTCGTGAATATCTATGCCGGCACCAATGCCGGCACGGCGATCGCCGCAATTGGCGCAATCAGCGCGCTTGGTGCATTAAACGGCTGGATCATGTGCCAAGCCGAACTGCCCGCCGCCTTGGCACGCGATGGCTTATTCCCAGAATTCATGGGCAAAGCCGCAGCAAATGGCACGCCACGCAATGCCCATGTATTCTCCACCAGTCTATTGACGCTCGTCATTCTGATGAACAGCAGCCGGTCCATGGCATCGATGTTTGAATTCCTGATAGTGCTCACCACCGCCATCGTGCTCGTCATGTATTTCGGCTGTGCGGCGGCGGCATTCCGGCTTATCCAGACGGGGGCATTGAAAGTCGGCGCAGGATTTAAGATCATTCTGTGCCTCGCGGCGTTGTATTCCTGCTGGACGATTTATGGCGCAGGCACCGAAGCATTGATCTGGGGCGTTGCGTTATTGCTCATCGGCCTTCCGGTTTTCTGGCTTTTGCGCCTTGCAAGGGGTTCCAAACCCTCAACGTGACGCCTACATGCAGAACATATAAATTTTGCAGGAAAACCGATGAGCTATACCACTGACTTGGGTCTTTATATTGACGGTAGCTGGCGCACGGGCGAAGGCCGCGATTGCCATAATGTCATCAACCCCGCGACCGGAGAGACGCTGGCAGCATTGCCGCTGGCAACTGCAGCCGACCTTGACGAGGCTCTTGCCGCAACGGCAAAAGGATTTGCGCATTGGCGTACAGTGGACGTCAACGCCCGCGCAGTCATCTTGCGCAAGGTTGCTGATCACATTCGCGAACGCGCAGAGGTAATTGCCGTTCTGCTGACCACTGAGCAAGGCAAGCCGCTTGCCGAAGCCCGCACCGAGGTGCTTTCCTGCGCCGCGCAGTTCGAATATTTCGCCGAGGAAGCAAAACGCAGCTATGGCCGTGTTCTTGTCCGGCCAACGGGACAGCGCGCGTTGGTGTTGAAGCAGCCGGTTGGCCCGGTGGCCGCGTTCTCGCCCTGGAACTTCCCCGTAAATCTGATGTGTAAAAAAATGGCAGCTGCGCTTGCGGCGGGATGTTCGATCATCGCAAAACCGCCCGAAGAAACGCCCGCAAGCGCCAGCGCGATCATGCAGTGCGTCATTGATGGCGGCGTCCCCGGCAATGTCGCGCAGCTCGTCTACGGCGTGCCGGACATTGTCAGCCGCCACCTGATTGCATCTCCCATCATTCGCAAAGTCAGCTTCACTGGCTCCGTCCCTGTCGGCAAGCATTTGCTCAAGCTTGCGGCCGATGGCGTGAAGCGCACCACAATGGAATTGGGTGGACATGCCCCCGTGCTCATTTTCGATGATTGCGACCTGGAAAAGGCAATCACGTTGTCCGCAACGACCAAGTTCCGGAACGCGGGCCAAGTGTGCATTTCGCCCACCCGCTTTTATGTGCAAGAGGGCGTCTATGACCGCTTCGTCGCCGGCTTTGCCGAGCTTACGAAAAAGGTTCAGGTTGGTAATGGTCTCGATGCAACCACGGTCATGGGGCCGCTGGCCAATGAACGGCGGCCATCGGCAATTGCGGCCTTGGTGGACGATGCGACCTCGAAAGGCGCTAAGCTGCTGACCGGCGGGTCACGCGGGGACCAAGGCTTTTTCTTCGCACCGACGGTATTGTCTGACGTGCCGATGTCGGCAAAAGTCATGGACGACGAGCCTTTTGGTCCCGTGGCTTTGATGCGGCCGTTCAAGACATTTGATGAAGCCGTCGCGCAAGCCAACCGCCTGCCCTTCGGCCTTGCGGCTTATGCTTTCACGGAGAATGCGCGCCAGGCAAACCTTGTTGCCGACGCGCTGGATACGGGCATGGTTGGCCTCAACAGTTTCGTTATCTCGATGCCCGACGCGCCATTTGGCGGGGTGAAGGAATCGGGCTTTGGTAGCGAAGGCGGCCCCGAAGGTCTCGACAGCTATTATGTTACCAAAGCGGTTCACCAGTATTGATTAAACGCCAACTGTATCTGTCCGCGGGACTGCTGGCGGTCGCGCTCGGCACGATAGGCATTTTTCTACCTTTGCTGCCGACCGTCCCGTTTATGATATTGGCCGCATTCTGTTTCGCACGCAGCAGCCCTGCGCTCGAAGCACGGTTGCTCAATCACCCGCGTTATGGGCACCATTTGGTGGCTTGGCGGGAAAAGGGCGTGATTAGCAGACGGGCAAAATGGTCGGCGACGATGGCCTTTGGCGTAAGCATCGCCATATCATTTGCCGCGATGGCAATGCCTTGGCCGCTCATTCCCCTGGGCGCCGCGGTAATCTGTCTCAGCTGGATTTGGCGTAAACCCGAAATTTAGGCTTCAATGGCGGCATCCCGCACGATGGCGGTCCCGGCCGCGCGCTGCTTCTTGAGATCCGCTTTTAACTTGGCTGGGTCACGTGCCAACACAAATCCAAAACTCACGCCACCTTCTTTGCCGATTGTGGCGTGGTGGAGCTTGTGCGCCTGCACCAAACGTTTGGCATAGCCGCGGCGCGGGACATATTTAAAATAGCGTTGATGCACGAGGCCATCGTGCACAACGGTGTAAATGATGCCGTAAAACATGACGCCCAAGCCGATCCATGTTGCGGGCGCCCAGGCATTGTCGCCGAGCACAAGAGGACTGCCTATCATGAACAATGATATGCTCGTCACTGCACCGACAATGCCGTAAAGATCGTTCTTTTCCAGTGCGTTATTATGGGGTTCGTGATGATCACGGTGCCATCCCCAACCCCATCCATGCATGATATATTTATGGCTGGACCACGCGACCCATTCCATAACGAGTACCGTTGCAAGCACGATAAGGATGATGCTGATTATGCTCATGGAACACCTAATAGACGTAAAGTTTGCATCTTTGAAGTGCAAGCAGCGACGCCTCACTTGATTTCGCTGCAATCGCTTCTATGTCATTTTAATTATGCCAACTTCGCAAACACTTTACGAAAAAATCTGGAATGCCCATGTCGTGGAACAACGGGATGACGGAACGTGCCTGATTTTCATCGACCGCCATCTTGTCCACGAAGTCACCAGCCCGCAAGCTTTTGAAGGCCTTCGCGTCGCTGGACGCCGCGTGCGGCGACCCGATCTTACGCTTGCAGTGCCCGATCACAATTTACCCACTACCGCGCGTTTGGACAGCGATGGCCAGCATGTGCCGATCGCCGATCCCGAAAGCGCGCAGCAATTGGAAGCGTTGGAACGCAACGCGCCGGAGTTTGGCATTGCCTATATTAACGCCACCGACATTAAGCAGGGCATCGTCCATGTTGTCGGGCCAGAACAAGGCTTCTCGCTGCCCGGTACTACGATTGTATGCGGCGACAGCCATACTGCCTGCCACGGCGGCCTTGGGGCTTTGGCCTTTGGAATCGGCACATCCGAAGTCGAGCATGTACTTGCAACCCAAACGCTTCAACTGACACGATCAAAGTCGATGGAAGTCCGCGTCGAAGGTGAACTTGGGCCGGGCGTGTCCGCCAAAGACGTTGTACTCCACATCACGGGCGTGTTGGGCGCATCGGGCGGCACTGGCCATGTTATCGAATATACAGGCGCTGTTATTCGCGCGCTCAGCATTGAGGGTCGGTTGACGATTTCCAACATGGCGATTGAACATGGCGCGCGCGCTGGTCTGGTAGCGCCTGACGACACCACTTTTGCTTATCTAAAGGGTCGTCCGATGGCACCAAAGGGAGCGCAGTGGGACGCAGCGGTGGCTTATTGGCGTTCACTCGCTACCGATACTGGGGCAGTCTATGACAAGGTCGTGACGATAAACGCTGCGGACATTGCGCCAAGCGTTACATGGGGCACTAGCCCTGAGGATGTATTGCCCATTACCGGCATCGTTCCCGACCCATCCACCTTCGCCGATCCGTCGAAGCAAGAAGCTGCCAAGAAATCCCTAGCTTATATGGGGCTGACGCCTGGCACGGCTATGACAGATATTGAAGTGCAGAATGTCTTCATTGGCAGTTGCACCAACAGCCGGATTGAAGATCTGCGCGCAGCCGCTGCTATACTGAAGGGCCGTAAAAAGGCAGCTAATGTCAAATGGGCAATTGTCGTCCCGGGAAGCGGCCTTGTGAAGCATCAGGCCGAGGCCGAGGGGCTTGACCGCATATTTACCGACGCGGGCCTTGAATGGCGCGAACCGGGCTGCTCGGCATGCTTGGGTATGAACCCCGACAAGGTACCTGCCGGAGAGCGTTGCGCGTCCACCAGCAACCGCAATTTCGTCGGGCGGCAAGGGCCAGGTGCGCGCACGCATTTGGTAAGTCCTGCAATGGCCGCCGCGGCTGCGGTGACGGGCAAGCTTACGGATGTCCGCGAATTGATGAACTAAATTGCAAGGAGGCGTTAACGCATGAGAGAGGCGCCTGCGCAAAAATAAGCTATTTTCTTTACTTGGCACAGACGCCAAAGCTAAGGTTAATCCATCAAGGAACAGCTATATGACCAATAAAAATTCCAATGGCGACACATGGTCAACTACAGCCAAGGTTGGCGCAGCGGTTGGCTCCGCAGCCTTAGTGGCTGCGTTGTTATATGCAGGGCGGCGCAGTCTGACGCAGAAGAAGGGCAAGCTTGAACCCTTGTCCCCTGAACCCGATGCTGCACCCATAACCCAGAACCCGCCAAAAACCGAAACGGACTGATAGTATGAAGCCCATAAGCAGCGTCATTGGCAGAGCCTATCCGCTCGGGCTGAAAAATATCGATACCGACATCATCATTCCTGCAGCTTGGTTGAAAACGATTAGCCGGTCGGGCCTTGGCAAAGGCGCGTTCCAATCCTTGCGCGAAGTGCCTGGCAACGTCTTTGACGATCCTGCTTATGCTGGCGCACCAATTTTGATTGCTGGCGACAATTTCGGATGCGGGTCAAGCCGCGAGCATGCCGCTTGGGCACTGGCTGACCTAGGCATTTCAGCTGTCATCGCACCCAGTTTTTCCGACATATTTTCTGGCAACGCGTTCAAGAATGGATTGCTCGCCATCGTGCTGCCGCAGGATGCTATCGATCGGCTGATGGAAGTCGCGCAGACGGATAGCATTCATATCGATCTGGAAACGCAGACGGTGACAACGCCATTCCAAGATCGGTTCGCATTTGAAATTGACCCGTTCCGCAAGCATTGCCTGATAAACGGGGTCGACGAGATTGGGTTGACGCTGAAAAGCAGCGACGCGATCTCTACATATGAGACAAAAATATCTGCAAGCCAGCCTTGGCTGACGCCCAACATAGCTTAGGAGAGAGAAATGCGCGCTTTATTATCGACCGCGAGCGGTGGCCCTGAAACGCTTGTCATGGGCGAATTGGCCGAACCTGTTGCTGGCCCTGGCCAAGTCGTTGTTGCGGTGAAGGCTTGCTCGATCAACTTCCCCGACACCTTAATGATTGTCGACCTATACCAGTTCAAGCCCGAACGCCCCTTTGCGCCGGGCGGTGAAATCGCTGGCGTGGTCGAAGCTATCGGCGATGGCGTCAGCGGCTTTGCCGTTGGTGACCGCGTGATTGGCCTATGCGGCAATGGCGGGCTCACCGAAAAGGTCGCGGTTGCGGCATTCAACTGCTTCAAAATGCCCGACGCCATGTCGTTTGACGATGGCGCGGCCTTACTGATGACCTACGGCACATCCATCCATGCACTCAAGGACCGCGGCCATATGAAAACGGGGGACAATGTCCTTGTTCTCGGCGGTGCTGGCGGCATCGGCATTTCGGCGATTGAGCTTGCGAAGGCTTATGGTGGCCGTGTGGTTGCGGGCGTATCGAGCGAGGCCAAAGCCGCCATCGCACGTGAGGCAGGCGCGGATGACGTTGTTGTCTATCCGCATCAGCCGTTCGATAAGGATCAATCCAAGGCCGTCGCTGAACTGTTCAAGGCGGCCGCTGGCAGAGACGGTTTCAACATCATCTACGACACTGTCGGCGGCGACTATAGCGAGCCTGCAGTCCGTTCGATTGCATGGGAAGGCAAGTTTCTTGTGGTCGGTTTTCCGGCCGGCATCGCGAAATTGCCGTTAAACCTGACTTTGCTGAAAAGCTGTGACGTTTGCGGTGTATTCTGGGGTGCTTTCGCCGCACGCACACCGCAGAAGAACCACGCGAACATATCCGAATTGTTTGACCTTTACGCTTCAGGCAAAATCAAGCCGCGCATTTCGGAAACATTTGAACTGGCAAATGCTGGCACAGCGATTGCGCGGCTTGGCGAACGAGCAGCAGTTGGGAAACTGGTGGTTCATATTTGATATCAATTGCCTTGTTGATAGCACGCACACGCATTATCTTGGATATTCAGCAGTTAGGAACGGCAACATGACGACTTTCGATAATCGCGAAAACGCTTTTGAAGACAGGTTTGCGCATGATGCGGAGCTTCAGTTCAAAATCACTGCGCGCAGGAATAAGCTGGTTGGCCAATGGGCCGCAGAAAAAATGGGCCTGACCCCGGAAGAAACAACAGCCTACGCGACCTCCGTCGTTCAGGCCGATTTCGAAGAATCGGGTGTGGAAGATGTTGTGCGCAAACTGCTTGGCGATTTGACATCGGCTGGCGTTGATGTCGATGACGCAACAATTCGTGCAGCGCTGGAAGATAAGATGGTCGAAGCGCGCCGCCAGTTTATCGAGCCCGCCTAATGGCAATGCAGGCCGAAGAGATAGAGGGCATGATAAAAGCCGCCCTGCCCGACGCGCAGGTTGAGATTACCGACCTTGCAGGTGACGGCAACCATTATGCCGCGCGCGTAGTGAGCGAGAGTTTTCGTGGGCTTCCGCGGGTGAAGCAGCATAAGGCGGTTTATGACGCGCTGGGCGGCCGCATGGGCGGCGTTTTGCATGCCTTGCAACTAACAACCGCCATCCCTTAAATTTTTGGAGTATTATACATGAGTGTTAACGAACGGATCGAAGAGATCGTCAAAGGCAATAATGTCGTCCTGTTTATGAAGGGCAGTCCGTTATTTCCGCAGTGCGGCTTCTCCAGCAAGGCGATCGCTATTCTCGACCATCTGAATGTCGCTTATGAAAGCGTAGATGTGTTGCAAGACATGGAAATCCGCGCTGGCATCAAGGATTATAGCGACTGGCCAACCATCCCGCAGCTTTACGTCAAAGGCGAATTTCTAGGCGGCTCAGACATCATGATGGAAATGTACGACGCTGGCGAATTGCAGGAATTGGTTGAAACCGAAGGCTTGGCAAAGGCCAGCTAATCAATCCGTATCATTTACGACAATCAGCCTTGGCTGCATGATGTGAATCCATAGCAAAGCCAGCAAATACGCGCTGGCGCAGATGGCAAACATCGGGGCGTAGCCGAGGCCTGACTCTAACGACCAGCCCGCAAATTCAAGCATGGCTGCGCCGCTGAGATTGCCAGCCAAGGCTCCAATTGCAATAACGCTGCCGACCTGACGCGCAGGTACGATATCTGCTGCCATACCAAAGATATTGGTCGAGAAACCCTGATGCGCGAATAAGGCGAGACCAATAATAAGCGCCGCTAACCATTCATTGGGTGCTTGCAATGCCAGTGGAATTGGCAGGATCAGCAAGGCGTAAAAAAACATTGATCTCTTGCGCGCCGCATTCGCAGTCATGCCCTTACCCAAAAGGATCGGGAACAAGATACCGCTGGTCACTGCGCCAACGGCAGCCAATGCATATACGATAGCGGTCGGTGCGCCGATTTCGGCCTGCCCGAGCCCAAATTGCCGCGCAAAGAAATCCGGCGCCCAGAAAAGAATAAACCACCAGACCAGATCGGTAAGCAGCTTTGCCCCTGCGACCGCCCACGTGCGACGCTCCTTCAACAGCTCGCTCCAGGGCGCACCCTTCGCTGCAGGGGTTGCGGCTGTCGGCGCTGCTGCACCCAATGGCTGAAGCTTTGCTGTCCCAAGCCACCAGAAAACCAGCCAAACGAAACCTAACGCACCTGTTATGATGAACGCTTCCCGCCAGCCGTATGTGATGGCAATCCACGGCACCGTGAGTGGAGCCAAGATCGCGCCAATGTTGGAGGCGCTGTTGATGACACCAATGCCTATCGATCGTTCGCGAATGGGCAGATAGGTGGCGGCCGATTTCATGGCCGCTGGCGTGTTTACAGATTCGGCAACAGCCAGCGTGACCCGTGCCGCAACGAACTGCCCGACACTGCTTGCGAATGCATGCCCCATTCCAGCCAAGCTCCAGATGGCGACGGCCAAGCCATAGCCCCAACGGACACCGAAGCGGTCGATAAACCAGCCAACTCCCAAAAGCGCGACTGCAGTAGCGATCTGGAACGCTGATCCGAAATGTCCAAATTCGCGGTCCGTCCAACCAAACTCCATTTGAAGCGTCGGTTTGAGCAACGCCAGCACTTGCCGATCAAGATAATTAAGCGCCGTGCCAAAGAACAAAAGCGCGATCAGGCCATAACGGATGAACCGCATTGCATTGTCCGAACTGGTCATCTTGGTTTCGGCCATTGAATCCACTCCCACGCCCTGCTTTATGCTGGAACTCCCCACACATGTGCCTATAGATGGCTATATGACACCGCAAGACATAAACGCGAATTACATCGCTGACCTCTATGGCGAAACCTATCTTGCCGATGATAATCCGGCACTGCGCAAGCGGTTGGTGCTCGGTGCGCTGTTTCCTGGCTTTGCGGTAGTAGCTATCGCCTCGGTCGCGGCAACCTGGTTCTCCGAGCATTACGGAATGCCCGTCATTTTGGCAGGTTTGCTGCTGGGTTTAGCCCTCAACTTTGTTTCAGCCGAGCAAAAGGTACATCCCGGCCTCGATTTCTGCGGTACTGTTTGCCTGCGCTGGGGCATCGTCCTTTTGGGTACGCAAGTCACCGCAATGCAAATTGGCGGTCTTGGCGCGCTGGCCTTTTTGGGGCTAATTGGCATTATGTCATTGGTGCTGGGCGCCGGGTTGTTGGGCGCTCGCCTAAGCGGACAAAGCAATTACGCTGGTTGGCTAGCAGGCGGTGCAACGGCGATCTGTGGGGCGTCGGCAGCATTGGCGATTTACGCAGTTATAGGCCGCGAACGCCTGAACCAATCGCAGTTTACGCTCACCTTGGTGGGCGTCGCGTTGGCAAGCGCGGTTGCGATGTCTTTCTACCCGATCATTGCAGCGCAACTCGCTTTCACGGATAAGCAAGCCGGCTTCCTGATGGGAGCGGCCATACATGACGTAGCTCAGGCACTTGGCGGCGGTTACAGCTTCTCGCAATCAGCGGGTGAAACCGCAACCATCGTCAAATTGTCGCGCGTAGCTTTGCTCGCACCCGCTGTGGCGCTTATCGGGCTTGCTATCGGGTCCAGCGACGGTCGGCCCCGAAGCCTTGCGTCGCGGTTGAAGCTGCCTTGGTTCATTCTCGCATTCTTTGCCACCGTCGCGATCAACTCTGCCGTGGCGGCTCCAGCCTGGGTGGCGCAATATGGTCTGATCGCCTCTAAGGCTATGTTATTATTTGCTGTTACGGCCACTGCGATGCGGTCTCGACTTGATTTGCTGCTGAGTCAGGGTACGAAGGCGCTGTTTCCCGTCATACTGGCCACATTAACGGCCTTTTTGGCGTCAGCAGCATTCGCATGGGCCTTTTTATGAGCGAACAGATTTATGACTTGGCGGTAATTGGCGGCGGTATTAACGGCGCCGGTATTGCACGTGACGCCGCTGGCAGGGGCGCGCACGTTATCCTGCTTGAGCGCGGAGACCTTGCGCGGGGCACTTCATCGGCATCGACGAAACTTATCCATGGCGGGCTTCGCTATCTTGAGCATTATGAATTTGCACTGGTGCGGGAATCGTTGATTGAGCGCGAGCGGCTTTGGGCCATTGCGCCCCATATCATCTGGCCGCTTCGGTTCATCCTACCGCATCAAAAAGGTATTCGTCCTGCGTGGCTCGTGCGCCTTGGTCTGTTCCTTTACGACCACATCGGTGGCCGCAAGCTGCTGCCGGCAACGCGCACCGTCAATTTGAAAAACGCGCCAGCAGGCAAGCCACTGCGTCCAGAATTTGTGAAGGCGTTTGAATATTCGGACTGCTGGGTGGACGATGCACGGCTCGTCGTTCTGAATGCGATGGATGCTGGCGAGCACGGAGCAGACATCCGCACCCTGTCCGAAGTTACCCATCTCGAAAGGCGCGATGGGCTTTGGCATATAGAAATTGCCGGACAAGCACCCGTACTGGCCCGCGCGGTCGCGAACGCAGCGGGGCCAGCGGTGCTGGACTTGCTCGCGCGGACGACAGGGCATGACCGCAAAACCGGTGGAACGATCCGTCTGGTTAGAGGATCGCACATCGTTGTGCGCAAGATGTTTGATACGCCGCAGGCTTATTTCTGCCAAAATCCCGATGGTCGCATTTTCTTTGCCATTCCTTATGAGGATGACTTCACCCTGATTGGTACCACTGATGCCGACCATAAAGGTTCGCTCGACGACATTCACGCCACGCCAGAGGAAATCGATTATATCTGCCAATCGGCGGAGGCGTATTTCAGGCAGCCTATAACTGCCGCTGACGTCATTTATAGCTTTGCTGGCGTCCGGCCCTTGGTCGATGACGGCTCTGGCAAGCCCGAAACTGCCTCACGCGGTTATCATTTCGAACTGGATGTTGGTGAAGGGGATACCGCTCCGATATTGTCCGTCTTTGGTGGCAAAATCACCACGTACCGCCACTTGGCAGAGAGCGCGGTGGATAAACTTGCGGCGCATTTACCTGTCCTAAAAGGCCAAAGTTGGACGCTGCGTGCGCCACTGCCCGGGGGAGATTTTCCAATAGATGGCGCGGCAAACCTCGCAGCCACACTTGAGCGCGATTTCGGGTTTTTACCGCCATCACTCGTGCACCGATGGGTGCGCAGCTATGGGACGAGAACACGAACGATGTTATCAAATGCCACATTGCTTTCGGATTTAGGCACGGACTTCGGACATGATTTATATGCGGCCGAGGTTGACTATTTGATCGATCATGAATGGGCGCAATCCGCAGACGATATTTTATGGCGCCGCAGCAAGCTCGGCCTGCGCTTCTCTATTGCCGCAACGCAAAAGCTTGAAAAATATGTGAAAGTGAGACTGCAGCGCCGACACAGTTAGGCGCAAAGCGTGCTTCTGCAACCCGGCCCACTTTCAAAAATATCCGAGAATTTACGCACTACGCATTCATCCTGTGGCGAAAGCTGCCGTCAATGGCATAACAAAGGCAGCTTCCGCGATATTGAATCCTTTATGGCTTGATTTAAGCAACTAAAAGGACCATCTGCCCCTAATCGGAGTGAATTTATCTGATTAGGATACGCAAGATGCGTTTGTCGAATATGGCCGATTATGCAGTGGTGATCATGAGCGCAGCTTCGCGCCATTGCGGCTCTGCGCGCGTATCGGCAACCGACCTTGCCGCCGAAACCGGTCTGGCCCTGCCCACCGCACAAAAGCTTGTCAGCATTCTTACGAAGGCCGGCCTGCTACGTTCGGTACGCGGTACAGGCGGTGGTATCACGCTTGCCCGTCCCGCTGCGGCTATTAGCGTCGCCGACATTATTGAGGCGGTCGAAGGTCCAATTGCCCTGACGATATGCTGCGATGCCCACAAGCAATCTTTGGGGCAGCATTGCGTAAAAGAGGGCAATTGTAGTGTTCAGGCGCACTGGCCAGTCGTCAACACTGCGGTGCGCGGCGCGCTGGCACAAATCAATTTGGCGGGATTAACGCGATGAGCGATGAGTTGGACATGAGAGATAAGGCCGCGTGGGATGCTGCTGAAAAAGTTGCCGATTACGAGCATGGCTGGTCGTCGGACATTGAAACCGACTTTGCGCCCAAGGGCCTAACCGAAGACACCGTTCGCTTCATTTCCGCCAAGAAAAACGAGCCTGAATGGATGCTCGAATGGCGGTTGAAGGCGTTTGCATTGTGGAAAACGATGACGCCGCCCGATTGGGCGAAGCTCAACGTACCGCCAATCGATTATCAAGACGCTTATTATTACGCCGAGCCTAAGGCGAAGCCAAAGCTTGGCTCGCTGGACGAGGTAGACCCCGAGATTCTGCGCATTTATGAAAAGCTGGGCATTCCGATTGCCGAGCAAGAAGTGCTCGCTGGCGTCGAGGGCGCGCGCCGCGTTGCTGTGGACGCTGTATTCGATAGCGTTTCGGTCGCCACCACCTTTCGCGCAGAACTTGAACGCGCTGGCGTGATTTTCCGCAGCATATCGGAGGCGATTAAGGAATATCCGGAGCTGGTGAAGAAATGGCTCGGCAAGATTGTGCCGATGCATGACAATTATTTTGCAACGTTGAACTGCGCGGTCTTCTCCGACGGGACATTTGTTTATATCCCTGAAGGCGTGCGATGCCCGATGGAGCTTTCCACCTATTTCCGCATCAATGCCGAGAATACCGGCCAGTTTGAACGCACGTTGATTATCGCCGACAAGGGCAGCTACGTTAGCTATCTTGAGGGCTGCACGGCGCCGATGCGCGATGAAAACCAGTTGCACGCCGCTGTTGTCGAACTCGTTGCGCTCGACGATGCCGAAATCAAATATTCGACTGTGCAAAACTGGTATCCCGGCGATGCCGAGGGCAAAGGTGGCATTTATAACTTCGTGACCAAGCGCGCTTTGTGTCAGGGCCGGAACAGCAAGGTGAGCTGGACGCAAGTCGAAACGGGCAGCGCAGTGACGTGGAAATATCCAAGCTGCGTCCTCAACGGCGAAAACAGCGTCGGAGAGTTTTACTCGGTTGCCGTCACCAACAACTATCAGCAAGCCGACACCGGCACCAAGATGATCCACAATGGCAAAGGCAGCCGCTCGACCATCGTCAGCAAAGGTATCAGCGCGGGACACAGCAACAACACCTATCGCGGGTTGGTTCGCGTCGCACCCAATGCCGAAGGCGTACGCAACTTCACACAGTGCGATTCGCTGCTGCTCGGGTCCTTAAGCGGCGCGCACACCGTGCCCTATATCGAAGTGCGCAACCCAAGCGCGCAGATTGAACATGAGGCAACGACCAGCAAGATTAGCGATGACCAAATGTTCTACGCGATGGCCCGTGGCCTGAACGCCGAAGAAGCCGTCGCATTGATCGTCAACGGCTTTGCCAAGGAAGTGCTGCAGCAACTGCCGATGGAATTCGCGGTTGAGGCGCAGAAATTGTTAGGCATTTCGCTCGAAGGGTCAGTCGGGTGAACCAGCTATCACGCGACGTCCGCACACAGTCTTTACGGAATTAATTGATCATGCTTCAAATAACGAACCTCCACGCCAATGTTGGCGACAAGCCTATTCTCAAGGGCCTGACGCTCTCCCTCAACGCGGGCGAAATCCATGCGATTATGGGGCCCAATGGCGCTGGTAAATCGACGCTGGGATATGTGCTCTCTGGTCGGCCCGGCTATGAAGTGACCGAGGGTTCAGTGACCTTCAACGGGAACGACCTCCTCGCACTCGAACCGCATGAGCGCGCCGCCGCTGGCTTGTTTTTGGGTTTTCAATATCCAGTCGAAATCCCCGGCGTGTCAAACGTCCAGTTTCTGCGCGAGGCATTGAACGCGCAGCGCAAGAACCGAGGCGAAGCGCCTTTATCCGGCGCCGAGTTCCTAAAGGTTGCGCGCGAGCAAGCGGGCGCGCTTGGCATGGATATGGACATGCTCAAGCGCCCGGTAAATGTCGGCTTTTCAGGCGGGGAGAAGAAGCGCAACGAGATGGTGCAAATGGGCATCATCAACCCCGCGCTCGCGATTCTTGATGAGACCGACAGCGGCCTCGACATTGACGCGCTTCGGACCGTTGGCGACGGCATTAACCGCATCATGCGTAAGCCTGATAAAGCCGTGTTGCTGATAACACATTATCAGCGGCTACTTGATTATGTGAAGCCGGACTTCGTCCACGTCCTTGCCGATGGCCGCATCACGCGGACGGGTGGCGCAGAATTGGCTCTGGAATTGGAGCGTGACGGGTATAAGGAACTGGCGGCTTGAATCGGTCTGCGCCCACAAGGCACGACGAGGCATGGCGCTACAGCGACATTTCCGCTGTGGAGGCCGCGTGGCCATTGGCTGCGCCTGAAAGCATCATCGTGCCTGCAGGCGGCAACTTCGCGCGAACGATCTTGCAGGACGCTGGATCCATCCACCAACTTGATATTGCCATCGGCAAAGGTGCAACTACCGCAATCCATGTGCTCAACATCGGTGGCGATTATGGCCGCGTTGAATTGAATATCACGTTGCATGAGGGCGCGGATTTCAAACTGGGCGCAGTGCAAATTGGCGGCGGCACCCAAAATCTCGAAATTATTACCACCGTCACCCATGCCGAGCCCAAAGCGACCTCGTCGCAGATCGTGCGCTCGGTCCTCGCTGGCACCGCGATCGGAACCTATCTGGGCAAGGTCGCCGTCGCGCGCGATGCGCAGCTGACCGACAGCGTGCAGTCGGTGAAGGCTATGCTGCTTGACCGCAGCGCGACCGCCAACGCCAAACCCGAGCTCGAAATTTACGCCGACGACGTCAAATGTGCGCATGGCTGCGCAATTGGCGAGCTGGATGCGATGGGGCTGTTTTATTTGCAAGCACGTGGCATTGCGCCTGCGGATGCAAAGAAACTGATGTTGCAGGCCTTTGTCGCTGGCGTTTTTGATGGCGCTGCGGATGAGGAGATGCTCACTGACGCCGCGTTGAAGAAATTGGGCGAGTTGGTGTGAACGGGATCAAAAACCAGTTTCCAAGTTTAGCCAACAACTGGCATTATCTCGACACCGCTGCGACGGCGCAAAAGCCGCAGGTCGTGCTCGATGCGATGATGCGGGCTGGCGGAGTGGATTACGCAACCGTGCATCGCGGTGTGTATGCGCGGTCGGCAAATATGACTGTGGCGTTCGAAGCGGCGCGGGATCGCGTGGCCCGCTTTATGGGTGCAGCTTCGTCCAATGAAATCGTTTTCGTGCGTGGTGCCACAGAGGGCATTAATTTGGTTGCGCAAAGCTGGGGCACAGCGAACATAAAGGCGGGCGATCGCATCATGCTGAGCCAGTTGGAGCATCACAGCAATATCGTGCCGTGGCAAATGCTCGCCGAAAAGGTTGGCGCGCATATTGATGTCTGTCCGTTGACCGCGGACGGCCAAATCGACCTTGACTGGCTAGAGACGCATTTGACGCCCGCGCATAAGATGGTCGCGTTGGCGCATGTGTCGAATGTGCTTGGATCGGTGCTCGACGCCAGACGTGCGGCAGACGCCGCCCATGCGGTTGGTGCAAAATTCTTGCTCGACGGCTGTCAGGCCGCACCGCGGATGCATTTGGATATGGCTGCGCTGGGATGTGATTTCTATGTGATGTCGGGTCACAAGCTGTATGGCCCAACTGGCGTTGGCGTCCTGTGGGCGCATGCCGATACGCTTGACGCGATGCCTCCATATCAAGGGGGCGGCGCAATGATTGATCGCGTGACGTTTGAAAAAACGACTTATGCCCCTGCGCCTTCGCGGTTTGAGGCCGGTACGCCGATGATCATTGAGGTCATCGGTCTGCATGCCGCAATCGACTTCATCGACAGCTTCGGCCCGGACGCGATTTTCGCGCATGAAAGCGCGCTTGCCGCGCAGGCGCGGGACGCCTTGCGTGCGATTAACGCGATCACTTTATACGGCCCCGAACAATCGGCGGGGATTGTCTCCTTCTCAATGGAAGGCGTGCATCCGCATGACATCGGCACGATATTGGACGAAGAAGATGTTGCCATTCGCGCTGGCCACCATTGCGCGCAGCCGCTGATGGACCATTTGGGCGTGCCCGCCACTGCGCGGGCAAGCTTTGGGATTTACAATGATGAAGATGATGTCGCGGCGCTGGTGCGCGGCCTCGAACGGGTGAAGAGGATTTTTGGATGAACGAGAACATCCGCATAGAAGAAGTAGACAGCGTGGAAAAGCCGCCGAAAGCCCGCGTTGGGAACGCACCGGAAACCCCCGAGCGCCAGAAGGACTATCTGGAGGGCTTTCTTGCGCAAAAGCCTGCCGTGTCCGCGCCAAGCGAGCCTGATGGCGATTTGTACGAGGCGGTAATCGCAGCGCTGAAGGAAATCTATGATCCGGAAATTCCGGTGAATATTTACGACCTTGGCCTGATTTACAATGTCGAGATCAATGATGGCCATGCCGTCGTTTCGATGACGTTGACCACGCCGAATTGTCCGGTTGCAGAATCGATGCCTGGCGAAGTTGAAATGCGCGTTGGCGCAGTCCCTGGCATTGGCGATGCCGAAGTGAACCTGGTCTGGGAGCCCGCATGGAGCCCAGCCAATATGACTGATGAAGCCCGTCTGGAGCTTGGAATGCTATGACCGATGTCAAAACACGCTCACGCCCTGCAGCCGTTGTTCTGACGCCTGCCTCCGAAGCGCGGATTGCGGAACTAATGTCAAAGGCACCCGAAGGTGCGATTGGCGTAAAACTCTCCACCCCGCGTCGTGGATGTTCGGGGCTCGCTTATTCGGTTGATTATGTAACCGCGGCAGTGGCGCTCGACGAGAAGATCCAGACGCACGGCGGTGTGCTATACATCGACGGCGGTTCGGTTCTTTATCTCGTTGGCTCGATCATGGATTGGGTCGAGGATGAATTTGCCGCTGGCTTTGTGTTTACGAACCCGAATGCCACCGGAAGCTGTGGCTGCGGCGAGAGCTTTACGGTTTAGAAATCGAATTGCAGCCGGAAGGCAACGCCCACATCATCTGGCGCAGCGTCGAAATGGCCCGGCTCTTTCCGCCAGTAAAGGTTTGACGAAAAATAACCGCCGTACATTGGCACGCCCCACGCAAGCTCGCTGGCGATCTCCTGCCCCTTTGGTGCAAGTGAAAACTGGCGGACGCCGAATGTTGTGCCAACCGTTGCATAATCATAAGCAACAGGCACGTTAAGTGCGAGCCCCCCAGCTGTCACGCGCAAGGGTTGCGCAATCCGGAATGCTATACGGTCATTGCTAGCCAAGATATTACTGCCCGACACATCCATTGAGAAGGCGTTGCTATGCACCACGCTTTGGCCCGTCAACGATCCGCCAGCATTGGCATAAGTCCATCCCTGCCGCCAGCTTACGCCAAGCGACCAGAAACCGACCAGTTTAACATCACCCCTGCCATCGACAAACACGCTGCGCGCGCCATTATGGCCGATGAAGTTGGCGAACCGAGCGCCCAGAATGGTCTCGTCTTCACGGATCCAATTTGCACCCACGGCAAATTTAGCTGGGCCAATCGGGCGATCTACGCCAAGCCCAACTGACGCATAAGGGTAGCGTTTTTGCGTGGTGCGGGAAAACACGGCGGGGCCGCGTTCAAACATATGTGTCGCGCCGGTTTCGACATTCCCTGTCAGGCCGAAGCGACCAAGCTGATGGCGCATCGCGAAAGATTGATCTGGCGTCCTTTCGAGCCCACCCTCCATGCGTGCATCTGTCGCGGTCAGGAAAGCGCCGCCAGACATGCCTTGCAAGGCCGCAACCTGTCCAGCAGCTGCTTGGCGAATACCAAGGCTAAACCGCGTATCGCGCGCGATGGTGGCACTGATGCGGCCGGCCAATATACGCGCCTGGTTCCGCTGCCCATGGGACAGAGTCAGCGGCGCAAGCTCGGTATGGCCGCCATTGCGCGCGCTAATCGAAAAGGCGAGTTCAGTTGTTCCCCGCGACAGACTGACCGAACGTCCTTGATCGGCCAAAGCGGGCGTAAGCCGCAGGCGCGGGGCGCTTGCGTGTATGCCTTCAGCAATGTTGATATCATAGGCGCGGCCATAGCTGTCGAGCACCACCGCCTGTAACGGCTTATTGGATAAAGCAACATCCCCCATAGGTGCCGACGTTGTGCCTCCATTTCCACTGAGCGGAACTGCCATAGTGGTGCCTGCGAGCGACGTCGTTCCGGCGGGCGCAACGGCGCGCCCAATATCCAATATGCCGCGTCCGTAAATCGCATCAGTGCCGGTAGCGCCTGAATCACGCGCTGACGACAAAAGTAGACTTACAATCTGTGCACCCGTGAGATTGGGAAAGGCTTGCGCTAGCAGGGCCGCCGCTCCGGAAATCTGTGCCGCAGAGAAAGACGTGCCATTAAAAGTCCGAACAAAAGTCTGACCATTTTCGACGAAACGGTAGATGGTGTCGTTCTGATATTCGCAGCAAATGCCTTGCCCCAATGCAGACAACACTGCATTTTGCGAAACACCCGCCTTGTTACTGAAGTTAGATATGACATCATTGTCATCGACAGATGTCGAAATGATAACGAGCCCGTTTCCGTTGGCCAATAGGGCCTGAGCAAAGGGGCTTGGGTTGTTCGGGTCAAATGCGGGCGCAGCGTCATTGCCCTCATTACCAGCGGATACAACAATAACGACTCCGGCCAAGGTCGCCCGATTTATCGCAGCACGTAGTGTTGTACTCGCGCCGCCCGCACCGCCGAGTGAAATGTTTATGACACGCGCGCCATTGTCGACCGCACGGTTGACCCCTGCTGCAATGGAGGTATCAAAAAAGGAACATGAAGCCGCATCTTTGCCGGGGGCTGCCGTGGTACAGCTTCCCGCCTGATCCGCCCGAAGCGCTAATATTGTCGCATTATAGGCGATGCCATGTACATCGCGATCATCTTTGGCAGCTGCAATGACTCGCGTCACCTCAGTACCGTGGCCGTCGTCATCGCCAAGTGGCCTGCCCGCACCCGTCACGTCGCCCGACTGTGCATGAATGCGGCCAGTGAACTCGTGGCTATTAGGATCAATCCCTGAATCGATCACACCAACGGTTACGCCTCGCCCGGTAGCGCCCGCCTGATAAGCCGTGATCGCACGGTGAAAGCTCGGCCCATCTGACCGGAGATATTCTGTTGTTGTGAAATTCGTCGACGGCGGGGGCGGGGGGGGGCGCGACCACAACAGGCGGCGGAGGCGGGGGAGACGGTGGAGGAGCGACCACGACTGGCGGAGGAGGCGGTGTAACTACAACCGGCGGCGTTGGGGGTGCAGGGGGCAAGTCTGCCGTGGGTGGAACCGGCACGGGGGTCGAATTCACGCCGCCGCCACCGCCGCATGCGGACAGTGCGAGTGCAAAAACAACCGATGTGCCGATTGCTATTTTGCGATCAACCCGGGCTGTAGTCATAATCGAAACACAGTCATGAACGTGTAACCCTCATCCACAGAATGGCACATGTAAACATGATTCTCTTTCGGTAGGCTTAACATGCCCGTTGAGTAACGCAGGGTATGTTGTTAGGCGCCGTTGATGCAATCTCCTTTCGCACATATCGATACTTGGATCTTCGATCTAGACCTAACCCTGTACGGACCAGAAGCCAACATTATGGCGCAAGTCCGGGACCGCATAGCTTTGTTTGTCGAAAAGCATTTCAATATCGGGTCGGATGAAGCCCACAAAATACGGCACACCTATTGGAAGAAATATGGCACGACGCTTGGGGGGTTGATGGCCGAACACAAGGTGGATCCGAATGGCTATCTAGATTTCGTGCATGATGTCGACATGGACCTTCTGCGCCCAGACGCAGATTTGCGTCGTCAAATTATATCGCTACCCGGTCGGAAGCTAATCTTCACCAATGCGGATGCACCATATGCGGAGCGGGTCTTGGCAGCGCGCGGGCTTGATAACCTGTTTGAAGACATCTTCGATATTCACCGGATGCAGCATGTGCCAAAACCCGCGGTGGAAAGTTATGATAGCCTGTGTGCGCAGCTTGATATTAATCCGGCACGCGCGCTATTTGTCGAGGATTCCGCGCACAACCTTGCGCCGGCCAAAGCGTTGGGCATGACAACAATTTGGGTGAACCACGGCACCGAAGCTGTTAGCAGCAACACAGAAGAATTTGTAGATCAAGAGATTGCCGATCTGAATGACTGGCTTTCCTCCATCCACACAATGGAAGGCACAATATGACTGACCAGCTAGCCACAATCATTAACGCCGCTTGGGACGCACGCGACGGTGTTTCCAGCGCCACCCAAGGCGAATTACGTGATGCAGTGCAGACAGCTTTGGCGGGATTGGATGATGGATCATTCCGCGTCGCTGAAAAACGCGATGGCACATGGCAGGTGAACCAGTGGCTGAAAAAGGCGGTGCTATTGTCCTTCCGCCTAAACGACAATGTCATTGTCGATTGCGGCTCTGCAGGTGCGCCGGCTTACGACAAAGTGCCCTCGAAATTCAGCGGTTGGGATGCTGAACGGTTCCGAACAGCAGGTTTCCGTGTTGTGCCGGGCGCTGTGGCCCGCCGCGGTAGCTATGTCGGCAAAAACGTTGTTCTGATGCCCAGCTTCGTCAACATCGGCGCGCGTGTGGATGAGGGGACCATGGTTGATACTTGGGCAACGGTGGGAAGCTGCGCGCAGATCGGCAAGAATGTGCATTTGTCGGGCGGCGTAGGCATTGGCGGCGTGTTGGAACCGCTTCAGGCGGGGCCAGTCATCATTGAAGACAATTGCTTCATCGGCGCGCGTTCCGAAGTTGTCGAAGGCGTGATTGTCGAGGAAGGCGCAGTGTTATCCATGGGCGTCTTCATCAGTTCAACCAGCAAGATTATTGACCGCACGACGGGCGAAGTCTTCGTCGGCCGCGTGCCTGCTTATTCCGTTGTGGTGCCTGGCTCGATACCCGGCAAAGCGTTGCCCGATGGCAGTCCCGGCCCAAATCTCTCCTGTGCAGTCATCGTTAAACGCGTCGATGCACAGACCCGCGCAAAGACCGCAATCAACGACCTGTTGAGGGATTAAGTCGGCAGACCGATCCAGAACACGGCAAACTATCTTGCAATTCAGACAGAATCGCTCCATATCGTGGGGGCGGACCGGGCCCCTCTGACGTTTGCTTCTTCGGAAGAAACGTGATGTCGGCCGCATCGGATGTTTCCGGTGCATTGGTCAGGCGGTCTTCAAACCCCCGAAATACGCTAGGCCGAGCCCGGAGCATCCGATTGAACTTCAACTATGTTCAATGAGGATGATGTCATGA
Organism: Sphingomonadales bacterium; assembly: GCA_947470185.1. Classification (GTDB taxonomy): domain Bacteria; phylum Pseudomonadota; class Alphaproteobacteria; order Sphingomonadales; family Sphingomonadaceae; genus Sphingorhabdus_B. The sequence continues at coordinate 60,172 of CANIRZ010000005.1, read as the reverse complement.
CTATTTCGTCGTTTCGCCTGATGCAATATCACCAGAGGATAGACCGCGAATTGCGCGCGGAGATTGCCCGGCGCTGGCCCGATAGATTCCGGATCCAAAAGCTGAAGCGGCTTAAATTGGCGGTCAAAGACCGACTGCAGAACTACGCACGCGCCATTCGGGCGGATAAGTCGCAGTAACAAAATCTAATTTGTAACTGCTGGCACTGCGATTGGCTGGACTAGGCCGGGGCAGTGCCGGCATTAGTGTGCAACAGGGAATTATTTCATGGAATTTTTGATGATGGACTGGCTGGGGACGCCGGTCTGGTTTTGGTTATCGTTTCTTGGCATTGTGGTCGCGTTGACCGCTTTCGACCTTGGCATCCTGCATAAGGAAGACAAGGAAATGGGCATCGCCGAGAGCCTGAAGCTCTCTGCTTTCTACATCAGTATTGCGATGCTCTTCGGTCTGTGGGTCTGGTTCCAAAAGGGCGCCGACATGGGCATGAAATATTATACGGGCTTTTTCATCGAAAAGGCGCTGTCGATTGATAACGTTTTTGTCATCAGCCTGATTTTCACCTTTTTCGCGATACCGCGCAAATATCAATATCGTGCGCTTTTGTGGGGCATTATCGCGGTCATTGTGTTGCGCGGCCTCATGATTGCGGCAGGCGCTGCCATTGTGCAGGAATATTATTGGACGCTATATATCTTCGCGGCCTTCCTCATCGGAACGGGCATCAAGATGCTGTTCAGTGGTGACCAAGAAATGGATGTCGCGAAGAACCCGGTCGTCAAATATATATCAACCCATATGCGCGTGACCAAGGAGCTTCATGACGAGAAGTTCTTCGTAAAGGTGCCGGACGAGAAGACCGGCAAAATGGTGCGTGCAGCCACACCGTTATTGCTCGCTTTGGTGGTCATCAACTTGGCCGACCTTGTGTTTGCCGTAGACTCGGTGCCAGCGATCTTTGCGATCACCACCGATACCTTCATTGTCTACACATCAAACATCATGGCGATATTGGGCTTGCGTGCCTTGTACTTTGCGCTGGCCGCGATGGTGCATCGTTTCCATTATCTGAAATATGCGCTGGCGCTGGTTTTGGTCTTCATCGGGTCGAAAATTTTTGTGTCCGACTTCCTAATGGATGGCGACAAATTCCCGCCGGTGCTTAGCCTTGGAGTAACCTTCGCGCTTATCTTGGGAGGTATTGGATTTTCGCTTTGGAAGACCCGGGGGGAGGTTCAAGCCTCCAATCCCGTTTAGAGTTTAGCCGCATAACCAATAGGAGAAAAATGACATGAACAAGTATGTTTTCGGTGCATGTGTTGTAGCTTCCATCATGGCGGTACCGGCGCAAGCCAAGCCTTCAACGACCCAGAAATGCACGGCGGTGCAACCGTCCGAAATTGAATCACTCTTCACCGATTTCAACAATGCGTGGGCGTCGAAGAACCCCGATATGGTGACGCAGCTGTTTACCAAGGATGCGGTGCTTTTGGCCACCGTTTCCAACACACCTCGGACGGACCACGCAGGCATCCGGGACTATTTTGTCGGATTTCTAAAACCAAGTCCGGTGGGCACGATCAATAGCAGCACAGTGAAGTTGGGCTGCAACAGCGCAGCACGGGTGGGCACTTGGACTGTCACCGTGACTGACCCCTCCACAGGCGCCAAAACAGACATCAATGCGCGCTATTCTTTTCTCTACCGTATTGAAGACGGAAAGTGGAAAATCGACCATTTGCACTCGTCTATGATGCCTGAAAAAACGGGCTAACGCCGCTCTTTGGTCGGTGCATTAAAGTCAGACGGTTTGTTGGCAATCCAGTCAACAAACCGTCCGATTTCTGGATGCGCCAAAAGCGCCTCGACAGTTGCAAAACGCTTTTCGAGATCACTGTTGGTAAAGTTGGCATGGATCGTGCGGTGGCAAATCGGATGCACTGGTTGCCGTTCCTTCCCGCCCCGACTTTTCGGGACGGGATGATGCCATTCAGTCACTTCACCCATCGGGCGGGTGCAGAGCCAGCATGCTATTTCAGGCGCACCTAACGCGTCATCCTGTTCGTAATGATCGCGTATTTTTCTCGCCATCTGGCCTTCCTATACCCTTCCGCTCGCAGCGATCAGCTCTTGCCTGTTCCGAGCAGATCGAGCGCCGCCGCCGTCATTGCCTCAATACCCAAGCGAACAGATGGTTCCGGATCGATCTTGAACAAGGGCGAATGGTGGCCAGCCACTGGCGCGCCGCCATTCTTTGCTGCGGCGATCCATTCGGGTTTGGTGCCACCAACGGCAAAATAATAGCCGGGGATGCCATATTGCGAATCCACAAAGAATGCGAAGTCCTCAGCGCCCATGTTCGACTGGCGGAATGGCACGACAACGTCCTTGCCCAAGGCGTTGGCAATCGCGCCGTTCAAGCGGCGGGCGAGCGCGCTGTCATTGACGGTCACGGGCGTGCTTTCGCTAACCTTGACGATGGGCAATTTGTCGGCTGGCAAGCCGTTGGCCGCACCGATACCCTTAGCCATGCGCTCGATCGAGGCAATCAATTGATCCCGCACTGCCTGACTGTTGGCGCGCACCGTCACCTGAAGATCTGCATATTCGGAGATGATATTATGCTTCGTTCCGGCATGAAAGGCACCCACGGTTATTACACCTGCGTCCAACGGGCCCTTTTCACGGCTGATAATCGACTGCATCCCAACGACAATTTGCGAAGCGATATAGACTGGGTCACGGCCAAGGTGCGGGGCAGCGCCATGGGTCGCGATACCCGGAACGCGGATGTCGACGCTGTCTGCGGATGAATATTGAATCCCTTCGGATGCGGATATTTTGCCGGTCTCAAGCTCCGCTGCAATATGGAAAGCCAAAGCATAATCTGGCTTGGGAAAGCGGGTATAGAGGCCGTCCTGAACCATTGCTTTGGCACCGCCGACACGTTCTTCGGCAGGTTGAACGATGAACAGAATAGTTCCCTTCCAACGGTCCTTCATCCGCGCCATTTGCCGCGCTGTACCGACCATCGACGTGATATGCACATCATGGCCACACGCGTGCATGACGGGCATTTCGAGGCCATCGACCCCGACCTGCCGCACCGTGGAGGAATTGGCCAAGCCGGAGCGTTCTTGGACGGGCAAGCCGTCCATGTCGGCACGGATAAGAACAACGGGCCCATCACCATTCTTCAGCATACCGACCACGCCCGTGCCACCGACTTTGTCGGTTACCACCATGCCAGGAACGGCGCGAAGCTCTTCTGCCATGCGCGCGCCAGTCTTATACTCGCGGAACGATAGTTCAGGATTACGGTGGAAATGGTCCCACAATGTCGCAAGCGACTTGTCATAGTCCACCTTTACCGAGGCTGCGTAATCCGGTTCCGCAGCAGCGGGGGTCGCGGCTGTCGCGCTGGCCAAAAGTGCGCCAAAAATTGCTTTCTTAATCATGATATACTCCCCCTTAAATCTGCGTGCAGCGTTGTTTTGCCGCACCACAGCCAGTCATTCCGTTGATCTCAGTTTCACGCTATCACGGGCACCGGTCAAAGCAATGGCCAACTATTGAGAATTCGTCGACCATCGTCACATACCGATAAAATCCACGCTGTTCGGCGGGGTTGATCCAAAATCCGGCCCGTAGCGAATAGGCTTCCCCCACATGACCGAACCATTGCCGCCCCTCTTTGTCCACCAACCAGTGCACGCCAAGGCCATAAGCCATGAAATAGCCTTTATCATCGTCGCCGTTTTTGCCGTCAAAGGTCCACACGGGGCCGAGCATATTGGCAAAGCTGTTGGGCGACAATAAGGGCGCGCCGTTGCGCAGCAGCAATTGACCAACTTTGCTCAGGTCGCGTGCAGAAATACGCAAGCCGCCCTGCGGGCTGAATGCCGAGCCATTACGCCCGAGCTTATACATTTTATCGACGTCACAACTGCCGTCGCTGGCGGGATACACCGCGCATGGATCAGCGCCCTTCAGCGCGGCGTCACGCGCGAGGTCGCCATTGGGCCGCAGCAAGGTCACGGCTTGCGCCCGCCGACCGTCACTGCACCCAGCACCCCAGTTATAGCATGCATCTAGTTCAAGCGGCGTAAGCACCAGTCGCGCCATCAGCCGGTCGAACCGTTCCTGTGTCGCGCTTTCCATAACTGCAGCGATCAGAGGCGAATTGATATTGGCGTAGGAGAAATATGTGCCGGGGGCATGGCCCGCATCCCATGCCTTTGGGTTAACAAGCACCGCCTCCAAGCTGCTATCAAGTGGGACGATATAGTCCACGGCGTCGCGCAGCCCGCTTTGGTGCGACAACAACGCACGCAGCGTGATAGGCGCATCCGGAAAGGCCGGGTTGCGCACTTTCCAGCCGAGATAATCACTTATATCGCGGTCGAGATCCAGCTTGCCTTGCTCTACCAACCGCATAACGGCAATCGCTACCACAAGCTTTGAAATAGACGCAACGCGGGCCGGGTCATCTATCGTGACTGGACGACCCGCAACGCCAGCATCGCCATCAACCGTCGCAGGGGTGATACTGTCCGCTGTAAAGTTGACCATAACGGTTGCTGGCCTGATGTTGATTACCGCAGGCGCCGCTTTATCTAGGCCAAGAGGGGGCGCGCATCCGGAAACCAGCATGGCCGCAGCCGCCGCAGCGGAAAGCCATATACCGCGCAAACCAATCATAACGCGGGGCACGCACCTACATATTTGCCCGTTGTCCTGCCCTTCATTGCTACCGTCCCGACCATAGGCAGGCGGACATCCACCTTGCTGTCGTAAATGAATTCAGTTTCCCCCATGATACCAGCAAGCGCCATGTCGACGGTGCCCATACCCTCCATGGCGCAGGATAGATTCATATTCACAGTCTGCCCCGATACGTCAAACGACTTGTAGACACATTTTTCCGCGCCATCGCCACCGAAGAAATCTGCACCTGGCTTTTTGGCCTCGGCGTCGGTGAGGCAACTCTGGCTTGACGCGCTTTTCGCAACCGCGTCCATGATCTGCTGCTTTTGGGCCTTGCGTAAGGTCGGCACATTGACGTCGTCAAAGACAAACTTGGTTTCCCAAAGCCCCGCCTTCATAGGAATGAATGCGTCATAGTTCATTTCCGCTGCGCGCTCTTTGCTGTCGATGACGCCATTGCCGTCTTTATCGGCGCTGTTGTCGGCGCATCCGTTAATGAGAAGTAGCGCCATTGATGAACCTATAGCTTTTAAAAAAGTGAGATTCATACCGAGCAATCCCCGAACCGCTTACGGATGGCTTTACCCGTCATTTTGACGCCGCCGCGCTTGTGAGGAAGAACTTGCGCATGAATCACCCTCTCGCTTCTAAATAGGTTTCTTCTTGTGTCGCTGCATATCTTAAAACGCAACATCGATAAACGGCCCGACCGATAAGGTTACATTAAGTTCTCACGTAATAGCCATGATTTTATGTTCTTTTTCAGGACAATTGGTCAAACAAATTGCGGCGATGTTGGAAAATGAATTTTTAGCGAAGCCAAGCATCTACCGTACAGCCCTTGCCCTTCCGCTGCGCAGGGCACATATGAAAAACATGGCTGAGCTTATCATTCGCCGTGGGCTGGAAGAACCGGACACGGTTGGCACCTTCACCCCGCATCGCCCTGAACGCCCGTCCAAATTGGAGGGCGGCAGGCCATTTAGGATTGTCTCCGATTATGCGCCTGCCGGCGACCAGCCAACGGCGATCCGTGAACTGGTTGAAACCGCTTTAACGGGTGAGAAAAACCAGGTTCTTTTGGGCGTCACCGGGTCAGGTAAAACCTTTACCGTGGCGCAAGTCATCGAAAAATTGCAGCGCCCTGCGCTTGTCCTTGCGCCCAACAAAATTTTGGCAGCGCAGCTTTACGGCGAATTCAAAAGCTTTTTCCCCGACAATGCAGTCGAATATTTCGTTTCTTATTATGATTATTATCAGCCTGAGGCCTATGTCCCGCGCAGTGATACCTACATCGAAAAAGAATCGAGCGTAAACGAGGCGATTGACCGGATGCGCCATTCGGCGACCCGATCTTTGCTGGAACGTGACGACGTCATCATCGTTGCGTCAGTGTCGTGCATTTACGGCATTGGGTCGGTGGAAACCTATTCCGCGATGATCTTCGACCTGAAAAAAGGCGAAAGCGTTGATCAGCGCGAGTTGATCCGCAAGCTCGTCGCGCTGCAATATAAACGCAACGATATGGCCTTTGCCCGCGGCAATTTCCGCGTGCGCGGCGACAATTTGGAAATCTTCCCGTCGCATTATGAAGACACGGCTTGGCGCGTCAGTTTCTTTGGCGACGAAATTGAAGAGATATCAGAATTCGATCCGTTGACGGGCAACACCGGCGCGAAGCTCAACAGTGTGCGCGTTTACGCCAACAGCCATTATGTAACCCCTGGCCCTACAATGAAGCAAGCAAGCGAAGCCATTCGTTTTGAACTGACCGAGCGGTTGAAGGAGTTGGTTGCCGAAGGCAAGTTGCTGGAGGCGCAACGGTTGGAGGAGCGGACGAATTTCGACCTTGAGATGATTGCTGCGACAGGGTCTTGCGCAGGTATTGAGAATTACTCCCGCTTCCTGACTGGCCGCCTGCCCGGTGAGCCGCCGCCAACCCTGTTTGAATATTTGCCCGACAATGCACTTCTGTTTGTCGATGAAAGTCACCAAACGGTGCCGCAAATTGGCGCGATGGCCAAGGGCGACCATCGGCGTAAGCTGACATTGGCAGAATATGGCTTCCGCCTGCCCTCCTGCATCGACAACCGGCCGCTGCGCTTTAACGAATGGGACATTATGCGCCCGCAAACCGTGTGCGTTTCCGCGACACCGGGCGGATGGGAGATGGAGCAATCCGGCGGCGTATTTGCCGAGCAAGTTATTCGCCCTACTGGCCTCATTGATCCACCGGTCGAAATTAAGCCGGTAGAAGATCAGGTGCAGGATTGCATCAACGAATGCCGCAAAACGGCAGAGGCTGGTTTCCGCACGCTTGTCACCACACTGACCAAACGCATGGCGGAGGATTTGACCGAGTTCATGCACGAGGCCGGGCTTCGGGTGCGGTACATGCACAGCGATGTCGAAACGCTGGAGCGTATTGAACTGATCCGTGACCTTCGGCGCGGCGTATATGATGTGCTGGTAGGCATCAACTTGCTGCGTGAGGGTCTCGATATTCCAGAATGTGGGCTGGTCGCGATCTTGGATGCCGACAAGGAAGGTTTCCTGCGCAGCGAAACGTCTTTGATCCAGACCATTGGCCGCGCCGCGCGCAACGTTGAAGGCCGCGTGATCCTTTATGCCGACCGCATGACCGGAAGCATGGAGCGCGCAATCCGCGAAACCGACCGTCGCCGCGAAAAGCAGCATGCGTATAATATCGAACATAATATCACCCCGGCAACGATCAAGCGCGACATTCACGATATCGTCGCTGACACCGCCAGCCGGGATTCCGTTCTGGTTGAAATTGACGCCGATGGCTCAAACAACCTCGTCGGGCATAATTTGCGTGCCTATATCGAAGATCTGGAAAAGAAGATGCGCGCAGCTGCGGCTGATCTGGAATTCGAGGAGGCCGGCCGTCTGCGCGACGAAATCCGTTCGCTGGAGGCAACGGAGCTTGGCCTGCCGCACCAGCAACATGTCGCTGCGCCGAAAGGTCGCGCGACCGAAGGCAAGCCTGGTACGCGCAAAATGCGTTATGGCAAAACGCAGCGGAAATTCGGGAAGTAAGCTTTATCCTGCGGCTTTAGGTCAGCAGCCGGACAACCGCCGAGATGCCGGCAAGGCCAAGGATGCCCGCAACGCAACTGCGCCACAATGTTGGCGGCACTTTGCCAAAGGATTTGGCGCCAAGCCAATTGCCCAGCAGCACGGATGGAAACAGCAGAAGTGAAAGCCACAGCAGCCGTCCGTTCGCCAGTCCAAGCACAAATGCCGAAATCGTGCCTGCAATCGCAGTGGCGAAAAACACGAGCATCATGGATGCGCGTGCCTCTTTCGGGGGGATCGGCTGACGCAGGTAAAAAGGCACGACAGGTGGCCCCGGCATCGCGGCGAAACCGGTCAAAATGCCGGCAGCAATGCCTGTCAACGCTGTTTCCTTGGGCCCGGGACGCAGCGCGCCGCGTTGCGGCAGAAGCACAAGCAAAAACGCAGCAATTGCGATTACGGCGATCAGGACCCGCGCAACATCTGGCGTGGTCTGCATCAGCAAAAAGATGCCAAGCGGCGTTGCCAACACGGCAAATGCAGCAATCATCAACGCACTTGGCCTATGCGCATCGGCCAATATAGTCTTAAACCCAACGGGACCAATGAGGGCCTGAAGCAATATAGCAATGACAACGGCCTCGCCCGGCTTCACAATCAAGCCGAACAAGGGCACCAGTATAATCGCCATACCAAAGCCGGTTAGCCCGCGAATATAGGCAGCGCCAAAGGTCACTGCCGCCAACAGCAACAATTGTGTTGCCGACATGCCAATTAGATCGTGAATGTTCAGTGCCCCATCGCCGCGTGGTCAGCCGCAGTCATCGGCGTTTCTACCTGCATGCCCTTTTTGTCGAGCCAAGCCTGCATTTCCTTCATTTCAGCTTCCTGCGCGGCAATGACCTTTTGCGCCAGCGCGCGGACTTCGGGGTCCTTGCCATGTTCAAGCGCAACCTTAGCCATATCCACGGCACCCGCATGATGCGGGATCATGCCTTGCATGAACGCAACGTCCGCGTCGGCATCTATCATGCCCATGCCCGCGTGCATTTTGTCATTAGCAGCCGCATACGCCTTTTGCGCGGCGTTGTAGCTGGTGGTGGGATCTGGCGTCTCAGCTGTTTGTTCCGCAACTGGTTGCTGGCACGCCGCGAGCAACAATATAGCAGCGAGCGTTAATGGAATCGTTTTCATGACATTCTCCTTGAAGGGCGCGGATCAGGCTTAACGAATATCGGGCGGTGTTGCCTCATGCGACAGCATCGCAATCGCCTCTTCGAGCGTCATGATGCGCTGGCCGTCGGAGCCAAGGCTTCGGATAGCGACTTTGCCTTCCTCGGCTTCACGCATACCGACCACCAACAAATGCGGCACCTTAGCGACGCTATGCTCGCGCACCTTATAGTTGATCTTCTCGTTGCGCGTGTCGGCGTCGACGCGAATGCCCGCCGCTTTCAGCTTTGCCGTCACGTCATGCGCATAGCCATCTGCCTCGGATGTGATCGTGGCGACCACGGCTTGCACAGGTGCCAACCAAACGGGGAAGCGGCCAGCATAATGTTCAATCAAGATACCGATGAAGCGTTCATAGCTGCCGAAAATCGCGCGGTGCAGCATGACGGGGCGGTGGCGCGCGCCATCTTCGCCGACATAGCTTGCGTCCAAACGCTCAGGCAACACGCGATCGGACTGAATCGTGCCCACTTGCCACGTCCGGCCAATCGCATCCGTTAGATGCCATTCCAGCTTTGGTGCGTAGAAGGCACCTTCGCCCGGCAGTTCTTCCCAACCAAACTCTTCGGTCGCAAGGCCAGCGCGGACCACAGCATCGCGCAGTTCGTTTTCTGCCTTGTCCCAATCGGCGTCCGAACCGAAGCGTTGTTCGGGACGCAAAGCAAGCTTGATCGAATAGGTAAAGCCAAACTCCTTGTAGACCCGGTCGGCAAGCGCGCAAAATGCCTGCACCTCTTCGACAATCTGGTCTTCACGGCAGAAGATATGTGCATCATCCTGCGTAAACTGGCGCACGCGCATCAAGCCATGCAACGCACCATGCGGTTCATTGCGATGGCAACAGCCATTTTCGTAAATACGCAACGGCAGGTCGCGGTAAGATTTAATGCCTTGGCGGAAGATGAGAACATGCGCCGGGCAATTCATGGGCTTCAGCGCCATCCAGTCGGCGTCACCCGAAATCACGGGACCCTCGTCATCAACATTGGGCACTTCGTCAGGGATGACGAACATATTGGCGCGATATTTGCCCCAATGTCCGGATTGCTCCCATTGCCGCGCGTCCATGACTTGCGGCGTTTTAACTTCCTTATAACCAGCACCATCAATGGCGCGGCGCATGTAGGATTCCAGCTCACGCCAAATCAGGTAGCCATTGGGATGCCAGAATACCGATCCATGCGCTTCTTGCTGCAAATGGAACAGATCCATGTCCTGCCCAAGCCGGCGATGGTCGCGCTTTGCGGCTTCTTCCAACCGGACCAAATGCGCATCCAGCTGCTTTTTATTCAGCCAGCCAGTGCCGTAAATGCGACTCAATTGTGGGTTCTTCTGATCTCCACGCCAGTAGGCACCGGCAACGCGCGTCAATTGGAATGCAGCCGGGTCAAGCTTTCCTGTGGATGCCAGATGCGGCCCACGGCACATGTCCATCCAGTCATCGCCGGACCAATAAACCGACAATTCTTCGCCTTCAGGCAATTCAGCCGCCCATTCCGCCTTGAAGCTTTCGCCCGCATTCTGCCAGGTCGCGATCAGCGTATCACGCGCCATGACTTCACGGCGCAGCGGTTTATCGGCGCGGATGATCGCGCGCATTTGCTCTTCAATCGCAGGTAAATCATCCATCGTGAATGGACCGCGCGAAGCGGGCGCCAAGACGTCATAATAAAAACCGTCATCGGTTGATGGACCAAAGGTGATTTGCGTACCAGGAAAGAGAGCCTGCACTGCTTCGGCAAGGATATGCGCAAAGTCATGGCGCGCCAATTCCAGCGCATCCGCCTCATCACGGTTGGTCACCAAAGCAAGTTGCGCATCAGCCTCAATCGGACGCATGATATCGCGCAATTCGCCATCGACGCGCGCCGCAATCGCGGCTTTCGCAAGCCCGGGGCCAATCGCGGCAGCAATATCCGCTGGGGTGGTGCCACGTGCAACTTCACGGGCAGAGCCGTCGGGAAGGGTGACACGGATCATCTCGGACATGGATTTACTTGCTTTCAACGTCGTCAGGAAACGTCCCTTTGCCAGCCCAAGGGCGAAGTCGCAAGTGTGCAGAAATGGCAGTCTTTGCACGGCCTTTGGCTGCGACAGCAACACAATGGAAAGGTTACTTGACATTATAAGAAATTATAGTAAAGGAGACTTGTCTTATTAAAAAGGTAACTTGACTTGACCTCTTGGAACAACCTTGCGCCCTACATGCGGCGATATACCGTCAGGGTGCTACTGTTCATGGCATCTTACATGCTGATCCTGACCAGTAGCCTCACCTTCGCACGCGGTGGCACTGAACATTCCCAAGCCACGCTTATTGGGCTAGCTCTCATCTCCGCACTTCCCATAATCGGGGTATTTTGGGCAATATTTCGGTTGCTGGTCGAAATAGATGATGAATATCAACGGCTTTTATTTGCCAAACAGACGCTGCTGGCAACGGCGTTCACGCTGGTAACCGTAACAGTATGGCAATTTCTTGCCGTCTACGATGTTGTAGCGAGCGGTCCGGAATGGATGGGTGCAATCTGGTTTGCCATGCTTGGAGTGGCGGGTCCTTTTGCACGCTGGAAAGCATGAAAAACCGTCTCAAAGTCCTGCGTGCCGAACGCGATTGGAATCAGCAGGATCTAGCCGATGCATTGGGCGTTTCGCGCCAGTCAGTAAACGCGATTGAAACGGGCAAATACGACCCGTCATTGCCACTCGCGTTCCGTATTTCCGATCTGTTTGCTCTGCCTATCGAGGCTATATTCTTGCGCAATTAATCCGAGGTCTTTTCCGAACGATAAGGCACGAAGTCGCCCAGGCTGCAAACCCCGCCACTGATGCCGCTGGTGCGGTCCACCAAGCGGATGATGTCGCCTTTGCATTTTTGGCTGCCAAATTGTTCGGACACGATGATATCACTGTCCCGCGCCAGTCCGCTGCAAGCGGACCGTAGTTTGTTTTGGTACACCAAGCGGCCTGAAACACGGTAAAGTAGGATATCGTCGCTAACACGGATGGTGTTGGTGGCGTTAAAGTCGCTGATACAATTTACCGGCTTGCCCGCCACCTTGCCGTTCAATTCTTTCATCAAGACTGCGGTCTGTTTCTCGGTCAGCGGCTTTGGCGTGCTGTCCACTTGTCCGCACGCAGCGACCAGTGTCAAAGGAAAGGCAAAGAGGGCCAATTTGAGAATGTGCATCGATTTTCTCCGGTTCCAATGGCTGCATAGCATAAGTGTCGACGGATGAACCTTAGATTATCCAATTAGGGTCAGGACCACTTAAATCCACATTCGCGGCGTCAAAATGGCAAAGATATCGAAGGAAAATGTCCGCCGCAGGCAGTCTTCTGCCTGCAAGGGCATTTTGCTTTGAGATCGAAGCCATTTTGGCGTCCTTCGGATTTGACCCATTTTGTCCATTGCCGCGTTGGCAAGCTTGGACTTAGAACCACTAAGTCCCGCGCTTACCGCCTTGCACTGAACAAAATGGCCTCAAACCGCGAAGGTGGATTTAAGTGGTCCTGACCCTAGTGCCGCAATATGCCGTTTTTCGCCCGGGGTGACGTGAACGACCGCGTTGCCAAGGTCGGCATCCACCGGACAATCGATCACCGCCATCGCCCGCGCGCCGTGCTCTAACTCCAGCAGAACCGTCGCCGGACCAAAACCGTCCTTGCCCGCCGGTCGCACAAAGCTGCGTACACGCGCTTTGCCCTCCGGCGCATCATCAAGCGCGATTGCCGTGGGAACATAGCCCTTCGCCACATCGCCGGACCACGCGATACGCGGCTGCGTTGCGGTGTAGATACCCACGGCTTGTTTGGACATCACGCCGCCATTGGCGGTTACCATCGCAGGTTTTGAACCATCCTGCCGCAAGGCATCCACCATCGCTGCAATGTTATACATAGCAAAGCCATTGCCGGGGCCGCCGAAGAAAGTGAGCCCGCCCGTCAGCGTATAATCGCCAAGTGCCCGCGATGCGTCTTGCATGCTGTCGACCGCCGCGAATACGGCGCAGGGAAAGCAGCTGTAGATATCGACTGGGCCAAGGTCCGTCGGTCCCAGTCCTGCCTGATCCAGCGCAGCAGGAATCGCAAAATCAAGTGCGGCGGAACGGTGAATGACCGCACGCTCCGACAAGGGCGGTTCGGCCGCTTCGGCAGCGCCTGCTAGCCAGACCCATTTGTCTTGCGGTACGCCCAATGCGCGCGCCGTGCCTGCGCTGGTCAAGATGATTGCACTGCCCAAATCCACCGCGTCCTGCGCCACATGCCAGCGGCGGTAAATGTCCGTCAGCGGATAGTTGGCATTGTCGTCGCTCTGCATGGCTTCAGGCGAACGAAAGCCGGGGAATTGCGCGTGGATCCGCTTTTCGGCTTTTGCGGAAAAGGCAGACCATAACGCCGCCATCTCACCCGTATATGCGTCGCTATCCAACCCTAAGCCAATCCGCCGCGCATTTTCAATCAGGCTGTAAGCAAGCGGCATCGAAATGATGCCATGGCGGATTTCGGTGCGGCTCAATATCGGGAAAGTCGACAGCCGGTTGTCGAACGATGTGTCAGAAGCAAGGCTCCAGTCCAGGGTCACGCCAGCCTTGCGCGCGCGTTTAGCGGTTCCTGTGGCTTCTGCCGCAACAAGCACTGCCATATCGCAAGCCCCCCGCCTGATATCGCCAGCCAGTTCATTCAGCATCGCTTGCGGGCTTTGTCCGCCAACATCTGCGTAGATTAGCCGCGCCGCGCTGATCCCACCCGCTGCGCCAAAAGCCTCAGGCGCATTATCAGGGGACCCCGTGCCAAGGCTCAGGCCGCTGTCCTCAAAGGTGCGGATCGCTGCGATGGTGTCGATGGCGGCGGCAACTGCATCGCGCTGCCCTGTATCGGCAAGGGCAACCTTAATCGCAGCCCCGGCCAATTCACGTGGAGCTGGCCATTCGCCCGCGACGGCTTTCCGGCTTGCCTCACCCACGCCAATGATCACTGGCGCGCTCACATCAAAATTGACCATTTTTCACTCCCGATTATCTCTTAACTGCACGCTTAAATATGCTAGCAGTCGATGCAAGAGATAAGGAGAGCGCAAATGGCGAAATGGCCGAAATTGACATGGGACAAAGAACCAACCGGGCCGTTGAAGGGCATTAAGGTCGTCGACATGGCCACGGTTGTGCTTGGGCCTTATGCGACGGTGCAATTGGCCGATTTGGGCGCTGAGGTCATCAAGATCGAAAACAGCGAGGGCAATACGCCGGGCGACCTGATGCGCCATGGCGGCGATTCGCCGACCAAGCAGCACGGGCCGATATTCACCGCGCTCAACCGCAACAAAAAAGCCATCAACCTGAACATTAAAAAACCTGAAGATAAAGCTGTTCTCGCAGCGTTGTTGGAAGACGCTGATGTATTCATCCACAATGTCCGCATGGCGGGAGTCGAGCGGCTTGGCTTTGGTTATGAGGCGGTAAAGGCGATCAATCCTAATATCGTCTACGTCCACTGCGCTGGCTTTGGTGCAGGCGGTGCCTATGGCGAGCGGCAAGCCTATGATGACCTTATTCAAGCTGCGTCCGGCTTTGCAGCGTTAAGCGCGCAGCGCGATGGCGGACGGCCCACTTATTCCCCAAGCCTTGTCGCCGACAAGGTCAGCGGCCTGTTCGCGGCCAACGCAACCATGGCGGCGTTGCTTGGCCGAGCAGGCGGACAGGGCGGCCAATTTGTCCAAGTGCCGATGTTCGAATGCTTCACTTGGTTCAACATGGTGGAAAATCTTTGGGGAGAAACCTTCGTCCCCGGTAATGGCCGCATGGGCTATACGCGGTCGATAAACCCGCGCCGTCGGCCCTATCCGACCAAGGACAGCTTTATTGCGATTGTCCCCTATAATGACCGGCAATGGGCCACGTTCTTCGAATTGGGTGGCAGGCCCAATGTCTTCGATGACCCGCGCTTTTCAACCTATCAGGAACGCACCAAGCATACAGGTGAGCTATATGCCTTGATCGAGGAAGTCAGCGCGACGCGGACCACCGCCGAATGGCTTGACCTATTGGCAGAGCATGACATTCCGGCGATGAAATATAACCGCATGGCCGATGTCCTCACTGATCCGCATTTGGCCGATGTGGGCTTTTTCGAAGAACTGGAGTCGCCGGAGATTGGCACCTATCGATCGATGAAACATCCCGTCCATTATGCCGGAACGCCTGTGTCCAACTATGCGCATCCGCCGATGCTGGATGCCGATGGCGATGAAATTAGGGCGGCGTTGGGGATGTGATCGGAGGGTAATCCTGCCGCAGCAGTAGGTTCCGTCCGCCTAAACCAACAACCCGCGCATGATGAGGTCAATGGTGTGCTCACGATAGGCATCGCGCATATTATCGTCAAAACCGTCCTGATTATAGCAATGCTGCAGCACCAGTCGTGAGGAATAAAAGCGGTCGGCCGCGCCCGTCACGGTGAAGTAGAAGAATTGGGGGTCGGTTTTGCGGAACTTTCCCGCCTTCACGCCCTCGGTAATGAGTGTATCATACGCCTTCGAAATCGGCTTTAAGTACAAATCCGCTATCCGCGCCGCTTCCGCAGGGGCGCTGTCGCGGACCATCCGCATCAACAAACGATTGAGATATGGGAAGGCATAATAAGTGTCGATTACCGCGCCAATATGAATCCGCAATTTGTCGGCGGGCGGCATGTCTTTTGCAATCAACGCGCCAAGGCTCTGCACGATATTGCCCATGTCACGGTCAAGCAACGCGAGCATGAGGCCGTTTTTATTGCCAAAATAATATTTGACTAGCGCGCTATTCAGGCCGGCGCGCAACGACAGTTCGGATAGCGACAGGTCAATCGTCTCACCTTCGCGCATGATCTGGCTTGCAGCTTCGATCAATTGATCGCGCGCATTATTACCGTCGGCTGAAACGCTTGCTAGCTTTGGTCCTGTTGTAGCCATCGGTGCTCTGCTCCCCTTTACGTAGGGTTACTTATAAACAGGTTCGTCCCACCATGGAAAGAAGTCAGGTAAATCTGTGGAAACTTTGTCGGGGTAGACGGGACTCCGCTTTTCAAGAAAGCTCGCTATACCCTCCTTCGCATCGCCAGATCGTGAACGGCGATAGATGGCGCGACTGTCGATTTGATGTGCTGCCATGGGGTGGTCCGCCGCTGACAACCGCCACAGCATTGCGCGGGTCAGCGCAATAGACACTGGCGCGGTGTTGTCCGCAATCTCGCGTGCCAAAGCCCGCGCTGCTGCCAACAATTCAGTCGGTGCGTGAACCGATCGGACGAGACCACCGTTTAAGGCCTCGGCAGCATTGAACACACGCCCGGTCATACACCATTCCAAAGCCTGTTGCATGCCGACCAAGCGCGGCAGGAACCAGCTCGAAGCCGCCTCAGGCACAATACCGCGTCGCGCAAAGACAAAACCGAAGCGCGCCGTGTCGCTCGCCAAACGGAAATCCATCGGCAATTGCATCGTTGCGCCAATGCCTACTGCCGCGCCGTTGATTGCCCCGATAACGGGTTTTGTGCACTGGAATATCCGCAACGTCAGCCGCCCACCCGAATCGCGGACACGTTCATCGGACAGCGATTCAACTTGAGATCTGCTAGCGAATACATCGCCGCCCGCATCGGGCGTAAGGTCCGCCCCTGCGCAAAAGGCGCGATCGCCCGACCCGGTTACGATGACAGCGCGCACATCGTCGTCGGCGTCCACCAAATCAAATGCTGCACACATTTCGCGCATCATGGCGTTGGTGAATGCATTCATCTTTTCCGGACGGTGCATCGTAATCGTCGCGATGCCGTCATCAACATCATATTGGATTTGGGTGAACTCAGTCATAACAACGCGCCTCGCAATAAAAGCGAAGCCCTGAGCGGCAGCCGTCTAGCGGATGCAACCCAGGGCTTCGGTTAAGTCTCATAATCGCTTTCAGTTACCGTGGCGCCATCCGGATCGCGCCATCGATGCGCACGTCTTCGCCATTGAAATAACCACACTCGATCATCGTCATCGCAACTTGCGCAAATTCATGCGGGTGACCAAGGCGCTTGGGGAATGGCACGGATGCGGCAAGCGCGTCTTTAACGGCTTGCGGTGCACCATTCATCAATGGCGTGTTGAAGATACCCGGCAGGATGGTGTTGACGCGAATGCCCTCGCTCATCAGGTCGCGGGCGATGGGTAAAGTCATGCCCACAATGCCGCCTTTTGATGCCGAATAGGCCGCTTGGCCCATCTGGCCGTCTTCGGCCGCAACCGACGCCGTGTTAACCATCGCGCCACGCTCGCCATCTTCCATCGGCTCAAGCGTAAGCATGCCAGCGGCGGACTTGGCAATGCAGCGGAATGTCCCGACCAAGTTGATCTGGATAATCCGGTCAAACGCATCGAGCGGGAAATGCTTGATCGATCCGTCTTCCTTCGAACGGCCGGCGGTCTTGACCGCGTTGCCCGTGCCAGCGCAGTTGACCAAGATACGTTCCTGACCATGCGCCGCGCGCGCTTTGGCAAAGCCCGCGTCGACGCTTTCGTCGCTGGTGACGTTGACGTTGCAGAACACGCCACCAATTTCAGCGGCAAGCGCTTCACCCTTGTCGGCTTGTAGATCGAATATCGCGACCTTCACACCTTTGGCCGCTAGCGCCCGCGCAGTTGCTTCGCCAAGGCCAGATGCGCCGCCTGTAACCACTGCTGCGACTGTTGAATCCAGTTTCATAAACTCTCCTGATCGTTTGGACCGTCATGCTGAACTCGTTTCAGCATCTTACTTTGGACGGTGGGAATTAAGACCCTGAAACAAGTTGTGCTCTGCACGCCTCTGGTTCCAGGGTGACTCTATTGGGTGGTCGCGTGTTAAACCCGCTCGATAATCGTAACGTTCGCCTGACCGCCGCCTTCGCACATGGTTTGCAGGCCATAACGGCCGCCACGTGCTTCAAGCGCATTCAGCAGCGTCGCCATCAGCTTCGTACCCGATGCGCCCAACGGATGGCCCAACGCAATCGCGCCGCCATGGACATTGATCTTCGACCTATCACCACCAATATGCTTCAACCAAGCCAAAGGCACGGGTGCAAAAGCTTCGTTTACTTCATACAGGTCAATGTCCGAAATCTTCATGCCCGAACGCTGAAACGCGCGGTCGGTTGCAAATAATGGTTCCTCCAGCATGATCACTGGGTCACCCGCCGTCACGGTCAAGTTCACGATGCGCGCGCGCGGGGTCAGGCCATGTTCTTTCAATGCCTTTTCAGACACGATCAGAACCGCCGATGCACCATCGCAAATCTGGCTGGCATTGGCAGCCGTGATTGAACCACCCTCTTGAAGCAGCTTAACGCCCGAGAGGCTTTCGAAGGTCGCATCATAACGGATGCCTTCGTCGCTGCTGTGGACGATCTTGCCCTCTGGGGTGTCGACTTCCATACCCACGATTTCATTGGCAAAGGCACCGCTTTGCGTCGCAGCGATAGCTTTTTGATGCGATTCAAGCGCAAACTGGTCAAGGTCTTCGCGGGTAAAGCCATATTTCTTCACGAGCATTTCTGCACCCATGAATTGGCTGAACATGATGCCGGGATAGGCTTCTTCCAAACGCGGGCTTTTATATGTGCCCATGCCTTCTTTTTTGAACAGCATGGACGTCGAACCCATCGGCACGCGTGTCATACTTTCAATGCCAGCAGCCAGCACGATATCCTGCGTGCCCGACATCACGCCTTGCGCTGCGAACATCATCGATTGCTGCGACGATCCGCACTGGCGGTCAATGCTGACCGATGGAATAGAGTTTGGCAGGCGCGAGGCAAGCACGATGTTGCGGCCGACGTCGCCGGCTTGTTCGCCACCTTGCATGACGCAACCCATGATGACGTCTTCGATCGCCGCAGGATCAAAATCATTACGGTCCGCAATCGCATCCAAAACAGCAGCACCCAAATCAACCGGATGCACACCTGCAAGCTTGCCACCGCGACGGCCACCAGCGGTACGGACCGCATCCACAATATAGGCATCTGCCATAATCTCTCTCCTGTTGTTCAAAATTTAATCAATCGATTAAACTTTGAAAGGGGAGAGTCAAGGCCGGAATAACCTCCCCATCTTTGATCAATGGGGAGGTATTTTCGTTACGCCGCTTCGCGCGCGATTGTGATGACTTGCGGATAGGTGAATTCAAGCAAGCCTTCTTCGCCCAATTCGGCACCAAAGCCCGACTGCTTATGTCCGGCAAAAGGGGCGTTGGGGGCAAGATGCATGGACTCATTGATCCACACCGTTCCGGTTTCCAACTGCTCGGCGACCTCAACCGCAGCTTCGGGGTTGCTGGTCCAAATCGACCCTGCAAGACCGTAATCCGACGCATTGGCGCGGCTAATGACTTCGTTGATCGTCGAAAACTTCATCAACGGCATGACTGGGCCGAACTGTTCCTCAGCCACAATCCGCGCATCTTCTGGTGGGTTGTCGAGCACGGTGACCGGCACGAAATAGCCTGGGATGGACGGGTCGTGGTCGCCGCCGGCGAGGAACTTATAGCCCTTGTCCTTTGCATCCTGAATCAGCTCAAGCACCCGCTTATACTGCGGCTTGTTCTGAATAGGTCCAATTGCTGTGCCTTGCTCGGCACCATCGCCAACCTTAACCGCTTTGGCATAAGCCGCAATCGCGCCCGACAACTCGTCATAGATATCTTCGTGGATGTAGATGCGCTTGGCCGCGATGCAGACTTGGCCTGCATTGTAGAAGCTTGCCCAGAACAGCTTTTCGGCGACCTTACCGACATCGGCATCCGGCAAAACAATCGCTGCATCATTACCGCCAAGTTCAAGTGTAATACGCTTGAGGTCTTTCGACGCCGACTCCATAACGCGTTTGCCGGTGGCGGTTGAACCTGTGAAGGTAATCTTGTCGATATCTGGATGCGCGGTCAGCAAAGGCCCAAGCGCGTCACCACCCGTGATGATGTTCAGCACGCCCGGCGGGAATACGCCAGCAACCAGCTCGGCCAAGCGTAATGTCGCCAGCGGCGTGAACGGCGATGGCTTCAACACCATAGTGCAGCCCGACAACAAGGCGGGCACGATCTTCTGGATCGCCATCAATACAGGGAAGTTCCATGGCACAATGCCGCCTACCACACCAACGGGCACCCGGCGCGTGCGGCTGAGGCGCTTATCGCTATCCTCGGTGATCTTCTCTTCAAGGTTCAGCATCGGCAACGCGCGTGTCATGCCGACGCAGCCAGCGATTTCGCTGCCCGCCTGCATGTGCGGCTTGCCCTGTTCTGCGGTCAACAAACGCATCAGTTCATCGCTGTTCGCCTTGATCACGTCCGCCATTTTCGCAAACAGCGCGCGGCGCTCCTCAACGCTGGTCTTTTTCCAAGTCTGGAATGCGGCGCGCGCCGCGGCAACGGCCTTGTCCAAATCTGCCTGACCGCAATCCGGCACTTGTCCAATAACCTGCTCCGTCGCGGGGTTTACAACATCAATCCATTGGCCGTTATCAACCAGTTCGCCGTTGATCAGATTTTTATACTGCGTGGTCATTGTCTATCTCCTGATGAGTCTGTGGCGTTATAGCCTTAAGTTGATGGCTTGTCCTGCTTCGACCAATATTCATCGCGCAGCAGGCGTTTGTAGAGTTTGCCAGTATCGTGGCGCGGAAGCTCTGCACGAAAATCGATCCGGCGTGGAATTTTAACACCTGACAGCTTTTCGCGGGCAAAGGCGGTAAGTTCGTCGCGCAATGCATCGCCAGCGTCGGCCATATCCAATGGCTGCACGACAGCGATGACCTCTTCGCCCATTTCATCATGCGGACCGCCGATAACGGCAACATCGCGGACGCGGGGGTGTGTCACAAGATGGTTTTCAATCTCCTGCGGATAAACGTTCACCCCGCCCGAAATGATCATGAAGCTTTTGCGGTCGGTGAGGTACAAATAGCCCTCTTCATCCATACGACCAACGTCGCCAAGCGTTGTCCAGCCATGCTTGTTGGTAGCGCCTTTGGTTTTTTCAGGATCATTATGGTAGCTGAACGACGCCGCGCTTTCGAAGAATACGGTTCCTTCTTGGCCAACTGGCACATCATCCCCGTCCTCGTCACAAATGTGCATAATCGCGTTCAGCGGCCGCCCAACCGATCCCTTATGCGTTAGCCAGTCTTCGCTGGAGATGAAGGTTATCCCTTGCCCCTCGGTACCGGCATAATATTCGCGCAGCACGGGGCCCCACCATGCAATCATCGCGTCCTTGATAGGAACAGGACATGGCGCTGCCGCATGGACGGCGGTTTCCAGGCTCGACACGTCATATTTTATACGCACGTCTTCGGGGAGCTTAAGCATCCGCGCAAAATGCGTCGGGACCCATTGGCTGGCAGTGATCTTGTACGTTTCAATTGCGGCCAAGGCAGCTTCGGGATCAAACTTCTCCATGACCACGACTGTGCCGCCAAGTCTGTGCACCACCGCGCACCACCGCAAGGGCGCGGCGTGATACAGCGGCGCTGGCGACAAATAAATACTATCGCCAGAGAATTTAAACGCCATCATGGCAAGGCCAGACAACGCATAGGCACCGGCAATGTCCGGATCCTCAGGCAGCGGGAAGCGCACGCCCTTTGGCTGGCCCGTAGTGCCTGAGCTGTAAAGCATGTCCGTGCCAGCACGCTCATCCGCGATCGGCGATGTCGGCAAATCGGCTAGGGCAGCAGCGTAGCTTTCCCAACCCGCATGTTCACCACCCAAAATGTAACGCTTTACCGGGCTATCCAACTGGCTGAGCGTCGCGCCTAAATAGGGCGATGCAAACAGCGCCTTCGCTCCGCTGTCGTTGAGAATATAATCAATTTCGGACGCGGTCAGCCGGCAGCTGATTGCAACGTAAACCAGCCCTGCCCGCTGCGCGCCCCAAACCAGATCGAAAAACTCAGCGCAGTTTTCGAGACAAAAGGCCACCGTGTCACCATGTTGAAGACCAAGCGCGCGAAACAAATGTGCGCACTGGTTCGACCGCGCGTCAAGCGCACCATATGTGATTATCTCACCCGAACCTACCATAATGACGGCGGGTTTGTCGGGATTGGCAGCGGCGTGGACAGCGGGATGACCCATTATTCTAATCCTCCAACATTTTGAGTGCGGCGATCATTCACCCTGCCAGTTTGGTTTGCGTTTTTCTGCAAAGGCCATAGCCCCTTCACGCGAGTCCTTTGACGTAAAAACAGGCGCGCATATCTCGTTCTGCTTCTTCCACATTTCCGCAGACGTCCAATCAGGGCGCTCGTTGATCACGCGCTTAGTTGCAATCAACGCCATAGGTCCGTTCGCAGCAACCTTGGCCGCAAGCTCAAGCGCGGCATCAATAGCAGCGCCTTCGGTGATGCGGTTCACAAAACCCACCTCATATGCCCGCTGTGCCGAGATGAAATCACCCGTCAGCGCAAGCTCCATCGCCATACGCTTGCCGATGATCGACGGCAAAGTCAGCAAGCCGCCAGCCGCGGCGACAAGGCTGCGCTTCACTTCGGGAATACCGAACTGCGCCTTGTCATTTGCTACCAACAGGTCACAGGCGATTGCGATTTCCATGCCACCTGCGAGCGCATAGCCCTCAACAGCGCCTATCAAAGGTTTGGCGGGCGGAGATTCGATAAATCCCGCGAAGCCCTTGCCCTTAACACTTGGCAGTTCACCGCGCAAAAACGCCTTCAAGTCCATGCCTGAACAGAATGTACCGCCAGCGCCAGTGATGATGCCAGCGTTTAGGCTTTTGTCACTATCCAGCTGCTCCATAGCCGCAGCGATACCTTGCGCGACCGCTTGATTGACCGCATTCTTTGCCTCGGGCCGGTTGATGGTGATAATCAGGACGCCGTTTTCGGCTTGGGTTAGAACTTCGGACATTTTATTCCTCTTTTATCGCCATACCCGCGGAAGCGGGCAGCCATGGTCAAATCTTAAAATCTACGCACCGTTGCTTCGTGTGAAGCAGTCAGGCCATGGATTGACCTCGCGGTCACTTCGTTCCCCGCTTTCGCGGGAATGACACATGAAGCTTGCCTACCGCCCCTTGGGAAGGCCAAGCACATGCTCACCAATGATGTTCTTCTGGATCTGGCTCGTGCCGCCGCCAATCGTGGCGGAAAAACTGTTGAGATACGAACGGTGCCAATAGCCATCATCGACGGCATTTTCGTCGCCAACATAATAGCCCGCGCGCGTGCCTTGGAACTGCAGAGAGAACTCAGTCAGCTCACGCACCAGCTCGGTCCGCGCTAACTTGTTCATCAAGGCAAGGCCCATTGGACGATCACTGGTCAGCGGGGCCATGCGGCGGCGCTGGTTGTTGAGGTTCAGCGCCTGAATCTCTATCATATAGTCGACCAATTTATCGCGCATGACAGGGTCATCCAGCACTGGTTTGCCGCCGCGCTTGGCGGAACGCGCCATGTCGACCACACCCATGACGTCCATTTCCTTGACGAAATAGCCGCCGACCGGATTAACCTTGGCACCGCGCTCATATTCCAGCGTCTTCATTGCGACCATCCAGCCTTGCCCTTCTTCGCCGACGAGGCCCGACGCCGGAATACGCGCGTCGGTGAAAAAGCATTGGGTGAAGCCATATTCACCCGTGAGTTTCTTCAAACGCCGGGTTTCGATACCCGGCACCTTCATCGGCGCGAGGAAAAAGCTGAGGCCCGCATATTTGCTTGGCCCATCATTCGATGTCCGTGCGAGCAGGATCATATAATCAGCGCGGTCACCCAAGGAGGTCCAGATTTTGGAGCCATTGATGATATATTCATCGCCATCACGCACAGCCTTGGTCTGCGCGCTGCCAAGGTCCGATCCATGCTCTGGTTCAGAAAAGCCCTGACACCAGATTTCTTCAGCCGACAGCATTGGCTTGATAAAGCGACGCTTGTCTTCTTCACGGCCAATATCGAGCAACAATGGCCCGGTCCAGCCATTGGCAATCGCGTTGAGCATGATCGGCGCATCATGGCTTTTCATGACTCGCGTGGCGATACGCTGATATTCGGGATGCATGCCATAGCCGCCATATTCGGTTGGCCAAGACATACCGAAATAGCCCGCCTCATATACCTTGCGCTGCCAGTCGCGCAGGAAATCAAACTGCTGATCCGTCGACACCTCCATAAAGGTCAGTGGCAACATGAACCCGGGGTCGCGCACGGTGTTTTCGGCGAACCACGCGTCGCACTGCTTTTCAAATGCGTCAAGTTCCTGCAGGCTTGGTGTGCTCATACATGATTCCTCTCTGGCCATTTAAGTGCGCGATTAAAAAGAGGATTGCAAGAGCCGTTTGACAGGCTTCAGCCCTTCTTAAAAGGCGCCACGTCGCCCAAAAATTCAATCTCGCGCTCCATCGCTTGCGTTTCACGTTCTAGAAAGTCCGCAACAGCACTCCGAAAGCTTTCGTTGGCGATATAGTGCGCGGAGTAGGTAGGCACAGCCTCGTACCCCCGCGCCAATTTATGTTCGCCCTGCGCACCTGCTTCAACGCGGGCGAGGCCATGTGCGATGGCGTAATCAATCGCCTGATAATAGCACAGTTCAAAGTGTAAAAATGGCACATCGCGGGTGCAGCCCCAATAGCGGCCGTAGAGACAATCGGGCCCTACAAAATTCAGCGCGCCTGCAATCCGGCCGTCCTGATCATAGGCCAAGAACAGGACAATGCTGTCGCGCATGCTGTCGCCAATGATGTCGAAAAACGCGCGCGTCAGGTAAGGCGTTCCCCATTTACGCGCGCCGGTGTCTTGATAGAAGATCCAGAACGCGTCCCAATGTTCAGGCGTAATGTCTGCGCCGGCAATCTGTTGTATGCGGACGGCTGCCTGTGCACCGGCGCGTTCTTTGCGGATGGCCTTGCGCTTGCGCGATGATAACGCGCCAAGGAAACTTTCGAAGTCGGCATAATCGCGGTTCTGCCAATGAAATTGCGTTCCCACCCGGGTCAACCAGCCGGCTTCGCGGAACAGCGCAAGCTCTGCCTTTTCGACAAAAGTGGCATGCGCGGACGATAGGCCGTTCTGGTCAACCACGGCTTCGGCGGCCCGCAAGATAGGCAACGCCATCGCCTCGTCACGCAAGAGCAGCCGTGGCCCTGGCACGGGCGAGAATGGCGCGGAGATTTGCAGCTTGGGATAATATTGCCCGCCGGCCCGATGAAACGCATCAGCCCAATGATGGTCGAACACATATTCGCCCTGGCTATGCGTTTTAAGATAGGCGGGAAGCGCTGCGGCCGGAACACCCTCCGCATCGCGAATAATGACAGGAGATGGCGACCAGCCAGTTCCTGGACCAACACTCCCCGATTGTTCAAGGGCCGACAAAAAAGCGTGGCTGACAAACGGATTGCACTGCGGGTTCAGTGCATCCCATTGTTTAGCGGATATATCACTGACCTTGCTTAAAAGTTCGGCGGTTACGCCGTCTGTCATTAAGCGGCGCGCACCTGTACAACGCAGTCGATTTCAACCGTAGCGTTGCGTGGCAAGACCGGCACCGACACAGCGGCGCGTGCATGTTTACCCGCATCGCCGAACACTGCTTCCATAAGGTCGGAGGCGCCATTTGCAGCTTCGGGTTGATCAGTGAAGTCGGGTTCGGACGCGATAAACACGCCCAGTTTGACGATCCGCTCAACACGATCAAGGTCACCGCCCAACGCGGCCTTCATCTGCGCGATCAGCATGATCCCGCACGCCTTGGCGGCGACCTTGGCATCTTCAAGATTGCAGGTGTCCCCAACGCGGCCGGTTAAAACCTTACCGTCAACAAAGGGCAATTGGCCGGAAATGAACAACATGCCGTTTGCTTCCACTGCAGGCACATAGGATGCCACAGGCGCCGCAGGTTGCGGCAGTGTAATGCCGAGTTCAGCCAGTTTTGCTTCAATCATCATACTACCTTTTCCAATGCGGGCGCTGGCATGTTCGCAACCAGCTTATCCCTGATCCAAACTTCGGCGTCTGCCCATCGGTTAAGCCTTGCGTGCGCGGCCTTCGATGGATTAACGCGTTCCCATAGCAATGGCTCGCCAACGAAATGCAGACGCCACACGTCGGGATAATGTTCGCCGACCGATTCATGCTGATGCCCAAGATCATCAACGAACACGGCAACGCTTGGTTTATACTCGTCGAGTATCCGACCAAGCGCTTCACCCTTGCCGCCTTGATTGCAATAAACTGGCGCGTCGATGCCAACGGCCCTCAGTTGCTCTGTACGAGGCTCTGCGCGGTGATCCAGAAGGTTGGTAAGGATGACGACGTCGGCATGCTCACGCAGCCTGTTAAGGCTGTCTACCGCCCCATCAATCGCCTGTTGCCGGTGCATTTCGGTATCAAAAAATCCGTTGAGCAACTCCCACACCTGACCGCGCTCGACGACAGTGCCGTCATGCTTATGACGCAGCGCCTCTCCCCAGTCGCCATGGACAAGGTCGAAATGGATGTGATGCGCCTCATCCAACCAATCACGAAACGGCACGATCATGTGCAGCAGCACTTCGTCGCAATC
Source organism: Sphingomonadales bacterium (assembly GCA_947470185.1). GTDB lineage: Bacteria > Pseudomonadota > Alphaproteobacteria > Sphingomonadales > Sphingomonadaceae > Sphingorhabdus_B. Next base: position 33,611 of record CANIRZ010000005.1, on the reverse strand, counting down.
GGAAATGAGAAGTGGCCGGCTCATGCTTCCAACTCCTGCCGCGCTTGCACCAATATCGCGGGTGACACGCCAATGACCGCCGCACAAGCAATCAGATCAGGCTCATAAGCCTCCAAAAATGACAGGATCGCAGCCTGTGTGCTGCGCTCCATAACGCTACTGCGCAAACCCTCCGACGTAAGTCCCGTGAGCGACAACAGTCGTTCTGCCCGCGATTCTTCCATCAGCGCCCACGCCAATGCCTGGAAAGCCATACCCGATGCGTCTAACTTGTCGTTTGTTTCATCCATGGCTTTCGCTTAAGCCATGGACTTAGCGAACGCAAAGCGGGAAAATGTGGCTATGGGTAAAAAGGTGATGATTGTTGAGGACAATGAATTCAACCTCAAGTTGTTCACCGACCTTTTACAGGCACATCAGTTTGAAGTCCAAGGCGTGCGCGATGGACGGTTGGCGCTTGATCAAGCCCACATATTTGCCCCCGACCTTGTCATTATGGACATCCAATTGCCCCATGTCAGTGGCGCCGACTTGATAGAGGCCATGCAAAAGGACGCTAGATTGTCCTCCATTCCGGTCCTTGCGGTCACCGCCTACGCAGGAAAAGGCGACGAAGAACGAATCGTTGCTGCTGGCGCAAAGGGATATTTGTCGAAGCCAGTGTCCATGATGACGTTTTTGGAGTCGGTGCAGGGGATAATTGGGGGGTAGCACCAACGTGCAGGACTGCACGGCATGAATCAAAAAGGGCGCCCGAAGCGCCCTGATCGATTAACCTTCAAGCAGCTTTTAGCTTACTTGATTTTGGCTTCCTTGAACTCAACATGCTTGCGCACGACGGGGTCATATTTGCGGAACGTCATCTTTTCGGTGATGTTGCGCGGATTTTTCTTGGTCACGTAAAAGAAGCCCGTGTCAGCGGTGCTGAGCAACTTGATCTTGATCGTGGCTGGCTTCGCCATGGCCCATTCCTTTGTTCAAAAAATACCGAAAAAAACTGCGCAGGTAAAAATCTGCGCGGTTCACAGAGGCGGGCCAATGCGGATTCGCGTGCAGAAAGTCAAGCCCATAAGCAGGAGTGCAACGTTAAACCATGCCAATATTCCACCATCTATCGCGTCAAACCCAGTGTAGCCTCGTCATTGGCGCTGATTCGCTGCCACGTTGGCATTGCACTTGGTCATGAATATCATATTTTGATTCGGTCGGTGATCGCCAGCTAAATCCTGGGGCATCCTGTGCAGCTGTGCGCCGGATTGGCTTGTATCTTTTGAGGCGCAGGCAAATTGGTATGTCACTTCTTAAAGTCCATCGATTTGAAAATCGGCATTTCATTCCCATATATGAGCCTCCCCCACACAAAAGGAATGATTTATGGCTGCTGGCGACAATAGCAAAAAGGCATTGGCCGACGCGTTAAATGGTCTTCTGGCCGATTATTACGCGCTATATTTGAAAACGAAGAATTTTCATTGGCACGTAACTGGCCCCCATTTTCGCGAATATCACTTGCTGTTTGACGAACAGGCGACCGAGTTGATTGCCACTACTGACCTTGTCGCCGAGCGCGTCCGCAAGCTGGGTCAGGACACGCTAACCTCGATTGGTTCTATTGCAGCAAAGCAGCGGATCAAGGACCATGATTCGACCACAACCGATGCGGCCCAGATGCTAAAGGCATTGCATGCCGACAATGAGACGCTGATTGGGGCGCTCAAGGACGCAAAGGGCCTTGCTGACCAAGCTGGTGACAATGCGACCGATGGCTTGCTGGATGATTGGACTGACCAAGCCGAGCAGCGTGCTTGGTTCTTGGCAGCGACAATCGGCGAGGCATAAAGGCCGGAAATAAAAAGGCGGGCGAAGCGCTTTGCTTCACCCGCCTTTTTGAAATTCTAACGCGCGCTTATTCGGAAAGCGTGCTCAGGTTCGTTGCCGAATATTTGCCGCGACGATCGATTTCGATATCAAAGGCCAAACGGTCGCCTTGAGTCACTTGACCCATGCCCGAACGCTCAAGCGCAGAGATATGCACGAACACATCTTCGCCGCCATCGTCACGCTGCACAAACCCAAAACCCTTCATGTCGTTGAAGAACTTCACGGTTCCATTAGCGCGCTCGCCAGTCGATTCGCGCTGCGGGCCTCGTGGTGCCGAATCACGATCACCGCCACGGAAACCTCCCCGATCATCACCGCGCGGGGCGCGGTCACGGTCAAAGGCTGGACGGTCAGGACGCGGTTCCCGCTCGGCCACAGCCATTGGCTCACCGTCGATGACAAGATCCGTAGCCGACACCTTGCCGCCACGTTCCACAAGTTGGAACTCAAGTGGCTGGCCTTCTGCAAGCCCGGATAGACCGGCCTGCTCAACAGCACTGATATGCACAAAAACGTCGTCTGGACGACCGTCCACCTGAATGAAGCCAAAACCTTTTTGGCCATTGAAAAATTTGACAATTCCCTTGCCGGAACCGATGACTTGCGCAGGCATAGGGGGGCCGCCGGGGCCACGACGCGGGGCACCAAAGCCGCCTCCGCCGCCAGCTCCACCGCCGCTGTTACCGCCGCCGCCATATCCGCCGCCGCCTGAACGGCCGCCGCCAAAATCACTTTGATAGGGGGATGGTGCACGATAGCCGTCGTAGCTTTCATCACCGAAACCGTCTCTTTTGTCCCGGCCCTTGCCAGCACGCTTGCGATCAAAACCCATAACTTCTTACTTGCCTTCTCAGCGCCCTGTACCACTATGTTATGCAGTCGAGGGCGACTGTACTGCACGTCACAAGCGCAACCGTTCTTGATTCCGCAAGGTCTACGTATATCGCATTAAAAGGTTGCGCGATAGCAAATATTGCGGCGCAAAATCGCTGTGCCAAAGCTGCACTTTCATTTGCCTTAGACAACACTGTCGGGCAAGGGACATGCATGAGCGTATATTTGCATGAAGAAGACTTGCCTGCTGGCGTTTTGGCCGAAGGTCCAGTCGCCGTTGATACCGAAACGATGGGCTTGATTACGGCGCGTGATAGACTGTGCTTGTTGCAGATTTCTGATGGCCGCGGCGATGAGCACCTTATCCGTTTCGGACGGGACAGTGATTACAGCGCACCAAACTTACGCGCCGTTCTTGCCGACCCTGCACGGGTGAAGCTGTTTCATTATGCCCGATTCGATCTGGCCGCGATTTCGCATTACTTGAATGTCGTCGCGACACCATTGTTCTGCACTAAGATCGCCTCGCGCCTTACACGCACCTACACCGACCGCCACGGTTTAAAAGAGTTGGTGAAGGAAATGCTCGGCACAGACATTTCCAAACAACAACAGTCGAGTGATTGGGGTGGCCCAGTTCTTTCCGAAGCGCAGAAGGATTATGCCGCAAGCGATGTGCGCTATCTGCACCGCTTGCATGCCGAGTTTGTCATTCGCCTTGAACGTGAAGGCCGCACAAAATTGGCGCAAGCATGTTTTGATTTCCTACCCCACCGCGCGGACCTTGATCTTGCAGGCTGGCCTGAAGTCGACATATTCGGGCACAGTTAAGGTTCAATCTGGTTAGGCATCTATAATGTCCGCACAAGCCGATCTCGAACGCACACAAAGGCAAAACTGGGCGCTGCCCGGCGGGCGACAAGATCGGCTTATTCGGACGCTGCGTGTTGTCCTGCCCAGCATCATAGGTTTGCTGGTCGCTTTGTTGGCGTTCAGCCCCTTTACCGGCAAGCAGGAACTCAGCTTCGTGCTGAACAAGGATGAAGTTGACCTGTCCCGCGAACGGCTGCGTGTGGTCGAGGCATTATATCGCGGTGATGACAGCAAAGGCCGCCCGTTTTCATTGCGCGCCGGCAGCGCCGTGCAGAAAACCTCAGCAGAACCGCTGCTGGACATAACTTCATTGTCGGGCAGGATCACGCTAAGCGATGGCCCAGCCTCAATAATCGCGCAGCGCGGTGTGTACGACCTCAATAAAGAAACCATGCGCGTGAACGGTCCATTGGCTGTCGACTCGGCTGGATATGACATGGTCGCAAGCAATGTCGTGCTGTCGTTAAAGGACCGTTCGATGCAAAGCTTTGGTCCCGTGAGCGGGCGCACAAAGGTCGGAACCTTCCACGCGGGGCATCTGCGTGCGGATCTCGAAACCCGCATTGTTCGTTTGGATGGCGGGGTTCGTTTGCGTATCGACCAGAATGCGATTAAGTGAGTTGCTCATGACTGCCCGTTCTACCTCCATTGGCCTGTGTGCCGCTATCGCTGGTATCAGCATGCTGTCCTCAGCATCGACTGCGCAAAGCATTCGCAACCATAATAGCAACGCGCCCGTCGATTTTTCCGCTGCATCCATGGAGTTGCAGGACCGCGCGGACCGCGTTGTGTTATCAGGCGGCGTAACTGCTGTTCAGGCCGGGCTTACGCTGAAAGCAAGCCGCGTCACGGCCGCTTATTCCAGCAATGGCGGCGTTGATGTGAACCGCCTCGATGCAACCGGCGGTGTCACGGTCACCAAAGATGACCTTCGCGCCACGAGCAGCTCAGCCATTTATGACCTCGACTCGAGCCTGATCACGCTGATCGGAAACGTGAACCTCGTGCAAGGTAGCAACCGTCTCACCGGGGGACGACTGGTCATTGATCTCAACTCCGGCCGATCGACCATAAATGGCGGCGGTGTACCTGGCGCCACAAATTCCGGTGGCAGAGTCACGGGTAGCTTTAGCGTCCCGCAGCGCAAAAATTAAGTTTGAGCCCACGCAGTAACTAAAACGGCGCAGCATGAAGCATGCCAATTGCAAATTGCTTCGCTATTCACTAGCTATCGGACCGAAACCAAAAGCATGATTGCGGGCGAATATTGAATATGGATAGCATGACTGCCCCCCTCCCTGCTGCGGATGCGACCACCGATTCGGGTTTGCAGTCGGGTCTTGGCGTTGTCTCCATTGCCAAAAGCTATGATAAGCGCGCGGTTTTGTCCGACGTTTCGCTGTCGGTGGCGAAGGGTGAGGTTGTTGGCCTGCTTGGACCCAATGGCGCAGGCAAAACCACATGCTTTTATTCGATCATGGGTCTGGTAAAACCGGATAGCGGACGGATTACCCTTGATGGCGCAGATATCACCAACTTGCCGATGTATCGCCGTGCCATATTAGGGCTTGGATATTTGCCTCAGGAAACATCCATTTTCCGCGGGATGACGGTAGAACAGAATATCAGCGCGGTCCTGGAAATGTCTGAGCCCGATGCCGACTCGCGCGGCGAGCGGTTGGAAAAGCTGCTTGACGAATTCGGCCTTACCCGTTTGCGGAGTGCGCCTGCCATGGCCTTGTCGGGCGGTGAACGGCGACGCTGCGAGATTGCACGTGCGTTGGCTGCAAACCCATCGATCATGCTGCTTGACGAACCCTTTGCCGGCATTGACCCAATTTCCATTTCCGACATCCGCGATTTGGTGAAGGAGCTTAAAACGCGCGGCATTGGCGTTCTCATCACCGATCACAATGTCCGCGAAACGCTCGACATTGTTGACCGCGCCTGCATCATTTACGGCGGCCAGGTTCTGTTTGCAGGATCGCCAGAGGCATTGGTTGCCGACCCGAATGTCCGCCGCCTGTATCTGGGCGAGAGTTTTGCAATGTGACTTGGGGGCGGTGATACACCCATAACGTCATGGCCCTAGCTCCGCGCCTCGACCTTCGCCAAAGCCAGTCGCTGGTCATGACGCCGCAGCTGCAGCAGGCAATTAAACTGCTGGCTTTGTCCTCGCTCGAGATCGAAGCTTTCATTGCCGAAGAGGTCGAGCGCAACCCTGTACTTGACGCCGGCGGCAGTGACCCCGCGCCTGAAATACCTCTCGGCGAACGTCCGGAATTAAGCGGCCCGGAAACCGCCGAACGTTCAAGCGACGACGGTCTGGGTAATGACCGCCATGACGCGTCCGATGCGCTTGATGTCGATTTCAGCACCGAAACCTTCCACCATGACACGCCGTCTGACAGCGTGGGCGGTTCTGACGGAATGCTTGGCCTGTCGGGTAACACAATATCTGGGGGCTTTGACGGGGACGGACAGGATTTCGACAGCTTTGCCGCCCGCGACCTCAGTCTGCGTGCGCATTTGATAACGCAGGCTGGATCAAGTATTTCCGGGCGGCAGCTTTTCCTTGTGCAGCAGATTATCGAGCAGATCGAACCGACTGGCTATTTGGGTGAGGATCTGCTGGCAATGGCGCAACGGCTTGGTGCGCCCATGGAGGAGATGGAGGACGCACTGGCTGCGCTCCAACGCTTTGATCCCACGGGCGTGGGCGCACGCAACCTGTCCGAATGCCTCGCGCTACAGGCAAAGGAGGCGGATCGTTACGACCCTTGCATGGCAAGGTTGATCGACAATCTGGATCTGGTGGCCAAAGGCGCCTTTGACCAATTGAAACGCATGTGCCGCGTCGATGACGAGGATTTGCGCGATATGCTCATTGAGCTTCGCGGCTATGATCCAAAACCTGGCTGCCGCTTTGAACGCGAGGACAGCATAGCGGTGACGCCGGACATTTATGTCACGCAGCGCGGCGCTGGGTGGGCGATTGAACTGAACAGCGCCAACTTGCCCCGCTTGCTCATCAACCAAAGCTATGTGGCAGAGCTTGGGCAGGACAAGGCCACTAAGGCCTGGCTCAGCGATTGCATGGCGGACGCCAACTGGCTCATCAAGGCCATGGATCAACGGCAGCGCACCATCGTCAAAGTTGCTACTGAAATCGTGAAGCAGCAGGAAGGTTTCTTCCGGCGCGGCGTAGCGCATTTGCGGCCATTAACACTGCGCCAAGTGGCCGATGCGATTGAGATGCATGAATCCACAGTAAGCCGGGTGACAAGCAACAAATATCTGCACTGCGGGCGCGGGCTGTTTGACCTCAAATATTTCTTTTCATCGGGCGTTCAATCTGCCGATGGCGAAGGCGCATCTGCCGAAGCGGTCAAAAGCCATATCAAATCGCTGATTGAGGCCGAGGGTGACAAAATCCTCTCGGATGATACTTTGGTCGAAATGCTGACGGCAAAGGGCTTTGACATCGCCCGCCGCACAGTCGCCAAATATCGCGAGGCCATGGGCATCGGTTCGTCGGTGCAGCGCCGGCGTCAGCGGAAAATGGGGCGCTGATCAGGCGACGAGATTATGTCAGCTGAGACCTTCACGTTCCGTGAGTATTTTTTCCGCAAGCACATGATCGCTGAGCTTATCCACATCGATCGCCGCCACTGGGTCGGACATTGCCACAAGCTTCGCCTCCAAGCCAATCCGTTCACCCGCGCGTTCCAACGCTTGGCGCAAACCAATGGTCCGGGTGAGTGCGCGTAACGCGAGGCGCAAACCAAAGTGCAGGAAAAGACGCCATGCTTTCTTGCGGTCCTGCTCAGCAGCGGCCCATAATTCGAGCGCAAGGACCGACTTACGGCTCATTAAGGCAAAAAGATTGGCCCCTGACCAGGCACCGTCCGAAAAACGAAGCCATGTCCGTTTTGCATCCGGAAACTGGGCCAACATAGTTTTGCGTTCGACCATAGCTACAGCAAGATCGCCACTGGCTTTGTCCAAAAATTCGTCAAGCATCTCAGCTGTCAACAAAGGATGATCCGCCGTTGTCACCAACACGGGTGCGGAGAACCCTAAGTCATCGACTTGCGCCTTTATGCTTAACGAAATGCTGCTTTGGCTTTCCACCAAAATGGCCCCGCCCGCCGCATCAATCGTCGGACGCAGCGCCTCTATATCCTGAGATAATATGATGATTTTGGCGATATGCGGCGATTTGTGTAGTGTACGAACCACATGGCTGATCATGGGTTCCCCGCGCAGAGGTATGAGCGCCTTTTTATCCAGACCAAAATGTTGGGCTAAAATATCAGGCCCGGGCCGTTGCCCAGCCAAAACAATGCAGGTCCATTGCGCTTGCAACTCGCTTCTCCTAAACGCGACAAAATCAGGAGGGTACGTCAGCGCGTCTGGCGGTACCTTGAGGCGGGGCTTGGCGGGCAAATATGAATATTGCAATATATGATCTCGACAAAACCATCACCAGTCGACCGACATTTACGCATTTTCTGATATTTTATGCCCAGCACGCGTCACCAATCCGGTTGGTTGGGCTGCCATTATGGATACTGGCATTAATCGGATATCGCATTGGCCTATATGGCCGCAAACCATTGAAACAATTTGGCATACAGTTGTTTATTGGGCGCAAAATTGGCTCCGACACATTAACCAGGGTCGTCGGGAAGTTTGCAGATAACGTTGTCTCAAGGGGGTTGCAGCCGGGCGCTGTCGCACAGTTGCGTGTTGACCGCGATCGTGGCGCCTTTTTGGTTCTAGCGACCGCTGCCCCAGAATTTTACGCCCAAACAATCGGCGACCTTCTGGGCTTTCAGGCCGTCATTGCGACGCGTCACATCATGACAGCCCACGGCCAGCTCACAAATCGAATATTGGGGGATAATTGTTACGCAGACGAAAAACTGCGCCGCATCAAAGGCTGGCTTGCGCAAAACAGCATTGACCGCAAGGCAGCACATATCGTCTTCTACTCCGACGATATCAGCGACAGCCCAACGCTGAACTTTGCCGATCAAGCTTATGCCGTTAACCCTTCTAAAAACTTCGCAGCAGCAGCGGCAAAGGCGAATTGGGGCGTGATGGATTTTCGCAGCGCGGGGGATGTCACGCAGGTGTAACGCCTATGCCGTCGCCCCGTCGAAGACCGCGGGTTTCAAGCTTTCGACATAAATACGTATTGCCTCGGCTCCGCGCTCGGATGCTGGACGCGGGTCGCTCTGATCGGCAGTATACGCCATTCTGCATTCTTGGGCGTCGCGATATTGAACCGCAATCGCCTCATAGTCCGCGAGCACGGGGAGCAGCTCCTGCGCATTTCTGACCACAGGACCATTGTTCCAGAAATCATATTCCGGCGGTGCATTTGGAGCGACGTTGCTATGCGTATCAATGAAAAAGCAGGCGCGTGGGCGATAGAGAAACTCATACACCTGACTTGAAACATCGCCGATATAGGCATCTGCAGACCACGTATAGCTCATGTCAAACAGGCGCGCGCTATCCACGTCAATCCGGATATTGGGCGCGTTATAATATTTAGGATCAATATCTGGCCGTTTGCGGGTCACGCGATATTCGGGCGAAATATGCACCTTTTTGTAAAAGAGCATAACATGCGGTGCAAAGATCAGATTGTATCGGTCCGGGTTCCGATAAAAATACTCCAATATGTCGGCCCCATGGTCGAACCAACTCGACAAATGCGGATCGAAATGCGGATTGTACAGGAAGGTGGGGTTATCGTTGTCAAAAAATACCTCCGGCACACGGCCGCGCAAAATGTCGAACTTTGCATAGCCGATAATGCGGAATTGGTCCGCAGTCGCGATGCCCGCGTCGATGAATTGGTCTTGCACCTTTTGACCGCTGACGAGCAACAGATCAAATTCTCCAAGCGCTGGATGAACGGACACACTCCGGTCTCCCGAACCATGCGGAACACAGATAAAGGCAGGGCTGCGATCATGCCTGCGAAATCTGGACCAATGACGTTTCAAGGTTAGGCAAGTGCGCTCTGTCGAGATGATAGCCGAAGATTGGCGCAGCAAGCGGCTATGATAGTATAAGCGCATGAGACGGTGGACGGGCACAAGCTTGTTGAGGCCCCTTGTCAGCACTTCCAGCGGCTTAGGAAGAGCCAGAGATTGCCACTCCAACGCCGCAATCTGTGCAGGCGACAGCAGTTTCTCCACCTCTTTCTTGGTTACCTCACTGCCGAATGCAATTACCGCACGAAGTCCATTTTCCTGCAGCGCAAACGCACCAGCAATACCTGCCAGATGCGCCACCTGATGACCCGCATCGTGATTGAACAGAAATACTATAGGGGCGCTGCCGGTTGAGTCAGGCCGTTTTTGGTGCGACTTCGTGATCATGCATTTTCATTATCTCTTGTGGGCGAGCTTGGCGACCTTTTTGCCACAAATCAGTTGGGTTTTAAATGAGCATACCGGACGAACCGTGGGCGTTTTAGAAATTCACTGGCCAATTGTTCAAATCTGATCGGCGCGCCTATTTTTAAAAATTCTTCAGACCTTTTTTATCTAAGACATAATGACATCTCTTTGAATGCGGAGCGAAGTGGATTAGTCCTTAGTCAGATTGGGGTGTGCACTTGATAGATGAGCAGAAACAGGGAAGTGGGCGCCGCATATTGCGATCTGGCGCCTGGCTTTTTTTACCAAAAACAGTTTCCGCGGTCCTAAGCCTTGTCTATCTTGCCGTCTCAACGCAAACTTTGGGGCCAGCAAACTTCGGCAAGTTCATGCTGATCTTCAGTTTTGCCCAGACCGTATCAGGGTTCACATCATTCCAGACATGGCAGATTTTGCTCCGTTATGGGACCACGCTTGTCCACGAAAAATCGCACGCAAAGCTGGCAGAATTGACGTGGTTCTGCCTGATTCTAGATTTGGTTGGTGCCGTGATTGCATTACTGGTGGCTGCTATCGGTGCATGGGCGCTTGCCGGCAATCAAGGCTGGGATGATTCAGAAGCCATAGCAGTCATTGCCTTTACCGCCCTTCTCGTGTTGTCCGCGCGTTCAACGCCCACCGGACTATTGCGGATAAGCGACCGGTTCGGCGACGCCGCCATTCCCGACATGCTGGTTCCTATCATTCGTCTGGTCGGCACCGGCCTGCTGATTTTAACGCAACCAACGGTGTGGGGCTTTCTGGCGGTGTGGCTGATTTCTGAGATAGTACCAACGATATGCGTTTGGGTTAATGTGTTGCGTAAGCTCCAATTGCCCTTGCGCCTAAAGACGCTGCCCACACGCCAGGGTTTTCAGCAGAGCTTCCCCGGCATCGGCAAATTCGCCTTATGGTCGAATGTAGGATCTAGTTTTAAGCTGACGAGCCAGCAAATGGTTGCCGTGGTAGTCGGCTTTTATGTGGGCGCTACGGCCGCGGGGTTCTTTCGGCTGGGCTATCAATTGGGCCAAGTTTTCGCGCGTGTTGGCGACGCTATATCAATGGCAATCTTCACCGAATATGCCCGCGTCGCCCATACAGGCGACCCAAAGGATGCCCGCAATTTGCTCAATCGGATGATGAAGGTCTCCGGCGTTGCCGCAGTGCTCGTATTGGCGATCGTGGGATTGGCGGGCAAACCGGTTATCATTTGGATATTCGGCGCTGAATTTGTCGCTGCTTATCCGCTGGTCATGATCTTGGGCGCCGCCACCGCCGTGCAATTTGCCACGCTTGGGCTGGAGCCTGCATTATTGAGCGCCGGCAAAGCTGGGCGCGTGATGCTGTGCAGCTTCGCTGGTGCAATCATAGTCGCACTTCTGCTGGTCTGGCTGATGCCCATCTATGGGGAAGTCGGCGCGGCCTGGGCAATGCTTGGCGCTGCTATAGTGAACGCAGGATTACTCATCATTTCCTATCGCCAAAAGATAGTTGGCGAGAAATCCCACGCTGCTCCTTAAGGCGGTCAGTGCGCGTTTATGAAGTCGACGACATCCGCAACGACCGGTGCTTTTTTGCGGAACGGGCGTGCGACAGCCATGATGATGTCGGCATGGCCAACATCGGGATAGATTTTCAACTGCTGCTGCCCGCCTAAGGCTTGGATCTTCTCAGACAGAATTTTGCTGTTCCGCGGCTTTACGACGGTATCTTTGTCTCCGGCAAGCAGCAACAAAGGCGGCGCATCGCCGCGTGCATAAGTGATCGGCTGCGTCTCGGTCAGGTCAGGCCATTGGCCCAACGCGATTTTCGACGAATCACTCGTCAGCGGCAGAAAATCATAAGGCCCGGCAAGTCCAATGACGCCCTTGATCACGTCCGGCTTCAGATCCTTCGCGGCAAGCCATTGCGGGTCTAATGCAGCCATCATGGCAATATGCGCGCCAGCGCTATGTCCCATAAGAAAAATACGTTTGGGGTCGCCGTTATGCTTGGCGATGTTGGTATGGACCCAAGCAATGGTGGCGGCCGTGTCTTGCACAAATGCAGGAAAGCGCACCTTTGGCGATTTGCGATAGTCCGCGATGACAGTGACAAACCCACGCGATGCAAAGGTACGCCCCACAAAGCCATAGCCCTCCCGTTCGCCATCACGCCATGAGCCACCATGAAAAAAGATAAGCACGGGATGTGCTGTCTCGGTTCTGCCGAGGGGCGCATAGATATCAAGTTGTTGGCGCGCATCACTTCCATAGGCAATGCCGGTGATCGGCGTTTCCGCAAGCTCAACAGCACCCGGCGCCATGCGGTCTGCAAAATCCAGCTTCTGCGGGTCAGTTTTGTTCCAGAACCAAAAGCTGGAAACGACGAGAGCGAGAAGCAACGCACTAAGGATATATTTGGTCATGCGCGCTATGTGCCAATCAAAGCGTTGGCCCACAACGAAAAAAGGCGGCCCCAGTTGGTGCCGCCTTTTTTGTAAGTGCAAGAGTGAACCCTTGCGGTCCTGAACGGTTTTAACGCTTCGAAAACTGGAAGCTCTTACGGGCCTTGGCCTTACCGTATTTCTTACGCTCAACAACGCGGCTGTCGCGTGTCAGGAAGCCTTCGGCCTTCACGGCGCTGCGCAGCAACGGTTCGAATTTCGACAATGCCTGTGCGATGCCATGCTTGACCGCGCCAGCTTGGCCGGAAAGGCCGCCGCCCTTAACGGTTGCGATGACGTCATACTGGCCCGTGCGCTCGGTTACACCAAACGGCTGGTTGATGACGAGGCGCAGCGAAGGACGTGCGAAATACACTTCCTGGTCTCGGCCATTGACGACGATTTTACCTGTGCCAGGCTTCAGCCATACGCGGGCAACGGCGTCTTTACGGCGGCCCGTTGCATAAGCGCGGCCTTGCGCGTCAATTTCCTGTTCACGGATGACAGCAGCGATCTGCGCAGGCGCCTGAACGTCGGCGCCCAGTGTTTCGAGATCAGCGAGCGAAGTTGCAGTGTCGGACATTATGCACCCACCTTGTTCTTGCGGTTCATGGAAGCGACGTCGAGCGTCGTTGGCTGTTGACCGGCATGTGGATGCTCGGCGCCATTATACAGATGCAGCGCACGCATTTGCGCACGGCCCAAAGGACCGCGTGGAACCATGCGCTCTACGGCCTTTTCAAGCACGCGCTCAGGGAACTTGCCATCCAGCACCTTGCCAGCGGTTATACCCTTGATACCGCCGATGTAGCCCGTGTGACGATAATAGACCTTGTCGGTCAGTTTCTTGCCAGTGAACTTCACCTTGTCCGCATTGATGACAATGACATGGTCACCGCAATCAACGTGCGGCGTGTAACTTGGCTTCGTCTTACCGCGCAGGATATTGGCAATGAGGCTGGCAACACGGCCAACAACCAAATCTTCTGCGTCAATGAGGATCCACGATTTTTCGACGTCCTGTGGACGGATCGATTTCGTAACTCTGGATAGCGTTTTCATCGCTAATCGCACCTTTCGAAATTTTGTAGAAGCGCAGAATCATAAAGAAACCGCACGCGAAGCGGTGCCAATGGCGATGAAAGCTCTAACAGTCAAGCAAAAGCGCCTGTTTTACGGCGGGTATAATAATACCTCCAGCGCTAAACCGCCTTGCGTCCCAGAACATGCGCCCCCCATACGGCCGACGCTACCACCAAAGCACCGACAGCCTGATGCGATACCGCCAGCACAATGTTAACGCCGGTCATAACCGTCGCAATGCCCAAGATGATTTGGATGCCAAAGGTGCCATGGATAGCTACCGACGCGCCGCGCACGCCCGCTTTTTTAACACGGCGCGCTAATAATAAGAGTGCAGCCACCGCGACCCATGCCCACCAGCGATGGACGAAATGCGTCAGATATGGGTCGTTGACGAGGGCAAAGAATACGCCTTGCGTGGTGTCAACACCCTCGGGATAGAATCTGTCGTTCATCAGCGGCCAAGTGTTGGCAACATAACCAGCATTCAATCCTGCGACCCAAGCCCCGAACAATAATTGTATAAAGAGAATGGAAAGGACAATAGCGGCATAGCCAGTCATCTTTGCTGGCCGTGCCAACGGGTCCTTCGCAAGCGCACGCAAATCGAGCGCAGTCCATACCAAGCCACCCAAAATGGTCAGCGCCGTCAGCAAATGTACTGCGAGCCTGTAATGGCTAACATCTGTCCGCGCAGAGAGGCCAGATGACACCATCCACCAACCAATGGTACCCTGAAGCGCACCGAGCGCCAAAAGCGCCAGCAGACGCGGCTTATACCCCTCCGGGATAGCTTTCTTTACCCAAAACCATGCGAGCGGCAATGCGAAGGCCAAACCAATGACCCGGCCAAGCAGGCGGTGGATCCATTCCCAGAAATAGATAAATTTAAACTCCGCAATCGTCATGCCCGCTGGGCCGTTGATCTGCGTATATTCGGGTATCTGCTTATACTTTTCGAATTCTGATAGCCAGCTTGCCTCATTCAGCGGCGGCAAAGCGCCGGCGATTGGCTTCCATTCGGTAATGGATAGCCCGGACTCGGTCAGCCGCGTAATGCCGCCCACCACCACCATAGCAAAGACAAGGGCAGCGACACACATGAGCCATTTGATCAGCGCGGTGGGCCGTGACATCGCAGTTTCGACGACTGGAGAGGCAGAGTTGCGTGTGCTATTCATATGCGGCGATATGCGCCGGATTAACGCCAATCGCAAGCGTCGGAGGTTGCAAAAACTGCTATCCTGACTGCAAATTTAGCGATGTAATGTTGTAACGTGCAGCGAATCGCTGTAGGGCCTGTGAAATGGCACATGCATGGAATAAATGGCGATGGGACGGGCTTGGCCTCAGCATTGCTGGACTGTGCCTGATCCATTGCATCGTAACCACGATATTGCTCGCGGTTCTCGCGTCCGCCAGCGGCTTGTTTCTGAACCCGATTATCCATGAAGTTGGGCTGTTGCTGGCCATCATACTTGGGATGTTAGCACTAGGTAAGGGCTTTCAGGATCACGGACTATTCCTGCCCGCAACGGTCGGCGCGCTTGGCATCGGCATGATGGGCGGCGCGTTAACGTTACCACATGGCGGCGTAGAAATTGCGTTCACGATTGTCGGCGTCACGTTACTTGGTCTGGGCCATTTGCTTAACCATCGGGCCAAAGGCTAAGTTTTAACCAATCGCAGCCGACCGCCAATTGACCAGCCTCGTGCCGCAGCTTACACGGGCGGAATGGCAGTACATCATCACCACGAACATGAAGGCGCATCACTCGCGCATGCCGCTGAGAGCGCACTGGTTGCGGCAGGCGAACAATGGACTGACATGCGGTCGGATATATTCGCCGTACTCGCGACATTTGAAAAACCGGCTTCTGCCTATGATATCGCTGATCTTGTATCACAACGGCGCGGGAAACGCGTTGCGCCCAACAGCGTCTACCGCATATTGGACCTGTTTGTGGCGACGAACCTTGCCCGCCGGGTCGAAAGCGCAAATGCCTATATCGCCAATTCGCACCCCGGATGCCTGCACGACTGCATTTTCCTGATCTGCGACAGTTGCGGCACCGCCACTCATATTGATGACGACACGCTGACGATGCATGTGCGCACTGCGGCAGAACAGGCCGGGTTCGCAGAGGTGCGCCCCGTCATCGAAGTGCGCGGGATTTGTGCAGATTGCGGATGAACGGGCGGTAATTACCTGTTCGACAGTCCGATAAAACGCCGCTAAGCTATTTCCATGACACATTCCCCTGACACGCCGTTACTTGATACGGTTAAAGTGCCCTCGGACCTTCGTAATCTTGCCGCGTCGCAGCTGCGCCAGTTGGCCGATGAACTGCGTGCCGAAACTATCTCTGCAGTCTCCGTGACCGGTGGCCATCTGGGCGCAGGCCTTGGCGTTGTCGAACTCACGACCGCAATCCATTATGTTTTTAATACGCCTGATGATCGGCTGATTTGGGATGTCGGCCATCAGTGCTATCCACACAAGATCCTCACGGGTCGGCGCGACCGTATTCGCACATTGCGCACCGGCGGCGGCCTATCTGGCTTCACAAAGCGCAGCGAGAGCGAATATGATCCATTCGGCGCTGCCCACAGCTCTACGTCGATCTCTGCAGCATTGGGTTTTGCCGTAGCTAATAAAATTGCTGGAAAGCCCGGCAAGGCGATTGCAGTCATCGGTGACGGTGCGATGTCCGCCGGCATGGCCTATGAGGCGATGAACAACGCCCAAGCCGCGGGCAACCGTCTTGTCGTAATTCTGAACGACAATGATATGTCGATTGCCCCGCCAGTAGGTGGTTTGTCAGCATATTTGTCGCGGCTGGTATCCTCCAGCGAGTATCTCGGCCTGCGCAGCCTTGCCAGTAAGCTCGCAAAAAGACTGTCGCGCCGGATTTACACCGCAGCTTCAAAGGCTGAGGAATTTGCCCGCGGCATGGCGATGGGTGGCACTTTGTTCGAAGAGCTTGGCTTTTATTATGTTGGCCCAATTGATGGGCATAATCTTGATCAGCTTATTCCAGTCCTCGAAAATGTCCGCGACAATGCCGAAGGCCCAGTGCTGATCCATGTCGTTACGCAAAAGGGTAAGGGCTACGCCCCTGCAGAAGCCGCGGACGACAAATATCATGGCGTTGTCAAATTCGACGTCATTACAGGCAAGCAAGAAAAGGGCCCCGGCGGCGGTCCACCTTCATATCAGAATGTCTTTGGCGCGACGCTCGCGAAGCTTGCGGAAACGGACCCGAAAATTTGCGCCATCACCGCGGCTATGCCCGGCGGCACAGGCGTCGACAAATTCTCCGCAGCACACCCCGAACGCTCGTTTGATGTGGGTATCGCCGAACAGCATGCAGTGACCTTTGCCGCTGGCCTTGCCGCGCAAGGAATGCGTCCATTCTGCGCGATCTATTCCACCTTCCTGCAACGTGCTTATGACCAAGTCGTGCATGATGTCGCTATCCAGAATTTACCCGTGCGCTTCGCCATTGACCGTGCTGGCTTGGTTGGCGCCGACGGCAGCACACATGCCGGATCGTTTGACATCACCTATTTGGCGACTTTGCCGAATATGGTCGTGATGTCGCCGGCGGATGAGGCGGAGTTGGTGCACATGACCTACACTGCCGTCCTGCATGACAGCGGACCAATCGCTTTCCGCTACCCACGCGGCAACGGGACCGGTGTTGCGCTGCCCGAAGTACCCGAACGGCTGGAAATCGGCAAAGGCCGGATCATGCGCGAAGGGAAAAAAGTCGCGATACTCTCGCTCGGCACACGTTTGGCCGAAGCGATGAAGGCAGCCGATACATTGGATGCCAAGGGCCTTAGTACCACTGTCGCCGACTTGCGTTTTGCCAAGCCACTTGATGAAAAAATGATCCGCCACCTGATTGCTACACATGAAGTCATCGTGACCGTCGAAGAGGCCTCGGTCGGCGGCCTCGGCGCACATGTGCTCACGCTGGCCAGCGACGCAGGGCTGATGGATACGGGCCTCAAGATCCGCACAATGCGCCTGCCTGATATGTTTCAGGAGCATGATTCGCCGCAGAAGCAATATGACCAAGCTGGCCTGAACGCGCCGCAGATTGTTGACACGGTGCTGAAGGCACTGCGCCACAACAGCACTGGCGTGGCAGAAGCGAGCGTGCGCGCTTAAAGCCGCTTTGCTCTCAATGCGTTAGTTTGGAATGATCGCCTGAGCGGTCTGGCCGTCACCTTCAGGCGCCGCAATAATGTCGCGGGTAATGCTGCCCTTGTTCACCGTAGTGGTTTGCGGGTCACCGACAGATGATCGGATGCCAGATTCCGCCGTTCCAGCGGTGGTCGAAATCGAACGTTCCGCCGCTGAGCGCGTTGCTATGCCGCCAAATAGGGCATCTAATGTTTGTTCCTGACTTGCGTCGGTTGAACGCGTCATGGTTGCTGCGGTCGGCTCAAGCGCGAAGTCCGGCGGAACCACCAGCGGTGCAGCGCGGCCTGTAACAGGCGCAGCAGTTTTGTTGCCACCAAGCATATTGCCAACAGATGCGCAGCCGGAAAGCATTGGAAGTGCAAGCATTGCAGCGGCAAGAAGCAAAGATTTCTTATTCATATGCATATCCATTTACTGGCCGGATTGCGGACGTGACGTGGGCACATTGCCGCCAAACATGGCGTCCAAAACTTGCTGCTTTGTGTCGCCAGCCTGCGGACGCGGGGCGTTGGGTGTCGGCGCGGGCAAATTAAACTCGGCAGGAACCTGGATCGGTTCTGATCGTGTAACAGCAAATTCATCAGGGCGATCGCGTTGATAAACGCTCGTCGTTCCGCAGCCAGAAAGCGTGAGAATAGCAACTGACGCTGCCGCTAAGATAAGTATCGGCTTCATGACTTCTCCACTATGTCGGCGCTGCTTACGGGTTCCTGAACAACAGACCCGCGGTCCGACGCCTTGTCGCTTATCAGAAAGGCGCGGGCAAGCAATATCATCACGCCGATGCTGATGCAGGCATCGGCCAGGTTAAAAATGTAAAAGGGTCGGAAAGCGCCAAAGTGCAGGTCGGCATAGTCTACGACATAGCCATAACGAACGCGGTCGACGATATTCCCGAGCGCGCCGCCCAGTACCAGCGACAAGGCAAGCACATCACCGCGCAGTTTTTCGCGCCACATCCAAACGCCAACAGCGACCGCAATCACGCCAGTCAATGCCACCAGCGCCCATCGTTCGCCGTCACTGTCTGCGGTTAAAAAGCTCATCGAAACGCCGCGGTTCTCAGCATAGCGCAAGTCAAAGAACGAAATGATGTGAATGACACCGCGGCTTTGAAGTTGCAACGGCCCAAGCATCGCATATTTCACGATCTGATCCGCAATGAACACAAGGCTTGCGAGCATAAGGCCCTGCAGGCGGAATTTGGAGTTGGAATTCATGCTTAATCCTCCCCGTTTACGGAGAGGGTGACCATGCGAAGCGTGGTGGAGGGGGATGTAAATACGCACATATCCCCTCGTGTAAGCCGCCAGCCCCCTCCGTCAACCCTGTGGGTTGCCACCTCCCCATAAATGGGGAGGATTTGATGAGTACTACCCACCAACAACATCCGCACAACGTCCGCACAAAGCGCCGTCATCAACAACCTCAGGCAAATGCCGCCAGCAGCGGCCGCATTTATGGTTGGCGGTTTTAACTGCGCCTTCTTCTCTGCCAAGATGCACAGTAGACACGATAAATATTTCGGCGAGGTCGATTTCGCCGGCATCACCCGAGTAGCTATATTCAACTTCCAGACTTGAGCCAATTTCCTTGTTGCGTCGCATAGGTTCGATCAGCTCGTTTGCCAGCATACGGGCTCCCCTGATGCGACCCCAATTTTCGGCCAATTTTGTATCAATCCAACCCGCATCAACCTCCGGCCAATCCGAAAAATGTACACTGTCGACATCCGCGCCGAAACGCGTCTGCCAAACTTCTTCGCTGGTGAAAACCAACACGGGCGCGGCGTAACGAACGAGCGCATGGAACAATATGTCCAACACTGTGCGATAGGCCATGCGCTTCGGATCAGTGGCCGCATCGCAATAGAGGCTGTCCTTGCGGATATCGAAGAAGAAGGCCGACAGATCTTCGTTCGCAAAATCGGTCAGCAACCGGACATAATTGTTAAAGTCAAAATCATCGACCGCTTGCCGCAGCTTCACGTCCATGTCGGCGAGTAGATGGAGCATATAACGCTCCAGCTCGGGCATATCGGCAACCTCTACCTTTTCGGGGTCGGAGAAACCGTCGAGTGCGCCAAGCAGATAGCGGAAGGTATTGCGCAATTTGCGATACTGGTCGGACACGCCTTGCAAGATCTCTTTGCCGATCCGATGGTCCTCAGTGAAGTCGACCGTCAGCGCCCAAAGCCGTAAGATATCCGCGCCACTGTCACGCATCAGGTCCAACGGGTTGATAGTGTTGCCCAATGACTTGGACATTTTCATGCCCTTTTGGTCCATCGTAAACCCGTGGGTCAGCACCGCATTGTAGGGCGCACGCCCCCGCGTGCCGCAGCTTTGCAGTAAGGAAGACTGGAACCAGCCACGATGCTGGTCGCTACCCTCCAGATACAGGTCCGCAGGCCATTGCAGATCAGGCCAACGTCCGCTTTCAAGGACAAAGGCATGCGTGCAGCCCGAATCAAACCAGACATCAAGAATGTCGGTTACGCGCTCATAATCTGCGAGTGCGTAGTCAGGCCCAAGATATTCCTGCGCCCGTTCCTCGGACCACCCATCGACACCCTTTGCGCGCACGCCCGCAATGATGCGCGCGTTCACGGCCGGATCGTCGAGATACTGGTTGGTTCCCTTTTTCACAAATAAGGTGATCGGCACGCCCCATGCGCGCTGACGGGAAAGCACCCAATCGGGGCGGCCTTCGACCATCGACGACAGGCGGTTCCGGCCCTTTTCGGGGATGAAGCGGGTATCCGAAATCGCGGCCACCGCCTTTTCGCGCAGTGTCGCGCCAACAGTCGCTTTATCCATCGGCACGAACCATTGCGGGGTGCAGCGGTAGATTACCTTTGCCTTCGACCGCCAGCTGTGCGGATAGCTGTGCTTGTAATCCGCCGACGCCGCGAGCAACCCGCCGCTTTCGCGTAATGCGGTGCAGATGGGGCCGTCAGGCGCGTTGAACTTGGGATTGATGACGCTGCCTTCACCGCCCAGCCAGAGCCAGTCGGCGCGATATTTGCCGTCGCCTTCGACCGCAAAAACGGGATCGATGCCATTCGCCTTGCAGAGATCAAAGTCATCTTCACCATGGTCCGGAGACATATGAACAAGACCAGTGCCGCTCTCAGTGGTGACGAAGTCGCCCGCGAGCATTGAGCGCGGTTTCGCAAAGAAACCGCCGAGATGATGCATTGGGTGGCGGACGAAGGCATCAACAAGCCCCCCAGTCTTGAGAGGACCATAGCCACGATCGACAGACTCTACCCCTAGTCGGGACAAGAATGCAGCTTCAAGATCAAGGGCATAGATATAGCGGCGGCCAGCCACCTCAGAAACGACGTAATCAACCTCTGGCCCATAAGCCAAAGCCTGATTGACGGGGATGGTCCAAGGGGTCGTTGTCCAGATGACCGCGAACGCACCAACTAACGAAGGTTCGTTGGGTGCTTCAACAATCTCAAACGCCACGTCGATCTGGGTCGAAACGATGTCCTCATATTCAACTTCAGCTTCGGCCAAGGCGGTCTTTTCGACGGGCGACCACATCACTGGCTTTGCTCCGCGGTAGAGCTGGCCGCTTTCGGCGAATTTCAGCAGCTCGGCAACAATCGTTGCCTCGGCCTGAAAATCCATGGTTAGATAGGGATTGTCCCAATCGGCATTGATGCCCAGCCGCTTCAATTGTTCGCGCTGCGTATCAACCCAATTCTGTGCATAAGCGCGGCATTCGGCGCGAAATTCAACAGCGGGCACTTCGTCTTTGTTCAGCTTCTTCTTGCGATATTGCTCTTCAACTTTCCACTCAATCGGCAGGCCGTGGCAATCCCAGCCGGGCACATAAGGCGCGTCTTTGCCCAACAATGTCTGCGTGCGGACGACCATGTCCTTGAGGATATGGTTCAGCGCATGGCCGATATGCATGTCGCCATTCGCATAAGGCGGGCCATCATGCAGGATGAACTTTTCGCGCCCACGGCGGCGATTGCGCAGCTCCGTGTAGAAATCTGCCGCCTGCCAGCGCGCTAAAATACCCGGCTCCTTCTGCGGAAGGCCAGCCTTCATCGGAAAATCGGTTTTGGGCAAGAAGACGCTGTCGCGATAGTCTTGTTTCGGTGAGTCAGCAGGTTCGGTCATATCGTGCGGGTGCCTAAAGGATATGGCGCTGCAAATAAAGCCTGTATCCTCCCCATCGGCTTGCTATGGGGAGGATTGGCATGATCACCGCCGCAACGCTGGCCCGATGGCCCAGATGTCCTCAACCCAGATATACCCGTTGTAGCTCGCAGGTATTTTTCTAAGATCATGCACATCCGAAAGCCCCTCGTTCGACTTACCGCTTTCATGCGGCCCCACCACGATGATTTTCGCGCCGACGCTTTCCATGCGAGCGATCAGGCGGTTGGGCCAGCCCCACATCGGCCATTGATAATTAACCGGGATTACCAACACGCCATTACGACAGCTGTCCGGAACGATTCCAGTCCAGCCGTACAGGACATAATCCTTGGTGCAGGCCTTCGCCTCGCCTTTCATGTTAAAGGCCCAGTTCTTGGGCGCGAGTTGTCGTATGCGATCCACCGGGCGTTGTCCGCCGTAAAAGGCATCACCAAGCTTTTCATAATCCCGGCCAGATGCTTTCAATATGGCGAACAACTCGTCCGCCTCAGCCGGATTTTTCGACTTGAAGTTGAACAGCAACGGCTGTGCGGGCAAGGCGGCCAGTGCTTCTTCGACTGTCGGAATTTGCCCGACACCCTTGCCACGCAACGGGAATGTCTTTCCGCCATCAGTCGTATAGCCATAGCCAATGTCGAGCGCCTTCAACTCCGATAGTGTCAGGTCGCGGGTTTCGCCTTTGCCATTGGTACGACAATCGACCGTCCAATCGTGGAACAGCACCATTTTGCCATCCTTGGTCGGTGCGACATCAATTTCGACCATATCGCCCCCCAGCCCCGCCGCCATCTGAATTGAGGCAATGGTGTTTTCGAACACATCATGATCGGGTGGGCGTATGAAACGCGCGGTGCAGGTGTCACGGCCAAATGCGGCGCGTTTATCATAGAGGTGATAAACCCCGCGATGCGCGATGAGCTTTGGCTTGCCCGCGGGCGTCGGCGCAAGCCAAGTTGCATTAAGCAGGGTCAGGCCGAGGAGAATGACCACAACGACCGCCAAAGCTTTTTTTTGCGACGAGATAGATTCATGAAGGTTCTGCTCCAACATCTTTGTCATTCCCGCGAAAGCGGGAACCTACGGCCTAACGGCTGGACAATGGATAATCAATCAAGTACTTGATAACAAAATATTTTTTGCCAATGCGCAATCTTTCGCCATCTGCGCCATCAGCGCGTCTAGGCTATCAAACTTGGCCTCACCGCGAATGAAGGCGTGGAACTCAATCTCGATATTCTGGCCATATAAATCTTCGGCAAAGTCGAAGAAATGTGGCTCAAGCAATTCCTTGGGTGGGTCAAAGGTCGGGCGGATGCCAAGGTTTGCCGCGCCGTTCAACACGCGGCCATCGGGCAACCGCCCCTTCACCGCATAAATGCCGTAACGTGGGCGCAGATAATGGCCCATGTCGATATTGGCCGTAGGAAAGCCCAAGAGTCGGCCGTTTTTGTCGCCATGCTGGACAACGCCTTCAACGGCAAAAGGCCGCGTGAGCAATGCGGTTGCGGTTGCGCAGTTGCCGTCTTGCAACGCAGTGCGAACGCGGCTTGACGAGATGACACCTGCGTCATCGACCACAGGGCCCATCGCAGAGGAGGAAAGCCCGTGCGTGGCGCCAATCTCGCGCAGCACATTGATATTGCCGCCACGCGCTTTGCCAAAAGTAAAGTCCTCGCCAGTGACTACCGCCGAAAACCCAAGCCGCTCGATCAGCAATTTGACAATGAAATCGTCTGCACTGGTCGCGGCAAGTTCCGCATCGAAATCGAACACCAACATCGCATCCGCGCCCGCAGCTTCGAAAAGGCGCTGCCGCTGATCAAGTGTTGTCAGCCGGAACCAAGGTGATTGCGGCGCAAAGAAGCGCACGGGATGCGGATCAAATGTGGCGATAATGGCCGCGCTGCCAGCGGCCTTGGCCTGCGCTATGGCTTCACCGGCCACTGCTTGGTGCCCCAAATGGAAGCCATCAAAATTGCCCAAGGCCACGACCCCGCCGCGCAAAGCGTCAGGCATGCGGTCTTTAGCAGAAAGGCGCGGAATGGTCATTATACTGCGGAAGCCTTTGGCATCGGAACCAACCCTGCACGAATGACGCGCAGGGCATTTTCACCCATGACGGCACGGATTTCTTGCGCCGTGAAGCCTTCGTCCATCAATGCTTGCGTCACTTGAACCAATTGCGACGTGTCGAAACGCACTGTGGTTGCGCCGTCATAGTCCGACCCCAAAGCCACATGCTGAATGCCCACAAGATCGCGGACATGCTTCATCGCTTTGGCGGCAGCGCGTGGATCGGTTGAACAGATTGCGCCATCCCAATAGCCAATGCCTATAACACCGCCGGTTTTGGCGACGCCGCGCACTTCGTCGTCAGTCAGGTTGCGGTTGACCTTACATGTCGCCTGCACACCGCCATGGCTGGAGACCACTGGCCGCGTGGCCATCGCCAACACTTCGGCAACACCGGCATGGCTAAGATGGGCGATATCGACAATCATACCCTTCGCCTCCATTCGCCGGACAATGTCGCGACCAAAAGGGGTCAATCCGCCTTTTTTCAGGCCATGCATTGATCCGCCCAGTTCATTGTCAAAGAAATGGGTGAGCCCAGCCATACGGAAGCCGGCATCATACAACCGGTCAAGATTGGACGCTTTACCTTCCAAATTCTGGAGGCCTTCGATCGTGAGCATCGCCCCGACCGGACGCAGAGCTGTTTGCCGTGCGGCAAGCAATGTGTCCAAGTCGGCGGCTGAATCCACCGCTGCCAACGCGCCGTTCGAACCCGCAACGGCATCACCACGTTTAGCCGCATGATATAATGACCGTTCGACCAAAGAATGCCATGTCTTCACAGGCTGCAACTGCGCAAAGGTGAGCAAGGTGATGTTGTCGCTATCGGCGCCATTGCCGTCATAATTCTGGTTCTTTGGCGTCTTTGTAACGGACGAAAATAACTGCAACGCAACATTGCCATCTTGCAAGCGCGGCAAATCCACATGGCCGCGTGACGCACGGTCATTGAGGTTGCGGTCCCACATCAACGTGTCGCTGTGCAGGTCCACGATGTTCAACGTCTTGTGCAGAGCCTTGGCTTCGTCACTGACCGCAATCAACGCTTTGCCGTCAACCTGGTTCATCGATCCTTCGACATAGCCCGGCAGGAACCCAAAGAATCCTACAGCGGCAGCGGCAATCAATGTCGCCGGAATCCAAAATCTTTTACGCATATATCCCCCCTGCACGTTGATATTTAGGCAGCTTCCCGCCGCACCAGCGTTACAAAATCGAAGGACGGAGCGCCGCCTTCGGCTTCGTGTCCCACGCGCTCGATTTCTTCCCATATGGACATGTCAAAGGCGGGCACTGATGCATCGCCTTCGGGATTGGCATCGATTTCGGTGAGTTCTATGCGGTCAGCAAGCGGCAAGAACAATTCGTAAATCTCCGCCCCGCCGATGACGCACACATGCGGCCCATTGGCGCGCTTCAACGCGTCCTCAACCGAATGGACAACCTCGGCGCCCTCTTCCTCCCAAGCTGTGTCGCGGGTGAGCACGATGTGGCGGCGTCCGTCGAGCAAGCCAGGCAGGCTGTCAAAGGTCTTGCGGCCCATGATCATTGGCCGTCCTTTGGTGACCTGCTTAAAATGGCGCAGGTCAGCGGGAATGTGCCATGGCATGCCACCGTCCTTCCCGATTGTCCCATTAACGGCGCGGGCGAGGACAAGAACGATTTCGGGATGATTCATCCGTCCGTCTTGCAGACTTTTTCTTACCGATACAAGCGGGTGACGTGGCCTATTTTTCGCCCCGGCCGCGCTTCGGCCTTGCCATACAGATGCAGGCTTGCCGCAGGGTCAGATAAAATCTGCTCAAATCGGTCGCCATCGTCGCCAATCAGGTTTTCCATTTCCACCCGTTGAGCAACCGTGTCCGTCGCGCCAAGCGGCAGGCTGCAAATGGCGCGAATGTGGTTTTCAAACTGACTGGTTGCCGCACCTTCGATGGTCCAATGCCCGCTATTGTGCACGCGCGGTGCGATTTCGTTGAATACTGGGCCTTGCGCACCGGCAAAGAATTCGGCGGTGAACACGCCGACATAGTCTAGCGCCGATGCGACCGCTGCGGCCAGCGCGCGCGCGTCTTCCTGCTGGCTTTCAACCAAAGTGCCCGACGGCAGCGTCGATGTCGCAAGGACGCCACCGACATGCAGATTGCGCGGGCTGTCCCAAAAACGGATTTCGCCATCTTGGCCGCGCACCAATATCACCGAGTATTCTGCATCAAACGCCACCATGGCCTCGGCAATGACGGGCTGGGCACCCGTCCGTTCCCACGCGCCGGCAATGTCGCTCCGCGCCGTGATCCGCGCCTGTCCCTTGCCGTCATAACCAAAGCGGATGGTTTTCAGGATGCAGGGCATGCCAACTGCGTCAATCGCCGCGGGCAATGCACTCTCGTCCTGCGCCACAGCAAATTCAGCTGTCTTCCCGCCAAGCGCACGCACGAAATTTTTTTCCGCAGCCCGATCCTGCGCTACTTCCAATGCTTTGAGCGGTGGGTAAACCGGAACAAGGCCAGTGATCGTTTCAAGCGGCGGCACGGGCACATTTTCAAATTCGAAGGTGACAACATCGCAAGCGTTGGCAAATGCCTTCAGTGCGGCCAAATCATCATATTCGGCGACAGTATATGCGGCGCCCACATCGCACGCGACATTATCACCCGGTGGCGCGTAAATATGGCAACGATAGCCCAATTGCGCAGCGGCGACCGCAAGCATACGGCCAAGCTGACCGCCGCCTAATATTCCAATAGTTGAACCAGGGGGTAACGCAGCCATCTCGCAAACTTATTCGGGCGTTTCGGCGACCGACGCCGTTTGTGCTGCGCGCCATGCATCGAGCCGTTGGGCAAGCGCCGCATCCTCATTTGCCAGCATTGCCGCCGCCAGCAAGGCCGCGTTTGTTGCGCCCGCCTTGCCAATGGCTAAGGTTCCCACTGGAATTCCGGCAGGCATCTGGACGATGGACAAAAGGCTGTCCATCCCGTCCAGCGCCTTGGACTGCACAGGTACGCCAAGCACTGGCAGCCGCGTCATGGACGCCGCCATGCCGGGCAAATGTGCCGCGCCGCCTGCGCCAGCAATGATGCATTTCAAGCCACGCCCAACCGCGCCTTTTGCATAATCATACAAGCGTTCGGGCGTGCGATGCGCAGACACCACTTTGCATTCATGTGGGATTTGGAGCGTAGCCAGTGTCGCTGAAGCCTCACGCATGGTTTCCCAATCCGAACGGCTTCCCATGATAATGCCAATAAGCGGCGCTGCTTCGGTCATCTGTCACTCCCCCGACACCTTCAATAGCAAAGGCCTTAGCCTTGCGGCGCAAAAGGCGCAATCCAGCAACGACGCTTAAGCCGCCAAAGTTCTAGGGCGCGGAGGCCGAGCGCCATTAGCGCTCGGAAAGATAGTAATAGTCGCCGTTCAAATTGTCGTCCAATTCATACACGATGGGTTGCCCCGTGGGGATTTCGAGGCCGCTTATGTCGGCATCCGAAATGCCGGACAAATGCTTGACCAGCGCGCGCAAGCTGTTGCCGTGCGCCGAAATCAAAACGGTTTTTCCCGCCTGTAATTCCGGCACTATCGCGCTGTCCCAATAAGGCAAAACACGGTTGATAGTGTCTTTCAGGCTTTCTGAGGCGGGGATATCTATGCCCGCGTAGCGCGGGTCAGAAGATAGGTCATAAGGCGATCCAGCATCAAGCGGCGGCGGCGGGATATCAAAGCTGCGGCGCCATACCTTCACCTGATCGTCACCATGCTTCGCCGCCGTCTCTGCCTTGTCCAGCCCTGTAAGCCCGCCATAATGCCGCTCATTCAATTGCCAGTTCTTGGTGGCCGGAACCCACAAGCGCCCCATGGCCTCAAGAGCCAGATTGAGCGTTTTGATCGCGCGCGTCTGCACGCTGGTAAAGGCGACATCAGGGGCGATGCCCTTGGCCTTCATCAATTCGCCCGCGGCCCACGCTTCGGCTGCGCCTTTTTCGGTTACGTCAACATCCCACCAACCGGTGAACCGGTTTTCCAGATTCCATTGGGACTGTCCGTGGCGAATGAGGATAAGTTTTGGCATGGGAGTTCCTTCGTTGTTTGACCGCGCCCTAACGCAAGTTGGTCAAATCGCCAAGGTCATGAAACGGCTAAACGGGTCTTCGACATAATCGCAAAAGGGTGGGCAATATTCAAAGCCATAGGCTTCATATAATGCACGCGCGGGTGCAAAGGCATCGGACGAACCTGTTTCAAGGCTTAGCCGCACATACCCGCGTTGACGCGCTTGCGAGATGATGTGCCTCAGCATCGCCGCGCCAGTGCCTTTGCGCAAATGATCGGCATGGGTGCGCATCGATTTGACCTCGCCATGTTCGCGCGTGTGCTCTTTCAACGCCCCGCACCCCGCGAGCGCCTCCCCGTCCCAAATCGACCAAAAGGTGACATCCGGCGCATTCAGCCCATCAAAGTCGAGGAAATGGCAGCTTTCAGCTGGCGAGCTGGCCAACATCGACGCAAAGTGCGTCTCCAGCAAAGCGCGAATTTCAACGCCCGTTAAATCATCCTTGATAATCCGCATATTCGCAGTTTACACCATCTCAGCTAGTGTCGCGAGGCATTCGCGGGCCAGCAGGCGGCACCGTTCGGGGGACCAGCCTTGTTCGGGGTCGTTGCCATGAACGGTGTCTTTATAGGGCATTTCAAGCGTCATAGAGACGCAATTGTGCGACGGGCCAAAGCGTTCGGCCAGTTGGTTGGTGGACATGGTCAGGTTTGCCCTGCCGGGACCAGCTTTGGGGTAGCCCAGCTCGGTCTGGAAATCGGGGGTGCGGGCCGACAGGTGGTTGATGAAAGCATTATAGCGATCACCCTGATTATCGGTCCATGACGGGATGCCTTCAAACCCCGCCATAAATGCTGCGGGAATCGCTTCATCGCCGTGAATGTCCATAGCCCAATGCACGCCAGATTCATCCATCGCGTTTCGGATACCTAACACTTCGGGGCTACGCTGCGCCGACGGTTCGGCCCATTCGCGGTTCAGGTTGATGCCCAGATAATTGGTGCGCAAATGTCCGCGGCAGCTTCCGTCGGGATTGCAGTTGGGTACGATATGCAAACGGCATTTTTCCAACAACACGCGCGTATGCGGATCGCTCAGGTCGGTGAGCATATCCAGCGCACCTTCCATCCAATATTCGGCCTGCGTTTCGCCCGGATGCTGGCGCGCGTACAGCCAGACTTGTGTTTCGCCATTGCCCATTTCAAGGCAATCAATCGGTTGCCCTTCAAGGCTGTGGCCAAGGCAGCGATAGGTCACGCCTTCAAGCAATGCCGTCTCGGCTATCAGGTCATGGTGCCGTTCCATGCTGTAAGGCGCGAAATAAGCAAACCATGCAAGATCGCTGGCGGGGGTGTAGCGGATGGTCATCGTGCCGCCATCCGCCGCCTTGTCGTAGCTGGTATCAGCGCGACCCCAATAATCGCGGTCTTCGGAAACGCAAGCGCGGTAATTGGGCCAGCCGCCGGGATAGGCGCTGCTCTCAAGGCCTGTAATCCGTAATTCCAGCTCCTCGCCTGAAGTGCACGCCACGCGAAAGTGGAACCATTGTGCAAATTCCGAATCCTTGTCCGTGCGGATTCCAAGGGTCGCCACATTGCCCTGCATTGCATGGACGATGATATTGCCGCTGTCGAAGGCGGCGTTGATGTCAGTAATCGGCATTTTTGGTTCGCTCTCGCAATGAAGTCATGGCACGCGGATAGTCTCACCAGACACGCCGGGGAAGTCTTTAAACAACGCTTCGGCCAATTTGGACGCGGCGATACCGGGTTGGGCGGCGGGTGAGCCCGCCTTTGCCAATTGCACCGCCGTGCCTTCCCAGATCACCACCCGGTCGCTGCGCCGGACGATGCGAACGGCCAATGTTGTCTGCAACTGAGCTGCTGAACCGCCGCTCAAATTAATGCTCAGGCCAATGCCCAGACCGGAGCCATAGCTGCCCGTGGAGCCTCCGACGCCAACCGATATAGGCGCGCGTCGATCGGCACGAATCATCGTGGCACCGAAACGGATCTCTGCCACCACATCCGCATTGCCTCCTATATCGCGATAGCCAATCCGCTGCATTTCGCGCGCGACGGCCGCAAGATAAGGCGACCCGGAAAGCGTGCTGTCCGATGCCGATTCGCCAACAAGCGCGACAGCGAAGCTGCCGGCTCCATACGGCACGCCCTCTGCGGCGCGATTGAAGCGCGTAACCTCAACCGGGCCAGTTGGCACGACACAAGCGGTCAGGAGGGAAGGCGCGAGAAGCAGCAAAAGCCGAGCATTTTTCATCATGGGTACATCCTTAAGGCTGTCCCTTACCACATCCAACAATCTATGGGGGCTTAATCCGCAAATAGGGCCAATCGCGCTTGACTTTCCGCTGCCCGATCCATAGGAGCGCCCCTTCAATTCAAGCTTCTTGCATTTATTAGACGGGCAAATCCGATGAAAGTCGTTAATTCTCTGAAGTCGCTCAAGGGCCGCCATCGCGATAATCGCGTGATTCGCCGCCGTGGCCGCACGTATGTCATCAACAAGACCCAGCCACGCTTTAAGGCGCGCCAGGGTTAATTTGACCCTGCCTGCGCATTGCAGGCGGATGGCTCTCACAAAATGCCGCTCCGAATCTGATTCGCGGGCGGTTTTTTTGCGCCTGTCGATAAGGAAATTGTGATCATGAAGATAACCACAGTTGTGTTTGATGTTGGCAAAGTGCTTTTCGAATGGGACCTGCGCTATCTTTTTGCCAAGCTGATCGCAGACAAAGATGAGCTGGAGTTTTTCGTCACCCATGTCGTGACGCCGGAATGGCATTTTCAACATGATGCGGGTCGCGCTTTGGACGATATGGTTGCCGAGCGGATTGCTGAGTTTCCAGAATATGCCACGTTGATTGCGGCCTATGCCCCCCGGTTCAATGAGACCATTCCCGGGCCCGTCACAGGGTCGTTGGAGATTGTGCAGGAACTCGCCGAAAGCGGCGTGCCGTTGTTTGCGATCACCAATTTTGGGGCAGAATTCTGGGAAGGATTCCGTCCGACACAGCCGATATTCGACCTTTTTCAGGATATAATTGTGTCGGGAACCGAAAAATTGGTGAAGCCTGACCCTGCCATCTACGCACTTGCGTTGGATCGCTTCGAGCTGAAGCCGGGTGAGGCCATTTTCATTGATGACAATCACGACAACGTCGTTAGCGCCCGAAACAATGGCTTTGCCGCACATCATTTTACGGATGCAGCGTCACTCCGCGCCGAATTGGTTGCGCTCAATTTACTGCCTTGAATTTTTGCGCGCAGAGGCACGGAGGGGGCAGACACTGGAACATATTTCTCTGCGCAGTCCGCGCGCCTGCATGAACCAAAAAACATGGGCGCAAGGCCTTCCATTCAGTGCGCGTCTGTGCTTAAGCATCCGCCGAAACTCTCTTTTCCCGAGGACGTAATCTCCCATGAATATCCATGAATATCAGGCCAAAGAACTGCTCGCAAAATTCGGTGTGGCTTGCCCTGCCGGTATCGCAGCATTGAGCGTCGAAGATGCGGTTGCCGCCGCTAAGCAATTGCCTGGTCCCTTATATGTGGTGAAATCGCAAATTCATGCCGGCGGACGCGGCAAGGGCAAGTTCAAAGAGCTCGGCCCAGACGCAAAAGGCGGCGTGCGTCTGGCGTTTAATCTGGATGAGGTTGAGGCCCATGCCAAGGACATGTTGGGCAACACGTTGGTAACGATCCAGACTGGTCCAGAAGGCAAGCAAGTCAACCGCCTGTACATCACCGACGGCGCCGACATTAAGCAGGAATTTTACCTCGCCCTGCTCGTTGACCGTGCGACCAGCCGGATTGCGGTTGTTGCCTCAACCGAAGGCGGCATGAACATCGAAGACGTGGCGCATGACAGCCCCGAGAAAATCCACACGATCATCATTGATCCAGCCACGGGCCTCCAACCGCACCATGGCCGCAGTGTTGCAAAGGCGCTTGGCCTGACGGGCGATCTTGCCAAGCAGGCGCAGACAGTGCTTGCTGGGCTTTACGGCGCTTTCATCGGCACTGATGCCGAGCAGATCGAAATCAACCCTCTCGCCGTCTGCGAAGGCAAGAATGGCGACGAGTTGTTGGTGCTTGATGCTAAGGTCGCATTCGACGGCAATGCCATGTTCCGTCACAAAGACCTCGCCGAATTGCGCGACCTGACAGAGGAAGACCCTGCCGAAGTCGAGGCGTCGGAATATGACCTTGCCTACATTAAATTGGATGGCAACATCGGCTGCATGGTCAATGGCGCTGGCCTTGCGATGGCGACGATGGACATCATTAAGCTAAACGGCGAATTCCCTGCCAACTTCTTGGATGTTGGTGGCGGCGCTTCGAAGGAGAAGGTGACGGCTGCGTTCAAGATCATCCTGAAGGACCCTGCCGTGAAGGGCATATTGGTAAACATTTTCGGTGGCATCATGAAATGCGACATCATCGCGGACGGTATCGTTGCTGCGGCAAAGGAAGTGAACCTGTCGGTGCCGCTCGTTGTCCGCCTTGAAGGCACCAATGTGCAGCAGGGCAAGGACATCCTTGCCAATAGCGGCCTGCCAATCGTGTCGGCCAATGATCTGGGCGATGCAGCAGAGAAAATTGTGGCAGAAGTACGCAAAGCAGCTTGAGATTGTATCCGTCGGTCCCAACATGCGTCGAGGGCCGACGGAAATGCTGAATAAGTTCGATATCACGGGTTGATCAGGCACTTGACGTTTACGTAAACGGTCAGCATAGGCACAGCAGTTTGGGATGGCATCTATCTGTCCCATTGAGTCGGTATGGAAGGATGAGCACATGAAGATCATCGTCCCCGTTAAGCGGGTCATCGATTATAACGTAAAACCGCGGGTAAAGCCCGATGGTTCGGGCGTGGATTTAGCGAACGTCAAAATGAGCATGAACCCGTTTGACGAAATCGCCATCGAAGAAGCTTTGCGTTTGCGTGAAAAGGGCGTTGCGACGGAAGTGATCGCGGTGTCGGTTGGGCCGGACAAGGCGCAAGAAACATTGCGCACGGCGCTTGCTATGGGCGCTGATCGTGCGATCCTTGTCGTTGCTGAAGATGTCGAGCCTTTGGGTGTTGCCAAGATCTTGGCGAAGATCGTTGAAGAAGAACAGCCTGGCCTTGTCATTCTTGGCAAGCAGGCGATTGACGATGACTCCAACCAGACCGGCCAGATGCTCGCTGCATTGACGGGTCGCCCGCAAGGCACCTTTGCCAATACGGTAAACGTATCTGGCGACGCAGTGCATGTTGCGCGCGAAGTCGATGGCGGTTTGCAGACAGTGTCGCTGAAGATGCCAGCCATCATCACGACGGATTTGCGCTTGAACGAGCCTCGTTATGCGTCGCTGCCCAACATCATGAAAGCAAAGTCGAAGCCACTCGCGCAGAAAACACCTGCTGATTATGGCGTTGATGTTAGCCCGCGCCTCAAGACGCTGAAGGTTGTCGAACCGCCCGTGCGTAGCGCCGGTATCAAGGTTGCCGACGTCGATGCGCTGGTTGCAAAGCTTAAGGAAAT